>JANSWP010000023.1 GCA_024743405.1 Bacteroidota bacterium
AGTAACGCCTAAAGAATAACTCCGACATTTGCCTATGTATTTTTTGAACTTTTGCGGCGTTAAAAATACTCCCCGATGCCCTGCATCCTGCGCTGGCTTGTGCCAGAAGGTACAAAGGCGAACGCAAAAAGTATTTTTGCCTTACTAAAATCCAAAATCTACTATTTCAAATTGGCAGACTTATTTTTTAGCCGTTACTAACAGTCTTTCTTTTCTAAAAAAGGCAAATATTTCACCAATTAGAACACTCGAAATGTAGACCTCTAATTTTTTGGCAAATATTTTGCACTTTATTGTTATCTCCCATTCAAATTTCCCCTTTTTCATACTACCCTCCTTTTGATTTTTTATCAACAATATTGTCATTGACAATATTTGAATTGTCATCAATTCATACCCAAATCGTTTGTCTCCTTTTCGATTTTAAACTGTACAATCAAATACTAAAAAAATGAAAAGATCAAAGGCTAGAACAATCACCAAAAAACTACTAATCCTTTCTATTGCCCTCTTTGTCCTTGGAAATCTGCACGCAACTAACATTGAAAAACTAATCGTCGTTAAAAACAATAAAGTCATTTTTGACCTTTTTGGAGAAAATTTGACACCCATCAAGATTATAAAAACAGGCATTCTTAAAAATCCAAAATTCGGAAAGATTAAGTTCAATTCAGATGAATCTATAACCTACATCCCAAATAAAAATGTCTGTGAAGAAATAGACGAGTTTTCCTATTTTATCAAGACAAAAAAGGATATTGACACGCTGAAAATAAGTGTAGAAATTCTTTGTGAAGCACTAACGATCATGAACGGATTCTCCCCTGATGGAGATGGACAAAATGATACCTTTACAATTCTTGGGGTTCAAAATTATCCTGATAACTCTTTATTGATTTTTAATAAATGGGGAGAACAGGTTTTTGAACAGACGAACTACAAAAATGATTGGAACGGAGGAAAAACAGAAGGAGAAAATTTATCTTCTGAAGACAGCGTCTATTATTATGTCTTTAAGGATGGTAAAGGGAAATCTTACTCTGGTTATCTTCAAATTTTAGCTCAAAACTAATTACCACCGATGAATATTGAACAAGTTTTAATTCATCGCTTCTCATTCATTCTATCCAAAATATCCTTTATTATAATTTCTCCATGGTGACGGGTGTTTTCAATAAATAATTTACTCGTCAGCAAGCCTGCTTGAACCACACCAGCTAAGTATACATTCTTCAAATTAGATTCAAAAGTATCTGGATTCATCACCGGTTTTTTGTCTTCATCTTCATTAATTTTAATTCCTAATTTTTCTAAAAAAGGATAATTCGGTTTATAGCCAGTCATTGCCAAAACAAAATCATTTTCAATAACTTTTTCTCCATCAGGAGTTAACAAAACGACTTCTTTAGCGCTGATTTCTTTAACGGTTGTATTAAAATAAGCTTGAATTTCACCTGCCTTAATTCGATTTTCTATATTAGGCAGTATCCAATATTTCACCTTTTGATAAAGCTTATTTCCCCTCACTGCCATCGTTACATCTGAGCCTTTTTGCCAAGTTTCTAAGGCGACATCACAGGCAGAATTTGCTGCACCAATAACTAATACTTTTTGCCCAATATAGGGGTGAGCATCATCGTAATAATGCTTAACTTTTGGTAAATCTTCACCAGGCACATTCAGCTTCCTGACCTCATCAAAATAACCTGACCCGATGACGACCGATTTAGTTAAATATTCTCTTTTAGAAGTCTTAATTCGATACAAGGTATTTTCAGGAATCATATCCAATACCTCTTCGTAATGGTTAATCTTTAAATCCCAACTTTCAACAATACGGCGATAATACTCCAGTGCTTCTTTTCGAGTAGGCTTATCCGTATGCGAAATGAAAGGGGTATCTCCAATTTCCAGTTTTTTAGAAGTTGAAAAAAAGGTCATGTTAGTGGGAAAATGATAAATGGAATTGACCAAAACACCCTTTTCTATAATTCGATAGTTCAATTCATTTTTTTTGGCTTCTATTCCACAACAAATACCGGCAGGACCTGCCCCAATGATAAGTATATCTAATATTTCCATTCCCTATTTTGTTTAAGAGTATGTCTAAGTCGCAAATATATCGAGTTGGATATTCAAGAATAATGTAGAAATAAGTTGAGAACAATCGGCTTACTCCAATTCATTGAAAACCAATGCTGCCGCTCCCAAAACGGCAGCATTCGCATTCTCCATTTCAGATAATAACAATTTTGTATTTCCACGAAAAGCAGGAAAAGTCCATGCTTCCATGCTTTCAAGAGTTGGTTTCAAAAGCAACTGTCCAGCCCTAGATACACCTCCAGAAAGAATCACTGCTTCAAGATCAAAAAGAGCAATCAAATCGGCTAGTTTACTACCTAAAATATGCCCTGTTTTTTCAAAGGTTTTTAAAGCGAATAGATCCCCTGCTCTTGCCGCTTTTTCAATTTTCCGGACACTCATATTTTTTAAATCATAGCCTCGTAGAGAGCTTGGCGCTTCACTTTCCGCTAAAAATTCTAAAACTGTTTGACGAATACCCCGTGCGGAAGCATACATTTCCAAACACCCTCTATGCCCACAAGAACAATCTCGTCCATTTGGTTTAGTGACAATGTGCCCAAACTCACCAGCCATTCCTCTTTTTCCCCAAAGCAAGCGACCATTCGAAATAAAGCCGCTTCCGACACCAGTACCTAGAGTGATAACAACAAAATCAGTCATCCCTTTTGCTGCTCCAAAATACCACTCTCCCAATGCGGCAGCATTCGCATCATTCGTTAAAAAAGCTTTTTGGTTTAACACCTTGGATATACCATCGACTAAATGAACCTTTTCTCCCCATTTGAAATTGGCCGGCCGACTCATTGTGCCATCTAAAGGAGATGCATCAGGAGCACCAATACCTACACCAATCACTTTATCTTCGTTTAAAAAGTCTTCTGTAACAGATTTTAGATCTTCCAGAAAGAATTTGAAATCTTCTTGTGCTCTTGAAGGAAAAGAAGTAAATCTGAGTAATTCCCCAGTTTTATTAACCAATCCTAATTTTGTAGAAGTACCTCCAATATCAATACCGAGGGCTTTAGTTGGAACCATATTTTCTGATTTGAGGCCAAATTTTGCATTTTATTATTAATAATTAAAGGTTTTTCCTACAAATTAGAATCAAATTTGCTTTTTCTAAATAGAAAAAAAGCATACCTTTGCGCTCCAATTATTGAATCTGAAAATAATTCGTTATGAAAAAAGATATTCATCCAAAAGATTATCGGTTTGTAGTGTTCAAGGACTTCTCTTGTGACCACGCTTTTTTGACTCGATCTTGTGCTGCTACAAAAGACACGATCACATGGGAAGATGGTAAAGAATATCCATTAGTGAAGTTGGAGATTTCAAGTGAATCTCATCCATTTTTTACCGGTAAAATGAAATTTGTTGATACCGCAGGTCGTATTGATAAATTTAACAAGAAATTCTCTAAAACAAAATTTGCTAAAGACATTACTGCTGAGGAGTAATCAATTCGTTGAAATCCCTCTTAATGTTTTGTTGGCATTTTAATATTGAAGCCTCAATCAATCCTGATTGAGGCTTTTGTAGTTAGATATTTTTATACCTTTTCAATAAAAATTGACAATTCTACCTGCATCTTATCAAAAATTCGAGTTAATTACTGAAATTCGCGCTTTAAATAGACCAACACAAAATCCTTATACTTTTGAGATAATATAATAGCTACCAATGGAAAATATTATTCTTTTTGATAATGAAGCTCGTGACAATCTTTTGCCGTTCACTTATACCCGTCCCGTTTGTGAAATCCGTGTGGGCATTTTAACCATTCGTGAAAAATGGGAACATTGGTTAAAAGGGAAGGCTTCCTATATCACCCAAGATTATCTTTCTCAAAAATATGACATCACCATTGCAGATAAAAACTACATTATTAATGGTTCCGTCTTGCCAAATATTGACCTATTCCGGCTAATCGATAATATGGGCAATAACGAGGCATTATTGAAAGACGGAGAGTTAATTGTTGCCAAATTAGATAGCCGGCAATTTGAAATCTTAATGGAAGAAGACGAGATTGAAGAATTAGCAGGCTTTGAAGTAGGAGACATTAACTTACTCAAGATCAACCACCCTTGGGATATTTTCAAAATGAATGACGAAGCGCTCCGATTAGATTTTGATTTGCTAACTAAAGGGAAAACCTCCCAGCCTATATCTTCAACGAATCAGGTTTTAGGAAAAGAAAACATATTCATTGAAGAAGGTGCAGAAATCGAGTGCTCCATATTGAATGCGAAAACAGGACCTATCTATATCGGAAAAAATGCCAAAATAATGGAAGGCTGTATGATCCGTGGTCCTTTGGCAATGGCTGAAAATGCTATTTTAAAAATGGGGACAAAAATATATGGCGCCACCACCTTAGGTCCTTTTTGCAAAGTCGGTGGAGAAATCAATAATAGTGTTCTTTTTGGATATTCAAATAAAGGACACGATGGCTTTTTAGGTAATTCGGTGATTGGGGAATGGTGTAACCTAGGTGCTGACAGTAACACTTCTAACTTGAAAAATAATTATGCGCCTGTAAAAGTTTGGAACTATAATTCTGAAAAATTTGAACAGACAGGGGTGCAGTTTTGTGGTTTATTAATGGGTGATCATTCCAAGTGCGGTATCAATACGATGTTCAACACTGGGACAGTTGTAGGCATCTCAGCCAATGTTTTCGGAAGTGGATTCCCTCGGAATTTTATTCCCTCCTATTCTTGGGGAGGCGCTAGTGGATATTCTACCTATAAGACCGAAAAAGCATTTGAATCAGCAGAGGTGATGATGAAACGGCGAAATAAAGAATTAGATACCATAGAAAGAGTGATCCTGCTTAAAGTTTTTGAAGAAACCTCAAAATACCGTAGATGGGAGAAGTAATCAATCATTGGTTACAAAAGTTATTTCAATGAACCAACCATTATGGAAAAGGCTATTTAGCTATTTTACGGAATTTCATATTGAAAGTGCCCCTAGCGACATCAATCCACACCTTTATGTCAGTCTTAGCAAAGATCGGTATCAGCTTTCTACTGCCAATGCCATTTATTCTTATGGCGACCTCTATGACAACTACAATAAGACCTTTCAACAGCTGGATTTAGATAGTTTAAATATTGAAACTGTTTTAGTCTTGGGTTTCGGATTAGGAAGTATTCCATTTATGCTAGAGCAAAAATTTAAAAAAAATTATCATTACACAGGTATAGAAATTGATGAAAACGTTATTTATCTCGCCGAAAAATATGTCCTTTCCAATCTAAAATCACCCATCGAATTATATTGTACAGATGCATTTGCCTATGTCATGCAAACTCAAGAAAAATTTGACCTTATAGCGATGGATGTCTTTCTAGATGACATCATACCTAATAGCTTCGAAACACAAGATTTTTTAGAAGCACTGAAAGGTTTAATTGAAGAAAATGGTACTTTACTTTACAATCGTTTATCGCTTACCAAACAGGATTTGAATGCTACTAAAGTCTTTTTCGAAAATGATTTTATAAAAACCTTTCCTAATGGAAATTATATAGATGTGGGCGGTAATTGGATGTTGATGAATAAGAAAATTTCATAAGTAAGTTCTTGGACATAATTAAGTCGCACTTAAATACTGCAACATCACGCCAAAGGCGCCCGTTGCAGTAGAGGAGGCTTGGAGGGGAGTCCAATTTAAAAAGCTGACTTTCAGCTTTTTAAATTGAACTCCCCTCCAAAACCACCATTTACTGGAGCGAGCCGATTTGCGGCAATGCTCCAGTAATCTATAATTTGATTTTGTCCAAGCACTTACTTGATTCTGCACCTACTTGATCAAAGAATAATCTTATGATCCTATTAAAAAAATCAGTTTGATTTAATTCTGCAAGTCGTTCGCTAAACAATAAGTGATATGTTTGAAGCATTCTACTATTTTTGAATGTTATAACATTCAACTATTTGAAACCATCTACTTACATTTGCGCCCATGATTCAAACCGACATTTGCATCGTTGGCGCAGGCCCTGCTGGGGCGGCAACTGCACTGAAATTGAGCTATATGGGTATCCCATCTATTTTAATAGATAAAGCCGTTTTTCCAAGAGATAAGGTATGTGGAGATGCCATTTCCGGTAAAGTTACGACCCTACTCAATCGTCTCGACCCCGAAATTTTCAAGCGATTTAATGCTGATTCTAGCTTAGGCGTAGATATTTGGGGCATCCGATTTGTTGCGCCCAATTATAAATCACTCGATGTTCCATTTTTTACCACTTATGAAAAAAATAAATACGCCGCACCCGGCTATGTCTCCAAGAGAATGGATTTTGATAATTTCTTAATTGAAGAAGTCAAAAGGCGGGATAATATTCAATATTTTGATAATACAGCTATCGATAAATATGAAAAAACGGAGCGGGGATTTACGCTTTCGACAAAGGATGGAAATTTTCAAGTCGATACTCGGTTATTAATAGAAGCAACGGGTGCACATTCTTCATTTTCAAGACATTATGCGGGACTCGCAAAAGACCCTAATCATCATGCTGCTGCAGTGAGAGCCTATTATAAGGATGTAAAAGGTTTACATGAAGACAATTTTTTAGAGCTTCATTACATAGAAGATATTCAACCTGGCTATTTCTGGATATTTCCTTTGCCTAATGGATATACAAATGTCGGAGTCGGTATGCGAAGTGATTATATAGGCAAACACAAAGTAAAGTTGAAAAAGGTATTATTGGATATTCTTGAAACCCATCCTTTATTCAAAGAACGATTTGAGGGTGCTACTTTAGAAAGTAAAATAGTGGGATTCCCGTTACCATTAGGTTCTAAAAAAAGATCGATCTCTGGCGATAATTATATTTTGATTGGAGATGCTGCCCATTTGGTTGATCCATTCTCAGGTGAAGGGATCGGTAATGGAATTTATAGTGGATTTATCGCTGCCGAACTTGCAGAAAAATGCCTTGAGCAAAATGATTTTTCTGCCAAATTTTTGCATGCTTATGATCTTAGAGTGGAGCGTGTTTTAGGTAAGGAAATGAAGTTAAGTTACGCGCTTCAACGACTATTACGATACCCTTGGCTAAGTAATAAGGTTGCCAATTTTGTGGTAAATAATAAAAAAATTGTCAATACCATTTCAGAAATGTACACGGACTTTCACCTTCGAAAACAATTATTAAACCCTCTTTTTTGGTTGAAATTGATTTTCAAAAAGGAAAAATAAAAATCATTTTTTAATCTATTGTAAAACACGGCGGAATCAATATCACTTTTGTACATGAAGGTGCAGGTTATACGAATGTATTGGGATATTATTATAAAGAAGATAACCCGCCAGCAAGTATTGATGATATTACAAAATTAGTTGTTTTCCCAAATGCCTCAAAATCTGGTTCGGGTGGTGAATTGGTAGAAGGAAGTACAATGAAATTATTGGGAACTTTCGAACAAGGTACCATTATTTAGTTTTTTGTCATCTCTAATGGTTGGAGAAATGGTGAAATAACCAATGGAGAATCAACTCAATACTCTGACCCTAGTTTCAATCCAAACGACAATGTTCAAAGTTTAATATTCCATTATGCAACTTACGCATCTACAGTAGTTTGTGTCGAAGACATTACAGTTCCAAATGGTGACAATGATTATAATGATACAATTTTTCAAATAACTGCTTCGCCAGAAACGGCGATAGATGTGACGAAATTTTTACAGCTATAAAACCTCAAGTTCCGAAGTTTAGTATTCAAATTCTCTACCGTACACTTATGAAATCCACGCGCCTACGGCGCGAAAATTTCTTTTGGAGAGCGCCTTTTGATGAAAAAATCTTCGATTTTTTCATCAAAAGGCGCTCTCCTTATTATTCTTTAGCCGTCTTTGACGGCGTTTTCCACAACTTTCAAAAAATGTACGGTAGAGAATATTTATAATAGATGCATTTTGAATATTCTCTATCGTATACTTTTATTTATCTCCTTTTTTTGATTCCTCATCCATAGCTTGTGTTTTGATCAATGCTCGCAAGACTTTATAAAAGTCCATTATTTCTTCTCTTAAATTATAATCTCCAGCCCCCCAAGTTATGGTATGATCCAATTCTTCATCCGTTAGCCTCAAAAAATAGTATAGATTACCAGGATGATTGATATCAAATTTGTGTAAACGTAAACTCTCCTTTTGCTCATATATCTTTATTGCTTCCTTCTTTTTTAAGCGTTTCAATTCTTGATGCTCTTTTTCTAAGCTAGTTTTTTTAAAAAATTGACCATTTTCTAGTAAGGTATATTCCGTTATCACGCCAGAAAAACCTCCACCATCTCCAAAAATAATTTGCTTTTCAGGGAAAGTCGTCGGAGTATATTTTGTTGTTTTACAATTAGCAAGTAACAGTGGAAAACAAAGGATCAGGAGTTGGTATATGCGTTTCATAGATTTGGTTTTTTTGATTTTCAATTAACAATAATATTTCAAAAGTAGTAAAAAAGGCGCTTATGAGTTGCTTGTTTATTGGAAGCTGTAATTACCAAACTTTACACGAGCATAAAAATCAAGCGACTTTATTGATTTTTTCCGAACTTTATATTCCTAGAAAGTAAATGTATTGATTGGAAAAAAAGAGGCATCAAAGTTTCATATTAAAATCGATTCGTATTGTTCAGAAACTAATAAAGTCTAATTTTTTATTAAAATTTCCTCAAAAACAAGCTTGAAAAGACTAAGCATCAAACCCTTTGCCATTCAACGGGTTTTTAGAAGTAAAATCACTAATCACAATTATGGTAGCTGAAGTTCCGACAACAATTGATACAATAGATGAGGTTTTAAAACCCAATGAGACTCATGTCTTTTCACAAGATGAATTTATAAAATTGGGTTGTCATCGAATTCCTTATAAAACAAACTTGAGTTTTGTCCCAATGATTAATTGGTGGCGACAAAGATTGGATAGTAAAAGTATAGCTGAGCGAATTCTTGCCAAAGAAATTATTTCAAGAGTAGAAGAGGCACCCGAATTGATGGATATTATCAGTGATGATTCCTTATTAGAAAAACATCAAGATATTATTGATTTATTGATGTCGGGCTTGTTTCCGCTTTCTATTCGAGACAAACAATTTGCCAAAGCCAGCCCGCCCTTTATCATGAAGGAGGTTTTCAAGACCCCAACGATGGAGAAGATGATGACTCATTTGAAAGTGAGTTATAAAATAGGTGGCTCCATGGAAATGATTAATGCCTCTATGTTAGTACAGGCTTGCTCTATCATTTTAAATAAAGTATATGGTCAAAATATCAAGATTGACCCTGGATTTATACTGACAATGGAATGTCCAACTAGTTTAATGAAACAACATTATAGGTCAATACTTTATTCTGATTTTTTGGAGGTAAAAACATTGAATAAGCCTAAGAAATTAAGCCAAGAAAAGATTAATCAGTTATTAGGAAATATTCATGATTTAAATGCTTGGACGGAGGCAATTCCTCCTGAAAACTTCGAGATAAATGGTATTATCGGAATAGAATTTATTGATGTTTCAGAACGAGAAATTTTATCTAGTTTAAAAAATGAGCTATTACAAAAGGACGCAGTGGTGAAGCCTGAAAATATCAAAACGCTTCAACAAATGCTTCGTAGTTTTTTCCAATTGTCTGAATTAAGGATGGGGATTACCGCTATTGATTATCCTAGAGAAAGGGCCATTCAACATAAATACAAAATTCGATTTGACTTTTTGGCAGAACAACAAGAAATGTTACTTGCCCCTGAAAACACGAATTCGTTATATGAAAAGGCATGTCGATATAAGGAAATTGTGATGATAGAAGATTTAGAAAAAATCAAATTCAAAACACCCATTGAGCGAGACTTACTTGCATCGGGCATTCGATGTATTATGATTGCTCCTTTGATGAATTCCAATAAAGATGTCATCGGTCTTTTCGAAATTGGGTCTCCCAAACCTTATGGGATGAATGCGTTTGCCGAATTGAAATTTGAGGAACTTATCCCTTTATTTAGCCTTGCTGTTGAGCGTAGCCGAAAAGAAATTGACAATCAAATTGAGGCAATTATTCGAGAACGATTTACAACGATTCATCCAAGTGTAGAATGGAAATTTATCGAATGTGCCTATCAAATGATGGAAAAGGAAGAAAAAACTGATAAACGAGCGACTCCAACTCCCATTCTTTTTGAAAATGTTCATCCGCTTTATGGTCAAGCAGACATCGTAAGTTCTTCGACTACCCGAAATCGAGCAATTCAATCAGATTTTATTGAAAACCTGAATAAGATCAAGAAAGTCTTAAAGATTTCATTGACGAAAATTGACTTCCCTATTTTACATCATTATCTCTTAGAAACGGAACATCTATTGGAAGAACTGAAGGAAGAATTAAAATCGAATGATGAAAACAGAATTATGGATTTCATCAAAAATGAAGTCCATGAAGTGCTTCAAGAAATTGCCCAAAAAGATTCAGAAATCACCTTTGCTGTAACTAAATATTTTAGCGAATTAGATAATGAGTATGGAGTTGTCTACAATGAGCGAAAAAAATATGAAGACAGTGTTGCAATGATTAATGAAACGCTATCTGACTTTATTGAAAAAGAAGACTTGAGAACTCAGAAAATGATTCCTCATTATTTTGAGAAATACAAAACGGATGGAGTCGAATATGAAATTTATGCTGGACAATCTCTTTTGCGCAATCAAAAATTCAGTCCTATTCATCTGAAAAATCTTCGATTGACGCAGTTGATTACCATGTGCCATGTCACTCAAAAGATGGATACTTTGAGAACTGAAATGCCTGTTCCACTCTCTACTGCTCAATTAATTTTCGTTTATAGTAATCCAATTTCGGTACGCTTTCGCATGGATGACAAACATTTTGATGTAGATGGTGCTTACAATATTCGATACGAAATTATTAAAAAGCGCATCGACAAAGCCTATATTGACGGCACTACTGAACGCCTTACTCAAAAGGGTAAAATTGCCATCGTTTACACAACTGATAAAGATAAAAATGAGTACTTAGAATATATCAATTATCTAACCCGAGAAGGTTTGATTGATGACAATATTGAGGATTTGACATTAGGCAAATTACAAGGAGTACAAGGCTTACGCGCCCTAAGAATCACTGTAAAAGTGTAAATTCTATAGCTTTTTGTCTATTATTTTTGTTCCTTTCGTCCGCCTATTATAACTATGTTCGCCCCTTTCAATGATCACCCAACCACCTGTTAATCAGTTAATTAACTCGATTATTTCTATTTAAACACCCCGAAATTGTCCTTAAAAGAGTAAATTCGAGGCAAGAAAATTTTCGATGCATACAAGTTGCCAAATTAAATTCGGGTCTTCTTTTTACAGAAGAAGAAATGCGAGACAAGCGTTGGGAACAGTTTGCCAATACAGATTTAGGCAAACTCTATCTAACAATACCTTTCAAAGAGATAGCGACTAATTTTCCAAACCAAAAAAATAAATGTAGTGCCCCTCCTATATTTAGTATGGAGGGAGGAATAGGATTGAGCAATGGTTTTATGGGATTCGATTAGGGGAAGGAGAACAGATAAGAGATCTTGGCATTGTTAGTCGGTGGCGAATGAAATTGGGAAAAACATTGAACGAATCAGCAATGCAAAATATACTGATCAAGGCTTGGTCAGCAGATATTGAAGACCAACATTCGAATGCCAGTAACGCGACATGTTATGAATCTTATGTGCGTTATCCAACCGATGTAAAGTTATTATGGGAATGTGTAGAGTGGTTACATGATCAAATGATGGCTCTGTGCGCTCACACGAAAACGGCTCATCCGAGGAATAAATATCGTGATAAAAAAAAGTCTATTTAGCTTACAATCGCAAAAGGAGGAAGACTTATAAAGTCACTCGATGGCTCAAAAAACGCTTATTGCATTTAATTAATAAAATGCTTGTTCAAATAAGTCCGTTAATCGGCTTTTGGAAAACGGATCTTTCATTTGATACCAAAACGCCAGTAAAAACTAACTTTTTTGAGCGCTTGAGGTTGGTTAAAAAGGTATATAAACAACAGCAATTACATGATGAGCGCCCATATGTTCGGATATTACTTTATTCAAACCTTATGTGCGACCCATTGTGAAAGGGAAAGAAACCAAGCGAGTGGAGTTTGGAAAAAAGGTGCACAAGATAATAGTAGGTGGAATTGGATTTATTGAATTTTGGGATTATAAAGCTTTTCATTAGGGGGGTTCGAACCATCAAGACGATATGGAAGCATCGTAAATATTTTGAACAATGCCGATTGTTTGGAGGGGATCAAATTTATCCCATTAATAAGAACAGAAAGTATTGTTCTCAAAATGGGATTTTTACTGATTTCAAAAGGAAAGGACGGGCAGGAAAAAAGGAGATATAAACATCCTTGATGAGAAGCTTAATTGCCAAAGAGCGTTCAATGGTATTGGAAGGAAGTTTTGGAAATGATAAAAACCATTATGGCTTAGAAAAGATCAAAGCCCGTACAGAATAAACGGAAAATACCTGGATTTTCTTTGGAATGATGTGTGCCAATGTAGTCAAAATTGCTAAAAAAAGGGACAATCCACCATAGAAAAAAATCACTCTGAAAGGCAGAACTCGCTCAAATTTAGGAACGATTAAATAATAATTACCCGTTTTCTGCTTATTATTTTCTCCTTTAACAGCGTTGAAAATACTCGTCATAGCGTTGCTTTGACTGCGTTTTTTGCCTTGTTAAAGAAAAAAATTATTCACCATAATATCGGGAACTTATTTTTTCACCGTTCCTTAACAGGCTAATAGATGAATTGCCTTAGGGTGGCATTTGGGTAGATTTTCTTTTGAAGCAAAACACATGTGATTAAACTTAACTTAGCGTAAATTAAAAACAGGTCAAACAAAATTTTATTCCGTTTGACCTGTTTAATACTTAATTATAAACAAATCCTACATAAACTAATCTATCTCAAGCAGATGGGGTGCCATTCCCACAATATCTGATTCAGAAATTACTTTTTTGACGCAAGCATCGGGGAATTTTAATTCTTGCTATCAATAACGATTCATTATTGAAATCCATATTTTAGTCCAGCAAAAATTATAAGATTATTACCAATCTCAGATTGAGATTCATACAGTAGTCGTGTTGCTTCATCTTCGGCATTAACTTTTTTATAGCGACAATGACTGAATACTGATAAATTTGAAACGGGTGACCATTCTAAGGAAATTTCTATTATTTTAGCCTCCCAAATAATATTTTCAAGAAAAGATTTTTCATCTACGGGAATAGGTGCATTTAGGTCATATATATGTTGAGTTCCCTTTTGAAGCTTTTCAAATAAAACATTTACTGTCCATCGAGGGCTAAATTTCCACCAAGTAGCAAAAAAAAGAGAAGAAGTATTATCTCCCATAAAATGTCCTAAATTAAAATCATTGCTTTCGTATGTTAAGGTTGGTACCCGATGTGCATAAGTAATAGGGCTTGTTAAGTTATAATCTACATTAAAGCCAAGATTGGGAATGGGCCAATTACTTAACCCTGCACCGATTTTATAACTATAAAAATTCCTTCTATCAGGATCAAATATTCTAGTAAAGCTTAATTCATCGAGAAAAAGAGAAGAGAAGAGGTGTAAATGTTTTATTCCTCGAAAACTAATGTCAAAAAATAATTGAGAATTTTGGTTGTCGTCTATTGTATGATCTAGGGATTTAAAAAATGAAAAAGGAATTAAATAAGCAGGATTAGGGGGCGTATCACTATAAATAATAGAGTTGCCAAAAGAAAAACCCAGTGCTCTCCAGGGAGAGATTGTAAATAAATTGGCTGCAATATATTTTGTTCGTAGGACTTTCCTATAACGTTCACTTTGATGAGGAAAATAAGAACGAGAACTATCAATAACTTCACTATTAAGCCAACCATGAAAATATTTAAATTGAAGCCATTTAAATGGCTTAAGATCAAGTGTAACCATAGGAAAAGAAGGTGTCCGACCTGATAAAATATTTGCATTTTGGTAATTGTTGCCCCATTCGATATGATCTTTCACTAAACCAACAGAACCCCAATCCCAAGAATAAGTAATCCCAGCGCGTAATTCACTAAATTCTCCACCATCCTTTCCAATTACTGAAGATTTATAGTTACCGCCCAGTTCCCTAGTTAAATAATCTGGTCTAGCGAGTCTGTATTCTTGTTGGTAATTATCTCTAATATTGGCGTAGATAGCAAATCCTTTTCCCAGATAGGCTCCCATTTCAGCTCCACCATAAGAAGCAAAAAAAGACCTATTCCCATTGTTGAACAGCCTAATTCCATAGATTGGGCGCATTAAAATTTTTCCCCATTCACTTTTTGAAAAAACTCTTGGTGGGATAATTTGGAAAGGACGTTTGGGTGTAAAATGTTGACTAAAATGATTGAGCGTATCAGAAAGATTGCCGTCAAAACCAAAATCATCAAGTAGAATTTCTATTCTTTCCTTTTGTCTAGACAATATAGTTTCATTATCTAAAGCCTCTATTAATTTGGCATAAATCATTGAGCGTGAATAAGGCTTAGCTACTGTATACAAGTCAATTAATTGGTCATTAGCAAGTTCATCAAGAAATAAATAAAGTTCACTATCAGCTAAAGGCTGAAAGACAGTTTGGGACTTCAACGAAGAAGGACAAAAGCAAATGACCCAAAATAATAAAGTAAAGTGACGCATATATTTGATTATTGGCTACGAGCCCTTTTGATTATAATATTATATAATGCTTTCCAGAAATATTTCCAATCAGTGAGTAATCCATTCTTTTCATAGTCCTCCAAATATTTCATCTCAGATGCCATTATTTCTTCCAATGTCTTTGGCATATCTACATAAAAAGGTGGAATTAAACCAGGTTTATGCTGTATTCTTTTTTGCTGAAGTTCCTTTGAATACAAATTAAAATAGTGTTTACTTAAAGGTCGAACCCCCACAATTTTCATTTCTCCCTTCAATACATTTAAAAACATCGGTAATTCATCAAGCCACAATTTTCTTATAATTTTTCCAAAACTTGTAACCCGAAAATCATTTTTAAATTTTCCGCCTTTCTCTAAATCGTTATGCCTATAAACATAATCCTGTAAATACTCGGCAAAAGGGTACATACTTCTTAATTTATATACCTTTATTAACTTTCCATTTTTTCCATATCTTTTTAGTGAAATGAGTGGCCCGTATGTAGGGTTTTCGTCAAAGATTGGCTCTTTTATTTTTTCTGCCACAAAAAATCGTTTTCCATTGATAATTTTCTCCCCAATAACATCGAAACCGCAAGAATAAAGCCTTCCGAAAGTTTCCGCTTTTGATAGTTCTCTAAATTTTCCTGTGGTTATAATGAAATAAATTTCCCGTAAGAAATAGACTTTTGGAAAAACATTTTGCCACACATAGTATACGTAATAAATTAATCGATTAATCCCCTCAGGATAAGACCTTAGTATCTTTTGTTTTGAATATACAGGAGTTAGTGTATAACCAATTAATTTACCTCCGATTGGAAGCTTACTATTAATCGCTTCAAATAATTTGTTAATTCGTCCTGCTCTATTTACAGCTTTAAGATTGATAATCTGTAAAAAAGCATCATTTGGTTGCTGCAAAATATTAAACCGGTTAGAGGTAGATAAAAAGAGTGTTTTCGAATAAAGTTCTCCTAAGTTTCTTTCTACAAATTTATATTCTTCATCTCCAATTTCCTTTATAACTAGCATTTGAAGAGAGTCTGTTATTCTTTTTTCTGATATATCATTATCGAAGGCTTGAGCTAAATTCAGAGCCTTCACGTTATTGGGTTCATCCATTTGGACTTCTGATAAAAGCTTACTAAAATTTAATAAACTGATTATTAACATTTCTGAAACGGTCATCAGAAAAAACGCCCCTAAAAGGATCCATTTATAAGAGTATATTTCAAAATAATAAAACAGTAAAATAATTGTTACATGGATACCTATATTCTTTAAAATAAGTGAATTTAGCGTTTTTTCAACATTGACTTTTACTCTATTTTTCCTGAGAAGAAAAGAACCAATGAACCACAAAGCCATATAAGTAGTAGTTGGATAATAGGGTTCAAAAAACCGATCAAACACATCAATATCCATTAACCAACTTAAAGCTCCAAAAACAAAAAATAAAAGTAATAAGTCAGCAATAAAGAAAAAGTGTCGCTTTTTCATTTCAGATATTTGTCATTTTAGAGTCCTAGAAACAAAAAGTTTATTAAAAGGGTAGGAATTTTAGTAGTACTTGCATACTACCTAATTTTTTAAACAACTTCACTTCACAATCTCCAATAATCAATGGTATTATCTGAAAGATTTAAAATACCTTTCAAGTCCATTAGAATAGGATTTTTACAACTAATTGTATTGAAATAATTATCTTCTAAATTTTTATATTCTTCATGCGCAACTGCTACAACAATCGCATCATAATTATTTGAAATATTATCAACCAAAGTTAATTTATATTCATGTGCCACCTCGTTTGGTGAGGCATATGGGTCTGAAATATGAACATTAATTGAAAATTTCATTAACTCCCTTACTAAATCCGCTACTTTAGAATTTCTGATGTCCGATACATTTTCTTTAAATGTAATACCCATCATTAAAACCTTAGCATCTTGAGGATTTTTCCCTTTTTGAATTAATTTCTGAACTAACTTTTTTGCAATATAGGCAGGCATTTTATCATTAATTCGACGCCCACTCAAAATTACCTGCGGGTCGTATCCAATTTGTTTAGATTTATGACATAAATAATAGGGATCGACTCCAATACAATGACCACCTACCAAGCCCGGGAAAAATTTAAGGAAATTCCATTTTGTACCTGCCGCTTTTAATACTTCCTGCGTATCAATCCCCATTTTATCAAAAATGATTGCTAATTCATTCATTAAGGAAATATTTACATCTCGTTGTGTGTTTTCAATTACTTTGGCAGCTTCGGCGACTTTGATAGAGCTGGCTTTGTACACGCCTGCTTTTATTACTTCTTCATAAACTTTGGCAATCTCTTCCAAAGATTGATCATCACTTCCTGAGACAATTTTAACAATAGTCTCAACTGTTCGTTCTTTATCCCCCGGATTAATCCGTTCAGGCGAGTACCCTACTTTGAAATCTTTATTAAACTTCAAGCCTGATAATTCCTCTAAAATAGGATTACAATCTTCCTCCGTACAACCAGGATAAACAGTCGATTCAAAAACCACATAATCACCCTTTTTTAAAGCACTTCCAACTGTTTTGGATGCACCCAAAATTGGCTTTAAATTTGGATTTTTATGTTCATCAATCGGAGTCGGGACTGCAACTACAAAGAAATGGGCATTCTTCAAATCATCTGGATTTGAGGAAAAAAGGATGTCTTTATTCTTAAAAGCATCTGCTTCTAATTCCTTTGAAGGATCAATTCCATTTTTCATTAATTCAATCCTTGGTTCGCTTATATCGAATCCAATGACACTGAATTTTTTAGCGAATACCAATGCTAAAGGCAATCCAACATAACCTAGTCCTATTACGGCAATCTTTTTTTCTTTCTTTATTAATTCTTTGTACACTTTTTAATTTTTTAAATCTTATTAATGTCCGAATAAAACAGGATTTATAGGGTCTAATTAATCAAGGTAAGAACATTGACTTTTTGCTTATCACTCTTATTCATTGTTGATATAATGAATAGGTTTCATCTAAGAAAAATATCTTATTGTGATAAATCAATTGATGAAATGCTGACTATTTGAGCCTCAAAAAATGTTATGTTTTAATCGAAAATTAGAGTAGGGTTAAAATTCTTTTTTAAGTATTGTGCTTTAGAATTGTATCTAAGCTTCTCTTTGCTGTTTTTCCATCCCAAAACTCTGGACGTTTGGGTTTTCTTGGATGATTGATTGTTGAAATGTATTCTTGTCGAATTTGATTAATGTTATTTCCAACCAAAACGGAAGCACCGCCGTGTTTTTTTAAAGTAATAGGTCTTTCCGTATTCCACCTTAAAGTTAAGCAAGGCGTTCCCAATACTGTACTTTCTTCCTGTAAACCACCACTATCTGTTAAGATTAATTTGGCACCCATATTTAACCGAAGCATTTGATGATAACCAATCGGGTGTAGCAAAATAAACTGCTCATGTTTCATTACTTCTTCCCAAAGACCAAATAGTTTGAGTTGTTTTTGAGTTCGAGGGTGGATCGGCCAAATTAAAGGTATCTCTATTGCGACTTCATCTAGCAAAAACCGAATAATGGGTGTTAAAATTTCTTTTAAGTCAACATTAGATGGACGGTGCATGGTCATGAGAGCAAAGGAACTTTTGTTTAAAGCGTTCGAATTTTGTATAGATTGCTTATCAATAAAATTCTCTTCAATGATTTGAGAAACCAATAACTGTTTTGCTTTATCCCGATTAGCTTCCAATGTATCAATCATAATATTACCTACAAACACAATTTTTTCATCACTTACACCCTCTTTTCGTAAGTTTTCACTGGATAACAAATCAGGAGTTAATAGTAAATCAGAAAGCCTATCCGTCACTAACCGATTAATTTCTTCAGGCATTTTTATATCACCCGAACGCAGTCCAGCTTCAATATGACAAACTTTAACATGCAATTTTTTAGCGGTTACTGAACAAGCTAAGGTTGCATTGACATCACCGACGACGATGACCCAATCAGGCTTTTCTTCCTTTAAGACCTTTTCAAAAGCAATCATAGTATTGCCAACTTGCTCTGCGTGAGTTCCCGAGCCTATTCCTAGATTTATATCTGCTTTGGGAATATTTAAGGCTTCAAAAAAGGCTTTAGACATTCGATCATCATAATGCTGTCCAGTATGTACCAATAAATGGGTAATTGCTTCTTGATTCGATTGATTATAGTGATTAATCTCCTGAATGAATGGAGCGATTTTCATGAAATTTGGACGTGCACCGACGACGGAGATTATTTTCATATTATTTTTTTGTAAATATTGGATGTTTTGCTGTCATTGCCTTGGGGTAGTCAGCAATGAACCAAGTTAAAAAATCAGCTACATCAATTTTTTCTGACAACATTTTTTTTCTTCTTTTCGAAAAAATAGACTCTAAATTATCCGTTTGTACCAATTCTTTGACTTTATCAAGCAATTTTTGAGGTTGATTAGATTTTATCCCAAAGCCTAATTTATATTTATTTTCTAATTCTGCTAAATAACCGATTCTTCCAACAAAGTCATTGAATCGAATAAAAGGGACTCCTAAAACACCCGCTTCGGCAGCCATCGTTTGACTATCTCCAATATAAAGCGAACTAAAGCTCATAACATGGTGAATATCTAAAGGGTCGATAGCTAGGCGATAGGGTTCAAATTCTGGACTAAGTTCGCGCTCAGAAGTAATATAAATCTTCCCGTTTGGTTTAAGAATATTCATTATTTCCAATGCGAGTTTATCATTTATACCTTGTATTCCTTCATCATGATGTGCAGTTAATTTGGCAAAACGAATGAGAAAAAAGGGTTTATCTGTCGCAATATTATATTGTTTTACCTTTTCAATTGAAGGCGTAAAATTATCAGGATGGAGGTACGCTAATTCATGATAACCTTCGTATTTGATAGATTTCCTTTCCCATTTCCCATTGTCACATACAACGGGACTTAGAATATAACTACACCAAGGATAACTCAATTTTGCATAGAGTGGCACAACTGCAGCATCATCCTCATTTACATTGATGGAAGGTATTCTCAAGATGGTTCCAACATGTCCAATTTCTACAGAAGTTCCAATTAAGAGGTTGGGTTTATATTTGACACAATACCAGAATAGCCGCCAATCTCGTTTAATCATTCCTATCAGAAGCCCCGCCTTAGTATCTTTTCGCCCTTCCTGTAAAATATTAATGTATTCAATCCCACTCCTTTGCATTAAGTCTTCCAAAATGTCTTTTTTCTTAATCAGAACAGAAACTTTATGTCCTTTGCTTTTTAAATGAGCAATAGAGTTTTTAAAAAGATGAAAATGGGCAGGATGTCCTAAATGAAAGAGATAATGCATAAAATAATGGATTAGACTTTAGGATTGGTTTGAGAAATTAGATAAGCCAACCCTACAAACATCCAGGCATTCGACCATCTCATAAAAGTCGTTTTTTCTGTATGTGTACTGTATTTTCGGAAATAAAAACCTCCCTTTTTATTTTGCATATTTTTAACCATCCAAGAGGCTACGCTCTTGGCCGTATCAATTTCACCAAATCGAGTCAGTGTTAATAGCGTTTGCCCAGCTGCTGTGCAATCAATCGGATAGACTTTATCAGCGTAAAATTGAGGCATACCTTCTTTGGTAATGAATTTATTTTTGTAAAACTGAAACCCTTTTTCTAAGGTTGGCTTAAATGCTAAATCGTCACAAAGATTTATATAATCGTCTAAGCAATCTAATATATAACCAGTATGATAGTTATCTATCCAATCGCCACCCGAGGCTAATGAATATCCCCAAGAACCATCTCCATTTTGTTTTTTGATTACAAATTTTGCGGCGGCAGAAGCTTCTGTTTTTAGTTTTTCATTCTTTGTAATGGCATAAGTCTGAGCCAATAAACGGACTCCTTTCATGGAGGCATTGAATACGCTTTGCTCATCAAAAGGAGAATAAGAAAAACAAAAAGTATCAGCTCGATAACTTCGTTTAAGGTCTTTTAATACAAAATCAGCTGCACTTTCTACTAAATTAGCACATTCTTTTATTCGGGTGATTTCCCATGCCACATAAAGTGCATTGCTTATAATACCAGTCGCAACGACTGTTGGTTGATAAGCACCTATCTTAGCATACCGAGCTTCCCAATCAAAATCATATCCCCAACAAGCACCGCTAAAACCTTTCGGAATGAGGGTTTTTAATTCATTTACTAAGAAAATTATTTTTCTGTGATAAACCTCTTTTTGATTTGGGTAAACTTGAGAAAGATAGGCATAGCCTTGAATGCTCAAACCAAGTGTAACTGGGTTGTATCCTTTCGGAACTAGTAGTAAGGGGCGAAGATTAATTGGGAATCGTTTAACTACTTGCTGTGCCCCAAATCGTAATATCTTGGTTGTTTTAAAGAAAGGTAATTTAAACAATGGCGACTTGAGCGCATCATAAGGATCATAACCTTTGTAATCATTTTGTTCTATAAACCCTTGTAATAAGTTTAACTTCTTGGTTAATTCTTTCAAGTCACTTTACTTTTCAAAATGAATGGTTTATTGCCAAAGTTTGCCCTCTTTGCATGGCTTCAATAGCCTTAAATGTTACTAGAGAACTATGGTATAATTCTTCGAAAGAAATTGGGGAAGGCTTCCCTTCCGAAATTGCTTTGCAAAATTCGACCAATTCTTGTTCATGCCCTTTGTCTTGACTAATTTTTGATTTATTGGCTTGTTTTCCAAAAAATTGGTATTTAGCAAAATCGTCTATTTGAGCTATTGTCCCATCACAATATATTTCTATATTTTCTTTCATCACCTGCTTATTTCCGTTAGATAAGTACGCAATTGAAGCAACACTACCATTCTGAAATTTTAAATTAATGATGGTAGAATCCTGTAACCCATTTGGATTTTTTAATTCAACTGCACTAATTGATACTACGGAACTGGAGGCGTAGAAAATAGCCAAATCTATAAAATGGCAAGCTTCTCCTATGATACGTCCGCCACCTACTTCTGAGTCATGTACCCAATGATTAGGAGGTAAATTACCCGCATTAATTCTCATGGTAATACCGCGAGGCTGATTAGGCAAAAAAGCAGTTGCAATTTTTTTACTGAAAGGTGCAAACCTTCGATTATATCCTACCATAATCATTGGTTTTTGCTTCAATAAAAGATAGGTTTCTCGAATAGATTCTAACTCTTCCATTGTTAAAGCCAATGGTTTTTCTACAAATACATTTTTCCCTGCTTTTAAGGCTTCTATAACTAGTGGTGCATGCAAATGATGTCGAGTAGTTATAAAAACAGTATTAATTCGATTGTCTCTTAAGATTTCATCGCTATCGGAAGTACAAAAAGCAAAACCATATTTCTTTCCTACATAAGACGAAGTATTACCTCTTGCAGTAGCTACGCCAACAAAAGTGACTAATCCCTTTAAGCGGGGTAATAGGATGTTTTGTGTAAAATTACCCGCACCAATAAATCCAATATTTGGATGAGTCGGTTTTGTAGTTACTTCACCAAGCGTTACTTTTCTTATGATTTCATCGTTTTCGTCATATTTGATTAATATACCAGAAAAAGGCTCTGACCTTTCCAAAATCATACTGTACGCATCAGGTGCTTGAGGCAAATCAAAAACGTGAGATATTAGATGGTCAATATTAAGGTGATTACCAGCAAGTAAATTTACAAAGGTTTGCATGTTTCGATTCTCTGTCCAACGTACATATCCAATTGGATAGTCAATCCCTTTTTCTTCATAAGAAGGGTCATATCGCCCTGGTCCATAAGAGGATGACATCCGTAAATCCAATTCTTTTTTGTAATAATTGGTTCGACTGAAACCCGTCGGAACCGCCCCTACGATAACAACTTTCCCTTTTTGTCGACAAAGTTCTCCAGCCAATTCTACTGGGTCTAAAGAAGTCGTACCTGCGGTAATAATAACGGCATCAGTACCATAACCACCTGTTGCATCTAAAATAAGTTGGTTTAAGCCCTTTTGATTTCTATTAAACGCAATTAAATTATTCTGTTTTTTTACAGAATCGACTTGTGCTTGACCTATGTCAATACCAATCGGTTTTATACCAGAAGCCCGCAATAACTGCATGGTCAATTGACCAATTAAACCCAGTCCGATGACAACGCAATTTGCGCCTAATTGAATTTCTGCTTGCCTAATTCCTTGAAGTGCAATGGAAGCTACAGTGGTAAAAGCGGCATGTTGTAAATTAATATCTTCAGGCAGTTTAACACATAAATTTCTATACACCGCTACAAAGTCCGCATGATAAGCCCCTTGACCTCCGCAGGCCACCAAATCTCCAGGTTTTAAATCTTTGATATCTTCCGCTACTGCTATGACTTCTCCTGCACAACTATATCCTAATGGAGAAGGTGCTTCTAATTTATTCATGACCAACTTATAAGTCGATTGAATACCTTGATTTTTTACCATATCAAGCACCATTTTTACCTCCTTTTTTCGACTTTTTGCTTTGGCAATGTATCCTTTTCGAGCATCCGAAACGGTCTTTCCTTCTGTACCTGCGCTTATCAATGAGTATCGATTGCGAATTAATATTTGACCGCGATTGATAGCAGGAACAGGAACTTCACTTAATTCCATGTATCCGGATTTTAATTGTTGAGTTAGTTGTTGCATTAAGCGTTTCTTCCGATTTAATTATCAAAAAATGTTTTAAACCAAATTTCATTAGTAATCAATCGCCAAATTAATTGAGAGTTATCTTCTAATCCTTTGGTATTGTTTTCAATCAATTTTTGCACAAAAGTTGGATTGTAAACACCTCTTCTTTTTACCGTATCAAAAGACAAAGTATCATTCACCATTTCTTTTAATTCGTTTTTTAGCCATCCCCTCATCGGGGCACTAAAAGGGGCTTTAGGTCGATAAATGATTTCTCTAGGGAGGTATTTTTCTGATACTTTTTTTAATAGGTATTTTTGGATTCCTTTATTGATTCTAAATTCTGGCGGTAGTTTAAATAAAAACTCAACAATCCGTGGATCAATGAGCGGAGGGCGACCTTCTACACTCGCTGCCATAATCGCTTTATCAGAATAAGCTAAATTATGGTCAGGGAGGTATATTTTAGAATCATTGAAACACAATTTAGTTAAGTAAGACAAGCCATTTAAAGACATAAAATTAGCTGTATCCTTTTTCACATATAAAGAGTCACGATAATCTCCTGCGTTCAAATAATATTGATTAAAATTTTGTGGCGTTAAAGCTGAGTTTTTAATCGCTAACGCTCTATCTAATTGAGAAAGGGAAGCAATCCGAAGAAAATGTTTTGCCCATCGGATGTATTTAAAATTGCGTTTTTTATTGCTTTCAGGGATGTACTTGACGGCCGACTCAATTCCTGTCCTTATAAAGGAAGGTACTTTTTGATAGATATCTGCTTTGAGGCAAGCTAAATGAGACCGATAACCAGAAAAGACTTCATCTGCCCCCATTCCTGAAAGCAAAACTTTTATTCCCTTTTCTTTCGCTGCTTTTGAGATTAAATAGGTATTGATGGCAGCAGGATCAGCGATTGGTTCATCTAAGTGCCAAATTATTTTGGGTAATAAATTTACAATATCTGGTTGAATAGTTATTTCATGGTGATTAAAGCCTAAATTTTCCGCAAGTTTTTTTGCATAATGTGAATCATCTACGTTCCCCTGTTTTCGTAAATCCTCTTTATTAAATTTTATCGTAAATGTATTGATAGGCTGATTCATGTTTTTCTGCATTAAAGCAGAAATAATAGAGGAATCTAACCCTCCACTCAACAAAGCCCCTACAGGCACATCAGATATCATTTGAAGCCGAATAGAATCTTGTAATAGATAATCAAGTTGTTCAAATGCTTCTTCATAAGAAATTGAATCTTCTGAAGGTTTGATTTCCCAATATCCCTTTTTACTAAAATTTTTCCCTTCTAACTTAAAATAGTGTCCAGCCTCCAACTTATAAATATCTTTAAATCCTGTATTTGGAGCGACTTGAAAATGAACAGGTGTCTGAATGGCATATAAATCAGGTTCTTTATTATACCCACTAAAGGAAAGAATGGATTTTATTTCAGAGGCAAAAACAATTTGCGACCCGTTTCTATAATAGTATAATGGCTTTATACCGAGATGGTCTCTACATACAAATAAGTCACCCGAATTTTCATTATAAATGGCAAAGGCAAACATCCCATTAAAGCGATGGAGTGATTTCTCTCCCCATTTATGATAGGCTTTCAAAACAACTTCTGTATCGGATGCAGAAGTGAAAACATAACCCTCTTTTTTCAATTCATCCCTTATCTCCTGATAATTATAAATCTCCCCGTTGAACGTAAGCCAATTACCCGTTTGGGCATCATACATGGGTTGATTTCCTGCTTCCGATAGGTCGATAATAGATAATCGAGCATGCCCTAAACCACTGCCTTTTGAATCAAACCATTTAATGCTTTGATTATCTGGACCTCTATGCTGAATTACATCGACAGCTTGCTGAAGTTCTATTCTATTGCCGCAATTGATAAACCCAACTATTCCACACATTTACTATTATTTTTTAGCCCATGTGATTAGATGAAATCCCATAAAAGAAGCTAATTTTTGTTCCGTTTTTTCAGATAATCCAGCTGGAAAATGTGCTTGTTTCATTTCTTGGACTTTAAATCCAGCTTCTGAGAGCATTTTTTTTACTTCTTTCCGTGTATATATATTTGCAACATCGCAATCAGGTCCATCCGTACAGTGATGCGGCCAATCATTCCAACTAAAGTAAGCCCAACCTTTTTTCTTGAAATTTCTTACATGATTTTTCCACAGATCACTTTGATTAATATTAAAAAGATTTAGAATTAAGGCTATGAGAAATCGTACTCTAAACCAAACTTGAATCCGCAACCAATAATTAAAGGACTGCTTAGCGTAGAGCATTACAATAAATTGTCCATCTTTTTTTAGAACACGATTAATTTCATTGAATGTATTTTTTATGTTATCTGTGTGGTGAAGAACGCCATGAGAATAAACAATATCAAATTGCGCATCGTCAAATTGTAGTTTTTCGGCATTTCCTTTAACTGCCTTACCTGTCTTATCTAACCCTAGCAATTGCAAATGTTTATTAGTCGCATGAACAGCTTCATCTGTAAGATCTACTCCAGTATAAGTACTGGCATGCTTGGCCCATCTAGTTCCATCTGCCCCTATTCCGAGCCCAACTTCCAGTACATCTCTGCCTTTCGCTGATGCCCAATCAATATATGAGTTTAGATGATGGGTTTTTTTGTAGCGAAAAGTTCTATACTCTTCAAAAAATTCTCTTGAAGGATAAGGAGCGTTAACAAAATGATTTCCACATAAATTGTCGTTCCAAAATGTTTCTATTTGTTCTAATGATTTATCCATTTTTTATAGTCTTTAGAAGCCTTTAATGACAGAATTGAAAACATTAGCAAAATTTTCAACCAAATTCTTTGCAGTAAAATTTGCCTCATAATGTTTTCTACTTTCCATACCCATTTTTTTTAATATGCTTGGATTGTCTAATAAAAATTTAATTTTTTCTGCGATTAAATCTGGTCTATTAGGTTCAACAATAAAACCGTTTTTTCCGTCTATAACGCAATCAGTAATAGCTCCTTGATTGGTACTAATAACTGGTAATCCAGCAGCTATCGATTCAACAGTGACCCAGGGATGTCCTTCAGGTAGTATTGGAGGAAAGACAAAAATATCCGCATCAGCATATAATTTAAATTTACTTTGACCAGAAACTGGAGGTAATATTTTAAGATTTATTTGACTGTGTTCTATTTTTTGAAGTAATTTTTCTTTAAATCTGGAGTCAGAACTCCATCCACCAGCAAGGATAAATTCGCAATTTGGGTTGTTGAGTTGTATCGCAGCATCTATTACATCTTCTATTCCTTTAGATTTAAACAATCGAGAAATAAATAATATTCGAAAAACTTGATTTGAATCTGTTTTTTTTGGAAAAACATAGTCCCCTCCGTTTGGAGCTACAAATATTTTATTAGGAGGAAAATAATCAGAAAATAAATATTTAAGACTTTCACCTAGTACAATAACTCCATTTAGATTTTTTACAGTTTTTTCAAATAGAAAGTTTGTCAATGAAGAACTTTCTCGTAACCAATTTTTAATATCACTTCCTCTTAATTGAATAAGAGTACTTTTTCCAAAAACTTTAGATATCCAAATAAACGGAGTATCTTTAATGAAACCCATCGTTGATTGGCTGATAGGAATAAGAATAACATCAGGGCGAACAGATATTATTTTTAGGTAAAATCTAAAATAAAGTTTTAGCGTGAAAAATATTTTAAATATATCAATTTTACCTATTGTGTCAAGATTCTTGTTAAGGGTATTATTGAAATGAATCAAATCAAATTGATTTTTCAAGTCAGAGCTTAATAGAATTTTTGTCGCAACAGCTGGTCCCATGTAAGGTGGAGGAAGTTTACCGATGATTAAAATCTTTTTTTTAGCGTTTTTTTTCATTAAAAAATAAGTTTGTTTAGCCTTCTCAGTTTTATTCTTTGAATAGTAACTATCTATATATTTCTGAAGGCTTTAAAGCTATGAAAGCAAAAGAGGAGAGGGTTAAATATATTAAAGCTCCTGATGCACCAAATGGATTAGCTGTTATCGCATAAAGTAGCATTATTGAGATAGCGGACAGCAATAAAAAACGTTCTGGCTTTTTAAGAATTCTTTTTCTAACAAATAAGGATAAATAAAATAATAAGTAAAGTATTAGCCCTACAATACCAGTCGAAAAACCAAGTCGTATATAATCACTATGCATTCCTCCGCTCATCATGGTTTTGGCAGATGGATGACCAGAAAAGCCAACGCCAAAAGCATGATTTAAGGTGGACATATCTTCCCAATAGTCAAAATATTTTTTCCAACGATTAAATCTTCCATTCAGAGCTGTTTCTTGACCTGCTTCTCCTGTAAAAACACGAACTTCCTTTCCATAAAGTGGTTTAATAATAGTATTTACGAAATACCCTCCGCCAATTATCCCTCCTATAATAAATATGGGGATGATTTTTCTCGACACTTTTGATTCTCTTGAAAAAAACATTAGTAATAACAAAATAGAAACAAAAACACCCCAAGAAGCCTGATGACTTAACCCTATGAGTCCTATAAAAGCGATACCAAAAAAAATTAGATATTGAATTAGGCTAAAATGAAATCTTCTTTTTAACAAAAAGTAAGAAATGATGATAAAATCACCAATAATATAAGACATATAAGAAAATAAGTCAGCATAGAATCCAGTTAATCGGATAAATCCCCCTCTCCCCTCACTCGTATAGACTTGCTTAATGGGAGCAAAGAAGAATTCATACAGAAATAAAGAAACTGGAATAGTAGAACCAATTAAAAATGTTACAAGAATACCTTCAAAAGTGACTCTATTTTTGATAACTCTTCTTAGATAAAAGTATAATAATAAAGGTAAAAGATTTCGAAAAAGAAAACCTAATCCTGAAATACTTACATTAATTGAAAGAATGATTACATTATTAAAAAGCAACAATATCCCAAAGAATAAAATGAACATCTCGTATCCAACAAGTTTCAATCTTTCGTTTACGATATGTAAGGTTGCTAATAGAAATGTTGCCATTCCTGCTAATTGAAGAGGGGAAAGAAAACCTCCGCCTTCTTCAGCTTTTAAATCCCAAAACATTGAAATGACAGGATTTAATAAAATTAACAAAAGAAACCATTTTAGAGACCAAGGTTGCTTTTTAAACCAGCGACGCCAATTTTTAAATAATCTACCCATCAATCAAGGCTTCTTTAATTTTCATACACCAGTTTTCTGTCGATAATTTTTGACCAGTTTTGAAGGCATTATCATATATATTTTCCCCCAAATTCAACAAAAAAGATCGAATAATCTTTATGTTTTCGATTTTATTTTTGTCCATAACAAAGCCGTTGTATCCATTTTTCAGGTAATCAATTTCGGGAGGATGTCCTATGTAATCCAAAGTAAAGTAGGGTCGCCCATAACAAAGTGCATGATTAATAGATAAACCCGAATGACCTGGAATAAAGACTAAAGAAGCTCTCTGCATGTATGGGCTAATTTCAGATTCATTTACCAAACTTCCAGTCCATTCTATTGATGAATCTTTGTTCATTGCATTTTTAACCAAATCTTGTTGAGGTCCATCTCCTATAATAATAAGTGTTAAGCTTTTGCCTTTCTTCCGAAATTGTTCTTTTAATTCAAAATAATAATCGAATAACACTTCTAATTTTTTCTCAGGAATAAGCCTACCAATGAACAGAATAGTTGGTCTCTTCGGGTTTGGATAAGAGAATTTGTAATGTTTGGAAACCGAATTGGTGTCAATAGTATTATTTGCCCAATATGCTTTTTTCTTATTAATAACTCCTGCTCTAACCATTTTTTCATGGCTTTTTTCTGTATAAAAAATGATACGGTCATAAAACCTATAATAGAACCAAGTCAAGAACTCATCTATCCATGTTATTCTACCTGGTCCTGAAATTAGCATAGGATGATTGTAGGAAATCAATTTTACTTTTTTCCCTTTCCAACCAGATTTTGCTCTTAGCCAAAAAGCATATAGAATAAGGAAGAAGTTCTTCTTTTCGCGTGGTATCATTATCCATTCAAAATCTTCAAAACACTCCTTAAGTTCTTTTCTAACGATACCTGAAAAACCAAATTTTGCTTTAGTTACATTGACTGTTTTTAGATGATATTTTATTGTTAGGTCAATGTATTTATCGCCCTGTCCTTTTCGTCCGATACCTGAAAGAACTGATAAATCAATTTCTGGAGATTCACTCAAATAGTTGAGAAATCGGGCTTTGTAATGATTCAAATTTGGGCTTAACCAAAGGACTTTCATTTTTAAAGCCATTTTTTAAACCAATTCATAAGGAAATATAAAGTCCAAACCGTATTGGTATTATTAATCTTTCCGTTTTTTAATTGGGTAGCTTTTCTTATCATTTCTTCTGACGAAAACAATCCTGTATTGGAGGCAAAGGAATGAGCATTATCAATAACATAGGCTGAAATTGTATCACCAGCCCATTCTCGAATAGGAAGACAAAAACCCATTTTCTTTCGATATAATACTGAATTTGGTAAAATCCGCTCCAACGATTTTTTTAATATATATTTTGGTGTATTGTTCCTTATTTTATAATTACTTGGAATAGATAACGCTAATTCTACCATTTCGTGATTCAGAAAAGGACTTCTAGATTCTATAGAATTGGCCATACCAAGACGGTCAGATCTGAATAAAAACCGCTCAATATCAGCGTGCCGATAACCCGAATAGGACATCCAATCGATGATGTCCTCACTCTCATTTTTTCCTGAATATTTAAAAAATTGATTATGTAACTCTTCTACATATTGATAGGAATTATGACCATTTATTTTGTTTAAGAAACTAGAGGTAAGTAGTTCAGTTTTATTACTTTCTTTAATCCCCCCTGCTCCAGGCCAATACAACATTTTCTCTTTAACTAAACGATCAGCCATTTCATAATACGGGGAACTTGAGTCGTATATTCCAACTAGTTTCCTAGCTAATAATTTTAATGGTTGAGGCATTTTTTTTACCGCATTATAATATGGACTAAGCTTCGCATATCTCAGACTACTATTATAACCTGCAAATAATTCATCTGGTCCATCTCCATTTAGGACAACTTTTATATTCTTTTCGCGGGCAAGTTTTGAGATGAAATAAATAGGAATTGCGGTCGTATCTGATTGGGGCTCATCATAAATTTCTGTAATTTTTTCTATAAACCCCAATAAATCATTTGGTGTTACAATTTTCTCATAATGGGTCGTATTAAATAATTGAGAAACACTTTGAGCATGACTGAGTTCATTATAGTTTGGTTGATTTTTGAACCCAATTGTAAAGGTTTTTATCTCATTTGGGGTATTCTCTCTCATAAGTGCCACGATTGCACTTGAATCTACTCCACCACTCAAAAAAGCACCAACGGGCACATCACTAATCATTCGATATTTAACGGACTCTTGTAATTTTGAAAAAATTAATTCTTGAAGGTCTTTTTCACTATTGAATGGAAGTTTTCTTTTCTTAAGTTCAAAATGAGATTTATATTCTTTGATGCCTTCTCGATTAACAATCATGTAATGACCAGGCTTGAACTTGTATATGTTTTTAAACATCGTGGCAGGAGCCAAAACCTTATCGTAGGTAAGAAAATCATATAAGGCGTTGTAATCAAGGTCTCGTTTTACCCAAGGTAATGCTAAGAGTGCCTTCAATTCAGATGCAAAAGCAAATATTCCATTAAACTCTGTGTAGTACAAAGGTTTTTTCCCAGAAGGGTCTCTTGCTAAAACCAATTGGTTTTGTTTTTCGTCCCAAAGCCCGAAAGCGAACATTCCGTTCATCTTATCGAACATATTCAAACCAAACTTTTGATACAGTTTAAGAATCGTTTCGGTATCAGACCCTGAATCGAATTTTTCGTTTTGTAAGTAGGCAGCGTTTATATCACGATAATTAAAAATTTCTCCATTAAAAGTAATAATGTTTTTAGTTTGCGGGTCAATCATAGGCTGATGCCCTGCACTCGAAAGATCAATTATGCTCAATCGAGTTTGTGCCAATCCGATTTGGTTGGAATTATTAACCCAAAAACCACTATCATCGGGTCCTCTGTGAGCTAATTTCTTATTCATTTGCCCGAGATAATACTTCAGAGGCTTTTGCTGGAAAATATTTGATTTAGAAATTATTGTTAAACCGCTTATTCCACACATGGTGTTTTTTTTATATGAAATTATTCAATTAAAGCATTCCATGCATTCTTAAAATATTCCAAATTAAATTGTGAAGTATATTCGTATCCTCTCAAACCTAATTCGCCCTTTCTTTCAATAACAGTATTAATCAAATCAGGTAATAAATTAAAAGAGCTGCAAATATTTTGGCCACCACCTTCCAACAGCTCCCTCATCCCGCCGCTCCCCGATCCAATTACGGGGACTTTACTCAACATTGCTTCATGTGCTACTCTGTTCCAGCCTTCTGACATCAAAGACATTGTAAGTACGATATCACAGGAAGCGATAAGTTTACGGTACTCCAACGCTGACAAATTTAAAAATCTCACAGGAATATCTTTAGCATTATTGGTACCTCCAGTCATTACAAATTGATAAGGTAAATCTTTTAAGACTTCGTAAGACTTATGTACCCCTTTAAGTCTTCCTGCATTACCAAGGTATATTAAAGGAACATCCAGTTTGAACCCTTTCGATGTCCGAAAAGCACTTATCTCGTCAGAATTAAATTGATAGTCAAGCGGGTTAAAAGAATTATAAATTACGTCTATGTTGTTACACCCTCTGCTATTTAAGTAATCTTTCCAATATTTTGAAACAGTAACTACTCGGTCAAACTTTCTAATCTTTTTTATTAATCGATTATAAAACCATTTGTGTTTGAGTGATTGCTTTTTTTGATCTTCATCTATATGATGAATCATAGCAATATTAAAAGTTTTTTTGAACCTGCCCCCAAAGACAATTGGATAAGGCTCCATAACCCGTATTTCTGCAGAAGGTCGATGCCCCGTTAACCTTTTCCAATAAGAAAAAATATTGTCATCGGAGCGATAAATTGATTTAAAGTCCGTATCCAAACTATGCTTTTGAGATAAAGCCATTGCAGCGTGAAAATCATAAGCATTACCTCCGTTAGCTCCTGCAGACAAAGTTTTTTCCTTCAAACATTGAAATAGCAAAGAAGATTTTGTTTGCCAAGAAATAGTTTTCATATTATTTTTAAACTTGAAGCAGGAATTAAAAAACGTGGTAAATGATTCTGATTATATTCCCTCATTTCAGACAATAGCTCAAATCTTTTTTGAATAATTGACCCGGATTCAGCAATTGAATATGGAATGTTAACAGTGAAGTTATTGAACCTGTGTAGCAAATTAAAAAACTTACGTTCAGGAATAAAATTAAGGTGAGGGAAAATTGTATTATAAAAAGGAAAAACAATCCCTTTTCGTTTGATTGAAACTACCTTAGAATTTTTAAGGGCAATATTTTGTGCAATGGTCTGTGATTCTTGTGAAGGTAAATAAAGAGAATATTGAGAAAAAAGATCAATGAGCAAGTTTTTTAGTTCCTTATGGAGATCATAAATTAATTTCCAAACCAAATTATAGTCCTGCTTTTGATTAAACCACTTACCTCTCAAATCGATAATTTCCTTCACCAAATCGAACATACGTCCAGAACTAATTCCCAAAAATTCTAAGTCATAAATTAGTGCTTTCCCCTCTAAAAGGAATGTTCTGAGCTTTACTATTTTATAAGTCAATTGAATCGAGAGCATGTAATACATCTTTACAAGAAATTCCAAAGCAATTTGACGCTTTAATGCATTCTGATCCTCATTTGTTAGATTGTTGGTTGAGTTAGGTAAAATTTGACCATAAAGGTGACAATAGTTATGAAAAAAAGTAAAATTCCGGAGACTATGCCAATATTTTATTGGGCTTCCATATAACTCATGAGTGAACAAGTAATTATTTGTTTTTCCTGTTTGCCTAGGATCTGAATGCTCCTGATTACCATCATTAAAGATTACAAACATATCAATATCGGATATTCCTGGAGAAGAAACACTGCCAATTTGATAAACTGATTTAACTTCTTTGAATGACTTTAACCTGTCTACCATTCTACTAATTTCAGATTCATAATTAGTTAATCGAATATGTTTTGGAATGTCTATGAACTTCATTTGTAAAGCGGGTTTTAGAGAAATCGTAATTTTAATCTACCTATAATCAATTTAGTAAAAATTTAATCTGATGAATTAATTTTGACACACCGCCAAAAACCAATCACTTTAGGTAGTCAATTCAACCTGAAATTTGTTATCTGTCTATATAATGTTGATGTGCTTTTACAAAAAAACATACACTGAAAAGCTCCCGATTATTTGAACATGCTTAATGAACTACCCCGCCACAAGCGGACAGGGGATCATACTCTCAAGACTAAACTCGAAAATTACTTTTCCGGCGCAAGCATCGGGGATTTCTTAAGATTAAATCCACTTTAAGACCATAAAAGAAGCCCAATTAATTTTTAATTAATATCCCAAATCTTCAGCCAATTCTCCGAAAAGTTCTTGAAAAATGCTCTTGTAACGAGAAGACCATGTTTCAAAATTGCCTAATGTCTCTTTTTGATAGGGCTTATTTCTAATTACTCCGTACAGAAGACGATATGTAGGACTTTTAGTCTTGTTAGCTTTTTTATTCTTTACAGTATCCCATGTTTTTTTAGACAACTCAAAATTAAACGGTTTTAATAACTTTTCCTCTAAATAGGAATAATCGCCTATAAGGCTTTCTAACCTAATGATAGGCACTTTTTTATCCAAGAGATCCCTAATTACATTTTGCCAATTCCAACAAATTTGATAAAAACGGTCTTCTTCAAGCCATTTACATACATCTGTTCTTGTATTAGGTAACAAATGAATATCATTGTCATTTCGACGAGTATAGATAGAACTAATTACTTGCTTTGGGTTTCGTGCTAAATGTAATATATTGTTTGTTTCAAATACTTGAGCCAACTCAGCTGTTGAAAATCGAAGATATGGATTGATATCAATAAACCATTCTTCACCTGAAAACTCCCTATCAATTATTTTCTTTTTTTGTTCAAGAAATGGCTTAGAGTAAATTTCGCCTCCTAAATACCAACTAAGAAGCCAATACTCCCTATTACCAACATATTCATGATAAGTCTTAGCATTTTCTACATGAGATAATAGACGTGAAAGAAAAGTTGTACCTGACCTTCCTACGCCTGTTACAAATAGATAGTTTAAATTATTATTTTTCATGCTATAATACCTCCAGTTTGGTAAGAGGAAATTTATATGAGTAGTGAATGGAGCTTGAAAAAATCCCTAATATTTATACCCAAATTTTTTCAAATCCTTACCTATTAATTTAGACAATTCTTTATTCGAACGACTAAAGTAATTTTCAATTTTTGACTTTTCTTCCAGGCTGATATACGTCGATGAATTATTCAATAAATGAGTCCATTTAAAACGGTGAATTTTTTTAAGTAATCCAATTAAAATCCATCTCAAATCTTCAGATATCGATTGTTTATTTTGAAGCCTGTTTTTATACTGTTCTGTGAAATCTTTTGCTAAAAGTATGTTTGCTGTTCTTATAATGGAAATTGATATTTTCCCTAATCTAGGATTAATTCCTATCTGCCCTATTTTTTCAGGCAAGTGTATATCTAAAAAAATACATAGGTCTAGAAAATTAAGTTTATCGCTAAAAACTTCCTCAAATATTAAGACATATATTTTTTTTTCTCCAAAATTTCTACAATATTCTTTGATGACCTTGTTGTATTTAAACTTGATTTTTAAACCAAAATTAAAATTATAGGAATATCTAAAAAAATAATCAAATTTCATCTTGCCACCATGAATAATATATTCCGTATAGTGAGATTCTATCATTTTTATTTGATTCCTAACTCCTAAAATAATATTCGCTTTAGGAAAAACTGCCTTAATCCTATAAGCTTGTCTTTTTATACAAAAACCGAAATAATCGCTACCACTATGTAAGCTCTCATGGCTAATAAGTAAAACGTTCTTTTTACTGCAATCAATGGATTTTTCCTTAATATAATCATCAAGTATTTCAGAAAACCTTCTTTGCATGGATTTTTCATCGAATTCAAAATCATTCAAAAACCCAAAATCAAAGAAAAATTCTCCCAATCTTTTATCCACCCATGATCTGCCTAAATACAAAATATCATTATGTAAGGGGAAAAAACTCTTTTGCAGAAAAGTTGTACCCGTCTTATGAAAACCAATGTGCAATACCAATTTTAAATCTCTCCAATTCATTTCTTTAGTAAAATTTAGCGCCATATTTAGGAATCAGTAAAAATAGTATATTTAGTTATAAAATTGATAATTCTGAGTTACTTGTTAGTCTTACAATTAGTAGGAAAAAGTACAAAAGACCCATTTATTATAACCGTTGGGATAACTAATGGATTCAAAAAATTATCATCTAGCATAAAACTGATATCATTCATTGGCTCTTCCATCATTTTGTTGGAAAGAGAAAAAAACTTTATAAAATCTCTTTCAAAAAAACCTTTTGTCTCATTGAATTCATTAATTGTCTGAGATTTTGAAAAAATGCAGTATTTAATTTTTTTGAAAACCTTACAGGAATTTTCGGTGCTATCAACTTTTCAGTGATTTTTCTAAATAATTTTTCCTCTCGAGTCATAATTAATCGTTGGAAGTAATTTAATTGATAGACCCAGTCTTCTCTTATTTCTGATGCAATCTGAATGGGAGACCATTCAGATATTTCAAATTCATTCTTAACTAATTCAAAACTTTGTTTTTTAAAAATACCTTTCCCATGTTTAGCGGAATAATATAAGGTAGGTAGGAGCATGATTTCACTCAAAAAACTCTTTAGTTGATACATGTTTCTTGGAGTCCAGTTTTGGCTTATTTTCCGTTCTAAAAAAGTAGTCATACTCTCTAGACTTTTTTTGAAGTCTGGATGCTTTATTATCTCTATTTCAATAGAAATTGTCTTTAATGGATAAAGCGTTTTTGCGTTTTCTAAAACAACATGAGGAAGATAATTTTCAGGGTAATTTTTTAACTGTTTATTGTTTATCTGAAACCATTTGTGATGTTGTAAAGGGTCAAATTGATAAATAATTTTCATTGATTCTTTTCTAAATCGTTTTATCTTTTCAGAATCAATAAATTTATCTTTGACTATCAGTAACCCATCAAAATCACTATACGGAATTATTTCATTGGTGGCAATGCTTCCATGAAGAATTACAGCAATAAATAATTCACTATACTTCTCATTTATCAACGCTCTAAGTTTGTTTATTACTCCATTTTTTTTTTGATAAAGCTGAACTGTAATATTTTTTCTCATAGATTATGCTTGTCGTTTTAGAATCAGCTATATAGGCTTAAGCATCCTGATGACAGTGAATCACTACAACCTGAAGTGGTGGCTTGAAAGAATCCTCTAAAAGGAGATAATGCAAATTAAACATTCAACAATTACGTTCAAATTCAGACAAAATAGTATTGTAATTATTATTTTGAAACTGGCAAAGCCTTATGAACATGACCACCGTCTAAGACGGTGGTTTTTCAAGGAATAATAAATCATGGATAAAGAATCTTTTCCATCCTTACTTTACGTCTTTGATCTGAATAACCGATACAACTCTGTAGCTGTAGATAAGTGTAAACTTAAAAAGATAAGACTAGCAGTCACTACCATTAATATTAACTTTAATATTCCGGCAAATTCTAATTCAAAACGAATAAAGGCATACTGAATTACAAAAAGGACTATGAGTGTTATGAGAGGTCCAGAAAGGTATTTTAGCAAACTCATTATCGAGAAAGGAATAAAATAATACAGTACAATTAGTAACAATGAAAAAGAAAGAATCTTTACTATAACTAAATAATAAGCGACTATTAAAATACTCTGTAATCCTCCTAGTATTATTGCTGCTGCCGTTAAAAGTGCTCTTATTGTAGTAATATAAGTAATTACTTCAGGTTTACCAATAGCAGCAAAAATAATATCTCCAACCTGACTAATTGATTGTATCGCTCCTGCAAAACATAAAATCTGGACTATTGGAATAGCTTCATCCCATTTATTCCCATACATAAAAGAAATGATTAGCTGGGAATTGAATCCCAGTATTGCCATTGTAGGAAAAGTTACAATAGCTATCAATTCAATAGATTTGAAATAGCCCAAGATTATTTTTTCTTTATTATCTTTATAAATAGAAAAAGAGGGAAATAAAATATCACTAAATAGGTATGAAACTCGTTTGATAGGAGTGTACATTATTAGATAGGCAAAAGAATAATATCCTAAAACAGCTGAAGAATATAACTTGCCTAAAATCAAATAATCAATGTTTCGTTCAAAATAAAGCGCTATCTTAGATAATTTAAATTTCAATGCATACCAAATCATCTGATATACACTCTTAATATTAAATTGTTTCGAAGGGTTCCAATCTGAATGATAAAGTGTCATTATCAATCTGGTTATCCCCCCGCTGAGACTTTGTATAACTAGGGCATAAACCCCCATTCCTATAAAGGCACTCCCAACACCTAATAATACTCCTACTAATATTGAAGTCATATTGATTTTACTCAATAGCTTGAGTTCTAGATCACGTTCTTTAATCTTGTAATGAGTAATATAAAAAGGGAAAATCAATACACTCAAGGACGAAAAATATACAATTTGGACAAGTCTACCTTCTTCATAAAAATCAGCTGCGAAAGGGGCTAATAAATAAACAATAATATATGAAAAAATCCCAAGGACAAAATTTAAAAAATAAATGGAAGATAACTGTTCTTGCGTTGCCTTTTGTTCATTAATAATAGCTGAACCAAAACCAATATTAGTGATTAAAGTAACTAAACCAGTATAAGTAGTAACTAATGCAATAAGTCCAAAATCATCTGGGCTTAGTAACCATGCAAAAATCACATTTACTCCAACAGCCGAAAATTGAGCAACGACGTTGACAATAGCAACATAAACACCACCAACAACAATTTTTTTCTTTAAGGACAAATGCTAATAATTAAATTAGGAATGAGTCAAGATGTGTGTTTTAATGATCCCTCGTTCCTTAATGTGGAAAATCATTTTTTAAAAACTGCAAACACTGCCTTTGATCCTAAAGTATTTGGTCTTTTCAAAAAAACCTTATTGAAACCTTTATCAATCATTAATAAAATATTCCATGCCCATTTTTGCTTATACAGTAAAGGAACTTTATTGTATATTAATACGATTAAAGTTCGAAGTAAACTTCCTGAAAAAGCTACATATTGGGTTTTCCAACCTGAATTATTGGCATAATTGAGAGCAGCTTGCCAATCCAAATTATTATCATGATCAGAGTGTTCATAGGTTTGAAACATGTTAAATAACAAGCCTCCTTCTTTGATTAGCTTTGGTTTAGTAATTGGCTCATGCAACGCAAAAACACCGCTATTTTTGAGTACCCGATTACCTTCTTTCATCCCTTCAACAGGATTCGGTAAATGATGTAACATTCCAAAGGCCAAAACAGTATCAAAAGTATTTTTTTAAAAAGTTAGATTAAACGCACTACATTGAAGAAATTCGCCTTCTGGTATCACTTGCTTGGAAAGAATGAGCCTTTGAAAAGAAATATCCGTTCCAATATAGTTTGTATTATACTCCTTAGGGTGAAAAATCCATGAAACCGTTCTAGAATTACCAGAGCCAATTTCCAAGATATTTTTATTGCAAAAATTATCAATCTTTAATTGATCAATGAGGTATTCTTTTCGTTCCAAAAAAATATGCCATAATGGGCGTTTTTGAATATCTTTTAAAAATGCTAATCTTTTCGCTTCCGTATTGACTTCTTAATCATAATATTTCATTTCTTCTTTATTCCATGCTGCAGTGTCCGAATCAGATTGTCGATCCAATTTGGCAATATTATCTTTTAAAGCCGTCAAATATTCTTCAGGGCAATAATTCAATGCCTTTGTAAATAGTTTTTTATAAAAAAAATTGTCTATATCCTCCTCTGATAATAATGATAAGACAAAATCATGAATTGGAAAAATATTGCCATTCACTTTATTAATCAAAAAACCTGATTTGACATCATCTGTATCCAAAATTTCACCATGACGAAGGTCTGAAAGCACTTTCTCTTCCCTAACTAATTCGTTTGCATAAATCTCAAGTTCTACATTAGTATTATTAGGACTAACAAGCAATGATAAAGTTTTCTTTCTCATATGAATAAATATTAATTAATTCGAAAGTCGAGGTTAGAAAGCAGATAAGAAATCTTTAGCCTATTTTTTAGAGAATATCTTTTTCAATCGACTAAAATTTTTATTTTGTTTCTTATCTTCTTCATAATATCCGTATCCGTATCCGTATCCGTATCCGTATCCGTATCCGTATCCTTTTTTACTCCCCACATCATTCAAAACAACACCAATATTATTCAATTTTTTCGCATTGTATAATTCCTCTATAAAATGAATCATATCCTTTTTAGTTTTTCCAAACCGAGTGACAAATATTACCCCATCTACATATTTACCTAATAAAATAGCATCTGTAACCAAGCCAACTGGTGGGGTATCTATGACAATATAATCATAGTGTTCCTTCAAATATTCAATCAATTTTTCTGTCTTTTCTGTCAATATTAATTCTGTTGGATTGGGAGGGATAGGACCACTAGCAATAAAATCTAAAGATTTATGAATTCCTGAAGGGTGAATAATAGAAGGTATGTCTTGATTTCCAATTAAGTAATTAGTCAATCCTATATTAGGAACGTCTTTACCTATATATTTACTTAATTTAGGTTTTCGTAAATCAAAACCTAAAAGAATAGTCTTACTACCTGACAGTGATAATGCTACGCCTAAGTTAGAACTAATAAAACTCTTGCCTTCCCCACTAATACTAGAAGTTGCTAAGATAACTTTACAACCCTCTGCTGAAGGAATCCAAAATTGTAAATTAGTCCTTAATAACCGAAACATTTCTGCTATGCCTGATCGGCTACTTTTACTAATCACAATATTCTTTGAAGGCGTATTATTATGTCCTATAGTTCCCAAAAATGGTGCTTTGATAGTCGATTTTACCCATTCTAAATCATAAATTTTATCATTCAATAAGTCCTTCATTACGATAAAACCAATTGGAATACCAATACCTAATAATAAAGAGACTAAATAAATTATTGACTCTTGCGGTTCAATCGGGTTGGCATTTACTTCTGCGTAATCAATAATTCGAGAATTAGCCCCTGTCATTGCGAGAGATAAAGCAGCTTCTTCTCTTTTTTCAAGCAAAAATAAATATAGGCTCTCTTTGATTGCTTGCTGTCGTTTGATAACCATCAATTCTCGTTCTTTAGTTGGAACAGAGCTTAGTTTTCGTTCCAATAAAGCTTGTTTATTACTCAGTTTTATTAAAGAAGGTTTTAAATTTTGACGCGCTTTATTTATGGATTCAATAATCGAGGTTTTAATACTATTGAGACTCCCTTCAATATTGATTAAGATTGGGTTATCTTTCATTGCCCCATTCTGAATCAATCTATCTCGTTCTAAAATCAACTCATTAAAACTATTAACCCCATCTGAAACATCAAGAGAAGTTGTTCCTATAACCGTGGGTATTAGTTTGTTAGATAATTCTTGTTTTTGAATAAAATCCTGAATAGAACCTAACAGATTATCCTGAATCTCAATCTCTGCGATTTCTTTTTCTAAGCCACTTAACTCGCTGTAAATAATACCAATCTGGTCATTATTCTCACTAACAATGTCATTTCTCTTTTTATAATTCTCAACTTCTAATTCAACTAACGATAGCTCAGATGCCAATAACTTCAACCGCTCTTCAAGAAAATCCAAGGTATTTTTGGTCACTTGATTCTGATCATCAATCGCAGCTTTATTATAAACTCGAATTAGTTCGTTTAGCACTTCTGCTGACCTTAGAGGAAGTTGAGGGATCAACTTCAGACTAAAAACACTTGAAGAAGACGAAACTTTTGTAATGGAAAGATTTTGTAATAATCGTTTTGCTATAGTTGTAGAATTAGTAAACTCTAACATTATTTTGGATTCAGTATTAACACTCCTATCTAATTTAAGAGCAAAACCACCATCTTTCAATGTTACGAACTCATTAAAGTTTTTTACCTCAAAGGTTTCCGCTTCTTCATTCTCATATAAGCGGTACGAATTCGAATCAATTATCTCGATAATAAAACTTCCTAATCCTTTTGCATTTTGATAAAACGAATCAATTACAATAGGTAAACTTTTATAATGCTGTCTATAATTTATCCTTCTTGGGGTATAATAAGCTACCTCCAAATCTAAGTTTTTAATTACTTCTTTCATGAGCGTACGAGATTGAAGTATCTGAATTTCATTCTCAATATTCTGCGAATTTCCAGACAAGCCCAATTCTTCAAAAATAGCACTTTCTGTAGCAAGTCTTCCACTCTCCTGTTTATCTTTAATCATTATAGAAATGGTAGAAGAATACCAATACTCTGCATAACGTAAATAAAGCTTAGCTCCTAAAAAAGCTAAAACGAAACACAACAAAAAGAGCCACCAATTAGGAATAATGTACTGGTAAAAAAACTTCCGTAGATTAAATGATTGTTCCTCAGTAGAATTCCACTCATTTTGCCCCCAATCATCACCTAAAAATTGCTTATTTTTTTCCATGTTATAGTGCTAACCTTTGAGTATTCATATAGAAAGTGAACCGCTCCGCCGCAAGCGGATGGGGTTTTATTTAAATCTTAAAAAATGTGGAGCTAAATACGTTAATTTAGTTCCAAAAATGTTTTATCATTTGAGTAATGCAATAAAGAGCGCTCCAATAGAAATTATACCTGTAACAATTGGTAAAACTTCTGAAACAGGATCTCGAACAGTAGCTGTTTTTTCCTTAATAGGCTCTATATACACAACATCATTCTGTTTTAAGTAAAAGTAGGGTGATTTAAAAACTTCCGGGGAACGTAAATCCAAATAACCAAAAGTCCTTTCATTATTTACTTCTCTCATGACCATCACTACATCTTTATTACTGTAAGGTGTAAAATCCCCCGCCAATCCAAGTGATTCTAGAATTGTTATTCGCTCACCTCTCACAGAAAAAGTTCCAGGAATGTTGACTTCTCCTAATACACTTATTGTAAAGTTGACTACTCTAACATTAATTACAGGCTTATCCAAATATGGGACAAGAAGTGCCTTTAATTTTTCCCTCAATTCGTCAGTTGTTAAATTTCCTACTTGAATAGTTCCTAAAACAGGAAATTCGATATTACCTTTAGAGGAAACCAAATAACCTTGTAAATCTGTAACATCTCCACTTAAATTAGCTTGCTGTGTAATTGATATTAAATTGAAAGGTTCCGCTAAAATTTTATCAAAAGTCATAACTTGAATATACAAGATATCATCTGGTTTGATGACTAGTCTTGAATAGTTATTAATATCATGATCGTCTATTGTAATAAACTCTGGAACTTTTCGAAAAGAGAGCAATTGTTGATGAGGAACACAAGAAGAAAATAAAAGTATTCCTATCAATACAAGTAAAAGTCCTTTTTTTGCTATTAATCTCATTAACTTAACAAAGTTGAATTATAAAATGAATGATTTGAAAGTACCCTTTCAAACGCTTTCTTACATAAACCTTTCCTCAAAAATTCTATGTGATTCATAGAGTGACAATCTGTCCCTAAAAATTCTATCCATCCTTTTTTTAGCATTTTTAAAGCATTTTTTTTTACATCCTTACCATAATATCCTGTCAATGATAAGAGGTTTATTTGGAATAAACAGCCCATATCTCTTAATCTTTTATATTTATGATATTGATTTCCAAAATATAGGTAACGCTCAGGATGAGCCAAAATTGGTGTTAATCCCTGAGTACGCAATCTAAATATATAGGTCTCAAGGTTAGGTGGAGGAGCAATAAAAGAAAGCTCAACCAGAATATACTTTTCTTTAAAACACAACCAATTTTCTTGCTCCAATATGTATTCAAAATGGTCATCTAATAGGTACTCTGCCGCCGCCTCAATTTTTACCTCTAGTTGTTGTTTGGCTACTTCAGATCTTACGATTTCCAATTTCTCTTTAATATTCTCAGGGGTATTAGGATGAATATCAGACATCACATGGGGTGTAGCAATGAGATGTTTGTATCCTAATTTCATTAATTCTTTTATCAATTCTATTGAAGTGCCCAAATCTGGGGCTCCATCATCAATTTCTGGTAGAATATGAGAATGCATATCTACCGCTAAAACAGAAAAATCATTATGGTTTGAAGACTGCCCATAAAACAGTTTTTCGAGGAAGTTAAATGACATTTTATTACAGGTTGACTTTGAGGAAAAACTTTTAAAATCTAAGCGACTATTTTGGCATCGTTGGTGAAATTTTTTGAATGTGCTTTTTAGTCCATTGAGGCACAATTAAAACAAAGTTTAGCATTCCTAAGAATAAGGACTAGTGTAATTAAAAGTATCTGAAAAGGACGCCTAAAAAAACTATTGACGTGTTTCAAAACAATCTCTGGAATATAGATATTAAGATTCATGATACTTTAGTATACATGATTTTTAAGGGATTAATTAGAACTTTTATTTGTAAGTAAGCGAGCAGTATTAGGTTTTCTTTTTGACAGAGGCTATTTTTAGTCTAATCGAGGCAGAAAATTTCAGCATAGCCGATGCTACGGTTAAATTTTCTGACGAAGAGTAGACTAAAAAGAGACATTCATAAAAGTTTAAGATAATTTTGCTCGCTTAAGTGCTTGGACAGAAATAACTCACACATATTATGACGGACTATTTTTTCACTATATTTCGTTAAAAATACTCGCCATATCTGAGGATATGCCTGTGCTTTTTGCCTCGTCTGGCAAAAAAACAGTTTTCGTCAAATATGGAACTTATTTCTGTCCAAGCACTTACTTAAACTTATACCAAATTGGAAGATTAGATTAGTAATGATAAAAACGATACTAGACTTCACTCCGAAAGTATTATTGAGTTTTAACCTCAATCGAGAAATGCACGGAGCTTAATAGACTTATTTATTAAGGGCGAGTACGTGACGAAGCGTGAGGACAAAAGACTAAGTTCTTGCCAATAATATTTTTTGGAATAAAGTCTAGTATTTAACAGGTAGAATAACTTTTGTTGATATTTGGTCAAAAATACTTTTTCCTTGTTTTCTTATTGGTTGTGAATATTTATTATTCAATTAACTTTAGACAACTTCTATCTCTTAAATTATAAATTCTCTCTATAATATCTACTACTTTCAGACCCTCTAGCGCATTCGTATTAATTGATTTCCTCCCTTTGAGAACGTCAATTACATTTTCAAATACATATTCATGATTATTTGCAGAACCTTTATAGCCTCCATAATCATTGGCAGAATTACCTTTAGGCAATTCTGGCATCGAATAATTTTCTATATTACAATATTCAACTTCATTCATGTATTGTCCTCCAACTTTTACACTCCCTTTACTACCAATTATTGTAATACTACTTTCTAAATTAGAGTTATAAATAGCTGTTGAATAATTAAGGCATCCCATACCCCCTTTTAAAAAGTTAAAGCTAATAGACCCGGAATCCTCAAATTCTGTCGAATGATTATGTGTAAAATCATTAAACTTTCCCTGAATATCCTTTATATCTCCAAAGAGCCAATACGTGATATCAATAAAATGTGAAAATTGTGTGAACAATACACCGCCGTCTAGATCTTGAGTTCCTTTCCAAACATGTTTTTTCCCATTTTTGAAATAATAACGATCATCTCTATTCCAAAAGCAATTAATTACGACCATAAAAATGTCGCCTAATAAATGATTTTCAATAATATTTTTTAACCATACAGAAGGAGGAGAGTACCGATTTTGCATGACACAAAAAACCTGTTTAGAAGCACTTAACGCTTTGTAAAGCAACGTTTCACATTCTACTTTTTTTAATGCCAAAGGTTTTTCTACTACTACATGTTTTCCCGCGTCTAATGCCAGACATGCATGTTCAGCATGTAAACCATTCGGAGTGCAAATACATAGCACATCAAAATCTAAATTACTTTCTAATAATGATGTAATCGAAGAAAAAAAAGAAGCTTTAAATGGTGATAATTCTAGTGATTCTTCAGGCTCTATGTCACAAAGCGCGACTAATTTGGACTCTGGGTTATCCATAATCATAGTGGCATGGCGTTTTCCAATATAGCCACATCCAACTATTGCAAACTTAATCTTGTTTTTCATAGGGTTGGTAAATAAGGGTTTTAAAAAATTTCAATAACCTTGCTATTTTTTAATACATATTTTTTTCCGCTTTCTGGACAAGTTGCACTTCCTGTTTCATCAAATGCTAATCTTTGCCCATTTTCACTCATCCATCCTATTTGTTTTGCTGGATTGCCTACGACCAAAGCATAATCAGGTACATGTTTAGTAACTACTGCCCCTGCTCCGATAAATGCATATTGTCCTATATCGTTTCCACAAACAATTGTTGTATTTGCTCCGATTGAAGCCCCTTTTTTAATACTCGTCTTTAAATAACTTCCTCGACGATTTATCGCACTTCTAGGATTAATTACATTGGTAAATACCATAGAGGGTCCTAAAAAAACATCATCCTCACAGGTTACACCAGAATAAATAGAAACATTGTTTTGGACTTTAACATTATTCCCTAAAACAACATCATTCGCTACAAAAACATTTTGACCTAAATTACAATCTGCTCCAATTTTAGCTTTTGGCATAATGTGACAGAAATGCCAAATTTTTGTGCCATCACCAATCTCAGCACCATTATCAATCACTGCACTCTCATGTGCAAAATAGCTATTGTTCGATGTATCAATCATAAAATGATTTTACAGCTTCAGTAATAAACTTCAGTAATCCATCATTCGTTTCAGTATGTATAGGAAGAGAAAGCACTGAATCGCAAAGCATTTCTGTCACAGGTAATTTTAATGCTTTATCCACATAATGTTCAAAAGCTTTCTGTTTATTAAGTGGTACAGGATAGTATATCATTGTTGGAATTCCTCGCTCATTTAAATACTGTCGAAGAGCATCTCGCTTTCCATTTTTCACAAGTATTGTATATTGATGAAAAACATGATTGGAATTTTCATGACGATACGGTATTTGGATTCCATTTAATTCTTTCAAAGCAGAATCATAATAATCCGCCACCTTATTCCTTCGATGTGCATAATCATCCAAATATTTCAACTTAATATCTAAAATCGCTGCTTGAATAGAATCTAAACGAGAGTTACAACCTATTACCGAATGATAGTATTTTTTGGATTGACCATGATTAGCAATCATTCTTATTTGTTCGCTTAATGCTTTATCATTTGTAAAAATTGCCCCACCATCACCATAAGCGCCCAAGTTTTTAGCAGGATAAAAAGAGGTAGTTCCAATATGCCCAATTGTACCTGCTTTTTTGGAGGAGCCGTTCTTAAAGGTGTAGTCAGACCCTATTGCTTGTGCGTTATCTTCAATCACAAAAAGGTTGTGTCGCTCCGCCACACTTAATATGCCTTCCATCTCACAACATTGTCCAAAAAGATGAACGGGTACAATGGCTTTAGTCTTTGGTGTAATTGCCTTTTCAATAATTTCTGCACTAATATCAAAAGTATCAGACCTAACATCCACCATTATTGGCTTTAATTGAAGTAAGGCAATGACCTCTGCAGTTGCTACATAAGTAAAGGAAGGAACAATTACCTCATCTCCTGGTTTTAATCCCAATGCCATTAAAGCAATTTGTAAGGCATCTGTTCCATTTGCACAAGGTATCACATGTTTCACGCCAAGATAAGCTTCCAAATTAGCTTGAAACTCTTTAACCTTAGGTCCATTAATAAAAGCAGCAGATTCAATAACTTCTATAATCGCCTCATTAATTTCCGTCTTTATTCTACGGTATTGAGTCTTGAGGTCAACCATTTGGATTTTATCTGTAATTTCTATATTATGCATAGCATATTTTATTCAATTTAACATACGGCTTCGCCAACAAAAAGTCGCATTCGGGGCTTTTCAAAAAGAAAAATCACACTATAAAAAGACTAGATAATGACTAATTATCTAGTAGTAAACAATACATTTTAATACATGAAACACAATCGTTTCTTCATTGCAATCACACTTAATGTATAGTTCTTATATTCGAAAATTAATTATAATTTTCTATAAGAAATCAGGTAAAAGATAAGGTTATAAAAGGTGTACTTCAAAGGATTAAAATTTAATGATTTCAAACCTTTGAACTACCTTTTATGCAACTTCTAGTTAGCACATTTTGAATGGGAACGCCACTTCTTAAAATGGCATTTCAATGTTCCTTAATTCTACCTAACTTCTCCAAGTTTTTATAAATAATCATCGTTTTTTGGATAACCCCATAAGGGAACTCCAATGTCGCTTCTACTTAATTGGATTAGGAATTCAATTTATTAGAAAACCATCAATCTCATTCCTTAACCTTAATCAAACCTTCGCAAGACCTTATCTGCTACAACTTCTCCAATAGCTAAAGAAGATGTCGCTGCGGGTGAAGGTGCATTAATTACATTGATTAAATTATCATTTTCAACAAATAGAAAATCGTCAACTATCTCTCCGTTGGGCTTTACAACCATCGCTCGAACTCCAGCCCCTCCCCTCTTTAAATCGCTATTCTTTATTTCTGGGATAAGATGTTGTAATGCTTTTACAAAAGCTGATTTGGAATACGACCGATACAACTCTCCTAACCCAGTCTTCCAATATTTTACAGCTAATTTTTGAAAACCATTATAGGATAATGTCTCAAAAAGTTCCGAAAAATCAACATCCCAACGGCTGTACCCTTCTCTTTTGAAGGCTAGGACCGCATTTGGTCCCGCTTCTATTCCTCCTCCAATCATTCTAGTATAATGTACTCCCAAAAAAGGAAAATTTGGATTCGGAACTGGATAGATTAAATGATTAACCAAATATTCCTTTTCCTTAATTATCTCATAATATTCTCCTCTAAATGGTACTACTTTTAAATTCAATTTCTTTTCAAGGAATTCCGCAATTTTATCTGCGTACAAACCTGCACAATTAACCGCTACATTAGAAAATAGCTCTCGATTTGAGGTTTTAATTTTAAGTTTTTGTTGAAGTTCTTCTATTTCTAAAACTTTCTCTCCTAACAAAAATACTCCTCCTCGCTCTTCAATTAACTCTTTATATTTTTTTGCTACTGATTTAAAATTAATTATCCCCGTTTGCGGAACCCATATTCCTTCTACACTACTCACATGTGGTTCAATTTCTTTTATTTCCTCATGGCTAATCTTCCGGATGTTCTTCAGACCATTGGCTAGCCCCTTTTTATAAATTTCATTAAGAATGGGTCTCTCCCAATCTCTGGTAGCTATAATTACCTTTCCACAAATTTCGTGAGCAATTTCATGTTCTTTAGAAAATTGAAGTAACTCATCATAGCCTTTTTTACAATTTAAAGCCTTCAGACTTCCTGGTTTATAATAAATTCCAGAATGTATAACTCCACTATTATGTCCCGTTTGATGGAATGAAACTTCACTTTCTTTATCCACTAAAGCTACTTTTAGCTTAGGTTTTTTTAATAAGAGCTTATACCCTGTAGCTAGACCTACTATTCCGGTTCCGATTATTGTTACATCAAACATTCATCTAATTTTTTACAATATTTCACATACCTAAAATTCACTTAATGTGGTAATATATTAAGACATTTACGCTCTTTAGTTAATACATTTTTTTAGGAAGAATAAAGGAAACCCCTAGGAATTAGCGGCTGAAACTGGACTTACTGAGATCCAAAGGCATTGGAAAAGTGCTTATGATTTTTATTGTCATACTATTCATCATAGGGCAGAAATTGTTTTAATACGGGTTTATAATAAATTTTATCTAGCTCTTTTTTGCAAAATTTTAGATCTTTAAAAATATAATCGCGAAAATAATTTTTTTACGACAACTTTAACAATTTTCAAGTTACTTTTTTTAAATAAATTCTGGTAATATACCAAATTGAGTGATATTATTATTTTTCCATCATGATTTCAGAAATATTTAAATGTCGTAAATATGGATCATTCAATTTAGTTAAAAATGACTCAAATAGAGTTGGAAATCCCAAAAGCAAATGTAAAGATTGCGGCTTTAGCGGAGTCATCAAAACAAAAAGATTAGATGAATCGACTAAATCTAAATTAGCCAACGCATACCAAGAACGCAGTAGCCTTCGAGGAGTTGGTCGTATTTTTGGAATCTCTCATCAGACAGTTTTGACTTGAAAAAAAAGCGATGAACTCTCCAAAAGTGACAGAGACCTTATCCAACGCGATTAAAAACGAAGTGCTTGAGCTTGATGAGCTATGGTCTTTCGTTTATGAGAAAGCCAATAAATACTGGCTTTGGATTGCATTATGCCGTCGAACAAGAGAAGTTGTTGTATTTTTCTTAGGAGATAGAAGCGAAAAAAGTTATCAATGCTTTTGGAAATTATAAGCACAGTAGTACTTTTACCGACTTCAGGGCAGCCTATGAAAAAGTAATACAAACCGGAAAACAGACCAGTGTAGGTAAAGAAACCGGTGAAGCTGCTCATATTGAACGATGGAATAATACACTCCGACAACGAATTGGGCGATACGTTCGAAAATCACTTTCGGTTTCAAAATATGAGAATAACTACTTTTGGTTTACTGATTGGTTCATTGTGAATTATAATTTATCACTCGAAAATTGACACTATCCTTTATAATATTCCTGGTATTGATAGCTTATCAATACCAGGAATATTATATTTACTTTATTGGTTTTTACCCGGCAATCAAGATTCGCTTCATTTAGACATCAAAGAACAATCATAGCTCACCTTTGTTAGAGCACCCATTAATTTTGACTAAAATTTCAAATAAGTACCATGCGACTTTTCCTTTTTTTATATGTTATTCTCTTTTTCTCATGCAGTATGAGCGAAAAAAATGTGACACAAGATCCCGTACCAACTATCGTCAAAAAAGTTAAATATTTAGCACTTGGTGATTCTTATACTATTGGTGAAAGCGTAGAGACAAATCAACGCTTTCCTGTTCAATTTGTCCAGAAGCTAAATAATGAGGAAATATTAACTGAATCTCCTCAAATAATAGCCACGACTGGCTGGCGCACCGACCAATTAATAGATGCAATAAAGAATAACACTTTTCCAGACACTTTTGATTTAGTATCTCTTTTGATTGGTGTTAACAACCAATTTCAAGGGCGTTCTATATCTACCTATGAGGAAGAGTTTGAGGAATTGTTACAAACGGCAATAAACTTGGCAGGAGGTAATAAAGAACGTGTTTTTGTATTGTCTATTCCAGACTATGCTTACACAACTTATGGCCAAAACTCTAATCCAAATGCCATTAGCGAAGGAGTTGACAATTTTAATGCAGTTAATAAAACAATTACCGAAAATACTGGCGTTCGCTATTTTGATATAACTCCAATCTCCCGCAAAGGAGTTGAAGAACCTGCATTAGTAGCTTCTGATGGGCTACACCCTTCAGGCGAGCAATATAGACGCTGGGTTGAATTATTTTTTGAAGAAATGAAAAAAGAAGTAGAATAATTCTGGGATCTTAGGCAAAATTTAAACCCAACATGTTGTCGATGATTTTTTGCTTTTTTGTTTAACCGAATCTTTCGGTTTTCGCAGCGGCATTGGAGATTTTGGCGTTAAGAAATTCAATTGTGGGGTAGTGTTTATTGTGTAAAAACTACCCACGCGAGCTTAGCGAGCATTTGGGTCGTTTGCGCGAGTGCAATTGAATTTTAGTCAAAATATCCACAGCCTAGATTTTTTTGCTCATTTTTTCATCATGGAAAAAAGGAGAAACATAGATTTCAAGGCTTAGTTCTCCCGTCGCTTTATAGGCGACGGTCTTTTCTTGCGATAACTCTGAAAATCTAGGTTTCTTAAGCTCCTTATTCTTTCAATAACTTCAGTCCTACACTTCCACTCTCCATATTGATTTTTAGAAAGTAATAACCAGATTCTAAATTAGTCAAATTGAAAGTGCGCTCATTTTTTCCTAAAACACTTTCAAAATTTTCCACAAAAACACGTTGGCCTAATACATTAAAAACTTCTACAACAGTTGATTCCTTTCGTTCGGTTTCAAACTCCAAGATCAAGTCACTTTGAAAAGGATTTGGGTAAACTTTCACTGGTTTTCCATTCAAAAAAGCCTCCTCTGTATGAACCAGTGCTCGCTCTCCATTAGCAAACCAGGTTCCCCATCGGGTTTCACTTAAAAAAACCGTTGCGTCACTACCCGCTGCCGAAATCTTATCACTCCCAATCTCAATGAAAGCAAGTATTTCTGTGCCCGATAAGTTTTCAGCATTGAAGACCATTCGATCGTCTTCAATATTATAATTCGGAAAGGACCAATCTAGGTTTTGAAAAACAGCTTCAAAATCACCTGTTTCTGTATTAGCACCAACCAAAAAATATTCATCTGTAAAATCGTCTCTATAATCAAATGCAATGATAAAATCCGAATTTTTAGAAAAGGTAGGGTTCCCAACACTTACATTCTCAGACAATCCTGAAAACAATTTAGAAATAAAATTATCCCCCCAATTATTGGATTCCGTATCAAAAACATTTACAAAACCAATGTCCCAATAATCAATATTTTGCCCCAAAGCATTATTCAACTCATTATAGGCATCATACATAACCCACTCTCCTGTAAAATCAAATTCAAGTACATCTGCATGTGACACCTCCCCGGTAGTAGCTCCACCACTGGCAGTCGTCGGATTATACAAGTCAAAGGTTTCCCACTCACTTTTTCCAAAATCAAAAACCCAAATTTGATTATCAAAATCATCCGTTAAAGCGGCTATTCTAGAACCATCTTTTGCAACGGCAATGTTTCGCCATACAGCATCCGGATGAATCTGATCTTGCTCAAAGGTACCTCCTGCCCAATCAATTATGACACGCTGCATCGTACCATCTTCAGCAATATATAGTATTTGAGTTCCATCATCAGATACGCTTGGTTTACTCAATGGTGGAATTGATGTAAGCGGATTTGCAATGTCTATTCCCTCCGGTGTAAAAATCCATAATCCTTCAAAGTCTGAATTTGAAAAAAGGATAAAATCATCACCAGGGTTAGAGCCTACATCAACTTGAGTATCATTACCTTGACCATTTAAAATTCCCACATTATCGAATGCAGACTTTGCCGCATTGACTTGAGCCGAATTTGCGCCAAATTTATTAGTTGTCACTTCCACAACCGCCAGTCTTAAATCAATAAATTGAGACGATTTGACCAAATACAAATCCAACACTTCATAATATATTTCTTCAGCCACCTCTTTTCCGACATCTGTCGCAAAAAGGAAAAAAGCTCGATTTGTGATACCACTATTAATATGAACACCTCCATTATCTTGAGTACCAAAGAATTGCTCATTAGTGTGGGCAGGTTGATAACCCGGATCTCCTAAAACACTACCTCCATTATTAGGATTAGATAGGTCACGTAAAGCACCCGTCGGGAAAATTGATGGATTTGAAATATCCTCACCCATTTGCCAATCATCCCGATCTACCATAGCCCCAAAAACATCCGCAAAGGATTCATTTAGTGCACCAGATTCACCATAATATTCCAAATTTGCGGTCGATTGAATGACACCATGGCCAATTTCATGGGCTGCCACATCCAATGCTTTAGCAAGTGGTGCTGTAAAAGCTTGGTCCCCATTTCCATAAAACATAGCTTGTCCATTCCAAAAAGCATTATCCATATCACCACCATCTTGATCCGCTACATTTATTATGGATATAATATTTCCACCTTGCCCATTTATAGATTCTCGACCGAAGGTATTTTTGAAATATTCATAAACTTTTCCCCCATTATAATGAGCAGAGACTGCTGTGGGATTATTCCAATTATTATTAGAAGAAACCACATGAAACGTCTCAAAATTATTGGATTGCGGAATGGTATTATTGCCATCAATTGTTAAAATGACACCAACTGTGCCATTTGGAAATGTCGATTGTACAGCGTTATGCATGGAACGGGAGGCATCAATCATGAAAAAATTGCCACCTGTTTCGTATACATTAATAGTGCGAGTGATACCAAAGAGATCGTTTGCGTCGGCGGTTGTTGGTGGAGGTGGCAGTTCATTTATTTTTGCCTCTTTAGCATGGTCTGTGTGATTACATTTGTCATTCAAATGATTGTGAAATTTACATAACTCACTAAATGACCTCAAAATCTCACCCGAATGAGCATCGAAGATATAAGTCCACTTTGAAGCAACATTTGGAATAACCCGAACATGCCAAGCTAATTTTGGGTTTTCTAAATCATTTTCCGGATGGAAAACAACAAGTTCTGACTCAACTTGTTCTCCGCTTATTAACTGCTTTTCAAAAGCATTCATTTCTTTTACAAACTCCTCTTTTTCAATATTTTGCAAAGCAATTTCAGCCATATTATCTTTTGAAATGGATGGAGATAAATGCTCCAATCTAGGCGTAGCATAGGTTCTTCCATTCAACAAAAAAGGAATTTGATTTTGAGTATGTAAAATCATTTCCGCACCATACACAGGAATATTTTCATAGACCTGCTGAATTCTAATATGGCTTTCCCCAAACTCGTCTTTTTTAATATTCTTGATCAGGAATTCGGTATCTGAATTCTCGATTTTCATAGCCTCCTTCACCTCATTTAAAAAAGCAAAACTTTGCATTTCTAAATTGCCTTCAGGCAAATTTTTCATCTGTCCCTTAAGAAAAATCGGTAAGCCTGTTTTACCTGATTTCTTAATTTTCAAAAAGGTGTTTTGAGCTGTAGGCGTAGTTGGCGGAGCTAAAGGTTTGAAGTTTCGAAAATTACCAATCCATTGCTTTTGGTTACCTTTTGGAACAGCCGCTTGAATAGGAGATACCGGTGCCAGGGTTTCTTTATTTAAAGTCGATACTTTTGGGGTAATATTTTCTGGTTTGGATTTTTGTTGGGCTTCTGATTTTTGTGGAATCAATAATGCAAGCAAAAAAACGACAGCAAGTAATTGTTTCATAATATCGATTTTGAGTTAATGGAGTCGACGAGTTTAAGTTCCCTTTGTAAGCTAAATAAAGACTTATTTAACGGCTAAAAGAGTTAGATCTTTTGACAATCTGTTACTGTTATCATTACCAAAAGATACACAAAGATGAGCTATTTTTTATCCAATAGACTTTACCAATTTTTTATGAATAGATTTATGAGGGCGTTTTTATATGATTTAATAGCCCAGCTCGGATAGTCTAAGAGAGGAAAAAGATAAAAAAAATTATTCAAAATCTACCATTCGCAGTGCTTATTCTTTTATTTGGGGATTGAAAAATAAAAGATAGAGCCTTTTCCTTCCACAGATTCTACCCCAATTTCTCCGCCATGCCGTTGAACAATTTTTTGACAAATTGCCAAGCCGATTCCTGTTCCTTCATATTCTGATCGATTGTGAAGCCGCTGAAAAATATCAAACACACGCGTTCGAGAATCCTCTGGAATACCAATCCCATTATCAATGATTTGAATAATATACTTATCTCCTTTATCCCGACACACTACACGAATAACGGGTTTTGCATCAGGTCTTCGAAATTTGAGCGCATTACCAATCAAATTTTGTAGCAATTGAGTCATTTGAGATACATAGACTTTTACGCTTGGTAATTGCTCAATGTGAACAGTAGCATTTGATTCCTCTATTCGAACTTTTAAATTAACTTTAGCAATCTCCGCAATTTCATTCAAATCAATCTTCTCTAATACTTCATCTGACTTTCCAACCGTCGCATATTTTAATAAAGCATCTAATAGTTTATTCATTCGCCCTACTCCATCTGATATATAATGAATAAACATTTTACCATTATCATCGAGCTGTCCTTCAAGGCGCCGTTCTAGCAATTGAGTGTAACTTCCAATCATCCGAAGGGGCTCCTTTAAGTCATGTGAAGCAACGTAAGCAAATTGTCGAAGCTCTTCATTCGCTCGCACCAATTCTTGATTTTGTCTAGAGATTCGATCGCTTTGATCCAACAAGATCGCCTGATATTCATTTTCTGTTGTGAGTTGTTCTATTTCCTTTTGTTTCTCTTTTATAGCATGTCGAATTTCCATATCTAAGAACTGCCGATTGCGCTGAACCTTTGCAAACTCTTCTTGAATCCTTGAATAGATCACTTGATAATGCATCGCCAATTGGTAATCACCTCTGGCTTGATATAAAATTGCCAAAAGCTTATAGGCACGAATTTCACTCGCATCATCTTTCAATTTCAAGGCTACCTCAATGCCTTTCTTTGTTAGCTCAACAGCTCGGTTGAGTTGGTTATTTTTATGTGCAATTTTTGCTAAATTGAGCAAATTGATTTGCCTTCCGTTAATATCTCCTAATTCATCAATTAGACCCTCTGCAAGTTGTGCATATTCATTTCCACGCTTATAATTTCCACGCTTAATATCTGTTCGGCTCAATTGTGCCAGACAGTGTGCAACCATCTCGTAGAATCCCGATTGAGTAGCCAACATATGTGCTTTCCCGAAATACTCATAAGCCTTTTCAGTATCCTCCAATGAGTAAAAAATATTACCTAAATTGTTATAAACTATGACTTTACTCCTACTATCTAAAATATCATCATGATTTTCCAAAACTTGCTGGTAGCGGCGTATCGCTTCACCATAATTAAACAGATGAGCGTATATAGTCCCAATATTGATTAGGATTTGCACAATATTTTGTCGAAAACCAATTTCCTCACTTTTATCTAAAGCATCGAGAAAATATTGCATACCAATTTTATAATTGGACTTGACACCACAAACAATCGCAATATTTTTTAAAGCCGTCAATTCTTTCTCTACATCTCCCGTATCCCGACTTAACTTTAGTAGCGTTTGGCTACGCTCTAGCGATTGCGAATAGGCTTGCTTTTTAATCAAAACCTGAGAAAGCTGAAAATAGATTTCCGCCAATAAAACAACATCCTCCGAAGCTTCACTATTTTCTAAAAAAGTTAATCCATCATTAGCAAAAACTAATGCCTTTTCAAAATCATTTTTACTAACAAAAACCTGACTCAATGCCGCTAATGACAATACGATACCTCTTGTATTACTCTTTTGTTGACTTTCATTAAACGCTCTATTAAAGAAGTCTTCTGCTTTTGTATATTCTTTCTGATGCTGGAAAATGCGTCCCTTTTCTAATAAAATATCAATTTCTAATGGCTCTGGATCCTCTATTCTAAGTAACCGTTCTGCCACCTCTAAATTTTGGAGCGCCTTTTCAAAAAAAGAATCGTCACACTGGTATAATCCATTGGTATTATAAATTCTGGCGAGTAAAATATTAGCTTGTACCAAATCGTAGTCAGGAGCTCCTTCTTCAACACCAAAGTCGAGCGCAATTTGGGCAGCATTGAGTGCCTTCTTTAGATTCCGATTCATATAATGAATAGTGGAATCCTTCAAAAGTGTTTGAATCTGAGTAGTGTCCATTAGATTTAAGTAAGAAAATTCTTGTTTTAAATGAAATTTAAGTCGAAGTATTGATTATAATTTTTGAGGATTATAAAAAATCGACCTAGGAGGAATGAAGTGTACAAATTATTTTCGAAGTCCCTAATCACAAAAGAATACTTACTTATTTGGGCAGCTTCTTTCGTCGTTACTTAACACTTCAAATAATTTGCCAGTGTTTGAAAAAATTAGCCATTTATCGTACTAATCAAAATTTCGCCTATTAAATTATCAATTTTACCTAAAAAAAGATCCACTTTTGTTTTATTTAAGGAGTTGGTAATAAATAAAGTACCCAAATTTTGCGAAGGAATTTTTTCTTCTTGCAAGGTAAAAAACACAGGTGACGCAGTGCATCAGCGAGTATTATTAACGCAGCAGGAAGGAAGAAGAACAAGTGAAATGGGTAGGTTATTTGTTACCAACTCCTAGTGGTTGAATTCTTAAATATAAATCAATGCCATTTTTTCAACACGACCACCTCCATTTTCATTATCAAATCGAAGGCTCCGGAAAACCCATTTTTTTCTTACATGGGCTCGGTGGAAGTATTGATCAAGCATTTGATGTTTTGAAAGGTCTGAAAAATCACCAAATTCATACTTTAGCATTCCGTGGACATAGTCAGACGGTTTTTGATGGCCGCACTGAATGCTTGAATTTTGACACATTTGCTTCCGACTTTGAGGCTTTTTTGAATTATCTAGATATAAAAGAGTTAGTTCTTGGAGGCATTTCCATGGGTGCTGGGGTTAGCTTAAATTTTGCTATCAGATACCCCGAGCGGGTAAAAAAATTAATTTTGCATCGACCCGCCTGGCTTAATAAACCCCTCCCTGAATATCTAAAAATGATTCATCAAATGGCTTGCTTTATTGAAGAAAAAGGTGTAGTTCAAGCTCGAAAGAATATTGTTAAAACGCCACTTTTTCAAAAAATGAAAAACGTCGCCCCTGAAGCAGTCGATATGCTCTGGCAACAATGGCAAAATCCGCTTGCTGGTGAATTCTATCCTTTGATTAAACATATTCCAGCAAGTATACCCTTCGAATCTTTTGAAGATTTGAAAAAGATAAAATGTCCTACTCTCGTGATCGGAACTGGGCGAGACCCCATTCATCCCATACATTTTGCTCAAAAATTAGCTAAGGAAATTCCATATGCAGTTTTCGAAAGTACATCACCTAGGTATGTGGAACCAGAAAAACATCAGAGAGAAGTAGTGGAAAAGATTCAATTATTTTTAGATAAGGAACATAAACAAAGTAATTAAATCTGGGGGATTCGATTCAAAACAACACTTATGACCTTTGCCAATCAAGTACTCGATTTTCACAAAAACTTAAAACCCAACTGGAAACTTCCACCCGATTTTGAACTGCTTTACCCATACGGTAATGCGGAAACTTGGGCTGCGATGACAGCTTATTATCAAAAATTCTATTCAAACGAGGAGCCTAGAACATTTCTTTTAGGCATTAATCCAGGGCGTTTTGGGGCTGGAGTAACAGGGGTTCCATTTACTGACCCGATTAGATTGCAAGAATTCTGTGGTATTGAAAACGACTTCAAAAAACGGCAAGAATTATCCTCTGTTTTTGTTTGGGATTTTATCGAAGCATTAGGTGGGGCGAAAGCTTTTCATTCCAAATTTTATATCTCATCTATTTGTCCTTTGGGCTTTACAAAAGGCGGAAATAATATTAATTATTATGACGACAAAATGCTACAAAAGGCAGTAGAACCCTACATTATTTCTAATCTAAAGACCCAAATCGAATTTGGTTGTAATCGCCACTCAATTATTATTCTAGGGCAAGGGAAAAACTATAAATATTTCAAGAAGCTCAATGAAAAATTAGGACTATGGAAAGAGGTTCTCCCTCTTCCACATCCAAGATGGGTCATGCAATACCGATTAAAAAGAAAGGAAGAATTTCTAAATCAGTATGTAAAAATTTTAAATGAAGCCCATTCAAAACTTTAAAAAGGAACACCATATTTATTGATTAAATCTGCTTTTAATTGTGCCGATGATTGAAAATGAATTCCATGCATTCCCACTACATTCGCCCCTTTGACATTCTTCAAGCTATCATCAATAAAGACCGCTTTGGAAGGTTCGACTCCATATCGATCAAATAATACTTGATAGATTTTCGGATCTGGTTTAATCAATTTTTCATCTCCAGAAACGACTGTGCCTTCGAACCAATGCAAAAAATCATATAATCCCAAAGCAACCGGAAAAGTCTCATTGGACCAATTCGTCAAAGCTAAAATCCGATGCGTCTTTGAATTAATTAAATGTCGCAAAATTTCGACCGTTTCCTGAATAGGTCCACCCAACATTTCTTGCCAACGTCCATAATAGGCTCTAATATAGGATTCATAATGAGGATGTTTTTCAATTAGTGAATCCGTTGCTTCTTGAAGCGGACGACCAGCATCTTGTTGAATATTCCACTCAGAAGTACAGATGTTTTCAAAGAAATAATCCATCTCTATTTGATTGTCAAAGAGCTGGTTAAACACATATTTCGGGTTCCAATCGATAAGAACACCGCCCAGATCAAATACTATTGTATCAAGTTGAGTCATTTGAAATTTATATTAATCGTCAAAAAAATCAAAGTCCAAGAAAATACTTTCCTTGAACTTTGATCATTTTTTTTGGCATAAACCTATAGGCTCCACCCTTCCCGATACTCACGCTTCACAAATTGATTAGCCAGCTCGAAATTCGTAATTTTCATATTTTCACCATCCCACAACAAACGTATTCGTCCAGGGTAATCATAAGGTGCCCAATGATCTGGTTGCTTACCTGGTTTAAGCACTTTATGGTCATAACTTCTGATACCCAAATTCCCCATCAAAACTGTCTCCGTGAAAGGTCCTGCATATTCAAATGGAGAACTAACAGCTTTCATATCATTTGCTTTCACTGCATCGACCCACTGCATCTGATGACTGCCTTTTACTCGCGCAATGGTTTGGTCAGGTTTTTTAAAGTCCTTCATTAAGTTGGTTGGCAATAAAGTTGGATTCTTTCCATATACCCCACACATAATTTTCCCCTTGGAGCCCTCAAAAATGACACCGCCATCCCAATCACCCATCGCTTCATTTGGGCCTAATTCATCTGGACGCCGAGGCATAATTCCACCGTCATACCAAATCAGTTCAACTGGTGGTAATTCTCCTCGCTTAGGAAAAAAGATATGGACTTTTGAAGCCGGCGGACAACTATCTTTATAATCTGCTTCATAAAAATCGCTGATATATGCCTGAACAGTACTCGCTTCCACTGCTTCTGGATAACCCAATTTTAAAGCTTTAAATGGAGGATCAACGATGTGGCAACCCATGTCTCCTAAAGCACCTGTTCCATAATCCCACCAGCCACGCCATTTAAATGGCAAATATGCAGGATTATACTCGCGTTGGGGTGCTGGTCCTAACCATAAATCCCAATCCAAACTCTCCGGAATTTCGAATTTTCCTTCAGGAGTTTGAACACCTTGCGGCCAGATCGGCCGGTTCGTCCAACAGTGAACTTTTGTTACCTCTCCAATCGTTCCAGCATCAATCCATTCACAAATATCTCGCACTCCATCGCCCGAGCTTCCTTGATTTCCCATTTGGGTAACTAATTTTCTTTTCCGCGCTGTTTCCGTCAACATACGAGCCTCATAAATACTATGAGTCAAAGGTTTTTCTACATAAACATGTTTGTCCAATCGCATGGCTGCCATTGCAATTGTTGCATGCGTATGATCAGGAGTAGCAATCATTACTGCCTCAATATCTTTTTCCTCTTCCAACATGACTCGAAAATCTTTGTAGCGTGGCACTTTTGGGTGCTTTTTGTAAATATCAGCAGCTGTTTCATCACTCACATCACAAAAAGCGATCATATTTTGGCTACTCGTCGAATTCACATGGCTACGCCCACGCCCACCGACCGCGATGTAACCGATATTCAATCGATCACTTGGTGGTGTATATCCGACTCCGCCAAGTACATGCCTTGGAACGATCATAATACCTCCTGCGGCAAGAGCTGAATTCTTCAAAAAATTACGCCTATTCTTTTTCTTAGTTTTAGTAGATCTTGGACTTTTCATATCGTATTCTTTTTTTATTGTATTAAGTCGCTAAAGTAATTTTTTAATATTTCAAACTGAAATATGATAGCAGTAAATCTATTCTAAATCAACCTAGAAAGCCAACAATCAAATATAAAATTGCTGCTGCACCACCTGCAATCATCGCATAGGGAAGTTGTGTTTTCACATGATCAATATGATCGCTTGCTGAAGCCATGGATGATAAAATAGTGGTGTCTGAAATAGGTGAACAATGATCGCCAAAAACACCTCCTCCCATTACCGCCGCAATCGCGATATAAACATTCGCATCCATTTCCTTTGCCATTGGAATCGCAATAGCCAACATAATTCCAAATGTCCCCCAAGAAGAACCAATCGAAAAAGCGATAAAACAACTCACTACGAAAACGATAAATGGAACAAGACTCGGCGATAGCCAACCCCGTGCTATATCGGCTACATACTCTCCTGTATGAAGATGGTATCGACACAATGAACTAATTGCAAAAGCAAACATCATCAATATCGCTAAAGGCATTAATCCTGCGATTCCTTTGAGTGTCAAATCAATCATTTCCTTCAAATTCATTATGCCTTGTACGCGATAAAAAATCATAGAAACGATTAAAGAAGTAAGTACCGCTACTAATACTGCTGTCGAACCCGAACCATTTCCGATGGCATAAAATACCTTACCAAAAAATCCTGATTCTGGCACCTCTATCATCGCAGTATCCCAACCCGTGTAAGTCAACATTATGGGCATCATGAGAACCATTATCACTATTGGAACAATCATGTTTCGGGCTTTGGGCGTCAAACCCTCTTTAGTTGTTATTTCTGTCAATTCCTCCGAAACCATTGGCTGAGCATCATCTGCTAGTACTTTACCTTCTTCTCGTGCCCGGCGTTCGGCAGCTTTCATAGGTCCGAAATCATTCCCCGAAAAAATGATATATAAAACTAAAAGAAGCGCAAATACCGGGTAAAAATTGTATACCATCGCATGCATCATAGTGCCAAATGGATTTGCAAAATCTGCCGCTAATAATCCCATAATAAAAGCGCCCCAACCATTGAAAGGAATCAAAATAGAGGAAGGTGCCGAACTCGAATCCGCGATATAAGCCAACTTTTCGCGCGAGATATTCAACTTATCAAAAACAGGCCGATATAATGCCCCAACAGTAAGTACTGAAATACTCGATTCTACAAAAATTAAAAGACCGGTCAGCCATGCTAAAAACTGAACTACAATTCTATTATTCCCCCTCTTTTTCGCTTCATATTTTTCAAGCACTTTATTGATTTTTAAAATAAACCCTTCCACTCCTCCTGACCGTTGAATAAAAATAATCAAAGCCCCAACAAGCACACAGAACATAATTGTCCGTGTATTTCCAGCATCTTTGAATACATCAACCATTGACTGAATCGTATCTAGTGTACCCGTTAATAGATTCCCACCATTAATAATGACCCAACCAAGCCAAATTCCAAAAAGTAAGGACACAAAGACTTGTTTAGTGCGAATGGCGAGGATAATTGCAACGATTGGAGGTAGAATAGACCAAAAACCGTATTCGTGTATGGCTTCCATATTTCGTTTGTTTGCGGAAAAATAAGGAAATCTAAATCTTTGATACCGATGATTATGATTTTTATGATTAATTATGTTTTTCGTTCTTTGCTAAAAAAATTAAATATGATTCGATTAGAACACATTGGAATAGCAGTCAAAAGTCTCGAAAGCAGTAATGAACTGTTTGAAAAATTATTTGACAAAAAGCATTATAAAATTGAGGAAGTGGCTACAGAAAATGTAAATACCTCCTTTTTTAAAATTGGTCATTCAAAGATTGAATTATTGGAAGCGACTTCACCAGATAGTCCTATTTCGAAGTTTATTGACAAAAGAGGGGAAGGCATTCATCACATCGCCTTCGAGGTCAAGGATATCAAAAAAGAAATGCAACGCCTTGAAAAAGAAGGATTTAGAATCTTAAATGCAGAACCAAAACGAGGTGCGGATAATAAATTGGTCTGTTTTTTACACCCAAAAAGTTCGAATGGCGTATTGGTAGAATTGTGTCAAACCATCAGAGAGGAATAAGAAAAGCCGTGCAATAAATCGCACGGCGTACTTCAGTTTCAAAAGTTCAGCTAACCTTAATTAACTCTTTTATTGATTTTCGATTTAGAATCGAATCATATATCCTGCATTGATGCCAAAACTCTTGTTTTGGACTTTTTCGCGCACCACAGGAATATCATAAACCTGAGTGAATCCATGAGAATATCGCGCATCAACAAAAAATTGTCCGCCGCCCGTGTCGAATGCCACACCACCTCCGACTGTACCACCAACTTCAAATCTTTCATAACCAATACCATTCAAATCAAGTGGTGTTTCAAATAAATCTATCTCGAATAAAATATTGGCTCGTGTTTCTAATTTTCCACTAGTTGCATATCCCAAAGTTGGTCCAGCAACTAAATAAGCCTGTGCTTTTCCAGTTCCAAATTTTGCTTTTGCTAAAAGCGGCATCTCGATATATTTAAACTTAGAGACTGCCGTTACACCCAAAGGCAAAGGCATTTCATATATATTTATATTGGCGCTCTCCCGAAGTTTGAATCCTTTTATCGTAAAATTTAGCTCCGGTTGAAAAGCAAAATTTTCATTAAAACCAATTTCAGAAACTATCCCAAAATTCAGTGCTTCTAAATTTCTAAATTCAGGAATAACATCAATCGTTTCAATAATTTCAGGCTTAGCGATATTGTTAGAAGTGAATCCTGTTTTTATTCCTACAGAAATCGTTTGGCTAAAAACAGTCATTGTCAAAAAAGCAAAAACGGTGGTCAAAATGGTTGTTCTTTTCATTGTGTAATTCATGATCTTCAAGTTTTGTTTATGGAATATGAATCCAAAATTCAGGTTTATAACAATCTACTAAATATTGTTTCTGAACTCCGTTCGAGGTATTCGACGCCACAATGGGAAAGGATGTTACGTTAAGGAAAGTTAAGCTAGCGTTAGCTTTTGATTAAAATTTTTAAAAACCAGATAGGTTTTATTTAAAAAATGGCAAGAATCACAGAAGACTGTTAAATTATCTTAATCCCAATAGAATCGAATTTTCAAATACTGTAACCCCATTCAAGTCTTGTCCTGCGTATTAATTAGCACAATTAGTGTCGAGTCAATAACTATCAAATTTTAAAGACTCTTCCAAAATACCCCGACAATTCGTCAATCAATAAATCTTTATTTTCCTCTGTTTCAACCCCAGCGATAATTTTAGCGAGCCGTTTTTTATATTCCAACTGCATCATTCTTCCAATCTGAATTCGTTGAGCCTGCGGCGAACCAGCGCCGTGCATGCTTTCGGTTAGATATCCAACAGCATTGCGCCCAAGGGTCATATTTTCAATTAATCGAAGAATACGCATTCGGTCTTCGGTTTTGACATCCGCTTTGCCGCGAAGGTATTTTTGAAGCAAATCTCCAATTTCAGGATGATTTAAATCTTGTTCAGAAGGAAGTGTTGCAACGAGCCCACCAGCAAGATCTTGTGCCAATCTTCCAATTTCATAGGGCATTTTGGTAACGTGATGTTTGCAAACATTGGCAAGCATTTCATCACATATATATGCACCCGATTTAGTCTTATAACCTTGGTAAGAAGCCGCAATTCCAGTCCCATAAACCGTCTCATTTAAATGAGTCATTTCAACCAGTTTATTTTTAATATGTGAAGCTTTTGGAACTCCGTTCATATCTACAACTGATGCCGCCGCACCAATTAACACATCCCCAACTCCACTTTTACAAACATAACTTCGCCTATGATAAGTTGTAAATCGTTCGACTAACATAGCGGCAAAATCATATTCGCCATCCATGAAAATATATTCATTCGGAATAAACGTATTTTCAAAAATCACCATGGCTTCTTGTCCCCCATATTGTGCATTTCCTACATCAATACTACCTCCTTCCATGCTTCGTTTGTCGCAAGATTGTCTACCATATACATAAGTAATCCCTTCGGCATCCACCGGCACTGCCCCGACAATTGCAAATTCTGAATCTTTTTCGCCCAAACGCATCGTTGGCATTACAACCATCCAATGCGAATTTATGCAGCCTGTTTGGTGAGCTTTGGCACCGCTGATGTACACACCATCTTTGGTTCTGTTGGTGATATGTACAAACATATCTTTGTCCTCTTGTTGATGAGGCGGTAAACTTCGATCTCCCTTAACATCTGTCATTGCGCCACCGACTACAAAATTATTTTGGTGCATTCGAGTCAAAAAACCTTTCAGTTTTTCATGGTAAGTAGTGCCATGCTTTTCATCCATTTCAAAAGTCACCGAATACAATGAGTTGAAAGCGTCCATACCCACACACCTTTGGAAACAGGTACCTGTCAATTGCCCCAATTTTCGCTGCATTTTATTTTGTAAAACTAAATCTTCGACATTGGTACACACATGCAAAAAACGACTGATTCTTTCTCCTGTAAATGGAGAAATGACAGAAGCCAATTCCGGTACAGCAATTGCCAAATCATACGTTTTCGCCAATGCATTAATTGATGGTCGAATCATCGGGTGGTCAACAGGTTCTTTAACCATTTCACCAAATAACCAGACTTTCAAATTTCGATTTCTAAGGGAATTGATGTACTCTTCGCCTGTATTTATTTTTTTGGTATCGGTAATTGATTCGATCATTGCATTTTAAATTTTAGATGGAAGATTTTCAGCGTTGTTATACTTACTGCTCGATTTCTGAAAACTGAATTCTGCTTATTTCATATAAGCCAACGCCACAAACTCCGCCACACAAGCCGGTTTCTCCTGCCCTTCCAATTCAAAAACGACCTTCACTGTATATTTCGCACCACCAGGTATATCACTATAGTTCATCAAAGAAACCCGACCTCTCAATTTTGCATTTACAGGTGTCGCATTCGGAAATCGAACTTTGTCCAAACCATAATTTACGCCCATTCCAACATCGTCTACTTTATAAGTGTTATAACAGAAATGGGAAGCAAGTGAAAGCACCAAAAACCCATGCGCGATAGTCGTTTTGTATGGTGATTCTTTTGCCGAACGCTCGGGGTCAACATGAATCCATTGATGGTCTTCAGTCGCATTTGCGAAAGTGTCGATTCGATCTTGGGTAATAGTGATCCAATCTGATACACCTAGTTCTTTTCCGATATGGTCTTTCATATCAGAAAGATTCTTAAATCTAGTCTCGTATATCTCGTTAGTCATTATGATTGATTTTTCCTCATCAGATAATTTGAAATTATCTGATGAGTTTAAATTAGAAGTCAGCTGATAAAACTACACCGCCAATGCTCCACCATTCGCATGCAAGCAAGTGCCACTAACAAATCCTGCTTCTTTCGATGCCAAGAAAAGGTAACAATTTCCCATATCTTCAGGGGTTCCGATACGACGAACCGGTATTTGTTGAATTCCTGCTTTGATCACTTCTTCAGGCATTGAATCCGTCATTTCTGTTTTGATAAAACCAGGAGCCACGGCATTTACCGTTATACCATATTTACCCACTTCTTTACATAGTGATTTTGTAAAACCAACGATTGCTGCTTTGGTAGCAGAATAATTCGTTTGACCAAAAGCACCTTGATAAGCATTCACTGAAGAGGCGGAAACGATGCGTCCATAACCTGCTTCTCGCATATGCGGAACAACAGCTTTACAGGTATAAAAAAGTCCATTTAAATTGACATTGACAACAGCATCCCATTCGTCATTACCCATTTTTGCAAAAGAACGATCCCGGATGATTCCTGCATTGTTAATTAAAATATCAATGCGCCCATATTTTTCCATGATTTCATCCACCGCCTTCTGAATAGATTCTGGATCGGTGATATTGACCTTTTGAAAGAAAATATCGCCGCCATCAGCCGCAATTTTTTGAGCAGTTTCTTCACCGGTATCTAAAACATCCCACATTGCGACTTTTGCGCCTGCATTACAGAATACTTTACAAATACCTTCACCAATACCGCGTGCACCACCGGTAATGATAGCTAATTGTCCGTTTAGATTTATCATATTTTATATAAATTTTATAGGTTTTCATTTTAACTCAAACCTCCCAATATTCTTCATTTTCAAACTCCCAAACCAAAGTGCTCCTTCAAACTCTGATACACTCGTAATATCATGAAAAATGCCCGTCGAATCTTGAAAATTGTGCACCACATTTCCTTCCAAATCCAAACCGACGATCATACCAAAAGGTTTTGGTTCAACGCCTCGATAAACAGATTCCCCCATCCGGATGATCACTTTTCGCCAAAACGGTTTGTCGTACAAATCTTCAAACGCCTTGGCTGGGCGAACATTGGGAATTGCGAGCCAAAAAATATCATTTCCATTATAATTTATGTTATCGGGAAAGCCAGGCAATTCATTATTAAAAACTTCTTTTTGTCCTTTCTTTGAACCTTTTAGCCAATATTTATGGATAGCCAAACCAAAAGTTTCATTCACTAAAAGATAGTCTTCATTTGGTCCGAATGTCACACCATTGGCAAATCGAAAACCCTCTAATTCCACTTTTGTCTCTTTGGTAGTTGGATGGTAACTCAATAACCTTCCTGTTGGTTGTAATTCTAATGCTTCATGGATGACATCGTGGTTTCGCTGAGACGCGTCAGAAAAATAGATTGTACCATCAGCAGCTATATCCAAATCATCAGCGAAGAATATCTTTGAACCATTCACTTCAGTTGCCAAAACAGCAATGGAGCCTGTCGGGTCAATAGATAGAAGCCCTTTTTCCGCGTCGGTAACGATGAGATTACCTGAAGTATCGAATTTCATTCCAAAAGGTCGCCCTCCAGTATTTGCAAAAACTTTCTGATTTTTCCCATCAAATGAAAATTGAATAATGCGCCCGTCTTCCACTCCTGTATATAATTGACTATCCACACTTATGGCGATATCTTCTGGTCCAATACCAACACCTTCCAACATTTTTTCAGCACTAGCTAATTCATTATTCTTTGCAAATACACCTTCCAAACCAGGATTTTTGGGTACCTGAAAAACAACAGGCTCTAAATCAATTGGCCAGAAAGCAAGGTATAATACAGCAAAAAAGATAAGTACTAAAATAGCTTTCAATAGATTTTTCATTTTGTCTGAATTATTTAGAAGCCTCTTTTGGTAAAGGCAAGCAAAAATAATTTAAGTCCCCGAGGATTAAGCATTTTAAGAAGTGTTTTTAGGAAATCAATATTCCCCTTCCTAACTTGCCGCCCATCACCACAAGATTAGATTATCCAAATAGAATCAATGAATCTAAAACCATTTCAAGCCGTCTTTCCAAAGATGGATTTTATTACTTCCGCAGACCATTTCTTTTCTACCGTAAAAGAACAATATCCAGAGTACATCGAAAGCGGATTTTTTGAAAAATCTCCTCAAGAAGGTTTTTATGTTTATCAAATTCAACAAGGTGAGCGAAAATTTACTGGCTTAGTAGCAGGTGTGGATATACATGATTATATAGACGGCCGCATTTTAAAGCATGAAAAAACGCTTTCCACTAAAGAACAACAACAAATTCATTTGATATTAAAGAGGCATGCTCAAGTAAAGCCAATTTTATTGACTTACCCTAAGAATGAACATATCTCAAAACTCCTTAAATCTCAGATTGACATTAAAAAACCTAGCATTCAGATTTTTTTTGAACAACTAAATGAAAAGCACTCCTTTTGGGCAATTCGAGAAGGTAAAATGATTGAAGAAATTCAACAACTATTTAAAAAAGAAGTACCTCAATCTTATATAGCAGATGGGCACCACCGAACTTCTGCCACTGCCTTGATGTATCAAAGAATGAAAGGCAAGCCAACCGAAAAATCATTTAATAAAATATTGTGCGCTTTCTTTGAAACTACAGAACTAGAAATTCTCGATTTCAATCGAGTCATTGAAGGTTTGAATGAAGTCTCTCCAACCTATTTCATGGCTAGGATATCTCAATTATTTGAAATTGAACCACTTACTACTCCAATCAAACCAACTAAAAAACACGAAATCACCCTTTATATTAATAAGGAATGGTATAAGTTGACCTGGAAAAAAGAAATTTTGGATAGCCACCAAAATGAAGCTGTCATTTTAGATGTCAGTCTCCTAAATGAGCTGGTTTTACGAGACATTTTAGGTATTCAAGATGTAAGAATGGATTTGAGAGTGAAGTATGTTGAAGGACCAAAAGGACTAGAAGGGTTGAAAGGAAAAGCATTGAAGAATGATCAGAGAATAGGCTTTTGTCTATATCCAGTAAATATATCTGACTTTATAAAAATATCTGACCATGGAAAAACACTTCCTCCAAAATCAACCTGGTTTGAGCCAAGAATAAAAAATGGGTTGATCGTGAAAGAGTTTTAAAAGAAGAAGCTACGATGAGTACCAAAGTAGGCGTTCATCGTAGCTCTAAATTTTTATTTTGGAATAAACTTTAGTGAAATCGAATTCACACAATGACGTTTATTTTTGTCAGTAAGTCTTTCGCCTGTAAATACATGTCCTAAGTGACCATCACAACTATTACAAACGATTTCAACTCTTCTTCCATCAGCATCTGGTACCTGCTTTACAGCTCCTTCTATTTCGTCATCGAAACTTGGCCAACCACATCCTGAACTAAACTTATCTTCAGATTTATACAAGGGTGCTTCACATTGTCGGCATATATAAGTACCTGGTAATTTATGATTATCATATTCTCCTGTAAAAGGTCTTTCTGTTCCTTTTTGAAGGATGACATAAGCCTCTTGAGGAGTTAATTCATTGAGTTTCATAATTCAAATATTTTATTATTCAAAAAAAATGGTGTCTTCATTAAAAAGAAGACGTGATTAAATTGTTAAATACATCGGAGATATTTCCCCCTATTTGACAATTTCCTTTTTCAACTTATCAGCATACATCTTTCGAAACTTAGCCACCTTGGGATTAATAATTATCCGACAATAGGGATAATTTTGATTATCAGAATAAAAATTCTGATGGTGTTCCTCTGCCTCATAAAAAGATAAAAATGCGCTGATTTCCGTTACTATCGGGTCGTCCCAATATTTTGGTGCAAACTCTTTAAACAATCGCTCTGCAACCGTTTTTTGTTCTTCATTATGATAAAAAATAACGGATCTATATTGAGGTCCCGAATCATTTCCTTGACGATTCAATGTAGTTGGGTCATGCGTCGTAAAAAAGACTTCGACCAAGGTTTCAAAAGAAACTTCATTTGGATCATAATGAATTTGAGCCACTTCCGCATGTTTAGAAAAGCCACTACACACTTCTTTATAAGTTGGGTTTTTGCTCTTTCCACCCGAATAACCCGAAACTACTTTCTCCACTCCACCCAACTCTTGATAAACAGCTTCAACACACCAAAAACAACCTGCTCCAAATGTGGCAACTTCCAATCCTTTTTTAATCATTTATTTCTCCTTTTTTGGCGTTAAGTGCTTGGACAGAAATAAGTTCCAGATTTGACGAAAACTATTTTTTTGCCAGACGAGGCAAAAAGCACAGGCATATCCTTAAATATGGCGAGCATTTTTAACGAAATATGGCAAATAAATAGTCCGTCATAATATGTGTAAATTATTTCTGTCCAAGCACTTACTTAACATTATCATTTTTTTGTGCAAGGGACTGACAAACCATTCCGACCAATACAAGTATGAATAAAAACGAATATTTCGACATATTCTCAATTTTGATAAATGAGTAAATCAGCTGATTTTTATTGCAAACTTACGGGTCGAAATGGCTTGGGGATGTTACCATTGTAACACACCACTAGGCTTAACGACTTTTTAACTTCAATTCAAAAAATCTGCAGATTTCAATACAGAAATCGCCCTTTCTGCCAACTCAACAGGCACATGTAATTCTTGTTCACCAAAAACCATATAAGCGGAGTCTTGCTTATTCAGAATAACACTTTCGATTTCGTTGTTTTTCAAAACATCTTTTGCCAATCTTACTTGAACCATTTCTCCAGAACTGAATACTTTTCTCCAATTTGTGTTCATAATTGTTAGGTTTTGCTAGTTAAATTATTCAATTTGATTGAATCAAAATAACCATATTTTCACAATCGAATTCCAATTTAAATAAAAGAGATAATAATAGTTGTTACCTAGGTAACTTGCCATTTTTTTGGATAAACCAAGAATAATTTTCAAAAAAGAATATGCACATAATTATCAAAGAAGATCATATTGAACTTGTCGTAGCATTATCAAATCAAATTCCAGAATTTAAAAACCCTCATGGAATTACTGAATACCAAAGAAGGTTAAATAATATTCCTCACCTTATTTTAGTTGCATACTGTGAAAACAAGCCAATTGGGTTTAAAGTTGGTTATGAACGAGATGGCAAGTTTTATTCATGGATGGGAGGTATTTTACCTGCTTTTCGAAAACTTGGGGTTGCAAAGAAATTAGCCCATCACCAAGAAGCTTGGGCAACCAAAAGGGGGTATCAGAGCGTCACTTTTAAGACTCGAAATTCGCATAAGGGTATGTTGATCTTTGCCTTAAAGAATGGATTTGATATTGTTGGCTTTAAAGAAAGGGAAACCATTAAAACAAATCGAATTTTGCTTAGGAAAAAATTGATTAAAAACATTGAGTGATAAATAGACTCGTTACGTTTTAAAAAGCCCAATGATAAATGATGAATGTTTATCTTGCGCTTTTTTGAAATCAATTGACTTTTGTGCGAATATTAGACTTTATTCCAAAAAATATTCTATGGCTAGAACTTAATCTTTTGTCCTCACTCTTCGTCACGTACTCGCCTTAATAACTAAGGCTATTAGGCTCCGTGCGTTTCTCGATTGAGGTCAAAATCCAAAACTTCTATCTCAAATACTTTTGGAATAACGTCTATTAAAATCATTAAAAATCACTCGAAAAAAATAAATTATGACTAGAATAATTACAATCAGCATTTTAGGTATTTTCTTGTTTTGGGGACAAACTAATGCCCAAGAAATATCCTATGGATTCAAAACAGGTTTGAACTTCAACTCTTTCAACTCAGAATCGGAACAAGATTCTGGTGGCAATGATCTAGAAAGTTTTACGAACAACACAGGCTTCCATGTAGGTGCTATGTTCAATCTGGCAATTACGGACTTAATGGGTGTAAGAGCCGAATTGTTGTTTTCCCAAAAAGGAGGGCGAACAGAATACGAAGGCGAGTCTTATTATATTTTTCGCCCTGAAACGGGAAGTGATATCTTCTCTACCGGTACTCGAAAGGTCAATTTAAATATTACACAGTCTTATATTGCCATTCCTGTCACTTTCTTTTATCGCCCTATATCAGCCATCGAAATTTCGGTTGGTCTGAGTGCTAACGTTTTGGTTGCCTCGTCTGCTTTTGGAGATTTCAAATATTCTGGAACTACTACTAGTGGAGGGGTTGTAGATGAATATAATTATAGCTTGGATTATAATTATTACAGTGATGATCCGGGAGAATCAATGGGTGACTTGGCTGTTGTATCTATAAATAATAGAGATGTAATTATACCAAGAGATGCAGGTGCTTATTATGAACAAAACGAAGATTTAGGAGGTCTTCACAAAGTTCTAGATTTTGGGGCTATAGCCGGTATTCATTTGTATTTAAGTAGAGGTCTTTTCCTCGGATTTAGAGCCGATATTGGATTGTCGGACTTCACTAAAACAGAGGCAGATGTTTCAAAGGTCAGCCTAGATGGCTCTAATTTTAGAGTCTTGGATTTTGTCGATAAGAATGTCTCTTTACAAGCTTCGGTTGGATTTTCTTTTTAAGCTTTGATGTAATAGTAATAAAAAGGATCGGTATAACTACGAGTTATGCTGATCCTTTTATCCACTCCTGAAAGACTTGATCAACTTCTACACCATTCCAATTTTCCTCTATGTTTTCAATAGCTAGTATCTTTTCGAAAAGGGCATCCTGATTTGCCGTTTCTTTCAAACCTTCGGAGTACGGAATATGGCTAAAAGTGACCATTGAGTAAACCGGTAAAAACTGCTCAGGGTATTTATTCAATAAATGCTTTTCTATTTTTTTGCGTAAAATGAATTTGGGATCTGCCACCAAATCACGCATTTCAACAAAATTTCGAAGGGCTAAATCGGCAATAGCATTTCCGTCTTTTATTCTGCTCGAATTAAATTCAGAAATGATCGTCTCCCAATCATCCCCATATTCTTCCATCATTTCATCTAAAATCGTACAGTCTTCAAAGCCAGAGTTCATGCCTTGTCCATAAAAGGGTACAATTCCGTGAGAAGCATCTCCAATCAATAAAATCCGTTTTTTATATTGCCATGGATTACATCGAATCGTCGCTAAAGAAGAAGTAGGGTTTTGTTGAAAGTCTTCTATCAAAGTAGGCATCAATAGCACTGCATCCGCAAAGTACTTATTGAAGAATGATTTGATTTGAGTATCAGTTTTAAGGTTTTCAAAGGACTCTTCTCCTTCAAATGGCAAAAATAAGGTACAGGTAAAACTACCATCGTGATTTGGTAAAGCAATCAACATAAATTGTCCTCTCGGCCAAATGTGAAGTGCATTTTTTTCAATAAGATGATGTCCATCTGCTCCCGGTGGAATCGTTAATTCTTTGTATCCATGATCTAGATAACTTTGAGAATAACTAAATCGATTGGTTTTTTGAAGGGTATTTCTAACGGCTGAGAAAGCGCCGTCTGCGCCAAAAACAACCGTCGCTTTACCTGTTTTATGTTCTAATATATGATCATTTTCAAACTGAATGATATTCTGATCTAAGTCAATTCCTAAGCATTTTTCATTGAAAAAGAACTTGACATTCTCAAAGCGGTCAGCAATCTTTATCAACTCCAAATTCAATCCACCACGAGATACAGAATAAATCGCCTGTCCTTCTTTCCCATAAGGTTGATAAGTCAATTCACCTTCTATACTATGTATCATCCGACCATTCATAGGAATGGCAACAGACATGATTTCTTCCTTAATTCCAGCCTTTTCCATTGCCTTCCAACCTCGATCACTCATCGCTAAATTGATCGAACGCCCGCCAACAAACCCTGCTTTTCGCATATCCGAACGACGTTCATATACTTCTACATTATAACCTCTTTTCGCGAGTAAAATGGCCCATAAGGAGCCGACTAAACCGGCACCGACAACAATAGTTTTATTTTTGGTCATATCTGGTAAGTGTAGTTCAAGTTGAAAATTTAATATTCTATGTGCTCCAGCTACGGGAGCATCAAACAATTTTGGCTAAAATAATGCAAACAAAGCAAAAAATTGAGCAGAAAATCCAACAATGTAGCCTGAGTAAATCTGTACAGGCTCATGTGCCTTTAATAACAATCGAGAAGACCCCACTATGCCCGCCAATAATATGATCAACATGAGTAGGGTATTCAAACTCATTTCCATGCTTCCTACAAATGGAATTTCAAACGCGAAGGAATGATAATCATATAAAAGCATCAGTATAGTTACCATTCCAATTAATCCGCCCATTCCAACGGCGTGAGCACTGATTTTAGAGAAAATATTTAAGAAAAATGCAATAAATAGCGCAATCGTTGAGCCCAAAACAAAAGTCGTAAAAGCAACTGGTATTTGTGAATTATTTTTAAAATTGATGAAAATCCACATGTAAAAAATTCCAGTAATAATGTATGGACCTATACGTTCTTGCTTATCCTTTAACTCAAAAGACTCGACCATTCCGAGCGCTTTCATCATTGAAACGGAAATAGCGGGAAGCAAAAACGTCGAAAGGAAAATGAGTAAAATTAATAGCGTCTGAGCGCGAATACTGTTCACTCCAAAAAGATAAGGATTGACCAACAAAAGCAAAATAAGCATGTAGGTCAAAATAAGTAAAGGGTGAAATATTATTGAAAAAAATTTGGCAGTCACGCGCAACATAAAACGAAATTTTTAGTGGTCAGGAGTTCGGTAACACCTGACTCCTGACCACTGATTGCAAACACCATAAAATTACAAATCGAATTTAATCCCCTGAGCAAGAGGTAATTCGGTTGTATAATTAATAGTATTGGTTTGGCGACGCATATAAGCTTTCCAAGCATCAGAGCCACTTTCACGACCTCCACCTGTTTCTTTTTCACCTCCGAAAGCACCACCTATCTCCGCACCACTAGTTCCAATATTCACATTCGCAATTCCACAATCTGATCCACTTGATGACAAGAATTTTTCAGCTTGTAATAAGTCAGAAGTCATAATTGCCGAAGAAAGTCCTTGTGGCACATCATTTTGCATTTCAATCGCTTCCCCCAAATCACTGTACTTAATCAGATACAAAATCGGTGCAAAGGTTTCGTGCTGAACAATTTCGTATTCATTTTTCACTTCTGCGATACAAGGTTTTACATAACAGCCACTTTCATATCCTTTACCCTCTAAAACGCCTCCATCAACAACGAAATTTCCACCTTCTTCTTTCACTTTTTCGATGGAATCCAAGTAGTTTTTTACTGAATCGGTATCGATAAGTGGCCCCACGTGATTATTTTGATCGAGTGGGTCACCTATGCGCAATTGGGTATAAGCTTTCGCCAATCCATCCCGCACTTTATCGTAAATACTTTCATGAATAATCAACCTTCGAGTAGTTGTACATCGCTGACCACATGTCCCTACCGCACCAAACAATGCACCAGTTAAAACGATATTTAAATTTGCATTTTCGGTAATAATAATGGCATTGTTTCCACCCAATTCGAGTAAAGACTTACCCATTCGGGCGGCGACTGTTTGACCAACAATTTTACCCATTCGAGTACTTCCTGTAGCCGAAACGAGGGGAACGTTTTTATCCTTGGTCATCATTTCTCCCACATGATAATCACCATTGATCATACAACTAACGCCTTCAGGAACGTTATTATCTTTCAATACTTTTTGGAAAATATTTTGACAAGCTACACCACACAAAGGTGTTTTTTCGGAAGGCTTCCAAACAGAAACATCTCCACAAACCAAGGCAATCATTGAATTCCATGACCAAACGGCAACTGGAAAATTGAAGGCAGAAATAATACCTACAATACCCAACGGATGCCACTGTTCATACATTCTGTGACCAGGTCTTTCAGAGTGCATCGTCAAACCATACAATTGTCGAGACAAACCGACTGAAAAATCACAAATGTCAATCATTTCTTGAACCTCTCCCCAACCTTCTTGGAGGCTTTTACCCATTTCGTAAGAAACCAATTGACCTAGTGGCTCTTTATATTTTCGCAATTCATTGCCATATTGACGTACAATTTCGCCCCGTTTTGGAGCGGGGAAGGTTCGCCAAATCTTAAAGGCCTCTTTAGCTTTTTCAATGGTTGCTTCATATTCTTCACGAGTGGTTTTACTCACACTTCCTATGAATTGACCATCAACAGGAGAGAAAGATTCAATGTATTCGCCAGAGGAGGTAGATTGTAGACCTGTACTCGTTCCAGCATTCTCTTTTTTAAGTCCGAGTTTTTCTAAAAAATCTCTATTCATTACGGGAATTTGGTTTTATTCTTTGTTTTTACATTACATTGATCACCTTTCAATTTGTACTTAGGAATACGGACATAATAAATTTACCATTTGAACTCGTCTTTTTTGCACCTAATTTCGTTGAAAATGCTCGCCATAGCTTTGGCTATGCCTGTACTTTTTGCCTAATTATTCACAAAAAATTCTGACCTCAAATTGGTCAATTTATTTTATCCGCATTCCTTAGAAAACATAGCCTCAAAAGAACCTTTACCTTTTTGCTATTGATCTCTTTATAAAAATCGATGATGCTTGCAATGTAGTATAAAAAAGCATTTCAGAATTTCCCGCAAAAATAGAGAAATTAATCAAAGTTGAATATGAATATGGTCATCATGTCGTACTGCATGACAACCATGATATCGAACTTTATCATAACCGCCCAACCCAAGGCGGCTTTTAAGGTGAGGTTCAATGAAAATTTTCTTAATAGAAGAGCTTGAGGAACAGCTCTTTATTAAATCAGCTGTTTTGCTCTCATCAAATTCTAAAGCAGGTTTTCCTCTTTGAAAGGTCAGGTATTTTGTAATATCATATTGCCAGAATCCTCTTTTTTGACATACACCAGGTTGATTGGTTTCACCTTTTTTCGGTTCCTCAAAACTCCCATAACCAATCCAAGAAGGAGAAGAATTAATCGATTCGTCCGTCTTTGGATCTTTATAAAAAAAGGACAAATCTAGTTTTTCGCCGTCATCATGACTTAAGTGAGGTAGAAGTGGAAAGCCATTTAAAAATGGAAAATTTGCATCTAAATATAGTATTTCAGCTTTTGGATGCTTCTTTGAAAACGATTGAGCGATTCTGAAAATTTCGGTTCGCAACTCTAATTTCACATAATGCCGATTCGTCAAACAAGTCAAAATTGTACGTGGTTTGATCGGAATTCCTTCACTCGAAAACATCGGCATGGGTACCCTATCAAACGGAATCGCAAAAATTGGAACCACCATCGTAGTAGCTACTAAATAAATAACTGAAAAGGTCAATATCTTAATCGGGGTACGCATATAAGCTTTCTTAAACCTCTTTTTGATATATAATCCAACTGGTTTATATATCAAAAAGACGAGCCCTCCGATTTGCGTAAGCACCGTTAAGACACCAAAAATCAATATACTTTTCAGGAAAGAAAGCATTAAAAAGAGTCTAATTGCAAAGTACTTTTACATCATTTTGAACAAAGTCGAAAACCTGAATTTTGTTGATTACCCAAATTTTCTACTTCATTCAAAATGATAGAAGTGCGAAGATTAGTTCAATTTCCGTCTTAAAAAACTCAAAGCCATTTGGTTGGCTTTTTGTGCCGATTCTTCATTATATCTTGGGCTTGTAGGATTCGCAAAAGCATGCGCTGCTTCAAACCAATGACTATTTACCTGTTTTCCAGTCGCCTTCGCCAAGTTTTCAAATTCACCAATGACTTCTTTATTTATCCATTGATCTTCGCTCGCAAAAATACCTAACACATCAGCTTTCAGGGGAACTAAATCCGCTGCATTTTCTACAGGCATTCCATAGTACATTACACAGCCTGCACCTTGATCACCTGCCAGAATTGAACTTCTCAATGACCAGCCACCACCAAAACACCATCCGACAGTCGCTATTTGTGCACCTTCTCCCGCAAATGCCATTGCACCTTTTATGATTGCTTCAGCTCGCTCTTGCTTAACGGAACTCATAAATTTCCCTGCCTCATCTTTATCATCCGTCACATTACCGTCGTACATATCTAAAGCAATACAAGTCACATTACCCAAGGAATCAAAAAGTCGTTCCGTTTCACGTTTGATTTGGTCATTTAAACCCCACCATTCGTGAATCACAAAAAGGTATTTATTCGTTTCATCACCTGCACCCATAAAATAAGCACCTGCCTCAGATCCATCAGGCGTTTTGAATTTGATCATTTTCCCTTTGGCATTCAAGTCAATGTCTTCAGGGGTTTCATGCGCCTCTTTGAAATTTTCATCGTCAGCATGTTGAGCCATGCTTTCTTCAGATGCTGAATGTTCGCTCGAATTATTTTGGCATGCAAATAATAAAAACGTTAGACTAAAAAGAAATAGGAATTGTTTGAACATGATATTGTTGATTTTTGTAAAATGGTTGATCAATAACTCCTGTAAATCTACTATTTTGATTTCATTTCTGTAGATTTCAAGAAGTAGAAACTCTCGAAACTGTTTTAGTAACGAGCAAATAATAAGTCCGCCATTTGGAGATACAGATTTTGCACTAACACTAGGCATTTTTTGAAGGAATAGCCCAAGCTATTGCTGAAAAAAATAACGACAGATTAGGACAAAAGATGATCGGAGAAATGATGGAGTTATTCTTTTCTCGTTAAGTGCTTGGACAGAAATAACTCACACATATTATGACGGACTATTTTTTCACCATATTTCGTTAAAAATACTCGCCATATCTAAGGATATGCCTGTGCTTTTTGCCTCGTCTG
>JANSWP010000127.1 GCA_024743405.1 Bacteroidota bacterium
TTAGCTCTCTGGGCTGGCTTGTGCCAGTGGCACAAAGGCATAGCCAAAAGTATTTTTAACGCAGTGAGTGGAAAAAAGAAACTAAAATTTGCTATAGATAATATTGCTCACTTACTTAACGGCTAAAAAATAAGTCCGCCAATTTGAAATAGTAGATTTTGGATTTTAGCAAGGCAAAAATACTTTTTGCGTTCGCCTTTGTACCTTCTGGCACAAGCCAGTACACGATGCAGGGCATCTGCGAGTATTTTTAACGCCGCATAAGTTCAAAAAATACATCGGCAAATGTCGGAGATATTCTTTAGGCGTTACCTAACTAATCAAACTCCATCCTTTAAATTTTTGACCATTCTTCTCCAAATAAACTCGCAAAGGTATATTTAGCGGATGCTCTAACTTTGGATCTTTATCTAAAATTCGCATTGCTATTTCTCGAGCATTTTGAAGAATCTTTCCATCTCTAGCCAAATCAGCAATTTTCAAATTTAGAATACCACTTTGTTGGGTTCCTTCGATATTTCCAGGCCCGCGAAGTCTTAAGTCGGCCTCCGCAATTTCAAAACCATTGGTCGTTCTGACCATCGTTTGAATGCGTTCCCGTCCTTCGTTACTCAATTTAAAACTCGACATTAGAATACAAAAGGATTGTTCAGCTCCACGTCCAACTCTACCCCGTAATTGGTGCAATTGAGATAAACCAAATCGCTCTGTATTTTCAATAATCATCACCGATGCATTGGGTACATTTACCCCGACTTCAATCACTGTCGTAGCAACCATAATCTGCGTTTCACCATTTACGAAACGCGCCATTTCAAAATCCTTGTCTTTTGATTTCATTCGACCATGCAAAATACTTATGGCATATTCAGGTAAGGGAAATTCACGTGAAATAGCTTCATATCCTTCCTCTAAATTTTTTAAATCCAACGTTGCGGATTCTTCTATTAATGGATACACGACATAAATCTGCCTTCCTTTGGCAATCTCTTCTTTCATAAAACCAAATACACGAAGTCTATGGTTTTCTGTTCTGTGAACTGTGGTTACCGGTTTTCTGCCAGGCGGTAATTCGTCAATAACAGAAACATCTAAATCTCCATAAAGGGTCATTGCTAAAGTCCGCGGAATCGGTGTAGCCGTCATTACTAAAACATGCGGTGGATATGGTGAGCTTTTTTTCCATAGTCTGGCTCGTTGTTTTACTCCAAAACGATGTTGCTCATCGGTGATTGCTAGCCCCAAGTTTTTAAATACGACAGGATCTTCAAGTAAAGCATGAGTACCGATAATAATATGTGTCTCGCCTGATGCTAGTTTTTCTAGAATGGCACCTCTTCGTTTTTTCCCTTTTACACTTCCTGAAAGAAAGTCTACATTAATCCCTAAGCCTTCGACATATTCAGTAATAGATTGAAAATGTTGTTGTGCTAAAATTTCCGTTGGTGCCATCATGCAAGCTTGATATCCATTGTCAAGGGCAATCAGCATACACATTAGACCAACCATGGTCTTACCACTTCCGACATCCCCTTGCAAAAGCCGATTCATTTGGACACCAGAACCCAAATCTTTCCGGATCTCTTTAATTACCCGCTTTTGGGCACCTGTCAATTCGAAAGGTAATTTTTCTTTGAAAAATCGGTTGAAATTATCACCAACTTTTCCGAAAACAAAACCTTTTATAGCCCCTTTTCGCCGTTGTTTGAGTTGCAATAATCGTAATTGTAAGAAGAATAGTTCTTCAAATTTTAGTCGATTTGTTGCATTGTCTAAATCCCGTTGCGATTTTGGAAAATGAATATCCTTTAATGCTTTATAGCGAGAAGAAAAATGAAATTTTTTAATGAGGTATTCAGGCAGGTTCTCCGGTAAGTCCGCAGGTGTTATTTTCTCGAATAAAACTTGCATGATTTTCCGTCGTCCTTTAGCATCTAAACCTTTTGTATTTAGTTTTTCTGTACTCGGATAAACGGGTGCAAATGTCTGCGCAGACACGGTATTTTCAGGAGTTACCTCCTCCATTTCAGGATGTGGAATATTCAGCCGATTTCCAAAAGAATTAACGCGACCAAAAACGACATATTCAGCACCAACGGTTAAAGAATTCTCTAAATAATAAACCCCTCGAAACCAAACCAATTCAATGACTCCAGTCTCATCACGAAACCGGCCAACTAAACGCTTTTTTGCTCCCTCGCCCATGGCTGAAATACGTCTCAAAATACCTCTCAATTGTACATCTCCACTATCGGGGGCTAATTCTCGAATTTTATGAAATTTCGTTTTGTCCACATATCGATAGGGAAAATGCATGAGTAAATCTTGAAAAGTAAAAATGCTCAATTCCTTTTTCAATAAATCAGCCTTTTTGGGACCGACCCCTTTTAGATATTCAATGGATCTTTCGAGTAGTGTTGTCATCTAATTAACTAATTTCTTCAAATTTGATTATCGACAATCGATATATTGTTTCACTATATTTTTCGAGAAAGTGATATTCTTTTTCATTCTTTTTCTCCAAACTAATTATTTCTCCAACTCCAATTTCATAATATTGAATAGCTCCCCTAAATGTGGCTTTTGCTCCACTGGTTCTGACACCAACATTCTTGAGTTCAAATTTTAAAAAAGCCATAGTGGTGAAATGTCTATCAAAATTGTTTTTGTTTCTTGAAAGGTATGCATTTATAAGAATGTTCATTCCGTAAAATGATTCACAATTTTCGAAAAAAGCAATTTGTTTTTCTTTCAGAATCGGATCCATTGAGTATTAAAATAAAATAAGAGTTTAAAGAATTATTTGATTCGTTTGCCTTCTGCCGCATTTACAAAAATGGTATTGCCTACATTTTGAAGTCCTTCAAAAACATCGACTCCTTGTTTTTTTATCAACTCATCACGCACCCCAAGAATTGTTAAATCAGCATCTTTTGATTTAGAACAAATGATTGATTTTAGTTCCTTTTCAGCAGTTTGGGTGATTAGTTGAATATTGTTTTTTGAAATCGGCAACTGCCCAGCCTCAATTAGTTCAAATAATTTATCGCGCTCTTCTTCAATTGTTTTTTCAGGAAAGACCGCAAAGATCTTGATCAAACCATCATTCCATTCTTCATGTCCTAAAATGATATAACTCAACAAAATCATCAGATTTGCATTGTCATAATCTTTAGGAGTGATCCAGATGTGAATTTCCTTTTTTAGCCCATAACCTCGCTCCGTGCTTCCCAAAATTAAGACATCAAAATCTACTGATTTGATTAATTTGAAATTATCAATAATGGCATGCAGGTTCTCCGGGTTCTGCTTTGAGTATTCAAGCATTAAGAGGTTATTATCTGTCCCTGAAATACCTGGCAATTGAATAACTTGTGCAATAGCAGAGGTAAAGGATGGACTTACCAATGTGTCAATATAAATATTGCTATCACTAGCTTCCGCCATTTTAATAAGTCTTTTTTTGGCATTATTAGCTTCCGCATGAGTACTTTTTGAAAGATATCCACCGATTTTGTGGATATAAGTACCGAAACCATATTTCTGAGAAATCCATCGCAATAAATCAAAAGCACTAAGCCGCTCAAAAGAATTTTCAGAAATACAAACTGCTGAAGGGCGCCAGCTTGCGGTTTGTTCCTTATCTGCCTTTTGTAGAAAAACTTGAATTTGGCGGCTAATTTGGAAAATAACCCCTTGAAAAATGAGCGCGATATTCTTTTTATCAGGGTTGTAATGATTAATGATTACATAGAAAATGGTCATCATCGCTACCGCCAAAAGTGCGTAAGCCGCATTCATGAAAAACATTAAACCAAAACAGGCAATTGCTCCGAAAAGTGAAATCCACCAACGTGATTTAAAAGTTGGACGATAAGAAGGATCAGCTGCGAAATGCTGTAGAAAAGAGATAAGATTCAAAGATCCATAGGTTACCATGAAGAACATGGAAATAATTTCGGCAACAAAGTCTAGTTCACCCATAAAGACGAAAATGAGTGCCATCGAAATGGTGATAACCGTAGCATTGAATGGCTCGTCATTTTTACCTTTTCCTTTTGATAACCAAGAATTAACACGAATAGTAGGGAAAATACCATCTCGGGCAATAGCTTGAAGTGTTCTCGGAGCAACCATTAAAGAACCTAAAGCAGAAGAAACAGTTGCTGCAGCTAATCCAATCGGAATGATTAACCAGCCTTGCCATGCAATATCTGCCATGACCAAATGATCTGTATTTGCTAAATCGGTAGGGCTTGCAGAACTGGATAATTTAAGTGCAATTAAAACATAGATCACCATTCCTGTGAGTGTTCCTGCTAATGTCCCTAATGGTATAGATCGACTTGGTTTCTCTAAATCTCCTGATAATCCAACCCCTGCTGTCATGCCTGTAAAAGCAGGAAAAATAATGGCAAAAACAGTGAAAAATCCTATTCTTGTTAACCCATTATTTTCATCATAGACAGTTTGGAAAAAATCGAAGGAATGTGTCGAAGAATATTCCGTTTCGCCAATAAAAAACGCGACCATAGAAAAGAAAAGTGTCACTACCACCACATATAAAGCCTTCACCCCAAGGTCAGCACCTTTTGCCAAAACAATTGCGGTGAGTAACAAAAGAGCAGGTACACTTATGGTTTGTTTTTGTGATAAAAGCCATTTTAAAGTTGGATGAATATCATAGGTTTGTAGGATATAATCGAATAATGAGCTAAAGGCCTCCGCGAATGCCATGATATAAAAAGCTACACTAATTGCTTGCGAAAAATAGAGTGCAATACCGATCGACGAGCCAATTACTAGCCCAAAAGATCGAGACATAATGTAATATTCGCCACCACCTTCGACTTTCTGATTAGTCGCAATTTCGGCGATCGCCATAGCAGTTGGAATAGTTACAACATGTCCGATTAGTATAATCGCAATAGTACCCATAAAGCCTACTGTTCCCACTGCAAATCCAAATCGGAGGAACATAATCGCCCCTAGAATAGTAGAAATAGCAGTGAAAAAAACTGGAGCAGTACCAAATTTTTGTCTAATTGTTGTTGCGCTCATTTGGCAAATGTAAAAAGTGGTTTGATTCCTTTCATTATATTTGACCCAATCAATCATTTTTTTTTAATGCTTCATTCCATTTTTAGAAATACTTATTTTGTTAGTGCCTGGAATATATTGATTGGTACTATCACAATTATCCTGTCGATATTGGTTCCAATTGAATTGGCGGCTCATATTTGGGGTGTCGAATTTCATTTATGGGACAGTGCACTCGTTACGATATTATATGTTTTAGATATTTTATTTAGTATTTATAAGGCTCGAACCAAGGAGGAAATTGGTTTGACAGAAAGTAATCTTTACTTTCAACGCTATTTTCGTTATTGGTTTATTTTTGACCTTTTAGCGGCGCTCCCCTTTGGATTAATAAATCATACTTGGCGGTTTTTTCGTCTTTTGAAATTGATTCCAGTTTTTTACAAAATGCGCCTTGCCAGATTGCGAATCCTTCGATTTTCTAGCCAATTGCAATTGTTTAATATCATTTTAATTTTGTTCCTCGTAGCACATTGGATTGCCTGTGGGTGGTTGGTTGTGAGAGGGTTTGATGCGAATCTAGATTTAAAGAATAATTATGTAAATGCTCTTTATTGGAGTGTGACGACCGTGACAACTGTTGGCTATGGGGATGTAACTCCAGTCAATATGATAGAGAAGATATATTCGATGGTAACGATGTTAGTCGGGTTAGGAATTTTCGGTTTTTTTATTGGATCCATCTCTAGTATTCTTTCGAAAAAAGATCCTGCTAGAGAACATTATTATGACAATTTAGAAGAACTTTCACAGATAGTCCGATACCGCTCTCTTTCGCCATCGTTACAAAAGAGGATACACGATTATTATACGTACAAATGGCAAAAACGACTTGGTTTTGATGAAGAACACTTCCTGCAAGGGTTACCTTCAGGGTTAAAAATGCAAGTTGCTCTTTATTTGAAAAAGGATGTGATTGAGAGTATTCCTTTATTTAAAGATGCGCCGCAGTCTTTTATTGAGTCTATTTCTTTGCATTTACAACCAATGGTTTGTACTCCTGGAGATTATGTTTTTAAAGCTGGTGATGATGCAGAGGAAATGTACTTTATTATTCAAGGTAATGTTAGTGTTTTATCTCCAAGCAAAAAGGAAATTGCAGCTCTTTCAGACGGTGATTTTTTCGGAGAAATTTCCCTTTTTAAAGAAAGAACTCGAACGGCGAGTATCCAAGCTAAAGGCTATTGTGATCTATATAGACTATCAAAAAGGTCTTATAAACGAGTAATTTCGCGCTATCCAGGCATTGCCAAACAGATTGAAAAAGAGGCGGAATTGAGAGAAGAGCGAAATCGTTTTGAGTAAAATTTCGATTAATCGGTATTTTTTATGTCTGAAAAAAATAGTCTTCTCATTCATTGCTTAAAATTCGAATAGGGAATATCCTATACCCAACTTATTTCTGTCCAAGCACTTAGTAGTCTTTCAGCTTGAATGACTACTAAGTTCAGATTTATCATTTCTAGCGTTCTTCAGTGTAACCACAAACGATCGTTAATGCCAATCTTAAACTGCCCTTCGTCCAATCAAACTTCGCCATCCCCACCAAGCTGTCCAAAGTGCGAGCATTGCAAAAGATAAGTCACCAAAACGAGTAAAGCCTCTAATAGAATGCAAATCATATTTTAAAATCTCATACACGACAAAATCCCCGACGATATAGGCACTATTTACCCAAAAGAGAATGAAAAGGACTTGAAGTAATCTTTTCATGACCAAAACTTGGCGTTTGGCAGAGTCATTCTTTGAATTTCTCAACGAGGCATTTTTGTATCGTATATATCGGTAAGCCGAATAAAGATATGCGTAAAAAGTACCGATGTAAAGTAACATTTCAATTGCTCCATAAAAGGGTGAATAAAAATTTCGCCCCCAACTTTGTTTGATTTCTGGCGCATGAAAAAAGAGCCAAGTGAAGTAAATAACTTGACAAACTGGAAGAATAGCATGTTTTAAATCTGACCATTTTAAATGGTAAGTGGAGTAGAGCCATAATTTAATGGCAAAGAAAAGAAGCGGACCAAATGAAAGGGTAAAATAAATGGGCAAAAAGAGCCATTTTGGATGCTCTTCATAAAAATCTGTCAGAATAAAAAGATTGTGAAATAAGGTAAATGCGAAGGCAAAAAGCAATAAACTAAAGGATAAATCTCCTTTCTTTCGACGGTTTCGGCGCAATAAATAGGTCAATCCAACAATGGCACAGCAAGCGATTGTGAAGATTAGAAAATATTGGGTGATGGTGCCGAGGATGCCTAAGCTCATGTTTTTATTAGCTAAAAAATTAGTTTAATGTTAGTGCCTCTAGACGTTTCAATATTCTTCATAAATGCCCTTCAATATTTTTTCCATTTCTCGTTTCAAGGGAGTAGAACTTCCTTTGAAATTATTATGCATAAAGCTGAAAATCAGTGTTTTACCCTTCTTTGTTTTCAAGTAACCACTCAAACAATGTTTACCACTTAATGTTCCTGTTTTTGCAAAAACGTAGGAACCATTTTCTCCTGCATACCACTCTTTAATAGTTCCTGAAACACCGCCTGCGGGGAAGATGGCAAAAATCTTTTCCTCGGGTAATTTTTTATGAATTTTCTCTAAAACCTTTATGATTGAACGTGGCGTAAATAGATTGTATCTCGACAAGCCTGAACCATCGACCCATAGTGGTTCGTCAGGCAAGTCTCGAAACAAAGAATCTTTTGCATACTCGATTGCCATTTCCACATTTAGGGTATCAAAAAGACGATTGGAACACATCAACATCAATTGTTCGGCAATAAAATTATCGCTGTGCTGCATAAGAAAACGATACAATTCATTTTGATTCGAGATATATAGTTCTGAGCTCTCTTCAAATACATCCGGTAAAATATTTACATCCAATAATTGGACATTTTTTTTCAGCGTATCTCTCAATAAATCAACAACAAAATCATCCGAATATTTAAAGGGAATTTCCTTAAAATAACCAATTCCCGTTACTGCTTGGGCATTATATTCAAAGTCATTATTGAATTCACCTCGGGTGATTTTTGGTTTTTCTCCTCCCAAGTCTGCATTAAAATTGATGTAATTATTAAAAAAAGGTGGATGCACTTCAAATCCCTTATTTAAAGTATCTCTTTCCATTAAAATCACATTTCCATAAATTGGAAAAGGCGACCGTTCTGGCTGATAATAATAGGGGTAGTCATCCCAGGCCCAACCCGACCCAAATCGTGAATCTTGAAAATTGTTTGGACAGAAATACAAATCCTCTTTTGCATTTTTTAAAAACTTAAAAACACCTTCATCACCTTTAATATATGGATGCAAAAAAGCTGGGTTTCCAGTTCCCCAAAATATTAAAGAATCGCCTTGTTTGACATATTGAAGCCCCGGAAGGAATTCATCTAAAACCATCAAGCTCGTATAGAAAGTTAAGATTTTTGTATTCGAAGCAGGGGTGAAATATTTATCAGAATTATGCTCATAAATCATATCCTCTTTCGCTGGGTCGTAGAGCGCAAACCCTGTAAAGCTTTTACTAAATGCAGTTGATTTTTCAATTTGGATTGGAAGAGAGGTTCGGAGCTTTTTTGCAGGCGTACAGGCGATCCCCAAAAGTAAAATCAATAGATAAAGAAAGTATATTCTATTCATAATCAAATGATTTGAAATTTTGATTCAATAATAGGGTAAGCAAACCATCTTGAGATTGGACTTTAAGAAGTAAAAAAATGGCGAAAAATATTGTCCTCATGGGTTCAAGAAGGTTTTATTTTGAACGCCAAGTTAACTGTTTTTTTTGAGGTAGGCTAAAAGTAGAGATTTTCCAAATTTGGAAAATCTTTTGTGGAAAAAAGCTATAAATTATAAGTCACTCCAGCTTGAAAAGCCAAAGAAGAGATAGTTGATTGTACACGAGATGTTTCAAAAAATGGCGTTAAATTCGTTCGAACCGTGGGTGCTAAATCTAATTGCAAATTAGGCGTGATTTCGTAATGAATACCAACTGCTAGTTGACCATCAAAAGTGAAATTATTGATATGATTTCTATAAGGGTTTACCTTAAATTTGGCACTTTTCACTTGAAGGCGGTTATCGGGGAAATGGATTTTATTAATACTTAGATCATCTGATATTACAAAGGTAGGAATGGCGGCAGCTTTTAGACTCAAAGACCATTTTCCGAATTCAAAGTGTCGAGCAACACCAATTGGAATACCAATAGTTTCCATATGTAGATTTGATTCTACTTTAGCTAATACTGGAGCTCCTTCTTGATAGTCGAAACCGTCATTTTGAATATCATTGGATACCCTAAATTCTACCACTAAATCTGCAAAAGTAGAAGACATTTCAATGTCATAATCCCGCGTTTTAAGCCCCTTTTCGTCGTCAAAGGCTCCCATTTCCGAATACTTAAACTCTAATCGATTGTTGGATGCTAAATCTAGATTTTGATAACTCAATCCAGACCAAATTGACCATTTCTTATTTGGATGATAACTCAGATTCAAGCCTAATCCATAGGACGGATTGACAAGATCCGTTTCACCCATTGGTCTATTAAAGTTTGGCATTTTAAGTTTAGAATTTCGTTTGGCAAAGAGTGGGGAGGCATGTGCGGTGAGCGACCAGTTTTTATTAGAGCTAGGGACAATAGGCTGTTTATTAAATGCTGTCCATACATTTTTTACTTTTGGAAAGTCGATATTTAGATACGTGGAGTTTTCAAAACTAATTAAAGCGTTTTGGGTAGTTATTTTAGAAATATTGGACGCAAAAATTCTTTCTTTCTTTTGTGTTTTTTTATCCGATTTCTCGCTGGCTGGAAGTTGTTCCTTAGATGTGGAAAACATTGACCCTTCTGGTGATGATGACTCATTTGATAATTGATTCTTTTCTTTCCTTAGAATCTGGTTTTCCACTGCTTCCTCTTTAATTAACAGGTTGGTGTTTGTAGCTTTTTTAGATGATTTTTGATTTTGATTTTTTTGGTTATTTTTTATTTCAATAAATTGGTTATCAGGTTTTTGTGTGTTGTTATTGGTCGTGTTGTTTGACTCAATATTCGACTCAATAGTTGTTATTTGGGACTCTAAATTTTGTACTTTCTTTTGTTCACTTTGTAATGTTTCTTTCAAAGATTCAAAAGCCTCTGTCTGAGTATTTAGTTGTTCCGAAAATTGTGAATAACGTTGTTGGTAAGTCCAAAATTGATAAAAAACAACCATCGATATCGCAGCAACAGAAATCGCCCAAAATTTCCAATTTTGATAAAAAGGGATCATTGGTTTTTGTACTGAAATTCCACTTGAAATTCCACCCCAAATATTATTGGAGGGCATATCCCAATCCTCCTCAGGAGGCATGCTTTTTTGTTCTTCGAAAGATTTTCGGAAGAACTCCTCTAAATTATCTTTATGTAGATTTTCGTCCATTCTTTTGTTGTGTTCAGGTGTTTAATATTTATATATCCAATGTCATAAATACACAAATACATAAACGCATTAAGTCATCATGATTTTTTCCAACATTTCCCTCAACACAGCTTTGGCTTTCGATAGCTGAGATTTGGATGATCCAACCGTGAAATTCATTTTTTCCGCAATTTCTTTGTGTGAATAACCTTCGATGACATACATATTAAAAACAGCCCGATAGCCAGGGGGAAGTTTTTGAATTATTTTAGTCAATGCTTTTACGCCCATATTTGAAAAAACATCCTCATCTGTTTGGTAATCGTTGACCACTGTTTCAAGTTCGACGACATTAGACATTTTTTTGTTTTTTCGAATATGTTGTAACGCCACATTTACGATCACCCTTCGAATCCATCCGCCTAAAGCTCCGTTAAATTTGTATTGATGTAAATCTAAAAACACCCGAATGAATCCATCTTGCAATAGATCTTCCGCCTCTGGTCGGTCTTTTGCATAGCGTAAACATAGGCGAAACATGGGCACTTTGAAATGCTCATATAATGCCCGTTGAGCGGTAGAATCACCTCTCAGACAGCTTTTTACTAATTGTTCTTCCTGTGATGTTTTCAAATTTGTGGCATTTTTCTGTATGGTAGGTGCAAGTTAAGTTAAAAAGGTTGTCTGAGAAATTTCAGAAGATGTTGTTCTATTAGCATTGAATGAGCAACAAATTCAAACCATTCTTTATATTGGCCCAAAATCTAGTAAATATGAAAGCTACGCCTGAACAAATCAACGAACTTATTCGCCGCCGCCGCTCTATTTTTCCAAAAATGTATAATGGGAAACCCATCCCAAAGGAGATAATTGAAGAGGTGTTAGAAAATGCAAATTGGGCACCAACGCATAGATTAACGGAGCCTTGGCGTTTCAAAATTTTTAGAGGGAGTTCTTTAAAAAATCTTGCCGAATATTCGGCAAATTACTATAAAGAGCATACGCCACCAGAAAAATATCAAGAGACGAAATATCAGAAAACATTAAAAAAGCCGACTCAGAGTGATTGTGTGATCGCACTTTGTATGAAACGAGATGAAAAAGAAAGAATTCCTGAATGGGAAGAAGTAGCTTCTCTTGCTTGTGCTGTTCAGAATATGTGGTTGACCTGTACTGCTTATGGAGTAGGGTGTTATTGGAGTTCTCCAAAATCAGCGCTTGAAGGGCGAGATATTTTTAATTTAAAAACGGGTGAAAAGTGCTACGGGTTATTTTATATGGGGTATCATGATTTGGGAGATATTCCAGCGAAACGAAGCCCCATTGAAAATAAAGTGGAATGGATGGAGGAATAATATCTCTTATTAGTGTGTGATTTCTTTATTCTATTCCAAAACACTTCGTGCCGTGGCGATTTTCGTTTTCCAGTAGCTATTATTCTCAATATTGTCAATAACTACACCACGGGAGGAGGAACTATGAATCATTTTGATGCCATTGGCATCATTGGAAACAACTAAAGCTACATGAAAAACAGTCCCACTTTTAGTTCGCCTAAAAAAGAGTAAATCGGCAGGTTGGACATCGCGCACTTGGATTTTTTTGCCTTCTCCTTCCTGATATCTGGAGACAGGTGTGAGTTCTACTCCAAAATTTTTCATGACATAATGCGTAAAGCCGGAACAATCAAAACCTTTTGGGTTTTTGCCCGCATATTTATAGCGTGTACCGACATGTTTTTCTGCAAATTGAACGATCGCTTTGCGCTTGGTAGATATATTCTTTTTGGAAGAATGGGTAGTGGAAGGTTGGTTCGAATCTAGTCTGACTTGTTTTTTAAAAGCAGTGCATCTTGCCATGAAAAAACAAATTAACACAAACAACATGATATGAATCCGTACGTTCCAATCGATACGGGCGCGGTTTTTGGACATCTTTTCTCTTGATATAGTGTTATAGATTTCTGAATAAGTAGCGGATTTATTATCTGACCGCTAATAAGTACAGAATATTGTTCTTTTATTGATTTTTTAATACCCAAATCATTTTCCTCAAAACCAAAAAAAAAGGTTAGTTAATGGGCTTTTACTTAGCTCAAGGCGGTTCTTTTAGAGCCGCTTTTTTATTGATGAAGATTGATTTTTTGACGTGAGCTCTATAAACGAATTTTGATTTAATATTCTTATGTTGAATGTTGAAAAATGTTAAGATGTTTAAAATATATGCTTACTCTTGAACGAATAATTGATTTTCTTTCATAATCTCCCACTCATTTAATAACTGACAAATATACTTCCAATATTCAGGGTATTCAGTCTTTTGCCAAAGCATGATCCTACAATCATTTTTTAAATAGACGACTTCTTCTGAAGATTGGCTTAGCTCTAAAAGTGCAATTTTCTAATTTATGAACCTGTTTTGTATGTGGGCGTAAATACATCAAAAAGTGCTACAATCGGGTACATATTCCTTAATCGTCTTTCCATTCACTTCACTCACTAAATGGTGTAGCGTAAACGGCTTTTGTTCAATCATTTCTAAAAATCCTAAGATTTCTTTTGGATTATATTCATCATTAATAGCCATTTCATAAAAAGTCATCCCTATTTCGACGGGGATAGTTGATTTTAATTTTTTCAATCGAGCCGCCGTTTTTTTGACTTCTTTTTCTGAAACAATTGTTTCACTTAAAGTAAAACTTTCCGAATTTTTCAAAAAGGCGAGTAATAATTCAGGCGTTTTTGACCAATCCAAAATGTAAGATTTACCTAAAGCATTATTGTCGGGGAATTCTTTATAACCATTCACGAAGACTTCCGCGGCTCGAACTTGAGCATCTTCATAGCTTTTGAATTTCGCTGATTTCCGACCTTTCAATGGTTTGAAAATGATGTATTTCCCTTTGAATTGTTGACCAGCGACAAAAGGCGAACGTTTATCAAGAAAGCCATCTTCGGTCAATTTTTTGAAATATTTCGCACCCCAAAAACCGTAATTCATTTGAATATAACCGGCGTCTTTGACCTCGTTATATGCTACAATTGTATGAAAAAATGCGCCAGTCAAATCAAGCATTTTTTCCAATTGCTCATTGGTAATATTGGAGGGCATCATCAATTCCCAATAAGTCTGTTCACCATTACTATAATGGTGTTCTCTCAAATGATTATCCCAGCCTTGACTTTGGGCATATTCAACGATTTTCTTTTGAGTTTCCTTATGAAATTTTTCATAGAAATGAGTCGTGTCTCTTAGAATATCATGCACCCAAAGTTTTTTCAGGGCTTCGATGTCATACCTTTTTTTTGCTTTTTCGGCAGCTTCTCTACTTTCATAAACACCGACTGTTCCAGCCATATTTTCTTCCGATGTAACATACCATTCATCAGTATAAAAAAACCATAGTTTGTGAACTCCAAATTTTTGATTAGACATAAGCGTTTATTTTAATTTTGTTCAAAAATCAACTGTTTCGTTCCATTCGCACTCTTGGGAAATGCCATTCCATTATCCATCCACAATTCAAATTTCATTCGGTTAAAAAAGTCAGATGGGGCAATGGAAAAGTTTCGAATTTCAGGCCGCCGACCCAATATTTTTGGGGCGATATCATTCAAAAACCAACTATTGTGCGTGATTAATAATGACTTCACTTTTCCCGTGTTCGAAAGCGGTGAAAGTAATAATTCGACCAATTTCTTATCGTCTTTATAATTCTCAAAAAAAGTATTAATTCGCACCAAATCATCTTCTGAATCTTCAATCGCATTCACAAAATCACTCAACGTCGGTATAAATCGATTTCGATAATCGGGCAAAATATGGTCTTGTTCGCACAAGTCTTTTACATTGATTTTTTTGCCGTCGCTGTTTTCAATGATATGCCCGAAAATGGGAATGACAACTCGTTTAATGCCCCACATGGTATGCAAAATCCGGTGTCGATTGTCACTACACAATTCTTTTGTACAATCCATGAAGTCGTGGATTTCATAATAGTTTTCGATTTTGCCACCGCGTTTTTGAACGGAGATTTGAGCATGTTTGTAGGCGTTCATACAGGATATATTTTATACAATAATGTGAATTAAGGAATGAATAATAAAATTCAGTTCGTCAAAAGAGCCGCAAGAGGTTATAGATACAAGGAAAATTTCAAACGAATGATTTTATTTGCTTTCGGTGCTCTTTAGCAACCTGACCAAATGAATTCACTTAGCTCCGCGGTACTTGACTACAAAAATTGCGTGGATATGTATTTGTGTATAGGTATTCGCCATAATATATTGGTTTGTTTTGCCGGTAATTGAAGTATTTCGTCCCTATGGGACTAAAGAGTGCGCTGAATTATAGGTATTACCGATATTATAGTCCCCACAGGGACAAGAAGGTTTGAGCAAAATAATTCCATTAGAAACAATATATCTGTAACTCAAAGACCCAAATTAACTCTTGTCTTATGGGAATATAATCTAAAATTCATTTTATAACTTTACCTCAAGTTGTAAGTAAGTGCTTGGACAGAAATAAGTTCCATATTTGACGAAAACTATTTTTTTGCCAGACGAGGCAAAAAGCACAGGCATATCCATAGATATGGCGAGTATTTTTAACGAAATATGGTAAAAAAATAGTCCGTCATAATATGTGTGAGTTATTTCTGTCCAA
>JANSWP010000069.1 GCA_024743405.1 Bacteroidota bacterium
ACTTGAATATCCAATGGATATTCATCAAAGAATCGTTCGCTCATGCCAAAATCTCCAATGCCATAAATCTTTATAATTAAACTTTAAAAATTAAATAAAATGAAAGCTTATATCAAATTTATCATCGCAATAATCCTAGTTTTTGGAATTACATCTATTCAGGCTCAACCCAGCGACATGACCTATGATCGATTCCCTTTTGAATATAATAAACGATCAAAAACAACTGAGGTAGCAACAGTTTGGAATAAGACTTTTGCAAATTTGAAGAGTCAATTTTTGAATGAAAATAATATCGTGATCCTTCATAGCTACAGTAGTGCGACCGGAAAGAAAGAGTACAACTATAAACTATCAAAGGATAGAGGCAATGCGGTAAAAACTTTTTTAGCAAATAAAGGAGTCCAAAGATCAAGGATTCAAATCGAAGCACATGGTGAGCCTAATATCGAAGACTATGGAGATGAAGACTATGCTGGCGACCGTAATGTACTTCCGGTATTTAAAAGAAAGGCACAAAAGAAATATGTCGATCCTATTGATAAATACCGAAACAAAGAGACCTTAGAGCAAGATATTAAAGACGGCGATAAAATATTTCAGAATTTGGTGGGACCCGATATCGAGAATATCAAAAAGAAATATCAGATGGTTAGAAAGGTCTTTTTGGAGAATCCATCCGCTGACCCTGAAGAATTGGCAGAGCAAGTGAAGGGTATTTTAAAGGAAATGAAAGAAATAAAAAACACGAAGGATCTTGTTGAGTTTGTGGGGAAAATTGGGTTAGACGCTTTTGTTGATCTATTTACAAGTTCAGGTACTAGAGAAGTAAATATGGCTCGCCAAATAAAATACGATGTGATCATTGAGGCAATGGCAAGCGAGTGTTTCCCCAGATATAAAGCAGCCACAGGCAACTATGACTTTGATCAAAAAATGCTTTTCTATTCTGTAAAACTTAAACTAAGCAAGTTATCTAATCATGATAAATATAAGTTGAGAGCTCGTTTTATTGCAGGGAAAACATTTGACATGGACACTTATTACACTGCAAAAATTCGTTTTGAAAAAGAGATGCAAAATGTCTCTATGTTCAAACGAAATCTAGACCACTGGTTTGACCAAAGTGAGTTCCGTTACCGTGATTAATTTTAGATGAGTACCCCCATTCTTTGAAAAAAGAGTGGGGGTAAAGGAACGTGAATAGAATTCTTCTTTGGCTTGATCCAAAGAAGCAAAAATCAAGGCTTAGGATATTTTAGCTAAAATTCAATGCTTCCCGCAAGCATCCCATTCGCGTGCGGTTCGCTCGTTTGAATGTTCCCCGAACATTCACCCTGCGGGATTACTCGCTCCCCCAAATGTTCGCAAAGCTCACGTGGGTAGTTTTCTCGCCTCCCACTAATTGAATTTCTTAACGCAAAAATCTCCAATGCCAATATGCACTCCTAATCAACTTTTGCCACGTTAGCGGAAAATATGATTGATTAACTACTAAATTTTCTTGCCTCCGAAAAAGAATTTTTCGCGGTGAAAGCAATTATTTAATTAGTAACATGCCACGGATATTTTTAAGATAATCAATTACTTATAGGCTTTATAGTTAACTATTAACGTCTTCGCTGTCCCGAAAATTCCATCGCTTCTCCTTTTCCAAATCCATAACTAAATCCGAAGGTCACGAACCGTCCTCGCTGTCCCCAATTGTAGAGATAAAAAGTGGCTTGATTAGTTTCACTTTCTCGAATTCGGGAAGCAAATACATCTCTGACGCTCAAATTGAAAACACCTCTTCCTTTAAGGATTTTCTTACGTAAGCCTAAGTCAGCGAAAAGATTATCGGAGGTTACGCCTTGCACGGTTTTGACTTTTGATTGATACTGCCCTGTCACTTCAAAATCAATGTCAGCGGGCAATTTGAATTTGGTAGTCATTTTAGAAGACCATTGATCCGCTGTAAAGTCGAAAGAAACGGCTTCAAGGGAACCTTCTCGGTTGAAATAATTATAGTTAATATCCCCAATAATGGAAAACCATTCTATTGGGCTGTATTTTCCATTAATTTCTATACCGGTTGATCGGTTGGTACCGATATTTAGCGGCTTAAATGTATTTACATTATTCTCAAAAGTGGAAATTCGCTCTACAACATCAGTGGTATATCGGTAGTAGACGCCCAGATTAAAAGAGGCATTGTCAAAAATATAAATACTTGCCACTTCATAAGAATCGGTAAATTCTGGCTGTAAATCTGGATTTCCTGTCCGGATACTAAAGTTATTTCGGATATTAAAGAAAGGATTCAAATCCCATAAACGAGGTCGGAAAATCCGTTTAGAATAACCTGCTTGCAAAGAAAATCTATCCGAAACTTTGTACGAAGTATGCGCACTTGGAAATAAGTTGGTGAAGTTCTGATTATTTGATTTCTCGGTGTTGACTAAAAATGTTTCCAAGTCTGTATTTTCAACTCGAAGTCCCAATTTTAATCCCCATTTTTCATCTTCATAGGAGCCTGTTCCATAAACACCCAATACTTTTTGGTCATATTCAAAGATATTGGTCAGTCCCTCATTTTGTACCCAAATATCACCTTCCAAATCACTAACCGCAAAATCATTACTTACATCATTCAATAAATATTGCGCGCCCGTTTCTAGCTTCCATTTTTTTGAAAATGGCTTTGTGTAATCTAATTTAAAAGTGTATTTCGCTTCCTTAAAATTGGTGCGAGTTTGTTGGTCATTAGCCGCTTCTGTACCAATAATATCAATATTTTGAAACTCCGAAGATTGGTCCTTACCAAAGAAGTTTCCCAATGCACTAAATAGCAAATCATGATCTTTGTGATCTGGAAAATCTCTTTTGTATTGCAATTCGTATTGATACTTTGGATTGGTAGCGTCTGTTGTTTCCGCTCGATACCATTCGGCGACATTATTCCCAGTTGCATCGGTCAACCTAAAATCCGTTCGAGAAGGTTGGTCTTCTACTTCATACGCAAAATTACCAGAGAGTGTGATCACATTGAATTCATTAATATAAAAATCCGATCCCAAAACAAAATTGTAAAAGAACTCATTTCGGTATTCCGTCCCTTCACTAAAGATACTGGTATTGGTTACCAAGTCTTGATTAATATTCCTACCATCTCTTGGCAATTCGCGGTATCCTGCGCCTAATTGACTGAATAAATTGAATTTGTCCGTTCGCCGATTCAAGCTCAAACCAACACTGTGATTATGCGGAACCCCTGTATTCACAGAAACAGAACCATTGATTCCTTTCCGTTCCTCTTTTTTAATCACGATATTGATAATCCCTGAAGTACCTTCTGACTCATATTTAGCACCAGGATTAGTAATTACTTCAATTTTGTCAATCATATCAGCAGTAATCGTTCCCAACGCATTGCCTTCTTCACTTGCCAAAATGGAAGGCTTTCCGTTTATGAGAATTTGAACGCCCGTACTACCTCTTAAGCTAACTTGCCCTTCAATATTGACATTGACAGAGGGTACATTATTCAAAATCTCTAAAGCACTCGCACCGGTCGTACTCAAATCTTTTCCCACATTAAAAACTCTTTTATCTAGCTGAAATTCAGTCGATGATTTTTCTGCGCGAACGACTACTTCGTCTAGCATTTCACTATTCTCAGAAAGCCATATCGTACCCAAATCTGCCTTACCATCCACTATCGAAATATCCTCCATTTTTTGAGAGACAAACCCAATAAAACTTATTTCTACGTAAAAATTAGGCGAACCGGACTGAAGTGTAAAACGCCCATCCATTTCTGTAGTACCGCCTGTGATAGATTGTTTGGTTTCCTTATCGGCAACCATGACAGTTCCAAATTCGATGGGTTGTTGGCTATTTTTGTTTAAAACAATACCCGTTATTTCAATGCCTTTTTCCTGAGCGAAAAGATTATTGGTAACAAACGCCAATACAATAAATATTATAACTTGAAGTAACTTTATTTTCATAATAAGATGATTCAAAATGAATTGACATCACAAAGAAATAAGACTTTTTAAATATTTGAAAATTATCCATCTAAAAAGAGTATCCAGCGCATAAACAACAAGATTCCTATTTTGTTGAGCTCATTTAATTGGAGACCTATACCCTTTACATTAATGCAGGGTAATCCTTGAAAAATAAAGTCTAATAAATGGAAGGAATTATATTAAATACCAATGAGACCGAGAAGAAATGTGATTGGATTTTATTGCGCCATTTGAAAGTGTCTTAGAGGCACATCCGGAGTGTAATGGTGGGAAAATAGGGGTTCCGAAATTAATAAGCTAAGCCAGATAACACGGAGTTTTTTGATTTTGGTGAGTCAAAAAACGTAGGCAACGCAGGGCTTCGACGAGTTTTTATACCAGAAATCAATTTGAAAAAACACGTTAGAGGCTTCGACTTTCTAAACCGTAAAGACATGATTTTCAAACCTTTTAAATATATAAAAAAACAGACTTAATCTATACGCTAAAATCAATTCCTAACTCCAAAGTAACGGCTTAATCTATATTAGGGAGGAGAAAATAAATAATCTACTCAAATTTCAGGAAGTTAATTTTTCTTTAGACGAGGCAAAAAATACAGACATACCCATAGGTATGGCGAGTATTTTTAACGAAAAATGAAGGAAAAAGAGCAAGTAAAATGGGTAGGTTATATTTTTCCTCCTCCCTTAATTCATTACTTCCGCGTCGCCATATTTGCCGCCGCCACCCAATGCTGACTCCAATTACCAAAAGGAGGTAAACCTTTTGTATTGGTACTTTGTATCTCTTTACTACCGCTTCGTGAAGCAGGCGTTTCAGAGTTTCGTCCATGCATCATATCATAGGCAGTGACATTACCTTTTGCATCAATAAACACCTCGGTAACTACTGCTACATGCATAATAATTCCGTTACGAGTAAAACTGTTGTCTCGATCTGTCAAATCATTAATACTCAAATTCTTGATTCCTTTTCTAGATCGTCCAAAAAACATAACGGTACCAGGTCGGATAGAGTTTTTTGAAGTGATAGGGTCATTTACTATTATTAGATTATTGTTCCGATGATACCAATCCGCAATTTGCCGACTGTTGCGGTCAGGTCTATATTGAGGATATTGGTATCCTGCGTTTTGTTTTAAAGCCGGAAGTCGAACTTGAATACTATCCTTTATTTGATGGTAAATACCCGAACAATCCTACGATTTATCCGCATCATAATCTAAATTCTTAGCTTCAAGGTTTTTGGAAATACTGGTAAGTACTTGACTTATCTTGTCATAGCTAATCCCCATCTTAACCTCCTTGAGATTGGACTGACCTGATGCTCCTGATGTGACGACTGGATTATCAGGCTTTTCAAGTTTTTCTGGAGTTTCTTCCGCGTTATTGCCTTCCTCATTAGAAGTATTTGCGTCAGCTGAAGCATCAGCATCTTCTGATTTTGGATCTGCATTATCCGCTACTAAATTTTTACTTTCAGGGGTTGCGGTAGCTTTACTTGCTTGATTAGTCGTTTGTGAGGGGAAAGCACGTCCAATAAAGAATCCGATAGCAACAGACAATAGAACGATTAGGACTAGGTGAGTAGTTTTCAAATTCATAGTAGTTCAAAGGGTTTAACTTCTTAGAAGCTGTTTTAAAACCTAATGTCGAATTTTTTATCTGAGTTTTTTTCGTTTGGTTTTAGATTTTTTGAGTTTCATAGCATCGTTATGGGGCGATAAAAACCTAAAAACAGGCGGAAAATGGCTCGGTAAAAAAACGGTAGTGGGTTTTAAAACAGCTTCTAAGCATTCTTTTCCTAGAAAAAGCAATAGAAGTTAGGTTATTATTTGAGTTTTAGTATGTTTTCCAAACAATAAACAAGCAACCTTACGTAATTAAATTTTATAAATACATAATAAACAAAACTAAATATTGCTTATTGCCGTTTTGACAAATGTATTTAATATTTTACAAAAAAAAAATCCTCTCACAAAACACCCCCTTTTATTCAGATATGACAACCTATCAAAACTTTTCGACCTAACGTAATCTTTTTGTTATTGCTAATTTTTTAAACTTCATTTGATATACTATCTCCATTAAAAACCATTTTGCTCAATCACCTCCCTCAACCATTTTGCAGAAGCTTTAGGGGTTCTTTCTAAAGTTTCAAAATCAATATAATGGATTCCAAATCGCTTTGCATAACCAGATGCCCATTCAAAATTATCCATGAAGGACCAAGCGAAGTAGCCTTTCAGAGCCACACCATTTTGTATGGCTTTATGGCATTCTTCTAAATACGTTTTATAGAATTTTATTCGTTTTGGATCATGCACTTCCCCATTTATTATTTTATCATCAAGTGCACATCCATTTTCGGTAATGTAAATTTCTGGGCGATCATAGCGTTGGTCAATCCATTCCAATAATTTTCGGCAACCCCAAGGAACGATTCCCCATTGCATAGCTGTTTTTTCCCAGTTTGGATCAGCAGACAACTCCACATCTTGATCCTCAGACAAACCTCCATTTCCAAAAACATTATTTTGTGTTATTTCTCCGGTAGCATTTGCCGCCAACATGGTGGTGTAGTGATTAAGCCCAAAAAAGTCAGAAGAACCTTTGATCATTTGTATTTCTTCCTTGGTAAATTTAGGCAACCGATCGCCCAACCGTTTTACCATGGATTCAGGATAATGCCCCTTATAGATAGGATCCGCAAACCATGCTAAGAAAAATTCTAGCGCTCGTTCGGCTGCTTCTTTATCTTCTTTTTTATCGGTTAAGGGTTCTCGCCAATCGCAATTATTGGTGATTCCGATACGACCTTTTTGTGTTGATTGGTATTTCTTCCGATATATCTCAACTGCCTTTGCATGCGCTTTTATCAAATTATGACCAGCTAGATAGGGTTCTGAATTAGACGTCCTACCTGGTGCAAAAATAGCTTGTCCATAACCAAGAATAGCAATCACCCAAGGTTCATTCAAGGTAATCCAGTTTTTCACTCTATCCCCAAAATGTTCAAAACAAATGTTGGCGTATGCTGCAAAATAATCAGAAATATTGTCCCCTGTCCAGCCGTCTTCTTCTAATTGAAGAGCCAATGGTAAATCCCAATGATATAAAGTCACCCAAGGTTCGATGTCATGTTGAAGTAAGGTATCGATCAATCGAGAATAAAAGGCAATTCCTTCTTGGTTTGCTTTTCCTTTTCCTGTAGGCTGAATACGTGGCCAAGCTATTGAAAAGCGATAAGCTTTGAGTCCCATTTTTTTCATCAAAGCAATATCTTCTTCGAATCTATGATAATGATCACAGGCAATATCTCCGTTATCTCCATTTTGTATTCTAGATGGAATTTCACAAAAAGCATCCCAAATCGAAGGGCCTTTTCCTCCTTCTTTTCGTGCGCCTTCAATTTGATAAGAGGAGGTAGCTGAACCCCAAATAAAATCTTTAGGAAACTGAATCATATTTTTTATTTATTTCTCCAAAACTTACAATCTAATATTACGCAGAGTATTCTAACCTAATTTCTTTTAGAGGAAAAGGTCAATTCTTCCTCTCAAGCATTTATTTGTCTAACATCAATTAAAGTTTTGGATTGTCAATTTTTTATTCCAAATGGAATTGTATCGAGCAATACTAAGTAAATTGATAAAATAACCAAAGTAGTCAGCCAAATTATTCTAATAATAGGGAAGCATCTGCTTTTTACACTAGAAAAACCATTTGCTTTTGAATTTTCAGAAAATAGAGTACTTTCGTTATACCTAATGAAATATCCTGCTCTACCAAATTTAGTACTCTGTAAATTAAAAAAATTGCTTTTTTGAATGATTTTATTTTTTGTGAGTGCGAGGCGAAAAACGCAGACATACCCAAAGGTCTGGTGAGTATTTTCAACGAAGCAATTGCAAAAAAGAAACTTTCAAAAGGGTAAGATATTTAGTTTACAGAGTATTTAGTAATAACTAAAAAATAACTTCCTCATTTTGTGAATGGCTCTTTTGTCGCTATACTCCGTTAAAAAGCCTCGCCGAAGCGGTGCTTCGCCTGCGTTTTTTGCCTCGTCCACCTACAAAACATCCTACGCAAAAACGGAAACTTACTGTTTAGTTATTACTTAACCAATCTTTTTTAATAGCAAAACATCTTTAATAAAATGAAACAACATCTAATTACCCTATTCGCTATTTTGTTAATTTTTGGTTGTAAGCAGTCGCATGAAAGCCAACCAACAATACAAAAAGAAACGCCACAAGAAAAGGCTACAACATTTTCGGTCGACGGTAAAGAGGTTCAAATTTACACGACTGCTGAAAATACAGAAATGAGATTGTCTGCTTCTGCAAAAACGACGTTTACAGAAGCTAAGCAACCTTTGGAAACAGAAGTTGCTGTTTTTGTAAACCCTAATAAAACCTTTCAATCGCTATTAGGTATTGGTGGTGCAATCACCGATGCTTCTGCTGAGGTTTTTGCAACATTACCGGAAGACAAACAAGAAGAATTTTTAAAAGCTTATTATGATCTTGAAGAAGGTATTGGTTATTCATTAGCCAGAACTACGATTCACAGTTGTGATTTCAGTAAGGCGAGCTACACCTACGTGTCAGATGAAGACAAAGAATTAAAGACCTTCAGTATTGACCATGATCGCCAATTCCGAATTCCATTAATTAAAAAAGCAACCGAAGCTGCAGGCGGAAAATTGCCATTGTACGCCAGTCCTTGGAGTCCTCCCCCATTTATGAAGTCCAATAAAAACATGCTGAAAGGTGGAAGTTTATTACCAGAATATTATGAGGCTTGGGCATTATATTATACTAAGTTTATAAAAGCTTACGAGGCTGAAGGAATGCCAATTTGGGGACTGACCATTCAGAATGAGCCGATGGCTGTTCAGCGTTGGGAATCTTGTATTTACACAGCAGAGCAAGAAAGAGATTTTCTAAAAAATCATTTAGGACCAACCATGGAACGAGAGGGACTTGGAGATAAGAAGATCATTGTTTGGGATCACAATCGCGATTTAATTAATCACCGTGCCAATACGATTTTTGAAGATCCAGAAGCTTCCAAATATGCTTGGGGAATTGGTTTTCATTGGTATGAAACCTGGACTGGGAGCACACCGATGTTTACAAACTTGGGGAATATAAAAGAGTCCTTTCCGGACAAGAATTTAGTTTTTACAGAAGGATGTCAGGAAGGCTTTGATCCTGAGAGATATGAATTCTGGGGAAATGCCGAGCGCTATGGTCGTTCCTTGATTAATGATTTCAACCAAGGTACAGTCGCATGGACAGATTGGAATATTTTACTTGATGAAACAGGTGGTCCTAACCATGTTCAAAATTTGTGTTTCGCCCCAATCCATGCAGACACAAAGAAAGGCGAATTGATTTATACACCCACTTATTATTACTTAGGACACTTCTCAAAATTCATCAGACCTAACGCCAAAAGAGTCAGTACCGTAAGCAGCCGAAGTCATTTATTGAGTACTTCCTTTTTGAATGAAAATGGAACAATGGCTACTGTTCTCATGAATCATACTGATGCGCCTATTACTTACAAACTTTACATTGGAGAAAAAGCAGTTACGCAAGAAATATTACCACATGCCATGCAAACATTGGTTTATTAAAAAAAAAAATTGGACAAAAAACTAAACTGAGCAATGAATCGACTTCTACCCATCATATCACTTTTACTAATTCTTCTTGCAATTGAGTCAAAAGCTCAAGTCTCGCCTGAATCAATTGACGAAAAAATTGAAAATATTCTTTCACAATTAACACTGAAGGAAAAAGTTGCCATGTGCCATGCGCAGTCTAAGTTCAGTACGCCAGGTGTTCCTAGGCTGGGAATTCCTGAAATTTGGATGTCAGATGGACCTCATGGTGTAAGAGGTGAAATCAATTGGGACAATTGGGGTTATGCTGATTGGACGAACGATTCGATTACGGCTTTTCCAGCCTTGACCTGCCTAGCAGCTACTTTTAATCCAAAGCTCTCCTATGACTATGGGGTGGCCATTGGAGAAGAAGCTCGCTATCGAAAAAAGGACGTTTTGTTAGGTCCAGGCGTTAATATTTACCGCACTCCATTGAATGGTCGAAACTTCGAGTATATGGGAGAAGATCCACATTTGGCTTCTATTATGGTCGTTCCTTACATTCATGGAGTACAAGAAAATGGAGTCGCCGCTTGTGTCAAACACTATGTCTTAAACAATCAAGAATTATGGCGCGACCATATCAATGTTGAAGTAAGCGATCGAGCATTATATGAGATTTATCTTCCTGCATTTAAAGTAGCAATCGAAGAAGGGAAAGCTTGGTCAATCATGGGTGCCTACAATCAATTTAGAGGACAATATTGCTGTCATAATGAAGTATTACTGAATAATATCTTGAAAGAAGATTGGGCATTCGATGGCGTCGTCATAACAGATTGGGGAGCGGCCCACGATACGAAAGAATCCGCACTATATGGTCTTGATATGGAGATGGGCACCGGAACAGATGGCTTGACGCTTTCGACCAAAAATGCTTATGATAATTATTATCTCGCCAATCCATTTCTGGAGATGCTCCAAAGTGGAGAGGTTCCAATATCTGTTGTTGATGATAAAGTTCGCCGGATTTTGAGATTAATGTTCCGAACCAATATGAATCCTAATCGCTCCTTTGGTAGAATGAATAATGTAGAGCATCAAGAAGTAGCCAGAGAGATTGCACAGGAAGGAATCGTTTTATTAAAAAATGATAATTCCTTTTTCCCGATTGATCCGAATAAAAAAATGACAATCGCTGTCATTGGTGAAAATGCAACTCGGTCAATGACCATCGGTGGTGGTTCCTCTGAACTAAAAGCGAAATACGAAATAGCTCCGCTTGAAGGCATTCAAAAGCGTTTCAAAAATGCCAATATTGTTCATTCTATGGGGTATGCTTCTGGACCTCCTGCCTATGCGCGAGTCATTCCTTCTCCTTATGATGCAGATTCCCTAAAGAGAGCAGCAATAGAAGTTGCCTCAAAAGCCGATTTGGTGTTGTTCTTTGGAGGACTCAACAAAAACCATCATCAAGATTGTGAAGGCGGGGATCGCTTACAATATGCACTACCTTTTGGGCAAAATGAATTGATTGATGAATTAGTAAAAGTGAATAACAATTTTGGTGTTGTATTGATTAGCGGTAATGCGGTGGCTATGCCATGGCTACCAAAAGTAAATGGTGTCATGCAAGGTTGGTTTCTTGGAAATGAAACAGGTCATGCAATTGCGGATATTATCAGTGGAGATGTTAACCCTTCAGGAAAATTGCCCTTTACTTTTCCAGTAAAACTAGAAGATAATTCAGCCCATCATTTTGGTGAAATTTCCTATCCAGGAGACAGTATAAAGCAAATTTATAAAGATGATATTTTTGTCGGCTACCGATGGCACGACACCAAAAAGATAAAGCCACTCTTTGCTTTTGGGCATGGATTGTCTTATTCTTCTTTTAATATCTCCAACGCTACTTCTTCCAAAAAAACATATACGCCTGGTGAAGAAATAACCTTGACCTGTAAAGTTGCCAATACAGGCTCAAAAGATGGAATGGAAGTCGTTCAAATTTATGTAGGAAAACCTAACTCAAAAGTTGAACGAGCATTAAAAGAACTGAAAGCCTTTAAAAAAGTGAATCTTAAAAAAGGGGAAAATCAAACCGTTCAAGTTTCCTTTAATGCTGATGATCTTGCCTTTTATGATGAATCTATTTCAGATTGGAATCTAGAAAAAGGAACTTATTTGATATCTATTGGAAATGCTTCAGATAATATTGTTTCAGAAATAGAAATATCGATAAAGTGATGATTTATAAACCGGTCAGTTCCTGGACGGAAATAAGTTCCCTATTGCGCGCCGTCGCCTACGGCTAGGCGCGCTAAGGAGGTTTGGAGGGCAGTCGAATTGAATATCCTGAAAATCAGGATATTCAATTCGACTGCCCTCCAAGACCACCATTACTGCAACGGGCGCCTTTGGCGCGATGTTGCAGTAATTTAAGTGGAAGTTGTTTATGACTTAGCACTTACTCTGTAAATTAAGTAGGTTGTTTTTTTTGAAGAAGAAATTTAGTTTACAGAGTAGTCGATTCCTGGACAGAAATAAGCACTACATTTTCTGTCCAGGCATTTCTTTATCAACAGGAATACCCTGTTCTGTTTTTGAAAAGCAATAACACTCCATTCAATTTGTCGGAACTCAAATCACTACCTATAAGCAGGATTTTTTTTTAGAAAGACTAGGCTCACCAACACCCAACCGAACACATAATCAACTCATTTTCAATTAAATAAACACACACTTTCAACTCTTTTGATACAATAGTCCAGAATATTTTTTTCATTCTGAGACAATAATTCCTATCCTTGAAACAATGCTGCGAAGGGTTTTGACGAGTCGCCCCCATCTTTGTGGCATCATCAACAAAAATAAAAACACTAAGAAAGTTTAACTCCAAAAAGTCATCATTGCCCGCTGAGTAAATAGGGCATCCACACATTATCATTTATTAACCTTAACAAAAAGAACTCGTCATGAAAAACAATTCATTCTTTTCTATTCTAGTCATTGGGCTAATGTTGTTTTCACTAAATATAATTGCCCAAACGGACGACCACCGTCCTTCAGTTGCTGTCTTACATATAGATGCGCAAGGATTTACTATTGATGCTGCCCAGATGGGAAATCTGACTCGAATCGAACTATCGAAATTGGGGAATTATGAAATTATTGACCGATATGATGTCCAATATTTAATGGAGCAAAACGAAATCAATCCTGACAATTGTTTTGGAAAAATCTGTTTACTCGAAGCAGGAAAAAAGCTAAAAGTAGACAAAATGTTTACTGGAAGTGTAGAGGTTTTGAGTGAAAAAATTGTGATTAGCTTTAGGTTAATCGATGTAGGAACAGAGGTGGAAGAAAAGTCTCAAGTTTTAGAATTTTTGAACTTAAGACATCAGGTTCAAACGATGATTGGATTAACGATCAATAAAATGTTTGATAACCCAGTAGATGAAAACCTTATGAATAAACTTACCAAACAAAATGATTTTGAGAGTACGGTTAATATCCCTACTGCTGAAAAATTGAATTTGAGTGGACCTCGTATGGGCATAACTTTTTTCTCTGGAGATGCAGCTACCGTATTTAAAGAAAAAGAGTCTTTGGGTGGCTATGATGGTATACCCGTTATGTTCCAGTTTGGTTATCAATTTGAAGTCAAATATTTGAATTCAGGTAACTTTCAAGCTTTGTTTGAATTTATTCCGCTCATCACAGGGCTCGATCAAGGAAAATTTATTCCAAGTATTGCCATTTTAAATGGATTGAGAAGTAATAGAACAGGGTGGGAATTTGCTTTTGGACCTACAATAAATGTAGTCAAAAAGGCAGATGGATACTTTGACGAAAACAACCAATGGCACCTCGCTCATGAATTTATTTCGGAACCAGGCACTGAGAATCCAGTTTTAGAAAGTCGATTAGATAGTCGTGGAAATTTTGAATTGTCGACTGGATTTGCTTTTGCCCTTGGGAAAACTTTCAAATCTGGGAAGTTGAATATTCCGGTAAATGCATTTTATGTCCCAGGAAAAGATAGTCAGCGATTTGGAATTTCTGTTGGTTTCAATGCACTTGCTTACCGTAATTAACGGATCATAAATTTTAATAAAAGATTTAACCCCAATCAACAAAGACATTCAAGCCCGAGGAATGCGGATAGAATAAATTTACATTCTTTGAATTGATTATTTTTTCATTTAAAGAGGCAAAAAACGCAGACGATGCAGCGCATCGGCGAGTATTTTTAACGAAATTAAATGGTAAAAGAAGCAGTCAAGAATGTAAATTTATTTTTTTCGCATTCCCTATCAATAAAACCTTGTATTTTGTTTTTAGGGTTTGAGTTCTTTTCCCAACCCCAAATGTTAATAACCATTTTGGATCCCCTTAATTAAACATACCTTTGCGCTATGTCAAGCGCTATTAAAAATCAGAAAAACATTCTCAAAAAACTGAGAATTTCAGAGCTCAATTCGATGCAGAAAGAAGCTCAATTTGCCATTCATTCTAATCCTGAAGTGGTTCTACTTTCGCCTACAGGGACAGGTAAAACATTGGCATTTTTGCTACCTCTTATTTCAGAATTAGATACTTTTTCGGAGGAAGTTCAAGTACTAATTTTAGCCCCTTCAAGAGAACTAGCCATTCAACTAGAGCAAGTAACGCGCGAAATGGGTTCGGGTTATAAAGTCACAGCTTGTTATGGCGGTCAGTCTTTTTCAAAAGATAAACTCGCACTGAAAACTCCTCCAGCGATTTTGATTGGAACACCTGGTCGAATTGCAGATCATTTGAGGAGGGCAACCTTTTCAACCGATAGTCTTAAAGCTTTGGTTCTCGATGAGTTTGATAAGTCTTTAGAGATTGGATTTGAGGAAGATATGACCGAAATTATAGAAGCCTTGCCGAATGTTAAAAAAAAGGTATTAACCTCCGCAACTCAAGCCGTTGAGATTCCAGATTTTGTAGGTCTATCCAAACCAAAAATTATTGATTATTTGGCTGGAGGGGTTGCCAGGTTGAAAACCAAACTTGTTATTTCACCTTCGAAAGATAAACTACAAACCCTGGTCGATACCATTTGCCACCTTGGAAACCAGCCCGGAATTATCTTTTGTAATTTTAAAGATTCCATCAAAAGAGTAAGTGATTTTTTGACTCAAAATAATATCGGTCATGGTTGTTTTTATGGCGGACTGGAACAAAAAGATCGCGAGAGAGCGCTGATTAAATTTCGGAATGGAACCCATCAAATAATTATTGCAACTGACTTGGCTGCGAGGGGACTTGATGTGCCAGAGATTAAGTTTATTATTCATTATCATCTTCCACATCGAAGAGAAGAATTCACTCATAGAAATGGACGAACCGCGAGAATGCACAATGAAGGAACCGCTTATATCTTAAAATGGACGGAAGAAATTTTGCCGGACTTTATTAAAACAAAGGAAATCGAAACCTTGAAAATTGCCCCGCCCCCTGCCCCATCTAACTGGAACACGCTTTTCCTTTCAGGTGGCAGAAGAGATAAAATTTCAAAAGGAGATATTGCTGGTCTATTCTTCCGAAAAGGAGAATTAGAAAAAGACGAACTGGGTATTATTGAACTCAAACAAGATTGTGCATTTGTGGCAGTAGCCGCTTCTAAAGTGGATCATTTGATTCAATTATTTAATAATACAAGATTGAAAAAGAAAAAGATTCGAGTAACACTGATTTAGTGATAGTTAAAAAATAAGTGTGAGTCATCTATATCTAAGCTATTAATACGACCTATTTTTTTTTATGAATCAACAGACAAAAACTAAATTGCCAGAGAAAAAAGGATTACATCCAAGAAATCGACATCTAAAAGGCTACGACTTTCAACGCTTGTGTGAAAGTTCACCTGCCCTCAAACCCTTTCTTTTACTCAATAAATTTGGCAAAGAGTCTATTGATTTTTCAAATCCCAAAGCAGTTAAAGCGTTAAATCAAGCTTTATTAAAACGCCATTATGGTGTTGATTTCTGGGACATTCCACCAAAATATTTATGCCCACCGATACCTGGTCGAGCGGATTATATTCACTACTTGGCAGACGTATTAATGGAGCTAAACGATGAAAAAATCCCACAAGGCAGGTCAATTACGGCATTAGATATTGGAGTAGGTTCTAATTGTGTTTATCCATTAATTGGACATAAAGAATATGGATGGAATTTCGTTGGGTCAGATAGTGATTCCAGAGCAATGGAGTCCTCAAAAAAGATCATCGAAAAGAATAATCTTTCTAAAGCCATAGAACTACGATTACAAACCAATCCTGCCAATATTTTTAAAGGGATAATAAAGGCTGACGAAGTTTTTGATCTGACCATTTGCAATCCACCTTTTCATGCTTCCAAGTCGGAAGCCAAAGAAAACACCCAAAGAAAATGGAAGAACTTAGGCCTTGAAAAGAAGGGAAAAAATCTATTGAATTTTGGTGGAAAAAACTCAGAGTTATTTTATTCGGGCGGTGAAAAAGGTTTTGTCACTCGAATGATAAAAGAGAGCGCTAACTTTCAAAGCTCGTGCCTTTGGTTTTCTACTTTAATTTCCAAAAAATCAAATTTACCTAGTGTTTATAATGTTCTCAAATCGGTAAATGCCAAAGATATCCGAACTATAGAAATGTCTCAAGGCCAGAAAATTAGCCGTATAATAGTTTGGAGTTTTTTGAATAAAAAACAACGGAACCTTTGGGCTAAGTTGAGGTGGAACAAATAATTACCAAATGTTTACTTCTGGTGTTAAGTCGATTCCAAATTTCGCCTTTACGGACTCCAAAATATCCATAGCTAATGTGTAAATTTCTGAACCTTTTGCGGCTCCATAATTGACCAGGACCAAGGCTTGTTTTTCATGACATCCGGCGTCGCCGCGTCTTTTACCTTTCCAACCAGCTTGCTCAATCAACCAACCTGCAGGTACTTTGATTTGACCATTAGGAAGCGGATAAGAAACGATAGGAGGAAATTGCTTTTTCAGTTTTTCAAAGTGTTCTTTTCCAATTTCTGGGTTCTTAAAAAAGCTACCAGAATTTCCGATTTCAGCAGGATCCGGTAATTTACTTTTCCGAATGTGAATGACGGCCTTACTTACGTCTTGAATTGTTGGATTTAGGATTTCCCATTCGGATAAAGTTTGCTGTATCGCTCCATATCCAATATTTATTTGATGTTTTTTGGTGAGTTTAAAATGGACTTTAGTGATAAGGAACCTGCCCTTTAAAGCACGTTTAAAAATGCTGTCCCGATACCCAAATTCGCAGTCTTTTTTCTCAAAGACTAAATGCTCTTTGGTCTTCAAATCAATAGCTTCCAATTTTTCAAAGACATCTTTTAATTCGACTCCATAGGCACCAATGTTTTGAATAGGTGCCGCACCGACGGACCCAGGAATAAGGGATAAATTTTCAATCCCACCATAATTATGTTCGATCGCCCAAAGTACGAATTGATGCCAAGGCACTCCTCCTCCAACAGCTACAAAAACCTCCTCTTCCTTCTCAAAAGTTATTTGAATATTTTGGATTTCATTTTTTAATGTTAGTCCTTCCAAATTCTTTGTCAATAGGATATTACTTCCTCCTCCCAAAATATTTATCCTCTCTTTGGAATAGACTTCTAAAGCAGTCAACAATTCTTTTTCAGAATGAATAGTCACAAACCTTTCGGCATACACTTCCATTCCGAAGGTATTCAAATTCACTAATGACTTATTACGAATTATATCCATTAACTATAAGTACTTTATTTATTTATTTATTTTCCTAATTGATATTAACCCGAAAATGGGACCAATAACCAATATGGGTAAGAGATTAGAAAGATCAAATTTCTGCAATAGGATGGTTAATAATTGAATACTAAAAATGGTCAAAGTAAAGCCTATACAATTGACGATAGTCAAGGCGGTTCCGACATACATTTTAGGCGCCGATTGAGCAACTATTGTAGAAAACTGAGGTGAATCCCCAACAACTGTAAATCCCCAAACCAACATTAAAAACAAGAATATTTCTGTAGGTAATTGGAAAAATAATGGCGAAAACAAACAACAAATCCCTGAAACCAACAACATCCCAAAAGCAACCCATGCACTTCCTCTTTTCAAGGAGATATAACCACCTATTACACTTCCTAGACCTCCTAAACCAATGATTAAAAAAGACCAAAAAGGCACATTCAAATCCGTGTTATGTAGCTCATTATAGGTTATTAATATAAGTGGAGTAAACGCCCAAACGGTGTATAACTCCCACATATGACCGAAATACCCAAAAGCAGCTAACCGAAATTCTTTAAAATTAAATATTTTAAAAATAGCTGTCCATTCAAACTTTGTACCTTTTGATCTATGAGGACCATCTCCTACAAAAAAGTACAAGATCACACCTCCAAAAATCGCTAAAGTAGAAGTAGCAATCAGAATATTTTCCCATGGCAGCCCCATCAAAAACCCTTTCAATAAATGTGGAAATGCAGTCCCTAAAACTAATGCACCAACCAAATAACCCAGTGCTTTTCCAAGCCCTTTTTCAAACCAATCTGCTGAAATTTTCATCCCCACAGGATAGATACCCGCTAAGAAAAATCCAGTCAAAAACCGGAAGGATAAAAGGCTCAAATAAGTAGTTGAAAAAAAGCAAATTGAAAGATTGAATAATCCCCCAAACAGGACAGAAAACAGAAAAACTTTGGATGGTGAAAATCGATCAGCAATAGAAAGGATGGCGAAAAGTAAAGTTCCAAAAATGAACCCTAATTGTACAGCGGAAGTAATATTTCCGATGGCAGAGTCTCCAAGATTAAGTTCGACTTGAATATCTGCCAATACAGCATTACCCGCAAACCATAAGGAGGTGCCCGCAAATTGGGCAAAAACAATGATTGGGAGAATGTATGGCCTTGTTTTTATGGATTGAGTCACAAGGCAAAGGTAAGGAATTGTTAGAATTTAGATGTCCGGTATACCATAGGAAACCATATTGTATACCGGACACCCAATTTCCATTTTACTCTTTCAACTTGACCCCTTCTTCATTGAAAGCGGTCACTTTAATTTCTGTTCGTCGATTAGCTTGATGTTCTTCTTCGGTACATTTAACATTGTTTTTGCATCGGTTTACCAGTTGATATTCTCCATAACCTTTTGCAACTACACGTCTGGCACTCACGCCTCTAGATATAATATATTCCACTGCCGATTTAGCTCTATTAGAGGATAGTTTTTCATTGTAAGAATCGGAACCTCGAGAATCTGTATGCGAACTTAATTCAATTTCCATGGAAGGATATTTTTGTAATAAATCGACCACTTTTTCTAGTTCTACCGAAGCATCTTCCCGGATATAATATTTATTAAAATCGTAATATAATTTATCTAATTGAATAATCTGCCCAACCTTAAAATTGGTTTTATCAACTACGGGTGCTACTTCGGGCTTTGTCATAGGTTCTAATGGAATATCGACCTCTGCGATGTCTTGTTCACAATCATTTTGAAAAGCCAACAAGCGTTTTTCGCCTGCTTCAAAGGTCTCTTTCCTACCGGTCATTTCATAACCACAATCGCAATTAATTTCCAATTGAAACTTACCCCGATGATCTGTTTTGACCTCTGATTGTTCATTAGTACAAGTATTCAAAATTTGCACATTCGAAAATGGAATTGGATCTCCAGTTTGTAAATTATAAACCAATCCAGCCAACATTTTCATCGTTGATTTTGGATTAATCGGAATCAAATATTCAGGTGCTGCCAACATATCAGCCCCTGTTACTTGAATTATCTTGGAGGCGTAGCCAGGCTTAGAAACTGATATTTCGTAGGTTTTTTCAGGAACCACTGGCACTTCAACAGAGCAGCTTTTATTTTCTTCAATTCTTGAAAAAGGATCAGCCATTTCGGTTATATCCTTAGTTCTAAACACATAATAATTCACTCCGTCTATCACCCTTTTCTCTAGTTGCTTATTAGAAGGTAAATCGCCAGCTCTTAAAGAATTTGAAGATAAATTAACATGCTTACTAACCGCTAACTGAGCATCCAATATTCTAGTTTCATCTTTCGCATCAATTACACAAACAGTAGCTAAAATGGGTTTTTCTCCTAAAAACTCCCATTGATATAAATCATCCTTTCCATTTCCTCCTTTTCGGTTTGAGCTAAAATATCCAATTAGCCCACCAGGTTCTGCAGCATATCCAAAATCATCTGATTTTGAATTCAAAGGTGCCTCCAAATGAATTCTTTTGCCCCATATATTATCATTATTAGTTACAGAGAACAAATCAAGTCCACCAAATCCACCCCAACCATCTGAGGCGAAAACTAAGGTCTCTTCTTCATCGATAAATGGAAAAATTTCGTTTCTAGTAGAATTCACTTTCTCCCCTAAGTTTACCGGTTCACCCCATCCCAATCCATTCCAGGTAGCTACCCAAATATCCATACCCCCAAATCCTCCTGGACGGTTAGAGGCAAAAAATAATTGTTGCCCATCCAACGTAAGTGTAGGATGACAAGTTGCAAATTCGTTGCTATTAAAATTGACTTCCTTTATGTCTCCCCAAAGATCATTACTCAAAGTTGCCTCATAAATTTTAAGATCAATAACATTCTTTTCGTTGGTACCTTGTTGGTTATTTCTTGAAAAATACATCTTGGTATCTTCATGATTGAAAGTAGCAGCGCCGTCGTGGTATTTTCCTTTCAATTTTTTTTCCAACATAATTGGCTCAAAAAAACCACCTGATGGATCCTTTTGGGCAAACCATAAGTCTGAGAAATTATCGTTTCCAACATTCTCAGGGCAAGAAAAAAGACTGCCAGCTCTTCTAGTGGAAGTAAATACAAGCCCATCCCTATGAGGGACTGGTGCAAAGTCAAGATTTACTGAATTTAAGGCTTTTATATTGGTGACTTTATAATTTTCATCTTGACCAAAAGTACCTATTGAAAAGAGGCTTAAGAAGATGATGATGAAGAGTTGATTTATTTTCATTGTATTATACATTAATATCAGGGATAATAATTTTTTAAGGCATTAAAAATACCGTAAGTGAGCGACCTCACAATCTTTGCATTTGAAAGTATAACCAAGCATGATTTCCCAACTTCCAGTCGTTAATTTTTCTAAATCAGAAAGGGTATAATCAAAAGCAAATCCAAAGCGCATACCACTTGGAAATTCATAGCCAATCAATCCATCAATTGAATCACCTAATCGATAACTGGCCCCTAGCCAAAAGGACTTCATAAAGATAAAATTAGCATTAATATCAAAATCAGTAGGCGCTTGGGGGTTGAAACTTAACATAGCAGAAGGGGCAAATTCGATAGTTTCATTAATGGGCACTAACCACCCTCCCATGACATACCAAGTACTAACGTCTAAGGTTGCGAAGTCTCTATTTTTATCCAGGTAAAGTGCATTTTTCAACATTCTGGGTAAGGACAAGCCGACATAAAAGTTATTGGAATAATAATAGGTTCCAAACCCAAAATTAGGCGTGTAAGCGACTTCCATACCTGTCGGGATTTCGTTATCACCACTCTCTAAAGGATTTGCCAAATCCCAATCTATTTTAGCTTGCTCTACCCTTGCATTTAGTCCAATACTTAGTCTACTGTTTGCATTGACAGGAATATGGTAGGCATAAGAAAAATCAATGTCTACCGTTTTGACTTTCCCGATATGATCGGATGTCAAAGCCAATCCAAATGCATTCCTTTTTTGCATAAAAGGCAATTGGGCGGTGAAAGTCCCAGTCCGAGGGGCACCATCAATACCCATCCATTGATTTCGATAAATCGCCGTAAAATCTGGCGCTCCACTTGCCCCAGTTGACCCTGGGTTATAAGCTAATTTATTGAAAACAAAGTGGGTGTAATTCAAATCGCTTTGGGCGTTTGCTATACAACCAAAAAACAAGAAAAAGAGGGTATATTTTATGAATTTCATTGTTCCTTATTTTTTTATTTTCCCCTGAGGGATATAATATCATTCTTAAGTTAGGCATTGCAAATTTCAAAAATTTGCAATGCCTATAACCACAATTCAATTTATCTAGTTATCGTGAAATATCCTGAGAGACAATCGACCTCCGATTCCGTTAGCCAAAGAAGATAAAAATAGGTTCCGGCAGGTAATGGTTGTCCTTTGAATGTTCCTCCCCAATCATTTTTATAAGGAGCGGCTTGATAAACTTCATCCCCCCAACGGTTGAATATTTTTAATCTATTATTTAGAAAATCATTGTCCACACAAGGCACCTTGAACAGCTCATTTTTACCGTCCCCGTTAGGTGTAATGATATTTGGTACAAAACACTCTTCGGTAGTACTATTTCCAGAAATATTTAATCGGACAGTCGCTTCCGAGCAATTATCTGGACAAATCACATCACAAATCTCATAGACAAAAAAGTCTTGACCAAAATAATTTTGATTTGGTGTATACACAAAACTTCCATTGACCTCCTCAATGGTTCCATTTTCTGGTAAAGAGACCAAAGAAATTGTCCAATCGGTCAACCCTGCTAATTCATCATTTACTACGACATCGATATCGGTTAATGATTCATTAAATAAAGTGTTGAATGTATCATCTTGTGCATCAATTAAATTAGAGACATAGACCGTTGTATTATTAGAAGTAAATTCACACTCCCCAACAGTTACGATGACAAAATAATCTCCATTATTATCCGTTGTGGCAGGATCGATATTAACTATAGGCGTGTTTGCCATAAAACCGTTTGGCCCAAACCATTGATATGTGGCATTCTGAACAGGTGGAATTCCCAATTGTATTACCTCTCCTGAACATGCTGGATTGTCTTCGGATGTATCATTAATTGCAACAACTTGTGCGGCTCCAATAACCTCTACATTTCGTGCATTTGATACATTCGAAACACAATCTCCATCTGTGACGATAACGGTATAAGCGCCAGAATTATCTTGTGTCGCATTGTTTATGATTAGCGAAGGATTGGTGGTCGTAGCAATTAACATCGTCCCATTACCTGTATCTAAATACCATTCGTATTGGACATTGTTGCCAGAAAAAGAATTTGAAGTGAGCGTAAAAGAAGCCCCCGAACACAAACTTGTATCATCCACGGCTAGCACAGGGGTTTCCCCCATTTGAGTAGTTACCTCTACATTTACCCCATTCGAAATTGGAGATTGACAACCACCTAATGTAACCACCACTGAATATGTCCCAGAATCAGAGATCGTCAAATTATTTCTGACCAGTATTGGACTCGATGTCGTAGCAATAAGTGTCAAACCACTTCCATCATCAAAAAACCACTCATAAACCGCCCCTGAGCCACCAACCATAGAACTAGTCAATTCTAAATCATAACCCGCACAGAGTACCTCTTGAGAAGCAGAAATAACAGGCGTTTCATCCAAAACATCTGTTACTTCTACATCGACTGAATTAGAAAACGTAGAAGTACATCCACCTACTTGAACGGTCACTGAATACACACCTGTATTACCAGGCAGTGCGTTACCAACAAATAAGGTTGCAACCGAAGTTGAACCAATAACTATATTGCCAGTTCCATCGTCAAAAAACCATATATAAGTAACGTTTGGTCCGCCAACAATGCTACAATTTAATTCAATCAATTCGCCCACACAGGGGTTATCGTCATTGACGGAGATACTTGGTGTTTCATTATAAACATCAGTAATCACCACATCAACCGAATTCGAAGGAACAGAAGTACACCCGCCAATTCCAGCAACTACAGAATAGATTCCAGTACTACCAAGTTGAGCATCATTTACAAAAAACGTAGGCGTATTGGTAGAGCCTAAGGGAATCCATCCATTCCCATCATCGAAAAACCATTGATAAACGACAGAACCGCCACTTATTGGCGTACTATTTAGTTCAATAGTTTCACCCACACACAGCATATCTTCATCAACCGATAGCGTTGGTGTTTGATTGAGTACATTGGTTATCGTAAGACTTAAAGCATTTGAGGATTGAGAGACACATCCCGCCATGCTTGCAAAAACAGTATAAATACCTTCATCTGCCATATCTGCATTCTGGATGAAAAGTGTTGGGACAGACGTTGTTGCTATCAAAGTGACACTGTTTCCATCATCAAAATACCATTCATAGGTATCAGCACCACCTGGTATTGAAGTGACATTCATTTCAATAGTTGCGCCTTCACATATTTCATTATCTGAGGCAATCAAAGTTGGGGTTTGATTCAATATGTCTGTGACTTGAATCATAATCGAATTGGAGACTTGAGAAAGACAGCCTCCGTCATTAGCGACTACGGTATATACCCCCGTATCATCGATAGTTAAATCACTAAACAACCAGATATTTTGACCAGTTGTAGCCACTTTCTCTGGGCCAGATCCATCATCAAAATACCAATCGTATACAATTCCGTTTCCAGGAACAATAGTGGATGATAAAAGAAATTCACCACCAATACAGTAAATAGTATTCCCAATAGAAATCGTCGGTTCTTCATTTGAGATATCAACGACTGTAATATTTCTAATATTCGAAGGATTCGAGATACAATCACCTATTTTTATGACTAAATAATAATCACCTTCATTTATCGAAGTAAAATTACCAATGGAAAGGTTCGGTACAGTGGTGGAACCTAAAGAAACAGGACCTGATCCATCATTAAAAAACCATTCGTACTCCGTAGCAACACCTGTAGGATCACTACCTATCAAATTCAATGTTTGTCCCTCACATAAATTGTCATCAATCACCATCATAAATGGCGTCTCATTTAAAGTATTACTAACATTAATAATAATTGAATTAGAAGGTGGCGAGGAACATCCTTGTATTTTCGCTACTAATGTATAAGTTCCAGAATTACTTGCAACTGCATTTTCAATTCTAAGATAGGAGGTATCCGAACTTGAAACCAATTCGTTTCCTAATCCATAGTCGACGTACCATTCGTAAGTGACGCCTGGTACCATGATTGTATTTCCAACTATTTCGAGGGTTTCTCCAATACACAAAACTGGGTCAATTGCCGAAATCGCCACGTTGACGTTTGCCACATCTAAAATATTAACATCAATCGTATCAGAAAAAGGAGATTCACAACTACCTAAAGTTGTCATTAACCAATAAGACCCCGAATCCGTTATGTTTGAATTTGGTATCGTCAAAATTGGATCACTAGTAATAGCAACAGATTGGGTACTTCCTGAACTATTTGTAAACCATTCATAAATTACCCCATTCCCAATCAACGGAGAACAAGTTAGTACAATATCCTCCCCTAAACAGACATCCTCGTTAGCAATCATGATATCAGGAGCATCCGCTGTGTTGATGATTTCAATATCAAAGCTGTTAGCCTCACCAATACAACCTTCTTCGCTGATCAATTGAATCATATAGGTACCAACTTGATCAATGGAAATATTAGGAATGCCAAATTCAAAAGCTCCTGCTGGGTTAGGGGTAGCAATGGTATCAAAACCATTCGGCCCTGTCACTTGGTAGGTAACCAGCCCATTATAATTATTACCTGTATTGATGTTAATGATTGCAAGGTCTCCATTGCAATAAATCCCATCTCCAGAAATACTATCAATACTTGGAACTGGTGCTAACGGATTACAATCAAAATCCCGCCAATCAGATATGCCATCCATATCTCCATCAGGACATGGCGCTCCATCGGGACATTCATCCTCATCTAAAAGACCATCTCCATCTGTATCTAAATCATCGACATCTAAAATGCCATCATCATCTGTATCAGGACAAGGGGTACTATTTTCGCATTCATCAGCATCATTGATGCCATCATTATCTCTATCAATATCTTGAAAATCTGGGTTAGCGTCACCATCACCATTTGCACAAGGCGCATCGTCAGGACACTCGTCATTATCTGGAATACCATCATCATCAGCATCTAAATCTTGAAAATCAGGATTGGGATCCCCATCTGTATTAGTCGGGTTGGAGGTTGGTGAAACAGGGTCTCCATTGGCATCTTCAGTTGCCTGCCCAAAAATATTAACAGTAGGTGTACCCGAACCAATAATATTGTCATTATCAGGATCAGGGTTTCCACCTTCGATCACATCGCTAATACCATCGTCATCAGCGTCTAATTCTCTAAAATCAGAGATATTATCTCCATCCGTATCTGTCGGGTCAGAAGTGGTATTGAGAGGATCTCCATTTCCAGACTCCGTTGCTTGTCCATCATTATTTACAACCGGATTATTCAAACCGATAATACCATCGTTATCTTTGTCAGGATTTCCGCCTTCAATCACATCATTGATGCCATCATTATCAGCATCCAAATCTCGATAATCTCGAACACCATCCGTATCCGTATCATCTGGATTGGAAGTTGAAGAAAAAATAAGTCCATTCGTATCGGAGACTGGAATTCCTTTTGAATTCACATTCGGAATCGCCGTTCCTGGCAATCCATTATTATCAGGATCCAATTGGCTGTTTTCACGGACATCATTGATCCCATCATTATCTGTATCCAAATCATGAAAATCAGGGACTCCGTCCATATCCCAATCTAAAGGATCAGAAGTCGTAGAAAGTAGATTTCCATTTTCATCTTCCGTTGCTCTTCCAAATAGATCGACTAAAGGGTTTCCTAGACCAATCTGTCCATCATCATCCGGATCTGGATGACCACCTTCTTCCACATCTAGAATTGTGTCATTATCTGAATCTAAATCCCGCCAATCAGGAATATTATCAACATCTTTATCTGTTGGATTAGAAGTAGTCGTTATAGGGTCTCCATTTCCAGATACAATTGCTTGTCCATCATTATTTACAACCGGATTATTTAAGCCGATAATACCGTCATTATCTCCATCAGGATTGCCCCCCTCTCTTACATCATTGATTCCATCATTATCAGTATCCAAATCTCGATAATCTCGAACACCATCAGTATCCGTATCATCTGGGTTGGAAGTAGAAGAAAAAATAAGTCCATTCGTATCGGAGATTGGAATTCCTTTTGAATTCACACTCGGAATGGCCGTTCCTGGCAATCCATTATTATCAGGGTCTAAATGGCTAGCCTCCCTGACATCATTAATCCCATCATTATCTGTATCCAAATCATGAAAGTCAGGAATCCCGTCCATATCCCAATCAAAAGGATCAGAAGTTGTAGAAAGTGGATTTCCGAGGGCATCTTCTGTTGCTCTGCCATCTATATCGACTACAGGATTTCCTTCTCCAATTTGACCATCATCATCTGGGTCAGGATTCCCTCCTTCCTCAACATCTAAAATTGTATCATTATCTGAATCCAAGTCATGCCAATCAGGAATGACATCCATATCTTTATCAAATGGTAGTGGAATTGGTACACCCGTTTGGGAAGGTGCAATAGAAAAAGGCAATCCATATTGAGTCACAATGGCTGGAGTTCCAACATCTATACGACCGTTTAAGTCTGCATCTAAATCACCAAACCCAGCTTCTTTGACGTCATTAATCCCGTCATTATCAGCATCCAAGTCATCATGATCCGGAACACCATCATTATCCCAATCCCAACGCATATAATTTTCAGTGGCTGTCACTGCATGAGGATCAGTAGCTATGGGATTATATAGACCATTATCACCAAATTCAATGGGTAATCCATCAATAATTCCATTGCCATCGACATCAGGTTGACCATGACCAGCCTCTGTCAAATCTGTGACGCCATCATTATCAGAATCAACATCCAAATGATCAGGAACATTATCTCCATCTGTATCATACACACTGGCGACTTGATCACAAATTCCATCATTATTAGCATCTAAACAAGGATTAGAAACTGCGACGTCATTGGCATCTAAGAAATTAGGTACCCCATCAAAATCTTCATCCTGATTGGGATCAAGTCCTCCTGGTAAACAGGCAAATCCGCCAACAGCATTGCAATATTCTTTTAAATCGGGTACGCCATCATTATCATCGTCAATATCTGTAACATCTCCCACTCCATCCATATCATAGTCAGGTCCCAAAGGAGAACAATCCTCTAAAATATCAAGGGTGACGATACCTGTCCCAAGTCCATCGAAGGGCACAAAAAGCCAATAGTCAAGATATTTTTCGTTTCCAAAATTATTAATATAAACGAAAGGTGTTTGAGTAGGTTCAGCATTTCCAGGAGTTCCACCACCACTCACATGACCACCTACAGAAGAGTGATCATAATAAAAATCAACTTCTGGCGGATTACCCATATTGTTAAACCATTGAAAGGTAACCCCACCAAAATTATTCTCAATATCTTCCATAATAATATGCGCTTCCCCACCTCTTACTTCAATTTGATAATTGAATTTAAAATCAGTTGTTGCTGGAATAGCTATTCCTTGACCATCTCTTCCATCCCAAAAAACAGTATTCGTTCCGGGATCAATTAACTGAGTTAAAATTCTATCGACATTATCGTTATAATCACCATCAAAATTCAAATCTAAGCTTAAAGTTGCTGTGCCTCCGAGCGTAGAAGAAAAACTCAAATTACCCCCAATTCCTTCTTCAAAAGTATCCTCTAAACAGGGCATGTTCATACCATTTAAGGCTGTAATATCAAAGTCATCAATCTCTACTGTTAATGTTGCTGGCTCATTGTACAACCACGTAACATAGGTATTATTTCTATAATAATCTGTCACCAAAGCGGAAGAAGGCATATCCGTATTTGGTATATTGAAAAATATCTTATTATTTACTAAAACGCCATTAGGCAAATCTTCCGCTTGAGGCTCATAGTAATACATTAACCCCGGTTCCCACTCACCTACTTCACCAGACCTGTTAATAGAGTCACGATTTTGAGATCTATAAGTCCGCCTCAAATCATCATAAACGAACCCACTTGAATTAGAAGAAATTGGAAACCGAAACGGATCAGCTTCATCAAAATCGACTTCATATTGAAACCCGTCTTTGGTTAGAATGTAATACTTGGGTGAAGTTTTAAAACCATTTTGGTTGATGATTGAAATATATTCATTAGAGTAAACCCGACCTTCCAATAAATTGCCTCCTTCATTACCTGCAGCTAGTTGGGAAACTGTAATATCCCATGCTAAAACTACTCTTGGTATTTGCGGCTGATGAAGGTTACGAGACCAAGGTGCATTATTTAATAGATTAGTAAAATTACCCGGAGAGTAGGTAGGAAAGTCAATCAAAACGGTCCATATCCCTTCTCCATCAGGGGGAACTTGAACAATTCCTGGTCTATATCCAGGTCCATTCATGGATCCTCCACCAGTCGGGCCATTTATTTCTTCTATGTTATTATTAATTACTCCAACCCCCAAATTTGGGTCACTAAAGCTTTTAAATAAGGTTCCATCAGGTCGGTAGACCTCTATGAATCCTGCCATATATCCTATATGACTGGCTCCAACATTAATAAATTCACCAGGCTTCGCATAAACTTTCATTTGTTGGGGATTTCTGGTATCCAAAAACAAACGATAACCTGGATAATTCCTGAAATCTTTAGACCCCTCCGCATTTAAGTCAGAAAAAACGGAAAAAGTGACAATGAATGTAATGAATAATAAGGTGCATTTGGACCAATTAGAAGAAATGCAATAAAGGGGATGAGTGTGAGAGTAAAAAAGATGCTCCATGGTCGGTTTTTGTTGAATTTTTTTTATAAAAAGTCCCTACTTCAATCAACAGCAAAGATGAAAAATTAAATTAAAAACAATTTGTTATTTGTATCTAATTCATTGTCAAAATCAAAAATATTGCCAAATGATTAAATATGATAGCTCCTAACAAATACGGATAATAAGTAGATAAGGTGATACCTAGAAATAATTTTGAGAAACTTGGAGAAAATAAAGTGTTCAATTTGGAGAATTATTCTAAGTAGGTGCTTGGACAGAAATAAGTTCCATATTTGACGAAAACTATTTATTTGCCAGACGAGGCAAAAAGCACAGGCATATCCTTAGATATGGCGAGCATTTTTAACGAAATATAGTGAAAAAATAGTCCGTCATAATGTGTGTCAGTTATTTCTGTCCAATCACTTAAGCAGGTGATCAAATTAAATTATATAATAAGGGTCACTGAAATTAATATTATACAAATCAGAGCCAAAAGAATAATTCAATAGACTTGTTTCATTTTCACCTACCCAAAAAAAAACGCCTCCCATAGGGAAGCGTCGCTGCTTTTAATAAATCTGTATAATGAGAATATTTCTCCATGTTGATTGGGTTCTATACTCAATTTCAAATACTTAATCTCGAGTACGAACGCCTTTTTCTCTAATCACTTTCACAAAATAAATACCTTTTTAAATTTTAGTTACACTAACCTTTCCTTCACCCAAGTTATTGTTTGAGTTATCTTTTTTAAAGATTCTCCTTGATATTTATCAGCCTCAAAAATCTGAAATTTTAAACGTTTTTCCACTATTTTATACTAAAATAAATTTTCCACAACTTTTAACAATACACACAACTAACTGACAATCATTAATTTAACCCTTAAAAATAAATAAAAATTAAACTTCAGTCATACTAAATAACTCTAACTAAAGATTGAACGCATAAACTCCCTTGAAAACTGTCAACTAAATCTCCCCCTCAAAAAAACGCATTCGGATGTAATCAAATACCTTGCTCACTTTTAAATTGGTCGTCGCTGGGCCCGTTCGTATATAAAACAGCTCATCGTTTCCGTCCTTCAAGTAAGCCGGTACAGTAGCTGCTTCGACTTCGATTCGTAAAATAGTTTTTCCCTCTAAAACTTCTGGTTCAGCCCTTACAAATCGAGTGTGTAAAGTGCTAATTTTATCTTTGATAAGCTTATTCAAATGCAACAACATTTTGTCGTTATTTTGGAATTGATCATTTTCCAAACCAATAATTTCGCCAGCATCATTTACACCAATTAATAAAGTCCCTCCATGTGAATTCAAAAAAGCAGCAATAGTTTTCAAAGAAGCATGTTCGATGGCTTTGTCTCTTTTCTGAGTGTGGATATTCCACCTCAAACTCGATTTAAACTCAACAAAATCATCTTCACCATCTGCAATTAAATCTCTGGTTGATACTTGTTCTCTTGACCGTAAATAATTAGTAATCTTTATAGCTAATCCTCTTACAATTTTTAAAGCTGTCAATGAATCTACTTTCTCTTTTTCAAACAAGCTCTTTCCACAAATACTGATCAAGCTCCCTGATTCTTTTGCCCAAACAGCACCTGTCCGAACACTTCTATTAATGATCGCAATTTCACCAAAAAGGCTGCCCTTACGAAAGATTTTATATTGGTCATTATGAATAGAAAGGGAAAATCCTCCTTTTTCAACCAAAAACAAATAATTAGCGGGTTGATCTTCAGAAAAAACAAGGTCGTCTTTACTATATTCTATGCGTTTGGAAATAGCTAAAATCTGCCCTAGTTCATGATCATCTAAGCCACTAAAAACTGGATTATTCCTAAATAACTTCGCGTTCTCTTTAGTGTATTCCATTCTTTATTGATTCCTCTTATTATCGTCCCAAAACATTAGATTTTATGCCAAAAGTATTATTGAGAGAGAAGTTTTGGAATAAAGTCTATTATGGTAATGGAATTTCACAACGATCAAAAGTCCAAATGATTGAGCGTAATAAATAAAATTTTGCAGTAATCCAACAACCAGCGCTTCCTACTATCTCAATAAAGTCAACTCCCCATCTTCTTCAAAAAGCTCGCCCGTTGCAATTGCTCGTATTTTAAAATAATAAACATATACATCTGAAGGTGAAGGTTTTCCATCCAGCGTACCATCCCAGAAATGGTCATTGCCACTCCCTTCATGGACTGTTTCCCCCCAACGATTAAAAATAGACAATGAGATCACTTCAAAGTTTTCGCCTTCATCAATCAATTGAAAAAAATCGTTCATTTCGTCGCCATCAGGCGTAAATGCATTCGGGATTTGATATTCGCATACAATGGTTTCATCAACGAATATTTCAATCGTGTCTGTCGAAACACAGGTGAACCCATTGATGGTATTAGTCACTTCTAAAAGATAAACCCCTGCCCCACAAATAGTCGGCGTCAAAGTATTTTGTCCATCTTCAATTGTTGATTGACCCAAAGCTGTCCAATTGTAGGTAACATTATCACCAATGGTTGAGTTGCTTGCATCTAAGGTGGTACAATTGCCATTTTCGCAATCCAGTGGATCTGCAGGTTCTATAATCACATTTGCAGAAACGAATTCAACATTTGAAATAATCACACTATCACAGCCCAATTGGGAAGTAAAAATATCAGTATAGACTCCAGTTTGAGTTTGGTTTTGCCCTTGAGCAAAATAGGTTTCACCTTCACATAATTGAATACTCAAGGAATCCAAAAACTCTACAAACATTAAATCGGTCGTTACAATACTATCACAACCTATAGCAGTTTGAAGCGTGTCCACATATATACCACCCGCAGACTGAGCCGCACCACCGACAAAATAAATCTGACCTTTACATAAAACAACCTCTACAGAATCAGAAGAGGCTGCTGTCACGCTTAATTCAGTCACGATAGTGCTATCGCATCCATTTAACTTCACAAAAGCATCAGTATAAACTCCTGGTTGGGTTTGATCCGCCCCACCAGCGAAATAAGACTCTCCTTGGCATATTTCGACCTGAATGGAGTCTAAACTTGCGGTTGGATAAAGATTATCGCCCGTACAGGCATATTGTAGATTATTCGCTCCACCTGTAGAACCCGTGAACCCACAATAAGCAGTAGAAATGCCTTGGAAGCAATTCTGTACAATGTCATAAACTCCTGAAATTTGAAGGGTACCATCAAAGAAAATTTCATAAGTCATGGTTGTTGGATCCCAATTAAAAGTGACGATATGTTCTTGTCCATCTTCAATATTCGGCAGGACTGCTGGCCCTCCGATTGGATTTCCCATATCACCATTAATATTGACCGCTATATGGTCTTGGAAAGGGTCACCCAAATCAACATTTTGCCAAGTATCGAACTCAATAATAAAGGAATTATCGATACTTCCAGCGCCAATTTGACCTCCAGAAACCCCACAAGCATTCGCGCCATCTACACTTTGATGATAAACCATACAAATGCCATCTGCACCTCCATCATTGTCTCCTAAATAAACAGTAATGTTTTGACTGAAAGGTTCGAAAAAATTGACTTGCTCAGCTGCCCAAACACAACTTTTTTGCGTGTTTTGAGCAGGCGTAATTTGAATGCAAGAGTAGTCAAAATTATACGGCGTATAAACGGCATCTCCTATCAATGTATATTCGTCTGCTGAGAGTGGGGTATCTTCTGGCAGTCCATTCAAAACACCCACTGTAGTTGGACTGAAATCTAGAGTAACGCCCCCATTCACAATATTTCCATCAAAATCATTAATAAACACGAGATAAATCTCCCCATTTTGAACTGGCATGGCGGAAACAAAACCATCGCCACTATCGCCTTCACAATCATCCGAAACTGTCATATTATTTAAAGGATTCAAATTCGTTAAACCCGTCATGGAAGACAATGTATTTAATGCAGCCGTACTCCTCAAAGGTTGATTGTTTTCCATAAAATCACACATCATTTCAAAATCTGGAATGGGACCCCACACTTGAATATTGAGGTTTGAAGCTTCAAATTCATTTCCATTTTCGGCAATAAATCCAAAATCACCATCCGCTTGGGCTTGGAAGAAAAGCCAAGTATAATGAGCTGCCCCAGTTCCCGTCCAACAACCGTCATTGACACCCACTTGGAAATATTCTGGAATGGAAAGCGACGTTTGACCTACCGCAAAAGCATCAGGTAAGCCTTCGCAATTATTCAATAAAAGAGCATCATCACAAATCGGTCGAGCGGGCGCAGTAACTGGACAAGCTACATTCACAATCTGAATATTAAAGTCGGTACAGTTAGCATTACTAATCACTATAAAAATAGGATCAAAAGCCGTCAAAGAAATGCCCTGAATAATCAAACTGTCATTGGTGGTATTTTGAGCAAATCCCATACAATCGGAAGCAGATTCGGGGCAATCGTTATAAACCGAAAGCCCAGTGTTCAAATCGGCACCAGTAATGATAATATCAATACAAGCATCATTGAAAGGATTATAGGTATAAACAAAATCTTCCCCCTCCAAAAGCGCATCTGAATTCGCACACGGACCAGACTGAACATCGTCTCCAGAATTACAAGTGGTTACACCATTTTCGGTGAATGGTAATCCAAAAATATTCGTTGTCTCTTGACAAGGTACAAAAGTTGTCATACAGGAATCAGGCGAACATTGCCAATTCAGCTGAAAACCAGGAGCTGTTATGATAAAGTCTGAAGTGAATTGAATAGTTACACAATTACTACCAGCCTGTAAAGAAATATTATCGCCAGCGCCCGTGAAATTTGCCATTTCAGGCGCATTGATATCATCACCTGCATAAAAGGTCAAGAAGTCAAAAGAGTTTTCAATATTGTAATTGACCAATTCCAAGTTTATGCAATTAGTCAAAATATCAGGACAAATTGTAAAGGTGAAATCTTCGTCAACTTGATATTCATTATCCGGCCCTCCCGAATCGAAAAGGGTTCCCGAACAGGTATTAGAAGTCAAGTCCGTACCCATTATATAAGTTTGGCTTAATTCTTCAATACAAACAACAAAATCGCCCCAATTTGGCGTCGCATTTATAGACCAGTCGTTAATTCTTAAGAAATAAGTCAAATTGGGCGTTAGTCCTAATAAGTCTATAGTGACTACACTAGAATTCGCATTTGAGGTCGCACAATTCAACTCTACCAATTCATCGACCAAACAATCTCCACGATAAATAGCAATTTGAGGTTGAGTAATACTTCCATTCAACCCATTAACCCCAGTTACATTGATCGTAAAATCAACAATATCAATTGGAACGGTAAACTGAAACCAGACATCTCGATCCACGGTACCGCCATTAAAACAACTCGGCACATTATCTATTGGGCTAGAAAATGCCATTGACAACGTTGCATTGACATTATTAAAGGTGTCAGGAAAAGGGCAAATTGGAGCTACTCCTAGATCGACTATACCCGAACAATCATCATTGATCGGTTGGGAAAAAAGATTAAAGAAGAAGGAAAGAAAAAAAATAGAAAGTATGGTTTGTTTCATCTTGTTTTATTTTCGATTTTGAAAGTCAAAGATAGAACAACCTATTAAGTTTCGTTTATCTTCGTAAAGAAAATCAATCTTCAATTTTTAATCTTCCAAAATGAAAACAACTCCTGATCGTCGAACCTTCATTCGAAATGTTATTTTAGGTGGTTTTAGCCTTTATTTACCTGCCTGTAAGAATTCACCAAAAGAAATCAAACAGGAGCCAACTAGTGCAATCGACACTATAGAAAATATTGAAAAAACGGTCGAAACGATTGATGAATACTTCAAAAGTGAACAGGTCGTTTTGCTCAGAAAGGCAGATGAACAATACACAAATTTGAATATTGGCTTCAATAAACGGGTGCCCAAAAACCCAAAAATCATTGCACTTTGTAAGAATGTCAAAGGTATTTCAGAGGCAATTAAATATGCCAAATTTTTCAAATTACAAGTTTGTATAAAAAGCGGCGGACATAGTTTTGAAGGGTTTTCGAGTAATGATGGCGGCATGTGCATCAATTTATCCTTGCTTAAAGATATTGAATGGATAAATGAAGAAACGGTCAAATTAGGCAGTGGTGTTATATTGAAAGAAGTCTATAATGCACTTTTACCGAAAGGAAAAATCATTCCGTCTGGTTCATGTGCAGGAGTCGGTGTTGCTGGTTTGACTTTGGGAGGAGGTTATGGATTATTTAGTCGAGCATATGGTTTGACTTGCGATAGTTTGAAGGAACTGACGATGGTTGATGGCGAAGGAAATATTCTTTCGGTCAAGAGTGATGATGAATTAATGTGGGCATGTCGAGGCGGCGGGAATGGGAACTTTGGCGTCATTTCAGATATGACTTTTAGAGTTCATCAAGCACCAAAAATATTTACAAGACATTTATTTAAAGCGAAAAACATTACCCAAGAAAAGGCAATTTCCTTACTCAAAGATTGGTTCAACATAACGGCTCAATTACCCAATTCTTGCTTTGGAGCCTATGTTTTGAATCATAATGATTTGACAGTTTTAGTAACGGATATTGACGATAAAACAGAAGAAATTCGAACTGTTTTGGAAGGTTTTGGGGAGAAAATGGATTCGGCAAATATTGGGCGAAAAGAAACCGATATTCCAAGGGCATTGCGAAGATATTATGGAATTCAAACACCACTTTTTTTCAAAAATGCCTGTGCGGGTTTATATAATGGTTTTGGAGATATTGAAAATTGTATTGAATCGGTCGTCGAACAAGTTTTCAATAATCGTGGCTTAATCTATCAGGTCAATACCTTAGGCGGGAACATCCAAAATCCTGAATTCGAAAAAGCCTCCGCCTACCCTCATCGAGCCTATCCTTATCTTTCTGAATTACAAGCTTATTATGATAAACCCGAACGGAAAGCTTCTTTATTAGCTGCTTTTCAAGAAATTCAAGAGACCTTTACCAACAATGGCTTAAGTGCTCATTATCGAAATTATCCAGATATTAATTTTGAGAATTGGCAGTCCGCTTATTATGGAAAAAATTATGCTCGCCTACAAAAAATTAAGGGTAAATATGACCCAGATAATGTGATTTGGCATCCGCAGAGTATTAGACTTGTATCAAAATAACAAATAGAAAAAGCCCCTTCCAAACCAAATAGCGGAAGGGGCTCTGTACTTCCGTCATAATTATTTTTTTTAACCCGTCAACTTACCTTAGGACGGGACATATCGCAGCATACTGAAAAGAATCTTTCCCATTGATTTTTCAGGAAGCAGAAATGGTTTCTGTCATTGGAAGAAGACGTGTCGGCAAGACATTTTTGATACGGTCGGTTTATAAAGATGCTATCTGTTTGGAGATAGAAGGCATCCAAAACGCGCCCCGCAAAAAACAATTAAAAGACTTCACTGCTCGCCTAAACAGAGCTGCCAAACCTGCCAAAAAAATCAAAACGCCCACGAATTGGTTGGATGCTTTTTATTTGCTTATTGACTACATGGAAAGTTTGGAGGAGACGAGTAAAAAGGTTGTTTTCTTTGATGAATTGCCGTGGTTGGCGACCCACAAATCGGGTTTTCTACGTGCCCTAGGTATGTTCTGGAATAGTTGGGCTTCGAGGCATAATGTCGTGGTCGTCATTTGTGGTTCTGCCGCCTCTTGGATGATACAAAAAGTAGTCAATCACAAAGGCGGATTGCACAACCGAATCACAAAGCGATTGCATTTGAAGCCATTTCCTTTGGCGGAAACCAAACATTACCTTCACAGTCGGGGCATTATAATTGACCCTTATCAAATTGTCCAAATCTACATGGCAATGGGCGGTGTGCCTCATTATTTAAAAGAAATCAATGCGGGCAAAAGTGCCAAACAAAATATTCAAGACATCTGTTTTTCGGAAACGGGATTATTACAAGATGAATTTTTGAGACTTTACCCCGCCTTATTTGATAATGCCGAAAATCATATTGCCATTATCAGAGCCTTATTTGAAAAGAAACAGGGAATGACCAGAGACGAGGTGATAAAAAAAGCAAAATTACCCAGTGGAGGCCGTGTTTCTAAAATCTTAAATGAATTAAAATATTCGGGTTTCATTGAAACTTATCATGCTTTTAACAAAAAGAAAAAAGACCAATTGTTTCGCTTGACGGATGAATATTCTCTTTTTTATTTACAATTCATCGAAGACAAAATAAGGGAAGGAACGGACACCTGGCAGCAACTTAGCCAAACCAAATCTTATAAATCGTGGAACGGATATGCCTATGAAAATGTCTGTTTAAAGCATATCCCACAAATCAAAAAAGCGCTAGGAATTTCGGGCGTTTATTCCATTTCTTCTTCTTTTCTAAAAAAAGGAACGTCCACCGAAAAAGGCACTCAAATTGATTTATTGATTGACCGAAATGACCATGTTATCAACCTTTTTGAAATCAAATTTTATAATACGACGGTTTCGTTGGATAAAAATCTTGCCGACGGTTTGAGAGAAAAATTGAGAATTTTCCAAGAATCGACTAAAACGAACAAACAAATAATTTGGGGTTTGATTACCACTTTTGGCTTAAATCCTAACCAACATAGTATTGGGTTAATTCAACACGTGATAGGGTTTGGAGAATTGTTTGAGGATTCAAAAACCTGAAAAGTATTTAGATTTCTACGAATTTTAAACTCAGCCTGCTGAAATTTATCGTATCTCAAAGATTTGACAAATTGGACGAATCACCTTACTCACTCCTCCGCCTTAAACGCCCTTCGATTATGGAAAATCCATTGCTTTTTCGACAGAAACGCTACCCGTCAATATTAAAAAATCTCCATCGAAAATAAGTGAGTTTATTTGAGCATTGTAGGTCACCAGATGAGAAACGTGTCCTCATCTGATAACTTCCCGTCATCTGATGAATTTTAATCTTATAAGAAAACTGAGACCAAAATAAGTAAGTAAGAGAGCAATATTAAGTTTAGAATAAATTTTTGAATTATTTTTTTCTCTCACAAGGCAAAAAACGCAGTCATAGTTTTAGCTCTCTGGGCTGGCTTGTGCCAGTGGCACAAAGGCATAGCCAAAAGTATTTTTAACATAGTGAGTGGAAAAAAGAAACTAAAATTTGCTTTAGATAATATTGCTCTCTTACTTAAGTTCTTGGACAGAATTAAGTTGCAATTAAATACTGCAACATCGCGCCAGAGACGCCCGTTTCAGTAGACGAGGCTTGGAGGGGAGTCTAATTTAAAAAGCTGACTTTCAGCTTTTTAAATTGGACTCCCCTCCAAAATCACCATTTACTGGAGCGAGCCGCTTTGCGGCGATGCTCCAGTAATCTATAACTTGATTTTGTCCAAGCACGTACTAAGCTCGTCGAACTAACCAACTAATTTTTTCACCGTTACATAGGGAGTTGCCAAGGGGAAAATAAAAAAGGGCCAGTCCCATTTTGGGCCGGCCCACTCCAAGTTATAGCAAGTTATGATGGCTAAAAATATAATAGATTTTAGTTGATGGTACAAAGTACTATCGGCTAAAGTCTATTATAGTATGTCTAAAAATTTTACAAATTGAGAATCAATGATTTATGGTTCTGGCGATAAAT
>JANSWP010000106.1 GCA_024743405.1 Bacteroidota bacterium
ATGAGGTACTAAATTTTGGTTAATCAGCTTTTTGCTTAATTTCATCATAGTTGCAGTGGGTTTGGTGAGTTAAGTAGGATTTTCAAACTTAACTCGCTGCAACTGTTTCACAAAATGTCAATTAACTTTAGACAACTTCGGTTTAAAAAATTGGATACTGAAGAACATTAATTCGATTTAGAACAATTCATTTTTTCATTGTCCTTCAGTATCAAAAATTACTTTCTATCTAAGTCATAAAGTCGATATTGTTCTATAATCTGAATTAAAGAATTACTCAAATTTGGCTCTTTTGAGAAACCAAGTTGTTCCAACCCTTTCGCCCAAGATTGATAATCAGTGGAACTAAATTGTCTTAGTGGTTGAAATTTACCTGTGGTGACATATTGGCTATGATCGCGAAAACTTGACCATGCATTTTTATAATGTTTAAAACATTTTCCATCGTACTTACCACTCGCACCATTCCATGAGTCACAGGAAATCGCAAAGTAATTATTACCTGAATTTGCAATATCTCGTTTTCCAGAATGACTGTGTAAAAAGGAATTTGCTAAAATAATAGAAGCTGGAATGCCAAATTTTTTCTGTTCGCTGACTACAACATTGGCGAATCGTTTAAAGTATTTCATCTTTGTGTCTTCACCTATTTTTCTCAACTCTTTCATTGAATTTATCTCATCTGAACTTCCAAAAAGAGTAATATCAAAGCGATCTAAAGAGCCTGAATTTATATCTGTAATGGAAGGGGATTTTTTAGATTCGGTATACTTTTCACGCTCTTTTTTGATAGGAAATTGAGTTGGATTACCTTGATTAGGAGATTCTTGTTCCATTTGAACAGGATTATTCAAATTGATTTCGAAACTTAAATCTTTTTGAAAAAAAATGTACAGTAAGAAGGCGATTGCACCTAATTTATACCAGTTTCGGAGAACAAAATTATTGAAGTTACTTCTAGATTTTCGCTGTTGCATAACTTTTTTGTTTTAAGTTTCAGGCTATTGTAGAAATATAAAACAAAATTAAAACAAATAGTTTTAAAAAACAAATTGTTTCTAAAATTCGGCTTCAACTATTTTTATCATATAACAAAAAAAAGCCCCTCCCCAACTTGCGTCGGAGAGGAGACCAATCCCAAAAACCGAGTTACTAGTTCTTTGGGTGAGTAATTTTATTCGATTGTGGATTATTTAATGACAGTCATTTTTCGAGTTTGCGTATCTGTCGATGTTTCTAATTGGTAAAACAAAACACCTGTTTTATTCAATTCACTTTGTTTAATAGAAATTGAATTATAACCTTTCACTCCTTCTCGCTTGAAAACTTTCAATACTTTTCCACTAGCATCGAAAATTTTAAGGGTAGCAGTTGTGGCGGTAGGAAGTTTAAAACCAATGACAGTTTCATTCCTAACTGGATTCGGGATATTTTGATATAACACAAAATGCTCTGATGCCACAACTGCCCCTTGTTCGTTGTTGAAGTGCAACTCTACATTCATTAATTCTTCATTTAGACTATAAGCTTCGGCTTGGGTGAAAGAGGAGTTGATATCCAATATTTCACTTAATGTACCATTTGCTTTCGCCTTAAATTTCAATTTAAATAAGGTTGCATTCACATTTTTTTCTAAAGGTATATTCGCAGAATTATTCCAACTAGTAGTTATAATTCCTTTATCAATCATCGTGAGTCCGATATTTTCGGAAGCGGAATACGTACTCGATTTGATGTCTAAAAACTCGAGAACTTCATTATCAAAAATCATGGTAAATTGATACCCTAACACTTCTCTAATTTTGTCAGCAGTGATATCAACTTCTATTATTTCACCTGATTCAAAAGATTGATCTTCAGCTTGAATAGAAAATAAGTCTAAATTATTTCTATCATCCAAATCAATAAGAGATGAAGTCTGAGCGGAGCCATTGAGATCCCCAATTTTTACTGCCATAAAATCACCAGTCATCATATCATGATCTAAATCATTGAGATTAGAAAGTTCAGGAAAGCTAGGTACAAAAGGGTTATTAGGGTTTGCGAAAATATAGTCAGATTCAACAAATCGCCAAGAAGTGTTATTGGCAAATTCTTCTTCCACAAAGAGTACTAGCTTTCTCATTTCCAATACATCAGATACAGATATGGTACCTGTATTATTTACATCAGCAGCGATTAATTTATAAGGGGAATCTAATTTTTGTGTACCCAAAATATGACGTGTTATTAAAACCAAATCAAAAGTCGTTACGCCATTTCTATGATCTTTATTTAAAGAAGGTGTAATAGTATAATCATAACCCATTGGAAGGTTCGAAAATCCGTAACTACCATTGTAGTCTGTCATTTCTGTAAACATATCGTCACTACTCAATTCTATCATTACATCTTCCACAGATTCGTTTTCCCAATTACTAATTTGCCCACCTACGTTAACAACCAATGGACCTGTTGAACATGCACCCATGTTATCTTGTAAGATAATATTGGTTACACAAAAATCTTGGTTTCCTGCTTCATCGGTAATCCAAACTTCCACCTCGTTATTACCAAGATTATCACAAGTCAAGATTATTTCATCATTATTAATATCTGCGGAAAAGGAAAAAGTTAGATCATTGGCTGCGGTACAGTTATCTGTGCTACTTCCTGCATCTAATTGCTCTGGGAAAATGGTGATTTCTCCCGTTTGCATGATTTCAGCAATTAATTCATCACAAACCACAGTTGGCTTTCGGCAGTCTTCGATGGTGAAATAGAAGGAACAAGAAGTTGCATTACCACAACCGTCTTCGGCGTAATAAGTTATTTTGTGAGCTCCTACTCCATATTGTCCTCCAATGTGTTGACCAGTCCCTGATGCATCAATTGTGCCATTATCAAATTCGTCTACATTCCAAGTTAGGTTGACTTGATCACCCGTACATGCATCTGTTACATCTACTGATAAGTCCAAGCCTAATAACCCACAGTCAGGTTTGAAATTACAAAAGGTCAAATCGTCGCAACTATTAAAAATAGGCGCTTCAGTATCCAATACTTGTATGGTCTGAGAATAGGACCATCTTCCGTTTTGTGAACCACTATTAGGGTCATATTGGCACCAATCGATAACTTCCCATATCCTAAATAGTTTTAGACAAGCACCTGGGACCATGGTAATTGGGTCATCTGTATAGCCAATAATAATATCTGAGCAAGATCCCCCTACTGGAACGAAAGGTTCTCCCGTTATTGAAGGGTCTGTTGCAGCATTACACTGTGTAATGGTTGTATCTGATGGCCAAATGATTCCGGAGCCATCATAAGGCATTCCGTCCTTAAGCGAAATGGTTTGAGTACAAGAAACACTTCCACCACCAACGTCAGTAACTGTCCAGGTTCTTTCTATCGTTCCAGTACCACATTCAATATCTAATTCATCTGTATAGCTTATATCTAAATTATCGCAATTATCTTGAGCTAATCCATCAATAGAAGTTTGACTAGCTAGGCTTGTGACTAAATCTCCAGTCAAGGATAAATCAGTATAATCATCGCCACAATCTAATGTAATGTCTGGTGGGCATTGGAGATAAGGATCTATTTTATCTTGAACATTTACTTCTACCATACACTCACTAGAATGGCCAAACCAATCTGTTCCTTGCAGCACAATCATCACCGTGGAGCCGACATCATCACAACAAAAGCGCACATAATCTTGGAATGTTGTATCCGCAAAACAACCATCATCCATTCTTCTAACCTTCAATTCAATTGGACCACAGTTATCGTAACTCCCATTGTCAAAAGATTGAGGGAAAGAATAAGCTGTTCCGTCATTTGTCAATCCAATCACTGTGTGTTGAATACAAATCATGTATGGATCTAAATCATCTTCAACGGTCACAAGTAAAGTATCTATGGAAGAATTTCCACATAGATCGCTTGATTTATAAATGATTTCATGTGTGCCAATTGTCAATCCTGGAGCTGGAATAGGGCCTCCATTTCCTTGGATCGGACCAACTGGTGTTATAATAATTACGGAAACATCAGAACAATCTTCTATTTGGGCTGGTGGTAAAATTCCCATTGCTCGGCAATTTCCATCCGGGGTTAATACTAAATTATTAGGCAGTGTAACAATAGGTGCAGCAATATCCTGAAAATCAATTATTTGTGAACAAGACCAAGGATTAGTATTACCATCCATTGGCAGACACCAATCTGCTACCAACCAATTTCTGACAATTCGGAAAGCTGCGCCACATTTAGGTATGGTATCATCAACAAAACTTGCAGTCAACCCACAAGCAGAAGCTGGATTAATGCCTATGTATATATCAGTTCCATTAAATGGTAAAGTAGGATATCCTGTATATTCTGGGTCAAGATTAATCGTAGAATCAATCTGACATTGGATACTAAAATTAGTCGGACAGGTTGGCGTTTCATTTTGAAGCGTCGCTCTTTCTATTGTAATATCTTGTTCACATGTTGAAATATTACCCAGCACATCTGCAAATGTCCAAAGCCTTGTCAAATACATTTGATAAGTTGTTTTACAATCGCCAGTTATCATCGCATCTACATAATAATAGTAATCAACACCTGAACAATCTGAAAAATCTGGTGTCGGTGCGTCTCCGCCCTCAATAGTGGGTCTAGGGTCTTGAAGACAAGAAATAGTGACAGGGCCACAATCTTCAATTTTTGGAGGCGACTTTTCTTCAATCAATGCTTTTCCCCAACAGTGATTCCCACTCTCTAGGCTGGTTACACTAACGGTTAGTAATTCACCAATATGGGAAGCATCTACCCAGTCTGTGCCTAATTCGTTAATGACTACCTCAAAGTCATCATAACAACCATAATCACCAGATAGTATATGTGCTGGTGTTATCACAAACGGATTAATTTGATTATGACAACTTAAACCGTTTGTGATAGGAATAAATTCATTGATGACTATACTAAAAATGCAGTCAGAGGTATTATATCCATCAAATGCTTCAAATGTTAGCCAAGTAGTTCCTATCGGAAAAGCATCTCCTGAACTCAATCCGCTTGCATCCGTTTGGGATATATTGGGTGATCCGCAGTTATCTGATGCGGAAATTGAAAAGTCAAATTCAACTATTTCTTCACATGCTCCAGGGTTAAGATCTTTAACTATTGAGATGGGGCAAGATATTATTGGAGCTATAGTGTCTTCAACTGTTAATGCTGTTTGGCAGATTGCTGAATTGCCCAATGCATCTACGACTTCCATAGAGACTACAATATTACCTATATCACTACAATCAAAATCTGTTTTAGAAAGAATATAGTTTGTAATATAGCAATAGGGAGCAGAACTTATATTGTCCACATCTGAATCAGAAATAGTTGATTCGCCATTTGAATCTAACGAAATAGTAAGTGTAGGAATACAGTTGGCGGTTGGTGTTGGAGTCAAATTCAAATCATCAAAAACAACTCCAGTTCCTCCTGTAATATTTACAAATCCGCTTCCAAGTTCATAGAGTATTCCGAAGTTTTCAAATGTTCCACTTCCTGAAACAGAACTATTATTTCGTGCCCAAAATTGAGCACACTCGGTCAAAACCATTGAACCATTATTCGTAATATTTCCTCTATTAACGAAAGCTCCATTTTCAGATCCAACAATGGTTATGATTCCTGTTGACGAATTCAAGATATCCTCTTTCATTCGAAGTTTGGAGCCGTTCAAGAGTATTTCAATAAGCCCGTTATTATTAATTTGGAATTCAAAATCAGTATTACTGGAAAGATCAATATGCACAAAATTACCTAAAGGAATAGTAGCATCATTACCAATATCTGGCAGTCCATTATCCCAATTTCCTGCATTAAACCAGTCCGTGTTGACGGCTCCGGTCCATTCAGTTTGTGCATTTAATGATGTGAAAAGGCCAAAAAGGGCCATTAGGAGACAGTAACTCAGTCGTCTCATGGGGGTTCTAGTTTTGGATTAAAGAATTTGATTCGTTCTTTTTACAGAAACATTCTGATTGCTAAATGAAGTTAGCCTTGTGTATAGCTTTGGTTGATGCCAACTCCATCAATTTATTACAGAGGTCTAAAGCAAGAACTTTGCTTTTAGACGAATCTATTTTTTTTGTGCTAGTATTTTCTTTTAAAATGGATAGGTTAATTAATTCAATCCCTTGGTTGGGATGCAATCCCTTTGAAAGTTTATTTATCTCAGAAGTTGATTTTTCTAAACGAATGAAAGACAACGGAAAGCTTTATTTATTTTTGAACAACGAGACCAATGATTGTTGTTCTATTCGTTTAGTAAAAGACATGCTAGTGTTTTTTATATTAATTTTTTAAATGCAAAAATATGACCAATAAACTAATAATCATTACCCTACATCTGGTATTTTTTGAATGATGTTTTTTTGCTATGTGATTGAAAATCAATGCACAATGGTTGAAAACTCTGAGAATTAGTAGATTTTTATGGCATCACCTCCTCAAAAAATAATGCACGTATTGATTCTAAAATATGCAGATAATGTAGGTTTAGGTGCTTAAATTTGCGATTCAAACTAATATACCTTTAATAAAAATGCTCAATACAAAAGTTAAAGCTAGTTCAATAACAAACCTTACTGATGCTCGATATTTTGCAGCTTGGGAAGTCGAGTGGTTAGGTTTTACGCTTGAAGTAGGAAATGAATTCTCTGTTTCATCTCATCTTGTCAATGCTATTAAAGCATGGGTAGATGGTGTAAAAATAGTTGGCGAATTTGGATTAGCAACTCCGTCAGAAATCAAAATTGCGGCAGAATCTATGAACTTGGATGCCGTTCAAGTAGGAATGTTTACTTCATTAAATGAGGTAAAAGCCTTAAAAGGGATACCTATCTTAAAAGAGATCATAGTTGATAGACATACTTCTAAGGATAGTTTGGAAGAGATTTTGGACGCATTTGAGCCTTATAGTGAGGCGTTTATTTTAAATTTTGATAAAAATCAGATCAACTTTGATCAAGTAGAAAAGGAGGAGATTTTATCAATATCGGCGCTGCAGGCTCTATGTAAAACTTATCCAATTATTCTAAGTATGAATTTCAATTCAAATATTTTAGTAGAAATTTTAGAGAAAATGAATCCTTTGGGTATTAATATTAGAGGGGGAGAAGAGGAGAAAGTTGGTTTCAAATCTTTTGATGAGTTAGATGAAATTTTTGAGGCAATAGAAATTTTAGTTTAAAAAGTAACATCATGACTATAAGTGAAGCGCAGCAAACAGTGGACAAATGGATCAATACAATTGGTATCAGATACTATAACGAATTAACCAATACGGCGATTTTAATGGAAGAAGTTGGCGAAGTGGCGCGCCTGATGTCACGTCTGTATGGGGAGCAATCTTTCAAAAGAAAAGAACAAGCACAGACAGCTAAAGATGACCTTGCTGATGAGATGGCAGATGTTCTTTTCGTTCTAATTTGCTTGGCTAATCAAACAGGTATTGACTTGACAGAAGCCATGAAAAAAAACATTGAGAAAAAGACAAATCGGGATAAAAAACGCCACGCAGAAAATGAGAAACTGAAATAAACCTATATTCATCCTAAAAACTAAAGATGAGTCAACCAACTTTCAATCAAAGCATTGGAGTCTTTTTCATTCGGGTCTTATTAGGTCTTATTTTTTGTCTTCAAGGCTTTACTAAAGTATTTAAATGGGGTATTGACAGCATGTATAAAAATGCTTTCGAAACTTATGAAGATTCCCTTCCAAAAGTCATTACGGTTTTCACTGCCTATTACACTTCTTATGTTGAATTAATTGCCGGCTTTTTGTTGATTGTTGGCTTTTTCCGAAATTATGCACTGTATGCCTTAGGGAGCGTATTATTGATTGTCTCTTTTGGTCATGGTTTAAAAGAAGGAATCTGGGACTTAAACCATGTGATATTTCGGGCAATCTTATTAATTGCTCTTTTCCTCTTACCTGGAAATTGGGATAAATGGCAACTTGGAAACTTGCTAAATAAAACCAAATAAAAAAAATAATTTTTTTTTAAACCTTCCTTTCCTTTCAAAGTCTCAGTAGCACAATTTACGCAATTTGAAAGAACCACTTCAAAATAATTTGGACGAGCAAATTCTATCTTTTTTGCAAAATGAAAAAACCTACGAGCGAGGTTTTCGGATGCTTATGGAAGCCTACCAAGAGCGATTGTATTGGCAAATTCGAAGAATGGTCTTGGGACATGACGATGCAAATGATGTGCTTCAAAATTGTTTTATAAAAGTTTATCGAAGTATTCACAAATTTGAGGGAAAATCAAAATTATACACTTGGCTCTATCGGATTGCAGCTAATGAGTCGATTACTTTTTTAAATAAAAAAAATAAAAAAGCCACAACCTCAATTGATCATGAGGATAAAAATTTGGTAAATCGACTCCATGCCGATTCTTACTTTGATGGGGATGTAGCGCAAATGCGATTGCAAGAAGCGTTGACTACTTTGCCGGAGAAACAACGGTTGGTTTTCAATATGCGATACTTTGATGAATTGGCTTATCAAGATATTTCGGATATTCTTGGAACCTCAATAGGTGGGTTAAAAGCTTCTTATCATCACGCAGTAAAAAAAATTGAAAATTATGTAAGAAGTGTGGAGACTTTTTAGGAAAATAATATTTCAATCAACACCTAATATAGTTACAAAAATAGGATAGTCATGAAGCGACAAAAGAATGAAATCAGAAAGGAGCTCAATGAATTGTCTCCTTTCTTGTCTAAAATGAAGGAAGAAGAAAATGGTTTTAAGGTGCCCCAAAATTATTTTAAAACATTGCCTAACCAAGTTTTTCAAAAGCTGGGCTCTGAAACTTCTCCTTTAAGTACGGCACAAAATTCTTCACCTGGGTTTTGGAACAACTTCAATATATCCATACAATCCTTGTTAAAGCCAAAATATGCTTTGGCTTTTTCGACAGTGATATTAATGCTTTTGGTCGGAGTTTTCTGGATGAATAATTCGTCAGAACCAGCTACTTATGCGAATCTGACATCAGAAGAAATTCAAAATTATATATCTGATAATATAGATGAATTTGAGGAGGAATTGCTAGTAACGATTGACTTCGGATTTGAGGATATTCAATCATCGGAAGATATAGAAGTTGATGATTATTTAGATGAAATAATTGATGAAATAATTGATGAAATAGAGATTGAAGATTTGGAAGAATTATTATAAGATTTGGAAGAATTATTATAAAATTATAAAACCCTATTCTAGAAATTTAAAATAATACAAACAATGAAAAAGATAATTTCAGTTACGATTTTTACATTTTGTGTCCTATTAGTATGGGGACAAGACGGCTTGAGAAAAGAAAGAATTGATGCATTTCGAACCAAATTCTATACTCAACAACTTGAACTAACTACCGAAGAGTCTCAACAGTTTTGGCCGATTTACAATGAAATAGAAAAAGAAAAAAAAGCCTTGAAAAAGGAATATAAAGCAGATGGAAAAATTGAATTAATGAGTGATGCAGAGTTAGAAAATTTCATTTCGAACCACTTAGTTTTAGAGGAAAAGCAACTGGCTTTAAAGCGGAAATATTACAATCAAGTCAAAGAAATTTTACCTATTAGAAAAGTAGCCATATTATCAAGAGTAGAACAGCGATTTAAAAGGAAATTACTTGAAGAAGTTCGTAAGAGAAGAGAAGGAAGAAGAGGCGGAGGTTCGCAAAATTAGCCACTGAAATTAATTTTAGAGCTTAAGAATCCGAGTATAACTGTTTAGTATACTCGGATTTTTTATTGGGAATAATTCAATAAAAAATAACCCAAGTTTTAAAATCATCGGTGAAATTTACAAATCGATGTTCTACTCCCTTTGGTACAAATAAAACATCATTTTCTTTGAATGTGACATTTTCTTTATCATTTAGAAAGGTACCTGAGCCACTGATAATTATATAAATTTCATCTTGGTCATGGGGTGTTTGGAGGTCGATTTTGTGGGGAGCGTAAATCTCCACATATATTTTTTTGTCTTTTAGAAGGGTTGTAAAATACTTTTCAATCGGTTCTTTTTTTAGTTGGTTTAATGCGTCATCGACAGTGATTTTCCAATTTTTTGGTAAAGTGTATTTGGCTACTGATTCTAATGGGAAAAGTTGATTCAAATGGTGTTCTAGGTGTATAACATAGTCCTGAATTAACCATTTTAAATTTTTGGAAGTAGAATTGGGAAGAACAACGGTCATAGATAATTTTTCTACAGGAATCTGCTCGATCACCGTTAAGATTTGCTGATTCACATTGCCCCAAAGGCTTAAAACCTGATTAATAGGCTGATTTTGATAATTATTTAAATGAACTGAGTTATCTTGAGAATAAGGTCGAATGATAAAATGTTCATCTGCTATCTGAGCATTGATAAAACGTTGCCAATTGTTAATTCCAGAATCCACTAAATGTCCCAAAATTTCCTTTTTTGACCATTTACCAGGTTGAGGCTTTTGTGCCAATTCTTCATCTGTAAATTGAGAAACTTGTTTTGGGACTTCTTGAATCCAATGTTTTAGTTTTTCAAAAGTTGTCGTTAACATTGTTAATTGATTTTCTAAAAAAAGCATTGAGAGCGGCAATGTTTACGCTTCCTCAATGCTTCGTGAAAAGGTGAATTTCTTACAAGTAGCGTTCTTTTAAAATATTTAAATGGTGTATTTCATGTCCTGCCATAATGAACATAAGGGCTCTTGCTGTAGCAGGATTTTCGCTGGCTGTTCCAGAAAATGCTAGCGATTCATCATTCATACTCTGAAAAAGGGTAAGTGTCGCATTTCGAACAGACTCATATTCTTCAATGATGGACTCCGAAGATCGATTGTCTGCATAATTATATTGTATATAATCATCCTGTTCGAAACCCATCAAGGGTGTTTTGTCATTTCGAGCGATTCGTAATGCCCGATAGGCAAAAATTCTTTCAGTGTCAATAATATGCAACAACACTTCCTTGATAGACCATTTATTATCAGTATATCGATAGTTCCATTGCTTCTCAGAAAGGTTTTTTAAAAAAGCAATCGTCTTTGACTTAGCATCTGTTAGTGTTTTAAGAGCATCATTTCCTTCTACTTTGTTAGTGTAGGTTTGATAATAGTCCCAATATTCATTTGCCTCTGGGCGCTTTTTTGTATGCGTCATTTTTGTTGTTTTATATGAAGAATTAAGTGCTTGGACAGAAATAACTCAGAAATATTATGACGGACTATTTTTTCACCATGTTTCGTTAAAAATACTCGCTATATCTAAGGATATGCCTTTGCTTTTTGCCTCGTCTGGCAAAAAAAAAGTTTTCGTCAAATATGGAACTTATTTCTGTCCAAGCACTTATTTATTTTGACTTTCTAAAAGGTTTATAACACTTTCTGAAGTTTCAATTTCTTCTTTCATTGATGGATCGACTTCAGGTGTTCCCCATACGTGATTTAAGGGAATAACTCCAGCCCATATGGGTAGATCATAATCTTCCTTTTCATCACCAGGAGGGCCAGTTCGAATTTTTGCTGAAGCCTCATCAATCTCTAGCCTCAAAACGGAAGTGGCTTTTATCTCTTTTGCATTAGGTTTTCGAGATTCTTCCCAGCGTCCTTTTAAAATATTTTCTGTGACAATTTCGAGTGCCTTCATTTTTTCTTCTCCTTCCACCTCAATAGCTCTTCCAAAAATGACTGCTGAACGATAATTCATCGAATGGTGAAAAGTCGAGCGTGCTAAAACTAATCCATCTAAATGAGTGACAGTCAGACAACATGGAATACCTAATTTCAAATTAACCAACATTCGACTTGTGGTCGCTCCATGTAAGTAAATGGTGTCGCCCTCTCGTCCATAAGCCGTTGGAATTACAAAAGGTTGCCCATTGACAATAAATCCTACATGAGCAATAAAAGCAGAGTCCAAAATTTTATAAATCGTCTCTTTGTCATAATGACCTCTTTTAGGAATTCGTTTAACCTTATTTCGAGCTGTTTTAGGAAAGTCCGACATGATAAACTTTTTTTATGTGAGAGAAATAAAAAATTTGTTCAAAAATATTCGATTGCCGGACTATCTTTGGCTGCCAGTTTTTCAATATTAAGCAGTCCGGTTATGAATGTTTTAAAAAATTTGATTTCCCTAGATCGAACTTGTTCTGTTCCGCTTTACCTACAAATTGTGAATGGTGTGGTTCAACAAATTCAAAATGGAATTTTGAGACCTGGAGTTAAACTCCCTGGCTCAAGAACCCTTGCTCAATTGTTTGAAGTTCATAGAAAAACAATTGTTCGGTCATTGGAAGAATTAGATGCTTTAGGTTGGATTGAAATTTTGCCAAATAAAGGCTCCTTTATTACAGAAAAACTTCCAAATATTAAACCAAGACTTCTAGAAAGTGAGTCTTTTTTTAAGAATGAAAAGGAAAAGTTTGAAGGTATTTTTAAATCTTTTCCCAATTTAAAAGAACCCTTTTATGTAAAAAATAATCTCGCTTTCGATGATGGTTTTCCGGATCCAAGGCTCGCTCCTATAGAAGATTTGGCAAGAGCTTATGCCAAACAAATGCGAAAAAGTACAAAAAATGGATTAAGCTATGGAGATCCTAAAGGAAGTCTGTGGCTCCGTAAAGTGTTGGCTGATGAATTGAGTCGAACAAGAGGGTTGAATATTTCGGAAGACCATATTATGATTACTAGAGGAAGTCAGGCTGGTATTTTTTTGGCTGCTATGTCTACGTTAAATCGAGGGGACAAAATTATAGTAGGGAAAACGAATTATTTTACTGCGAATTTGACTTTTGAACATTTAGGTGCTGAAATATTAACTATCCCTGTCGATGAAAATGGTCTTCGAGTTGAAGATATTGAGCACATTTGTAAAACTCATAAGATAAAAGCTGTTTTTGTTACTTCTCACCATCATCATCCGACAACAGTAACGCTGATTCCAGAGCGGCGTATAAAATTATTAGCCCTTGCTGAACAATATCAATTTGCTATTTTGGAAGATGATTATGACTATGATTTTCATTATAGCAATAGTCCAATTTTGCCATTGGCGAGCGCCGATAAACATGGTTTGGTACTTTATGTAGGATCATTTTCAAAAACAATTGCCCCAGCCTTTCGGGTAGGTTATTTAGTGGGTCCTCTAAAACTAATTCATGAGTTGATAAAACTACGTAGATTATTTGATCGTCAGGGAGATATTTTTTTAGAAAATGCCTTAGCCGATTTGATAGAGAGAGGTATTATTAGACGTCATTTGAAAAAAGCTTTGAGGCATTATAGGGAGCGTCGTGATTATTGTTGTGAGTTATTACAAGCTCAATTTGGACATTTAATTGAATTTAAAATACCATCAGGAGGAATGGCTATTTGGGCTAAATTTGATGAGGAAATTGATTTGAAAAAAGTGCGAAAATTAGCACTTAAAGAAGGATTATATTTAACAGATCATACTTCTTATTTTCAAAATACAGCGATTCAGAACGCAATGCGAATTGGATTTGCATCCATGAATTTAGATGAGCTAAAAAGGGCAGTAGAAATATTGAGGAGGACAGTAGATCAAGCTGTTAGCCAAAAATTATTATGACCTTCACCTTGTATTAAATCTATTTTTTGAAGGTTTAATAATTCTAGCATAGCAAGGAAGGTAACAATGGCATGTACCCGATTTTCTAAAGATTTAAAAATGGTGTTAAAAGATGTTTTTTCTCCTTTTTTAATCTTGTTGAGAATAAATTCTTGTTGATCAATAATTGTATAAGAATATCTAACAATCTCGTGAACGGTTCGATTTTTATCTTCTTCAAATCGTTGAGAAATTCGTTCGAAAGTTTTTAATAATTTAAATAAGGTCAATGATTCTAATTCGACATCAACCAAGGCTTTGGTAGCGATTTGTTTGAGTTCTTTTGTTGTATTTCCCCGCAATTCTTTATTTCCCCGCATTTCTTCCATTTCCCGCATTTCTTCTAAAACACTTTTATAGCGTTTGTATTCTAGTAGCCGTTGTACTAATTCCTCACGCGGATCAATTTCATTTCCTTCTTCGTCAATTGGTTTTCGAGGGATTAACAATTTCGCTTTAATTCGACAAAGAGACGCAGCAACTAAAATAAACTCACTTGCCAAATCAATATTCATTTGTTCCATTTGGCGAATATATCCAAGAAAATCATCGGTGATCTGTGCGATTGGAATATCATAGATATCCAATTCGTCTCGTTCGATAAAGAAAAGCAGTAAATCAAACGGCCCCTCAAAAAGAGAAAGCTTAATATTGTAGGTTGCTGTTGCTGTCATGTTTTTTCAGAAAGTATTTCAAAGATACATTCAACGGCAGCAAAAACTATCCCCCTCATGATATTGTTTTCCACAAGATTTGAACATTTTGGTGAAAAGTGTGGATAACTCCCAAAGGAGTGTTTACAACTCATTTTACTCATTTTTTCATTTATGAATTCACTTTGTGATTATATCTTTGCGATATGGAATTGATGTATAAAGAATATGGGCAAGGCGACCCAGTTATTATTTTACATGGGCTATTTGGCACTTTAGATAATTGGCAAACCATCGCCAAAAAAATGGCAGAAGAGTATACGGTATATATTGTTGACCAACGAAATCATGGAAGATCTCCTCATGGAGAACCATTTGATTATCCAACAATGGCAGAAGATTTAAAAGCATTTATGGAGGCGAATTGGATATTTAATGCCCATATCATTGGTCATTCGATGGGAGGAAAAACGGTTATGCAATTTGCGTTAGATCATCCAGAGATGGTGAATAAACTAGTCGTGGCGGATATCGCACCTGTTAAATACGAACCTCGCCATAATCATATATTTAAGGCTTTGTCTGATTTAGATTTGATTAATTTAAAAAGTCGAGGAGAAGCAGATACTTTTTTGAAGAATCAAATAACAGATTGGGGGGAAAGGCAGTTTTTGTTAAAAAATTTAACTCGAAAAAAAGAGGGAGGATATCGTTTTAAAATGAATTTACCCGTTATTAATAAGTATTATGGAGATATATTGGCTGAGATTGAGCATTTAGATAGTTTTGATGGTTCTACACTTTTTGTGAAAGGTGGTCGTTCCAGACATATGCAGGATAGTCATTTAAAGACTATTAACACACTTTTCCCAAATGCAATTGTCCATACTATTGAGAATGCAGGACATTGGGTTCATGCAGATTCACCAGATGAGTTTCTAGCAATTGTTTCTAATTTTTTGTCAGAATAAACCTTGGTTTGTTATAGAATGAGTTGATATTTTTTTGTAGAATTGAAAATAGCTTGAGTTCATTTGCTTTTAAAAGTAACTATTAACGATTTTGAAAAGATTAAATCCTGTCACAAAATTATCGGTTTAATTAATTGATCTGAATGATTTGGAAAGGCTTTTGCAAAAGAAATAAGTCACAAATATGAAAAGGATAAATTAGGATAATTGTCAAATTAAAATTTTTAAAATATATTTACGTCACGAATTTAGTTCTAAAACTAAAGATGTTTCAAATACAAGTAGTTACTTCACTGAACCATCTTCCACAAAAACTAGCATTACGATGAGGATAAAAAAACGCCCCTTGAAGATTTTGGGCATGCTTGTAGTTTTACTTTTCGGAATTTCAACCACATTCACAAGCGATCATGGTAAATACTTTGAAATTGCCAAAAACATAGAAATTTTCACAAATCTATATAAAGAAATCAATACGCATTATGTTGATGAGTTGGATCCTGGGAAATTGATGAGGATCGGGGTTGATGCAATGCTTGAATCTTTAGACCCTTACACCAACTATATCTCTGAATCAGAAATAGAGGGGTTTCGATATATCACCGAAGGGAAATATAATGGGATTGGTGCTCAAATTAAAATCATAGATGATTATATAACCATTACTCAACCTTATGAAAATTCGCCAGCATTCAAAGCAGGATTGAAAGCAGGGGATCAACTAATTGCGGTAGATGGAAAAGCAGCCAAAGGAAAGACGGCAGAAGAAGTAAATGAAATTTTGAAAGGATATCCAGGTACTGAGGTAGAGTTGACTGTAAAGCGACCGGGGGAGAGTAAGCATTTAAAGATTAACTTGATTCGCGACGAAGTGAGTGTTCCAAATGTACCTTATTCAGGTATGGTTTCGGATAATGTTGGATATGTTGCATTGACTACTTTTACACGAGAAGCAGGTCGAAATGTGGGGAATGCTTTGAAAAAATTGAAAGAAGAAAATGAAAATTTGAAAGGTATTATTCTTGATTTGAGAGGGAATGGTGGTGGACTTTTGGCTGAAGCTGTCAATGTTTCTAATGTTTTCATTCCTAAAAGCGCTCTAATTGTCACGACTAAAGGAAAAGTAAAAGATTGGGATAGAAGCTTTAAAACACTGAATAAGCCGATTGATGAAGATATTAATTTAGCGGTTTTAATTAACCATGGTTCCGCATCTGCTTCCGAAATTGTATCGGGTGTTATTCAAGATTTTGATCGGGGAGTTTTGATCGGACAGCGTTCGTATGGAAAAGGATTGGTTCAAAATACTAGAGATATTGGATACAACTCAAAGGTAAAAATGACTACAGCTAAGTATTATATTCCTAGTGGGCGATGTATCCAGAGTGTAGAGTATATGGAAGGGGAGCCGGCTGATATTCCTGATGACAAGAGAGCTAAATTTAAAACTCAAAATGGTCGTCAAGTTTTAGATGGTGGTGGCGTAAGCCCTGATATCATCATTGATGAAGATGCTGATTCTGATATTTTAAAAACATTATCCAATAAGCACTTGATCTTCAAATTTGTTACAGAATTTGTTTTAAAGAACGAAAGTGTTTCTTCTGTTGAAGAATTCAATTTTACGGATTGGGATGGCTTTGTTCAATATTTAGCCAAAAATAATTTTGACTACAATACAGAAAGCGAAAAGCTTCTGAAAGAATTAAAAGGGCAGGCGGAGAAAGATGGTTATATCGTGACTGCAGATATTGAGACTTTAGAAAATAAAATTATTGAAGCGAAAAAGAATGATTTAAATAATAACAAAGAAGCGATTATTGATATGATTGAGAAAGAAATTGCGAGTCGTTATTTTTACGAAAAAGGAAAAATAGAAATTGGGTTGAGAAATGATATCGAAATAAAACAGGCTGTCAGTCTTTTAAATAATGACACTGAATATAAAAAAGCCTTGAATAAAGCTCAGTAATTTTATTAAACAGTTAATAAAATTGAGAGGGTTAAAAATCATACATGATTTTTAACCCTCTCTCAATTTTAGGAGACGACCATTCCTAATTCTTCTAAAATCTGTTCGGTATGCCGTTTTGATTGAACTTTTGTAATCACTTTCACAATAACACCTTTTTCGTCAACCACAAAAGTAGTTCTGTATAGTCCATCGTATTCTTTACCAAAAGTCTTTTTAGGTCCCCAAACGCCATAGGCGTCAATTGCTTTTCTGTCGGAATCGACTAATAAAGGAAATGGCAAATCATGTTTATTAATGAAATTTTGATGCTTTTTAGCACTGTCAGGACTTACACCCAATAATTCAAATCCATTATCTTTTAATGATTGATAATTATCTCTCAAATTGCAAGCTTCCACTGTACAAGTTGGTGTGTTGTCTTTAGGGTAAAAGAATAAAATTAATTTCTTCCCTTTAAAGTCGGCTAATGAAACTGGTTCTTCGTTTTCATTAAATCCTGTAAAATCAGGTGCTTTATCTCCTTCTTTTAAATGCGTCATTTTTATTATTTTTTATGTAATCCATTATGCTTCAATTGATATATCTAGTTTTCAATTGAAAGAGTTCAGCTATCAACAGGTGAAATTAAAAGAGGTTTAGTAACGCCCAAAAAATAACCTGATCATCTGGACGATTTCTTTTGTTCCCATTCTTTCTTAAAAAATACTTTCGTAGCCCTGCTATGCAAGTATTTTTTAAGAAAAACTAGAACCAAAATAATTTTGTCCAATTGTCCAACTTATCCTTTCGGCGCTAAGTGCTTGGACAAAATCAAGTTATAGATTACTGGAGCATTGCCGCAAAGCGGCTCGCTCCAGTAAATGGTGATTTTGGACTCCCCTCCAAGCCTCCTTTACTGCAACGGGCACCTTTGGCGCGATGTTGCAGTATTTAATTCTGTCCAAGCACTTACTTAGAGATTAAAAGCATTTATGCAATTGATGTTAGACAGAAAAATAGAGTCTCTTATCCTTATATAGTACCTTTTAATAGAAAAAACCTTTTAAAGAATAGTACTATGTGTTGCATAGTACTTTATAATGACCTATATTTGCACCATGAGTTTTGAAAAACTAGACATAAAAAAAGAATTGGAAAAGAAAAAGACACAAATCCGGCGAGGGGTTTTGGAGTTGTGTATTCTGTCTATCATTTCTCAAGAAGAGGTTTATCCATCGGATATTATCAGGAAGTTGAAAGAATTTGAATTGATAGTAGTAGAAGGTACATTGTATCCATTACTTACCCGATTAAAAAATGCAGGATTGCTCCATTACACATGGCGTGAGTCTAAAGCTGGTCCCCCAAGAAAGTATTACCACATTACAGAAACTGGAACTGAGTTTTTGACTGGTTTACTTTCGACATGGAATCAACTGGTTCTCGCTGTCGATCAATCTACCAAAGCATTTACAAAATCAAAATCAAAGCGCACAAAATGAATAAAGTATTTAACATCAACCTAGGAGGTTATCCTTTTACCATTGACGAAGATGCGTACGAACATCTAAGTAATTATTTAAGGACAATTCACAATCACTTTCGTGATTCAGAAGGCTACGAAGAAATCACCTCAGACATAGAGACCCGAATGGCAGAATTGTTTCAAGAGAATTTAGACAGTCGCCCAATAGTGACTTTGTCTCATACTCAAGATGCAATCGCAATTATGGGCACACCAGAAGATTTTGGGGCGGAACCAATTGAGGAAGAAGCTCCGAAATCTTCCAAATCTAGCAAAGATAAATTTGAGTTCAAACCTGGTAAAAAGCTTTATCGAAACTCAGAGGATGAAGTTATTGCAGGGGTATGCTCTGGAGTTGCGTCCTATTTGGGCGTCCAAGATCCACTTTGGGTTCGATTAGCATTTCTCTTAATTGTATTATCTGGTGGAATAGGTATTCCAGTTTACCTTATTTTATGGGCTATTCTTCCTGTGGCGGAGACGGCAAGTGATCGATTAGCAATGCGAGGAGATCCGATCAATGTTTCCAATATTGGCAAAATCATTGAAGAGGAGATGGATCATTTTTCTGTAAAAATGACCGCTTTGGGTGATGAATTAAAAGAAGAGTTTGGCTCAAAAAAAAAAGTTTTTTCAGAACGGGCGCCGAAGGTTCAGAAGCGCAAAGTGGAAAAAGTGGGCGAAAAGGTCTTAGAGGCGCCCTTAAGAAGGGGATTTATCTTTTAGGTAAAATAGTAAAAACAGTTTTTAAGACAATTTTCCAAATTTGGAAACCTATTGCCTTTATAGTTGGTGTTGCGCTTATCATTGCTTTTGCTGTTTTTTGGATTGCTTCTATCATAGGTCTCTTCTATGGTTATTCGTTTTTTGGATATCTAATCCCTAATTCAACTATTTTTTCTTTAGTTGGAATAACTAATTTCTTGGTTGTTCTAGGAATTCCATTAGTTGCTTTGATTTTATTTGTAACTCGTGTGTTTTTCCGATCACATATTCGCCCGCTCTGGAGATCTGGATTATGGGGTTTTTGGGCATTAAATCTAGCTAGTCTAGCCGCAATCGTTGGATTTACTACGAAAGATTTTCAGTCTGGAAGAGAGCTTGTGCAATATGAAATGAAAGATATTGTATCTGCTGATACACTCACTATAAGTCTTGGAGAGAACCCCTATAATGAGGATTGGGGGTTTCTAATAGATGGGCTTCAAATTTCGGGTAATGAATTAGTGAGTGAAGATATCTCTATATACGTAGAGAAAAGTGAATCCGGTTTTTTTGAGTTAGAACAGAAAACAAATTCACGTGGAGAGGACTCAGAAGAGGCACTTCAATTAGCTACCAATATTGGTTATCAAATTAGTATAGAAGATAATCATTTAATTCTTCCGCCTAATTTTTTGATTCCAAAAGGTACTAAATGGCGGAATCAAAAAGTCAAATTATACCTTAAAGTTCCAGAAGGTAAACATCTGAAATTTGAAGGTAGAGCTGGACGGAAAATTCATCGAATGGAGGTTGATGAGGATTTTGATTATCCTTGGATTTATTCAGATAAAGGCTATATATGGAGAATGACACCAAATGGTTTGGTTTGCCCCGAATATATAGATGAGTTAAGTCAAGATTATGAAATCCAAGATTTCTCAAAAATTCATATCACAGGTGAAATAGAGGTGAATATTAATCAGGGTGAAATATTTGAGGTTTCATTAAAAGATAAATGCAATTGTGCCGAAGATATTGACATTATAAAAATAGGAGAAAGATTAGACATTACTACAAACAGGCATATACATGGTGCAGTTCTGAACATTACCATGCCATCGCTAGAAGTTCTGGATATTAAAGATGCTAAAACTATTAATGTAAGAGGCTTTATGGAGGAAACTATGGATATATGGATTGATAATGATCATAATCGAACGGTCAAAGCATTTTTGGATGTCGAAAATTTGACCATTCGGCAAAAAGGAAACCATAATCTAGAACTGATTGGAGAAGGTAACTCCTTGAATGCGACCTTAGAAAGAAATGCTGATTTAGACGCTAAAAAGTATATTGTAAAAACAGCCAATATTACTGCACCAACACGAAATGATATTGAATTATCTGTCAGTGATACGCTTCGTCAAAACATTGATAGAGATGTTAAACTTAAAGTCGGAGGAGAGCCAATTATCATTGATGTCAATGCAGAAGATAATGAAGAAATAGAAGAATAATACTGTTCCTTTTTGGATTTTAAATATCGAACAGTCAAGAAAAATAGGCAAAAACAAACGTTCTATTTTCAGTCCCGAGTGATTAATTTCATTCGGGATTTTTTATTTGGAGTGTTCAATCTCATGTGAGGTGATTTGGACTCCTGAGAATACATGCTCTTATTAAGTCTTTTTGTTGATAACAATATTGCTAAACAGATTTGTCGTTAAGTTATATAAAGAGTAGGTTGCATTTTAAAATAATCAATATATTTCCATGACACAATAAACCTCATATTTTATTGAGTATGATTGTTTTCAAAAAACACCTAAGTAGTTTTACTGAGTTTGGTAAACTACTCATTCTTCCTTACCCTTTTGGTATAACTTTTGTTCAGTACTTAGGTACTTCCCTTTCTTATATCTCCCTAAAGTTTATTGAAGACTATAAGCCCTTTTAGAATAAGGTTAACTATCTTAAAGATAGCCACAAAAATGGTGTGCGCTTTAGATAAATTCCTTTATCAAAAGGGTGGTTTTTATTACTAAATGACATCACTATGTACAAATATTTACGAACTAACTACTACATCGGCTACTTTAAATCTCCATGGTTTCTCTATTGAAAAAAATTGGTTGTACGGATTAAGATACACATCTACTTCCTTCTCTATACTGATCTCCATCAAATTTTTAAACAAATAATTAGTCCCTATTTAACTTGAGACAAACACAATAATAAGATTCATAAACCAATCTATCCCTCCCTTGAAAGTATCAGTAGATTGGAAAAGATTATCAAAATGGTTAGGCTTAGAAAAACAAAAATATTGGGATTGTTTTTTCTTTTCTTACTTTATCTTTTGCCTTCCACTCAGGCATTTAACGAGAATATAGGAAAGATCTCTTTTAGTTTTGCTGAAAAGAAATTACATCATATTAAACTAGAAATTGCAAAGACACTAGAAGGTGCAGGGGTTTCGTTTTCCTTTCTCCCACCCATTAGTATGGAGGTTATTCCTGCTGGTTCTTACATTATTAATATGGGGGTTCAACCCCAAACTGAAGAGAACGCACTCAAGCCTTACGGTCTCATATGGGAATTACTTCAAGATCATCTTGTACCTATCAAATGGGCAATTAATCCAGGGAAAATCAAAGACGGAGTAGACTTCACTTATAATAATATAGATTATAAAGGTGGACCATTTATTGTTCTAGCGGAATATAGATCTATTGCTGTAAATACAGTCATAAGTACTTGGGAAGCACAGGGAGTTATTGGGGTAACTACAACTTTAGATTTTATAGCTCCAATTGATAGAACAATCAAT
>JANSWP010000044.1 GCA_024743405.1 Bacteroidota bacterium
TAGATTGTGGAGCCCTCAACATCGTATGGACAAGGGGTGTTGGAATCCCTTTTTCGTTTAATGCAGTAACTAATGCTTCTCCGATACCCAGTTCTGTCAACAATGTCGATATATCATAATAGTCTGTTAGTGGATAATTCTCGGCAGCCAATTTTATAGCCTTTCTATCCTTCGCTGTAAAAGCACGAAGTGCATGTTGTACCTTTAGTCCTAATTGCCCAAGCACCTCGTCTGGAATATCTGCTGGATTTTGGGTAACAAAAAATAAACCAACTCCTTTCGAACGAATTAATTTAACAATAGCTTCCAATTGATCTAAAAGAGCATCCGATGCCTCATCAAAAACCAAATGTGCTTCATCAATAAAAATGACCAACTTGGGCTGTTCCAAATCTCCTTCCTCCGGAAAGGTGGCATAAATTTCCGCCAACATCTGTAACATGAAAGTGGAAAATAATTTTGGCTTATCCTGCAAATCTGTTAGCCTAATGATTGAGACCATGCCTTTCCCATTCTCATCCATTCTGCATAAATCATCAACATCAAAAGATCGCTCTCCGAAAAAACGGTTAGCATCCTGTTGCTCTAATTCAATGATTTTTCTCATAATAGCCCCTGTTGAGGCGGTTGACATACGTCCATATACCTCTTGAGCTTCCGCTTTTCCTTCACCAGTCAAATATTGTAAAACCTTTTTAAAGTCTTTTAAATCCAATAAGGGCAAATCATTATCTTCACAATATTTAAATACGACTGCGGCAATACCTGATTGAGTATCATTCAAAGCCAACATTTTAGAAAATAGCACTGGTCCAAATTCTAACACCGTTGCCCTCAACCTTGCTCCTTTCTCATCTGATAAGGTCAAAAATTCAACTGGACTGTCACCAGCCTGAAATGGAAACCCTATTTTTTCATGTCGCTCATCAATCTTTGGATGCCCTCCACTTGGAACTGCAATCCCACTTAAATCTCCTTTAATATCCATCAAAAGTACCGGCACAGAATTCGCCGACAATTGTTCTGCAATGATTTGGAGTGTTTTCGTTTTCCCCGACCCAGTAGCCCCAGCAATGAGCCCATGCCGATTCAAGGTTCTTAAAGGTATTTTGACTAAAGTACCCGTCAAACATTCCTTGTCTAGCATTGCTCCACCAAGGTCAATAGAACTCCCTTTAAATGTGTATCCCTCTGTTAAATATTGAATAAATGCTTCTTTATTAGCCATATAGTAGATGATTTTAAAATATTAATTCAGACGATAGGTTTATTGGTTTCCAATTCATTATCTCAACTTATTCCATTTCTCAACTCTTAATTCATATTTTTTCGAATTCAGTTTCCAAAGGTCATTGTCAAAATTGCCCTCTAGTTCAGCTTCTAATTTTTCATCCATCAATTCAGAGAAAAAATTAATTCCAGTTAAGTCTTCTACCTCATCGATAGTAGTGGCATATTTTGTCAAAGGCATTTCGGTCACCTCATTTGGAATCACCCATGCAATCCCTTTCAATTCTGGTTCAGATAAATCCAATAATACCTTATAAAAAGCATGAGGAACTGCCACTTCATTTTCCCCAATCCAGTCTATAAACGGTTTATTCAATATCGGACCAGAAACCACATATAAGTGACGAAATTTTTTCGCCCAGTCACGTGTAAGTTCTTCTAATTCTCTCCAGACCCCTACATTAAAGCCACGAACTTGCGGCGACATATTACTCATATAAAATGATTCGGACATAGCATCTTCAGAAAATGCCATATCAGCTGCTGGAGCTAAATGCCCTCGATCATATCCTGACCTTTTATAATCTTGTGGCGTAGCTGAACGAAGTTTCACTTTTGGGTCAGCCCGAAAGTCGTTGGTTCGATCTACCCATTTGGTATGCAGGCGCTCCCGAGTCAATTCATAGGATACCCATTCTGGCAACTCATGCTCCTCAGAGTAAGAAAGCGCATAATATCGATGTGTTACAATATCACCTGTAGTAGAAGTAGGCAAATAATAAATTTCTTTGGTTTCGGTTGTTTCGAGATCAGGTACGTCTTCTTTTATTACAAATTCAGTTTCATCGGTATTGGAGCCCGAAAATTTATTAAAGACCATATACAGCACCCCTAAAATCAAGGAAAAAATACCCACTTTTGTAATCATCCCTGAACTACCTCTATCTCCTTTTGCATGATTAGATCGAAATTTTGCCATTTAATTGTTTGTTATAGTATGTTTTTATTAGATGCAAATTTAATAAAGTAAAATCTAAATTCGTAGAAACAAAAAATCCCGAACCTTTCAATTGAAAAGTTCGGGATTCCGTATCTGAATTAACAATTTTGGATTAACCTCCAAAATCATCAAATGAAATATTTTCTTCCGGTACACCCAAGTTGTCTAATGTCTTAATAACTGAGCTATTCATGGCTGGAGGTCCACAGAAATAGTATTCTACTTCTTCTGGCTCCGGATGATCTTTCAAGTATTTTTCATAACAAACACTCATGATGTATCCTTTGAAACCATCCCCTTCATCATCTATGGTTTCCATCGCATTCCAGTTGTCCTCTGGTAGTGGATTATCCAAAGAAATATAAAATTTGAAATTTGGAAATTCTTTTTCAATTTTTCTGAAGTCGTCAATATAAAACAACTCCCTTTTCGTTCTTCCACCATACCAATAAGAAACTTTTCTATCGGTTGTTTTTAATGTGTGAAATAAATGGAACAGATGCGAACGCAATGGCGCCATACCAGCCCCACCTCCGATATAGACCATCTCTTTTTTAGTGTCTTTAATGAAAAATTCACCATAAGGTCCAGAGATAGTCACTTTATCACCAGGTTTTTGGTTGAAAACATACGAAGAACAAATCCCAGGGTTAACATCCATCCAAGCATTTTTCGCTCGATCCCATGGTGGAGTTGCGATACGAATATTCAACATCACAATATTTCCCTCTGCAGGATGATTTGCCATTGAATAAGCACGGAAAATCGGCTCATCATTTTTCATTTTCAATGGCCATAGGTTAAAGTTATCCCACTCAGATTGAAACTCATCTGGCTTTTTACCCATTCTTGGATGAGATTCTATATCAAAATCTTTATAATTAACCTCTACCTTAGGTACATCAATTTGAACATATCCACCTGCTTGAAAATCCAACTCCTCTCCTTCTGGTAATTTCACTACAAATTCTTTGATAAAAGAAGCCACATTGTAATTTGAGACCACTTCGCATTCCCATTTCTTAATACCAAAGACCTCTTCTGGAACTCTAATTTTCATATCAGATCGAACCTTGACTTGGCATGCTAAACGCATACCTTCTGCTGCCTCTTTTCTAGAAAGGTGATTCATCTCTGTAGGCAGCACATCTCCTCCCCCTTCATCAACATGACATTCGCACATGGCGCAAGTTCCACCACCACCACAAGCCGATGGTAAGAATACATTTTTGTCAGAAAGTGCACCCAATAAGGTCACACCTGGCTTTACAATTAACGGATTTTCTTCGTCACCATTTACAAATAGCTTTACATCTCCTTGTGGAACGAGTCTTTTTCTTGCCGCAATCAACATGAATGAAAGAGCTAGAATGACTACCGTAAAAACTACTATGGCTGAAACAATTGTCTGAACGCTGAAAAGCAATATCATAACTTAATGTATGAATATTTGAAATCTTAATTGAATGAAACATAGGTTCACTCGCTCAAAATTTAATTTTTAGTTACTTCCAAATGCAGATGGATCAATTCCCATCAAACTCATAAACGCAATTCCCATTAATCCCGTAATAATGAATGCCATCCCTAATCCTCTCAACGCAGGAGGCACATTTGAATATCTAATCTTCTCTCGAATAGCCGCAATCGCAATAATTGCCAAAAACCATCCAAATCCTCCACCCAAACCAAAGGCGATACTTTCGGTTAGGTCATACTCTCTTGAAACCATAAATAAAGAACCACCCAAAATAGCACAGTTCACTGTTATCAACGGTAAGAAAATACCTAATGCTGCATACAAAGCAGGCGATACTTTTTCTACAACCATTTCTACCAACTGAACCATTGATGCAATAACGGCTATAAAAAGAATAAATCTAAGAAATGTTAAATCAATACCAATCAATCCACCTTCCCCTAGAAGATAAGTGTTAATCAACCAGTTAATTGGCATGGTAATACCTAATACGAAAATTACTGCCAATCCTAAACCGAAAGCGGTTTTTACCGTTTTCGAAACAGCTAAGTAAGAGCACATTCCAAGGAAGTAAGCTAGAACTAAATTTTCGATGAAGGCTGCTTTAATAAATATATTTACGAAATCCATCTTTTTGATTTATTTACCCTTCACGGGTGATTTATCGTTTTGAGATTTCCAAATTATTAAAATTTGGAAAATTCATTAGTCCAAAAGATTTGATTAGCTAATATCAACCAGTTTTGTATTGTATGATCTCTGAACCCAAATCATGATGCCAATTACAAACATTGCTGCGGCTGGCAAAACCATAAGGTTGTTATTTGAATACCAGCCAAACCACTCATTGGTCATTGTATTGATTAAATAATCATCACTAGATCCAATAATGCCAAAACCAGCGATGCTACCTTTTCCAAATAATTCTCGGAAAAATGCAACCAAAATCAAAATACCACCATACCCAAGTCCATTGCCAATACCATCTAAGAATGATCGCCAAGGCTTGTTTGCCATTGCAAATGCCTCCAAACGTCCCATTACAATACAGTTTGTAATAATCAAACCGATATAAACAGACAAGTCTTTATAGATTGGATAATTAATTGCCTTTAAGCTCAACTCTACCACTGTTACCAATGTCGCAATAATCACCAATTGGACTATCATTCGTACAGATTTTGGAATGTGTGTTCTTAACAGTGAAGTGAATAAACTTGAAAACGCACAGACAAAAATCACGGCAACTGCCATTACTACAGAGGGTACTATCAAAGAGGTAACCGCCAAAGCTGAACAAATACCCAATACTTGAACCGTAATTGGGTTATTGTCGTTTAAAGGATCCGTTATTAGCCTTTTTTCTTTTGAGCCAAATAAAGGTTCTTTTTCTTTTACCGCTGTATTTACTTCAGCCATAATATTTTGGATTTACAATTTTTCGATTGATTAGGCAATCAATTATTTTGAAATAATAATCACCATAATTTAATAGTCTTACTCTACCGTTTTCAAAAAAGGACCGTAGTACTTAATTCCTCTTTCCAACATTTCCGTCACCCCATTTGCAGTTACGGTAGCACCAGAAATTCCGTCCACTTGGTGTGGATTTCCAATTTCGGCACCTCCTTTTTTAACTAAAACAGAAACAAATTGCCCATTGGCATCATTGATCTTTTTATCTTTAAAAGAAGCTGGAAATGTCTTATTGTCCTTAATCTCTGCTCCAAGACCTGGAGTTTCTCCTTTGTGATCAAAAGCAGCACCTGCAATGGTGGATTTATCAGATCGTAAAGCAATATAACCCCATATTTCATCCCAAAGCCCATTGCCACGAACGGCAAGGATATAAAATTTTTCACCTTCATTATTATAGGTGAAAAACGGCAAAACCTTCTCCGCATCGTCTTTCTTTTTCTCTTTTGCCATATCAATGTCCTCTGCCTGAATATCTGCAACAGTAGAACCATCAACCTTTACAGAAGTTTGGGTTACTTTTTTATCAAAAATATCCAATACTTCATCATCAGAATAGTCACTTATAGTTTTCGTTCCATCTCCTATCTCCGCAACAACCGCAGACAAGATTGCTCGCTTGTTGAAGATTTCTTCATTTCGCTCAGCCATTGGAAGTGTGACCTCTCGGAGCAAGGTTAATACTCCCGCCACAACTACAGTAAGTATAACTACAAACCGAATTATTTTAGCATTACTTTCCACTATTATAAGTTTTAAGTTTGTCAGTTTTGAGTTTTGAGTACGTACTCTTTACTCACCACTTGAAAACAATTTATTTGTCGTTTTGATTATTATTTCAACGTCATTTACCTGACAACGTGAATGTAATTAGGCTCTAGCCAATCGACGCTTCATATTGCCTTCCAATACATAATGGTCAATCAGTGGCGCGAATACATTCATAAATAAAATGGCTAACATCCATCCTTCTGGATAAGCTGGATTCGTCACCCGAATGATCAGACCAATCGCTCCAATAAAGAATCCATAAATCCATTTTCCTTTATTAGTTGAAGCTGCAGTCACAGGGTCAGTTGCCATAAATGCCATCGCAAACCAGAAACTACCCATATAAAATTGATATTGCCATGGAACTGCCATAAACTTCCAAAGGTTAGAAGTGGTTTCAGTTATCATATCTGGAGCTGCAGCATTGAAAATCATTCCAGTAATAGCTGCCCCCATAATCATGGAAACCATAACTCTCCAGCTTGCAATTTTTGTAACAACCAAAATAATTGCACCTAGTATAATAAATGGTTTACAAGTTTCACCTACGGAACCTGGAATAGCACCCCAAAACATTTGAGACGTTGAGTAGTGATTCGTTACAGCTTCCCAACCTCCTTTAGCGGCTAATGCCATCGGAGTAGCCCCTGTAAAGCCATCCGTTACTGCAAGCCCAGGATCAAACTTACTCCATCCAAACCAATCAAAAATGCTATTGAAAAGTCCAGTATGAGCCCAGTTATATTGAACCGCAGAACCCTCTTTAATGGTTTCGAAACCAGCAACCCAAACATCATCACCAGCTATATCTAATGGATATGCAAAGAAGACAAATGCACGAGCCAAAAGAGCTACATTCAAAACATTCATACCTGTACCACCAAATGCTTCTTTACCAATAATTACCGCAAAAGCAACAGAAAGAGATAAAATCCAAAGCGGAATATCTGGAGGCATAATCAATGGAATCAATGCTCCAGAGACTAAAAATCCTTCTTCAATCGCGTGCCCTTTTTTGGAAGCATACCAAAACTCAATTCCTAAACCAACTATATGAGTCACTACAAAAATTGGTAAGATTTGAATGATCCCATAAGCTAATTTCAAGTGAAGACCTTCCAAAAAACCTGTATGAATACCTAAAGCTGAAAAATGTTGGTGCCCGATATTATAAGTTCCAAATACATACGCTAATTGCATCGCTAAAACGACTACAACCATAGTACGTTTCAAGTCCATTCTATCTCGAATATGAACACCTTTGCCAGCAGTTACAGAATCTGGAGCAAACAAGAAAGTAAAGAACCCGTCATACAATGTATGCAAAAACGGAGAATTCTTCTTGTCCGGTTCTATGCCTTTTATTAAATCAATTAAGTTTTTCATTTATATTTTAAAACTGATTTTTAAATAAAATACACTGATTTGAATATTGTAAAGTATTGTTTACAATTTGAAATCAATCTATCCGTCCTCTCTCATCGTATCCAACCCTTGGCGAAGGATTTGTTGTAATGGTTGTTTTGATGTACAAGTAAACTCACACAATGCCACGTCTTCTTCAACCAATTCATAAATCCCTAAGCCTTCCATTCTTTCAAAATCATTGATTATGATATTCTTCATCAAATGCTGTACATGAATATCCATTGGCATGACACTCTCGTATTGACCTGTTACCACAAAAGCTCTTTTCTCACCATGTGTATTGGTATCTGCCGTATATTTTACATCTCCAAAAGAAGGGTATGTTCCAGAAATAGTTGGAGTCGCTTTTTGAGGCAACAACCACCCAAACATTTCGTAATAATTACCCTCTTCAACAGCTGTTATTTGGTCATCAAAAAGATTAAGGAAGCCATCCTGAGACTTTTGTTCTCCAGAAAGAACATCACCAGAAATCAATCTAGAATTTCCTTCTTTTAAATTACCAGCAACTAGATCGCCTATGTTAGCACCAATATATGTGTTAACATATGATGGGTTATTTAATTCCGCACCAGTCAATGCCACTATTCTACTCGCATCATACTTACCTTCGGTAAATAACTTACCTAAAGTGATAACATCCTGAACGCCCATTGTCCATACTTTATCATTTGAACTAATAGGAGCAATATGATGAATTTGAACACCAACATTTCCTACAGGATGCTGACCATGAAACCAGTGTTTCTCAACGCCAATAGCATCTGTAAAAGCAGCAGCTGGAGGTGTATCTTCATTTGCATTTAACCCAAGATGAACATGCCCTAAGGTCAACATTCTTAAGATGTCTAATCCTTTTTGGAAAGCATCCTCTTTACCTTGCACGATGTAATTCAAGTTAGGAGCTAATGGGGCTGTATCAAATGTGGAAACAAAAATATTGGCAGGTACCACATTTGGATCAGCAATAATATTGTAGGGTCTTTGACGAATAAATGGCCAAACACCACTGTCCAATAGATAATTCACAAGTTCTTCTCGACTTCCAGCTTCTAAATCAAAAGAATCATATTTTCGGTAACTCATCTCCTTGTCTGCCAAAATCACAACTTCTGCAATAGATCTCTTTGCAGCTCTATTTACCGCAATGACTTCTCCACTGACAGGCGCAACATGTTTTACAGCATCCGTTTTCTTATCAAAGAAAATCGGATCCCCTGCTTTTACCGAATCGCCAACCTCCACCATCAATTTTGGAATTGGAGACATACCAACAAAATTAGGTGGTTGTAATGCATATCGCGTAACAGACGGAGTGGAGGAATCTGCAGCAGCATCCCCCTCTAAGTTTATATCATGGCCTTTTGTCAAAACATATGTTCGACTCTCGTCGACAAAGTTTGCCAATTTAGGCGCAAAAAATTCACTCAATCCTGGGAAAACGGAAAAATTCGCACCGGATCTATCGGCACCCGTTTTCTTTGCCTCAATTCGAAGTAGATTATCAGCAACCTGAATGATTACGACAAACCCGATTAAAACAACTAGGATGATAAGGATAGTAACAAACAATCTGGAGCCATCATCGCCAGCATTTTGGGCAGCTAGCAACTCCGAAAAGAAAAGGAATGTCGTCAATAATGACAACCTGACAAATCCGTTTTTCATTCTGCGGATGGTTTAGTTTTTTTCGAAAGGAAACCCTTTCTTAGTTGGCTATTCGTTGTTAATTTTTTCTTTTTTGAAGATTTATTATCTAAAAAAAAAACTTTTTTTAACAAACAAATTTCAAGCTCTTTTTCAAAATCGCCGCAAAGATAAAAAAGGTTTTGTTTTATTAAAGTTACAAGTCTATGCTATATCAGCTTTGTGGAAAAAAGAATGTTATTTAGATTCATTTCAAATAAAGAAAGAAAATCCTTTCGAAATAAGTAATTAGGATTATCTAAAGATGATTAACAAATAAGGGAGGAATACCTACTTACTGAACCATATAAATCAAGCAGAAATAAAAAAGCGCTGTTTACGATTTGGGTTTTTATTCTTTCCTAATAAAAGAATCAACCTATTTTCCGTAAACAGCGCTTTTTGCACTTTAGGGCAAGAATCTAATTACTAGAAATTAAAAGTTAAACCAACACTCGGCAAGATTGGGAGTTGATCCACTCTTTCAAAAGTTTCTCTATCTACAAAAAAGATATTATCACGGTTATAAGCATTTGTTACACTTACGACAGCTTCTAAATTTGAATATTTAGAGAAGATAAAAGTTCTCTTTAAAGACAAGTCCATTCTATGATAAGAAGGTAAACGGCCCCCATTTCTATCTTCATCTAAGATAACACCTAAATCCCCGTTTTCAGACAAAATATCAGTTGTAATTCCATCTGTAAAATTGAACTCTTCATAAAACCCTTGAGTCAAAGTAAACGGAAACCCTGTACCGCCATTCCATCGAGCTGCAGCTTCCCAAGCACCATCTTTACCAAAACTATAAGTCAATAGAATATTTGCATTGTGTCGGCGATCAAAAATGGTTGGATATTCCTGTGTTCCATCATCTCTATTAACAAACCCTAAAGAATAGGTGGCCCATAAAAATAATTTTTGCGTTTGGTATCTCATTGAAACATCCAATCCATAGGCGTCTCCAGTTTCAATGGTAAAGTTAGGATCCGAATTAATTCGCTTATTTCTATTGATTTGAATCAATTGGGTAAATCCTTTATAGTAGCCCTCTACATTTAATTCGAGATTTGACAGTAAATCATACTCTACTCCCGCAACTCCATGAAAAGATGTTTGTAATCTACTATCAGGTTTCCCATTATTTGAAAAAGGGTCAAAAACTTGCTCTTCTGGTCCAGCTAGAAAACCCTGGAATAAATTAATAACGTCCAATTCATTTACACTACTCACTAAATTTTGAGAATACATACCTCCTGCAAACTTAAATCTCAAATCATCTGTTGCATTATATTTAGCTCCAAGGCGAGGTTCAATCTTGGTCTCTTCTTGAGAGATATAAAACTGCGCCCGTAAGCTAGGCTCAAAGATCCAATTACCCCATTTTTGTTTCAATCTTATAAATCCTGCCAACTCTGTCGTCGCATTTTCATCCTTTATAGTGTTGCCTAAAAAGTTTTTAAACTCGAAATCAGTATCAAAACCATTTACCTCAAATCCATATTTCACCTCATTTCTCAAACCAAAATAAGAAAAGTCCAAAATCGCATTAAAAGCAGTAATACCACTAGTTCTTGGATTCCCATCTACTTCCGAAAGGTTGACTTCATAATCTGAAAAGGCTAATGTTCCTCCAATAATTACATTTGAATTAGGAGGTACAACCGTAAAATTTGTTCCGGCACCGACTGCATCCCATTTTAGTTCTGTCAAACCAACATAATCGACTTTATCACTAAAATTAAAGCCAAAAACATTGAATTTTGAGCCATTGGAGGTATTAAATGAAAGTTTACCATATAAATCTGTAAAACTAAATGGTAATTCATCAACCGACAATCCTACTGCCGTAGTGTCACCCGAAGGTGGTTGATACAAATTTGAATTAACGGCATAATCATATAGTAATGGAGAAGTCTTGTCTATATATGATTTTTTTGCCGTAAAAATAAAAGAAGTACTTCCTTCTCCTTCTTGAAATTTTTTGATCGGTCCCTCTACCAAGACTTTCCCTTGAAATGGATTGGCAGCAATTTGCCCAGACAATCTCTTTTTATTTCCTTCTCTTGTTTTTAAATCTACAATCGCAGAAATTCTCCCTCCATATTCTGCATTAAATCCACCAGTTAATACATCAACCGTTTTAATAATTTCTGTTTCGAAAACAGAGAAAAAACCAATGGAATGAAAAGGGTTATAAATAGTCATTCCATCCAAAAGGATTTTATTTTGAATGGGCGATCCACCTCTGATATAAATTTGTCCTCCTTGGTCACCAGAAGAAAGGATACCTGGAATGACTGTCAAATATTGTGCAATATCAGCTTGCCCTCCAGTAGAAGGAAGTGATTTAATTTGGGAAGCAGAAACTGTTACTTTCGAAATTTGGACATCTGATCGAGCTTTTTCTCTTCTAGCCGAAACGTCTACAACTCCTAAATTAACCCCAGAAGACATGAATATTTGTTGGGTAGTAATACGGCTATTTCTTATTTTTATATCAACAGCAATGCTATCATACCCTATATAGGTTGCCACTACTTTATAATCTCCTTCCGGAACATTACCAATACTAAAAAATCCATTCTCGTCGGTATTGGTACCAAGGTCGGTTCCTTGCAATATTATGTTTCCAAAAATAATGGGTTCACCTGATTCTTTATCATAAACATTCCCACGAATTGTACCTCCTTGCTGAGCAAAAACGGTAATTCCCAAAAATAGAAAAGAAAAAAAGAAGAAAATCTTTTTCATAACTTAATTAAAATGGTTAATGAATACCGATAAATAAATATTTATCCTTCCTCATTTGAAAAACGGGTGCAAATATACACCTATACCTTTTGCGGATAGGAGAAACTTATGTCTTTTTGTCAACAAATATTGATAAGGAAATAAGAATCTAGTAGAGACAACCGGTTGGGTAATAAATTCTAGGCATTTATATTAATGGTGGAAGATTAGGAAAAGGAGAATCCTAATTTTAAAATCAAAAACAAACTTCTTTAGGGAGTAGGAAGCAAATAACCTACCCATTTCACTTGCTCTTTTTCCTTTATTTTTCGTTAAAAATACTCACCATACCTATGGGTATATCTGTGTTTTTTGCCTCGACTGAATAAAAAATAGCTATGCAAAATTTGGTTACCTTATTTATTTCCTACTCCCTTATCTACCCACAAAAATGATTTGATCTTCTTCCATGATGGGCATTAGTTTAAATTTAAAAAATAATTGGGCAGTAGCTAAAACATCCTTTTCACAATAAATCGCAATTCGTTCTAATTCTTTATTTTCCCAGTAGACTCTTCCAACTTCTGAGCCATCAATATCATCTTTAGGAGACGGAAACCCTAGTACAGCCGCCAACATTTTTAGAGAAGTGTACGACTTTCTATCCCCAAACTTCCAAAGTTCCATAGTATCCAAAAGATGTTTGGTCTCCCAAGGCTTTTTACCTTGTATATCCAGCATTTTTGGAAAAGGCAATTGGTTAATGACCATTCTTCGGCAGATATAGGGAATATCAAATTCTTTAATATTGTGCCCACACAAGTAATGTTTATAAGGATCTTTGTAATGTTGGGTCAATAACTCACAAAATGACTGAAGTAAAGCCTTTTCATCATCATCAGCGTAGGACTTTAACCGAATAACTAGTTTTTTATCCGTTGCTCTTCTTGTCACAAAACCAACGGAGATACAAACTATTTTTCCAAATTCTGCAAAAATTGCAGCTTTCTCTGGGTACAATGCTGCTGCCTCCTCTTCTGTTACCTCTTCATCATATTTTCTTAACACTTGTTTTGATTTCATTTGCCATAATTTCTTGAAATCATCGTTTAAGTCTTCATATGTAGGTTTTTCCGAAACACATTCTACATCTAGAAAGAGGACATTTGAAATATCAATTTTATCAAGCATGATTAAGCGTATTTGAGTTTTTCAAGGTTAAAATAGCGCATTTACGACCCTATATTAAGGGTAGTAACTTGGGCAAGTTAGCCATTTTTAATATTTTGAAAAATTCGTTTGGCTTAATTTTAAGACTCCTCCACCCAATTAAGATTGAGGGAAACCTATAAAATGAAGGAGAAATAAAAATAGACGTACAAAAAACAATACACGCAAATTATTCTAAATCAACATATTACAAAATTCAATAATTTTAAACTAGTAATAATATCCACACTTTTTTTCTTTTATCAAAAGACACTTTAATTTTGTGAAATTCAATCCATAAAAGTATCATGTGATTCTAGTGGATTTAATAAAACAAAAGAGCAGGATTATTTTTCTTGACAAAATCAAAAACGATTGAAAGAGACTGTGCAATAAAAAAATTATTCACTTGTCTTTCTTAGTAAGGGAGGAGGAAATAAATAAGTTACCCAAATTTTAGGAAGTTATTTTTTTTAGACGAGGCAAAAAACGCAGACATACCCAAAGGTATGGCGAGTATTTTTAACGATGTATAAAAGAAAAGTAACAAGTAAAATGGGAAGGTTATATTTTTTCTCCTCCCTAACGACCAAAAATAGATATCATGGCACAAAATGATTCAAAGCAAAGATTAATAGCAATTGCAGCCGTCGTAGTTATTGCCTTGTTGGCGGTTAATGCCTTTTTGCTTTACAATAAATATATGCAAGATAAGGTTATCGCCCAACAACAAGTAGAAATTGACGATGCCCAAAAATTAGAGGAGGAATTAACTAATCAACTTGACAAAGCATATACCGAAATTGAAGCTAATAGAGGGGAAAATGAAGAATTAGAAGCGATGCTAGACCAAAGAGAAGCCGAATTAGATGAAGCAAAATCTCGTATCGCTGGTTTGATAAAAAGTGGAAAAGACCTCAAACGAGCACGAGCTGAATTAAACAATCTAATGATTCAAAATGAACAGTTTACCGCAGAGGTGACTCAACTAAGGCAACAAGTTGAATATCTTAAAGGTGAAAACTCTCAATTAGTCGATAAAACACAGTCTCTGGAACAAGACCTTGGGGCTCAAAAACAGGCAACTCAAAGCCTTGAGGAAGAGAAAGCAAGCTTGGCGGCTGAAAAACAAAATATCAGCTCACAAAGAGATAATCTTGCAAAAACTGTCAATTTTGCATCAGTCGTAAAGGTTCAAAATATTGGCGTAACGGGGATGAAAACAAAAGGAAACGGAAAAGCTGTCAAAAAGAATTATGCAAAAAATATTGATCACTTAAAAGTTTGTTTTAAAACTACTGTGAATGAAGTCGCCAATGCAGGTATAGAACAATTTTATGTACGAATAGTGAATCCAATTGGTGAAACAATGGCAATTGAGGAATTAGGTTCAGGCAAAATCATTAACAAAAAGACAAGAGAAGAAATTCTTTTTACGCAAGTAAAAGAATATGATTATGCAAATGATGAAACGGATTTGTGTTTCAATTGGGAGCCCAATGCGCCTTTTCAAAAAGGAAGTTATAATGTAGAAATATATAACAAAGGATATCTTGCTGGAAAAGGAAGCTTTTCTTTGAAGTAAAATAAACCATCATTATTAAAAAAAGGAAGCCCAGAACTTGAATAAGATCTGGGCTTTTCACTTATAAAAAACCATTTTACGAATGAGAAAGACCTACTGTCTTTCTCATTTGAAAAACTTACGCAATCAAGGTGGGCTCATTAAATGCGTAATTTAGCAAATCAAAAGTGGTGAGTATTCCTAATAATTTATTTTCATTGTCCACGACTGGCATAGCATGAAAAAGGTTCTCTTTAAAAATACCAATAGCAATCTCGGCTGTATCATTCACTTTCAATTTTACGACCTTAGTCGTCATTATTTCTTTTACTAAGAGAGATCGATAAAGGGCTTTATTAAATTCCTGAGCATCTTTGATTTTGAATAAGGTCATTCCATGTTGTATTCGGTTGAAATCCGTACTACTAACGATACCTTCAACCTCTCCATTTTTTCCAATAACTGGAATATGATGGATACTATTTTTCTTAAAAATCTCAGCAACCTTATCTACACAATCATTTGATTCTACAAAAATGACATCTGAAGTCATTAATTCACTTACGCTAATATTTTTGTTAATCATGGTAATGTAATTTTGTTTTATTAGACCAAAATTAACTACTAGGTGCTCTAGTGCTAATGACTTTTGTCAGCCTATGCAACTGATTTTTATCAGTTAATTGTATTGGGTCCTTTATCGAAGACCAATAGTGAAAACCTAATTTGAAAAATATTGAAAATGAACACCTATTCAAAAGAAAAAATAAGTTGTAAATTTGTCAGGTAACCAAAAGAACGATTTGTGGAAAATAAAATAGTTGATAAAGTATCGCGATCATTTAGCCTGGAGTTACCAGCTAGGGAAACACTTGACGATTATCTCGACTTGGTCTTACCAGAAGTTCGCCAATGGGGAGAAGACTTGAATGAAAAAGAACATTATGTTTCGAAGGGAGGAAAACCATGGCAAGAAATCAGAGATGATGAAGGTTTTCACGAAGCAGTTCTACATTTTTTTAATGACGGTGGGGAATATCTTGAATCCGTAGATGGTAATATTTCAAAAGGGCGGTGGCGTCTTTTAGATGGAAGTAATAAAATGATCTTAGAACGGGGTAATCGTTCTGAATTATATGAATTGGCTTTTTTAAGTTCTGCTTTTTTCATCTTAAAAAAACATGGAAATAACAGGGGTAAAAATAAATATTTCGTGATGGGCTACGAGCCATATATGAGAGGATTAGAATGGAGAGATTACGTCGAATTATTATTTAATACTTATCGAAGTCAACAAACAACTTATAAAACGCTTGCCATTGTATTATTGATTTTACTGACAATCATCATCTTATTTTCCATTTTTTGATTTAATAAACAACAACAAAGGCTTCTTTTAAGAATTCAAAACTTTACCTTTAGTCGTATGTTAATTGAGCAACTAATTATCTAAATGCGACGATTCGAAAAATACCGCCTAAAACTTGCACTAGGAATTTTATCCTTTTTCCTTATCGGCATCTTTCACAAACCAGTTTTGGAGGGTCTTCATTTCCTTTCTCATTTAAATGATTATTCAATGGGCAACTATGCCATTCACGGATTAGAATCCCATAAAACAGATCATCAACATTTTGTAATTAATATCCTAAATGACCAATCAAACAATACTGGTCAAGATTTACCCAACAAGCAAGATAAGACTAAATTAATCAATAAACTCCATCAATTCTCCTATCAGAATGAGACCACAATAAATACTTCAATTAATAAAAATGAGCTAAATTTTTCTTCAATATTTAAACTCCAATTTAACTTCCCTAAAATCCCATCTCCTCCTCCTAGATCTTAATATTTTACTGATTCCTCTTCATTTTTTCTATTCTGTTTTGATCTATTGAAAAGCCTTCGTCTTTTTCAACAGATTCCCTTAAATGAATACAATCATGTTAAAATATACTTTAATTCTCTTCTCTTTTTTCAATATATCCCTAATGTCTGGACAAAGCATTAAAGGGTCAGTATCTGATAAGTTAGGCGTTCCTGTTCAAGATGCTTTTGTATTAATGAACAATGGTAAAATACATGCCCATACCAATGAATTAGGCATTTTTCAGTGTGAAAAATCCAAGATCGGCGACACTTTAAATATTAGTTATCTAGGATTTGAAACAGCACGAATCATACTAGAGCGAAAACATTTCGATAAAGATTTGACGGTTATTTTGAAAGAGAAATCTTTTGACTTAAATCAAGTCGTATTATCTAATAGCATTCGATCAGTTAATCAAATATCAAGCATTGATTTAAAAATCAACCCTGTAAATTCATCGCAAGAAATTCTTAGAAAAGTACCAGGACTTTTTATCGGACAACATGCGGGAGGTGGAAAAGCGGAACAACTATTCCTCAGAGGATTTGACATTGACCATGGGACAGATGTAAGTATTTCTGTAGATGGAATGCCCGTGAATATGGTCTCACATGCTCATGGTCAAGGGTATGCCGATTTACATTTCTTAATACCTGAAACCATCGAAAGATTAGACTTTGGAAAGGGACCTTATTATTCGGACAAAGGAAATTTTACTACCGCTGGCTATGTTGATTTTCAAACTAAAAATACTCTAGAAAAGAGTTCTGTAATACTAGAAATGGGGCGATTCAATACACTCCGAACAGTTGGTCTTTTTGATTTATTAAATAATGTGGAAAACCAAAATGCTTATATCGCAGGAGAATACGTTTTGACAGACGGACCTGTTGAATCACCACAAAATTTTAATCGCATAAACTTAATGGGCAAATATTCGATTTCGATGCCCAACAATGATCTGCTGTCTCTGTTGGTTTCTCATTTTCAAAGTAAGTGGGATGCTTCAGGACAGATTCCACAACGAGCAATTGATTCAGGATTAATTTCCCGGTTTGGATCAATTGATGATACAGAAGGTGGCAATACAAGTCGAACCAACTTTGCGATCAATCATACAAAAACAATTGATCGACATGCTTTTGTAAAAAGCCGTGCCTATTTTTCACAATATGATTTTGAATTATTTTCCAATTTTACATTCTTTTTAAATGATCCAGAAAATGGTGATCAAATAAGACAAGTTGAAAACCGAAATATCATGGGTTTTGAAAGTGTCTTAAATCAGAATTTAAAACTTGATAATTCGAATTTAGCTATTCAATTTGGTGGAGGTTTTCGATATGACAATGTAGAAAATAATACCCTTTCACATACTTTAAACCGAAAAACTACGCTTGAAAATCTTTCATCGGGAGATGTCAATGAAACTAATTTTTATAGTTTCATCAATTCAGAATTTGATTTTGACAAACTCATTATCAACCCTGCTTTAAGGCTAGATTATTTCAAATTTAACTATAATGACGAATTGACCAGTACCTACCAAACCCTTTCGGAAAATAAATTTTTCCTGAGTCCAAAATTGAATTTCCTATATAATCCAAACTTTCATTGGCAGTTTTTCCTCAAATCAGGTATTGGTTTTCATTCAAATGATACCCGAGTCGTGGTCGCCCAAAATGGAAAAGAAATTCTACCTGCTGCCTATGGAATTGATCTAGGGTCGGTATGGAAACCGAAACCAAGAATTTGGTTAACTGGCGCATTATGGGCTTTATTTTTAGACCAGGAATTTGTTTATGTAGGTGATGAAGGCGTCGTTGAACCAAGTGGAAAAACGCGTCGAACTGGATTTGAATTTGGTGTTAGGTATCAAGCGACTAATTGGTTGTTTTTTGATTCTGATGTGAATTATACTTTAGCTCGTTCAACAGAAGAACCGGAAGGCACAGATTATATTCCGCTCGCCCCAGACTTGACGGCAGCAGGAGGTTTTTCTTTAAAAGCTCAAAATGGATTTTCGGGTGGGCTACGCTATCGATATTTGAAAAATCGTCCAGCGAATGAAGATGGCAGTATCACTGCTGAAGGGTACTTTTTACTTGACTTAAATCTCAATTACCAATTAAAAAATGTCACTTTTGGAATAGTTGCTGAGAACTTATTGAATACAGAATGGAATGAAGCCCAATTTGCTACAGAATCGAGGTTACGCAACGAAACTGAAAGTGTAGAAGAATTGCACTTTACGCCAGGAATGCCGTTTTTTATTAAAGGAAGAGTGACTTATAGTTTTTGATAAATTTGAAATAGAAAAAGGAATTTCTATCTATTAATTAGGGTAAAAATTCCTTTTTTTTCACAACCTTATCTCATTTGAAACTTCCATAAATCTGAGTATAGCCCTGCTTGATTAATCAGATTATCGTGGTCACCCATTTCTAAAATTTGTCCATTTCCTAAAACTATTATTTTCTCTGCTTGGCGAATAGTAGATAGTCGATGTGCTATTATAATGGCTGTTCGATCTAGGGTCAAATATTCTAAATTTTCTTGGATCGCTTTTTCAGTTTCCATGTCTACCGAGCTTGTTGCTTCATCCAGAATCAATATAGGAGCATCTTTCAAAATAGCTCTAGCAATACTTAATCTTTGTCGTTGCCCTCCCGATAATTTAATTCCACGTTCTCCAATAATGGAATCATATCCATTAGGGAGCGTCGAAATGAATTCATGCAATTGTGATTTTTGAGCAGCCTCTATGATTTTTGACTTTTCAAAGTGGCCCATTCCATAGGCGATATTTTCCTCTATTGTGCCATGAAATAAATATACATCTTGACTAACTAATGCAATATTTTGACGTAAATCGGTCATATCCAAATCCCTCAAATCAATACCTTCCAATTTTATTGAACCGTCAGTAACATCATATAACCTCATCAATAGTTTTATCAAGGTGGTTTTGCCTGCTCCAGTTAGCCCAACGACTCCAATATTTTGTCCCTTTTCAATTTGAAGATTTAATCCCTTTAAAATGGAGATACCTTCTTTGTAGGAAAAATGTACATCTTCCATAGAAATGTTTCCCAAAGACAGAGGTAAAGGGACCGGTTGATCTGGATTTTGAATAATATTGGGAGTATCAATTAAACCAAAAACTCTCCTTGCAGAAGCTCGTGCCCGCTCGAATTCATCAAAAACGGAGCCTAACCTTGTGATTGGCCAAAGCAAACGTTGAATCATCATGGCGAAAAAAGCAAGACTCCCTAATGAAAACTGAGGAGGTGTCTGAATTGCCCAATAAGCACCAATAACTAGCGTACTTGCAAAACCTATTGCAATAATCATTCGAATAATTGGGACATAAACTGAGCTCCACCGGATAGCTCTAAAATTCGCATTTCGATAATTTTCCGATACCTCATTAACTCGCTTTTTTTCAAATGATTCGGCTGTAAAGCTTTTGATGACCATGATTCCAGAAATATTGTTTTCAAGTCGATTGCTCAACTTTCCAACAGCTTCACGTACCTCCTTATAATAAGGTGAAACCTTTTTTTGATAATAAAAACTGCCCAAAATGATAAATGGAATTGGCAACATCCCTAAAATACCAAGCGGTAGATTGACCATAATCAATGTCCAACCAGCAAAGAGAACCAAAACAATCATTTGAATAATTTCATTAAAACTAGTATTCAGGAATCTTTCAAGTTGATTGATATCATCATTAAGCATAGCCATCAAATTACCTGTTCTTTGCTCTTCAAAAAATGCAATTTCACGGCTTTGCATTTTGCCATAAGCCACCATTCTTAAATCATGCTGAACTCTTTGGGCAAGACGCATAAATTCCCTTTTAAATGACCATTCGAATAGGCTTTCAAATCCAAAAATGAGAAAAGTCAAAACCCCTAAAAAGAGGATAACAGAAAAAGTATTTTGAGTAAGTTCTTCCCCACCCCATCTCTGAATCCAATTCGGAGTTTGTCCAGCTGCCGTATCAATGATCCAGGCTGTTAATATCGGTGGCATTAGATCAAATAGCTTATTGATAACACTTGAAGCAACTGCCCAAATGACACTTTTTCGATAGTTTTTCAAGAAGTGAAAAAGGCGAAACATGGGGCTTTTAGGCTGAATCATTTTGAAAGATTTTTTTTGGAATGAAGATATGGTTTTTTTTTGCTGATTTAGGGTGTAGGAAATAAATTACAGTATAACATTAGCATAAAAAAAGCGAGTTCGAATGTCACCACTCAAACTCGCTTTTATATATCTCAAAGAATTAATCAGGTTAATTCTCCAAAGCTTTTCGCATTGTTTCACCAATATCAGCAGGTGATTTCACTACATGAATACCACACGCCTCCATAATTTTCATTTTCGCCTCAGCAGTATCATCTGCACCACCGATAATCGCTCCCGCGTGTCCCATTGTACGACCTTTTGGAGCTGTCTGACCAGCAATAAATCCAACAACTGGCTTTGTACCATTTGCTTTAATCCAATTAGCAGCTTCTGCTTCCATCCCACCACCAATTTCTCCAATCATTACGATACCATCCGTTTCAGGATCATTCATTAATAATTCGACAGCCTCTTTTGTAGAAGTTCCTACAATTGGATCTCCACCGATTCCAATGCAAGTCGATTGTCCCATACCTGCTTTAGTTACCTGATCAACAGCTTCATAAGTCAATGTTCCAGAACGAGAAACGATACCAATTCTTCCCGGATTATGAATAAACCCAGGCATAATTCCAACCTTAGCTTCACCTGGAGTCATCACACCTGGACAATTAGGGCCAACCATACGGCAATCAAAATTTTTCAGGTAAGCATTAACTTTGACCATATCTTGAACAGGAATGCCTTCCGTAATCGTAATAATGACTTTTATGCCTGCTTCAGCAGCTTCCATAATGGCATCTGCCGCAAAACGAGGAGGGACAAAAATGATAGTCGTGTCCGCACCAACTTTATTAACCGCTTCTGAAACGGTATTAAAAACAGGTTTTCCTAAATGTTCTTGCCCTCCTTTGCCAGGAGTCACACCGCCGACGACATTGGTACCGTATTCTATCATTTGACCAGCATGGAAAGATCCTTCCTTACCAGTGAAACCTTGAACAATAATATTCGAATTTTTAGTTACTAAAACTGCCATGTTTGCATTTACGATTTACAGTGTCTGATGTATAATTTTGGAACTTGCCCAAAATTTCATCTCTATATTACATTTATTTTTTCTCACAAAACTTTACTCTTCCTTATTGACGATGATAAATACATCCTCATTGGACTTTTGCATATAATATTTTTCCCGAGCAAATTTCTCTTGATTCAATTCTAAATTCAGTAAATCCTTTCGCACGCTTTTGATTTGATCTTCATAATAGACCTTATCAAATTCTAATCTTTCAACTGAACCACTCAATTGCCACTGAGTCATTAAATCATGCTTATCAAAGAATACCATCCAAGCAAAAAACAAAATCAAAATTAGAAAATATCGATTTTGTAGAGGCGCTGGTATTTCTTTTAAAAGAACCTGAATTGGATTCGGCTTACTAGGTCTTAATGCCATAAGTATTGTGTTTTCTCAGCGCTAAGATATACACAAATTTAAAAGGTGATCTAATGTTTGAGAATGAAAATCATAAACAGAAAGACCAAGAGACATTAATGCTCTACCTTTTTTATCCTAAAAGCGCTTTACCAGGGTAATAACCTGAAGCTCCTAATTCTTCCTCAATCCTCAACAATTGATTGTATTTTGCGATTCTATCAGAACGGGAAGCAGAACCAGTTTTGATTTGTCCACAATTCAACGCAACCGCTAAATCTGCAATGGTAACATCCTCTGTTTCTCCAGAGCGGTGACTCATTACACTAGTAAATGCATTTCGAGTTGCCAATCGAACAGCTTCAGTCGTTTCTGTTAGCGTTCCGATTTGGTTAACTTTTATTAAAATTGAATTAGCTGCCTCCATTTCAATTCCACGTTGCAATCTTTCTGTATTCGTTACAAAAAGGTCATCCCCTACTAATTGACATTTGGTACCCATTTTTGCAGTCATCGCTTTCCAACCAGCCCAATCATCTTCATCTAAACCATCTTCAATAGATAAAATTGGATAATTATCAACCCAACCAGCCCAATAATCAACCATTTCTGCTGAGGTCAATTTATCACCAGTTGATTTAAAAAAGTGATAAACTTGCTCTTCTGCATTGTAAAATTCTGAAGCCGCCGCATCCATCGCAATCATCATATCTTCTCCAGGACGGTATCCTGCCTTTTCAATTGCTTGAAGCACTGTTTCTACTGCCTCAACATTTGATTTGATATTTGGAGCGAAACCACCTTCATCTCCAACATTCGTTGAGTATCCTTTTGATTTCAAAACTTTTTTCAAGTTATGAAATACCTCAACACCCATTCTCAATCCTTCAGAAAAAGATTCTGCACCAATTGGCATAATCATAAACTCCTGAAAGTCAATACTATTATCTGCATGAGAGCCTCCGTTCAGAATATTCATCATTGGTACAGGCAAAACATGTGCATTTGCACCACCAACATACCTGAATAATGGCAGATTGGCTTCCAATGCCGCCGCCTTCGCAATTGCTAAAGAAACGCCTAAAATAGCATTCGCTCCTAATTTTGCTTTATTATGCGTCCCATCCAATTCGAGCATAATATTATCAATATGTCGTTGCTCGTATACATCTTCCCCTATTAAAGCTTCAGCTAAAACTTCTTCAACGTTTTTACAGGCATTCAAAACCCCTTTACCCATAAATCGACTTTTATCCTCATCTCTCAATTCAACCGCTTCATATTTTCCAGTAGAAGCACCTGAAGGCACTGCAGCCCTTCCGACATGTCCATTTTCCGTCAAGACTTCTACTTCGACAGTTGGGTTTCCTCTTGAATCTAAAATTTCTCTTGATCTAATGTCTAAAATAGTACTCATTGTTTTTTAATATTTTATTTAAAAAAACTTTGGTTTGGGCTGAGGAAGAACTGTAAAAATAGTTTTCAAAAGTACCATTACAGTTAGTTAAGCTGTTGCAGGAACCTTACTTTCCTTCATCATTTCAATAAACTCATCAAACAAATACCTTGAATCGTGTGGACCAGGGCTTGCCTCAGGATGATATTGAACTGAAAAAGCTTTCTTATTCTTAATTCGAATGCCTTCAATTGTGGCGTCATTCAAATTAACATGTGTGATTTCTACTTTGTCTGTATTCGCATTAATTGCTTCTGGACTCACACCAAATCCATGATTTTGGCTAGTGATTTCTCCTTTGCCAGATATTAAATTCTTTACTGGATGATTAATACCACGGTGTCCATGATGCATCTTGTAGGTAGGAATATCCACCGCTAATGCTAAAATCTGGTGCCCTAAACAAATCCCAAACAAGGGTTTGTCCTCTGCCAAGATCCTTTTTGCAGTATTCACTGCATATTGTGCAGGGGCTGGATCTCCAGGTCCATTTGATAGAAAATAGCCGTCTGGTTCCCAAGCTTTTAATTCTGCATAAGGTGTCTTTGCTGGAAAAACCTTCACGTAACAATTACGATCAGCAAAACACTTCAAAATATTTTTCTTACATCCTAAATCCAAGACTGCAATCTTAAAATCTGCACCAGGATCACCCAAAGTATAACTCTCTTTCGTACTCACTACAGAGGCTAATTCAAGACCTTCCATATTAGGTACTTTAGAAAGTTGCTTTTTCAAGTTCTCTAAATCAGTGGTTTCAGAAGAGATGATACAATTCATTGCTCCTTTATCTCTAATATGACGCACAATTGCTCTTGTGTCGACATCAGAAATACCAACTAAACCTTCTCTTTCGAAATATTCTTGAATGGATTGATCACCTACGATGCGTGAATATTGCCAAGTGAAGTTTTTACAAATCAAACCTGAAATCTTGATATTTTCAGATTCTACTTCTAGGTCTTTTGTTCCATAATTTCCAATGTGTGCATTGGTCATTACCAAACATTGCCCATAATAGGATGGATCTGTAAAAATTTCTTGGTAACCCGTCATTCCGGTGTTAAAGGCAATTTCACCAGTGGTGGTGCCAATTTTGCCTGCTGACTTCCCGTAAAATACGGTACCATCTTGGAGTAATAAAACTGCTGGAACTGCTTGCATTCTGTTAATTTTTTACCCTTTTTAAAAAATCGGCGCAAAGATAGAAGAATGTTTAATAAACGATGAAGGATGTTTAATAAACTAATTAACAATTTTTTTCAGACCATAAACTACCCATTTAGTTATTTGAAAAAAATAACGAGAAAAAATAAGTCCGACATTTTTAAATAATAGATTTTAGGTTTAACAAGGTAAAAAAAGATGGTGATGCAGACCATTCTAGGTTGGTATATACCCAAAGATAAAAAGGCTTTTTAACGCCGCAAAAGTTCAAAAAATACATCGGCAAATGTCGGAGTTATTCTTTAGACGTTAAGTGCTTGGACAGAAATAACTCTCACATATTATGACGGACTATTTTTTCACCATATTTCGTTAAAAATACTCGCCATATCTATGGATATGCCTGTGCTTTTTGCCTCGTCTGGCAAAAAAATAGTTTTCGTCAAATATGGAACCTATTTCTGTCCAAGCACTTACTAAATGGCGGATATTCGTTAGTCAGCAATAATTTTTCAAAAAAAAATAAAAAAATACTATTCCTACCCAACCTTTCCCCTTTCATTGTCGTGAGTACCATTGAAAAGCAAAAAGACGTCTTTCAAACTTTTAATATTCACGTTCAAATCTTAAAAAACAAATTAACTCTTAATTTAAAAAAATAAAGAATCCGATGAGAAAGATTTTCATGTTATTACTCGCTTCTTTTTTCATGTTGGGTCTGAATGCTCAACAACTGACCGTCTCTGGTGCAGTTAGCGATGAATTTGGTAACCTTATTCCCGATGTCATAATTATTATTGACTTACCTTCTAACAACCCTATTAATCCGGGGTATACATCTACACACATAACTGATAGCAATGGGTTTTATTCAGATGCCATTCCCTTAAATAATAATCAGTCTCAAGGTTTTGGTTCTGTTGCGATGGTCGATTGTAATGGGCAAATTCAAATTCAAAATATTAGTTGGTTTCCTGGTAATATGGACTTGGAAGTCAATTTTGTCTATTGTGTGAATATTGTGGTTCCTAATTGTGATGTAACTATTGGAATTGATTCAACTGCATCAGGTGCAATGTTAACTGCAAATGCAACTGGAACAGCTCCTTTTACTTATTTATGGAGTACTGGCGAGACAACTCAATCAGTTGCCCTTGATCCTGCAATCTTCATTGATTATTGTGTAATGGTTACGGACGCAGCTGGATGTATTGCTGAAACATGCCTTTTTATTAATCCACCAAATGGTTGCTTCGTAGAAATTGAATTAGACTCTGTGAACGGAGGGCTAGCGTTGACCGCTCTTCCTGCAGGAACTGCTCCTTTTACTTATGTTTGGAGCACAGGTGAATTAACTCAAACTGTTCCTTATAACCCTAGTGGAACACCACAATGTGTAACGGTTACAGATGCTGATGGATGTGTGGCAGAAAGTTGCTTTTGGGGCTTTCCGGGGAATTGTTCTGTAGAAATCGAATTAGATTCTACAAATAGTGGATTAGTGTTAACGGCAATAGCTGATGGAACGGCTCCTTTTACTTATCAATGGATCACTGGCGAAACGACTCAAAGCATCCCTTATACGCCTAACGGTATTTTCAACTGCGTAATAGTGACTGATGCAGATGGATGTGTCGCAGAAAACTGTTATTGGGGATTCCCTGGCGATTGTTCTGTTGTAATTTATGAGGACAGTACTGGAGCTGCAGGATTAGTGCTAACGGCTGACGCGCAAGGAACCGCCCCTTTTACTTATTTATGGGATAATGGAGAAACAACTCAATCTATCACTCCTGACCCTAATGCTGTTGAACATTGCGTAGTGGTAACTGACGCAGCAGGATGTACATCTACAGCTTGTTATTGGTTTAATGGAGGAAGTGACTGTGGTGTTTGGTTATTTTATGATTGTCCAATAGGAAGTGTACCTACCATTATTCCAGAGACATGGGGAACTGCTCCTTTCACTTACTTATGGAGCACAGGAGAGACAACTGAAACTATCATTCCGGCCATTTCTGGCGAATATTGTGTAACAGTGACTGACGCAGAAGATTGTGTCTCTGAAAGTTGTATTTGGGTTGATATCATTACAGTAGATCCTTGTGGAGTAGATATTTATGTTGATGCAATGGGTAATCATCTTATTGCAGAAGCATGGGGTGTAGGACCTTACACTTACGAATGGTCAACAGGTGAAACTACAGCAGAAATTGAAATCGATCCTAATCTTACAGATTATTGTGTGACCGTTGTAGATGCTGATAGTTGTGTAACAACAGGTTGCATTACCATTTGGGGACAAGGAGGTTGTGAAGTAATCATAACAGAAATCTCTGACAGTTCTAATGTATCCTTACTTTGGGCAGAAATCATTGGTGGTAATCCAAATCAATTTTTCGAATATGTCTGGAGCACAGGAGAAACTGGTCCAGTTATTTTCCCTCAACAATCTGGAGATTACTGTGTAACAGTTACCTCTTCTGATGGATGCGTTTCTACTGCATGTATTACCCTTCTTTTAGCTCCAAATACAGGAATCAGCGGTTGGGTATTTGTACATGATAGTTTACAAGCTCCTTCAGGCGTCTTTGGTGATGCTTATTTATTCAAAATAGATCCTAATACTGGCACTCCTGAGCAAGTTGACCAAATGCCACTTGAACCACTTTTTATTGGCTACCGATACAATTTTGGCACAGTTGACGATGGGGAATACCTCGTAAGAGTGGTCATTGATCCAAACTCTCCAGGTTTTGATGAATACTTGCCTACTTATTATGGAGATACTGAATTATGGGATGCCGCAACCGTTATCCAAATACCAAGTATTTTTGCACAATCTTATGATATTATCTTAGTCAAAGCCAATGGTTTATTAGGACCAGGCGGTATCAATGGAGTTGTTTATGAAGGCGACGGATTAGTGGGCTCGAATGATGACAGAGGTGATGGCGATCCAGTTGAAGGTGTTTCAATTATCCTTTATAATCAAGCAGAAATGCCTGTATCAATGAGCATGACTAATGAGGATGGCGAATTCGAATTCCCAAGTTTGCCATGGGGAACGTATAAAGTTTTGGTTGAAATAACTGGAAAAGATCATGCATTCTATTGGGTTACGATTGGTCCAGATAATCCAAATGCAAGTAATATCGTTTTTGAAGTCAATGAAAATGAGGTAACTACAGGAATTTCAGAAATTTTAGTGAATCAAACGGTTCAAATATTCCCTAATCCAACTTCATCCGATTTGAATATTGTATTTGAATTGACGGATAATTTGGATGCTCAGTTTACTTTGACTGATGTTACCGGAAAAGTTGTTTTCTTTGAGAACCTTTCCCTAACGAATGGGAAACAACAATTGAACTTCAACATTGCCGATTTGCCTAATGGTGTTTTCTTTGCGAACATCAACACAGGTAAAAATGTAATTTCGAAGAAAGTTATTAAACACTAAAATTTAGTGATAAGAAATGAACGATGAGCGATAAGTAAGTAACTTATTCGCTCATCGTTCATCAGTTCATCACTTCCGTAAATGAACATCCAGCCACAACTCATAAAAGACTGTAAGCGCGGAGATCGTAAAGCGCAATTTCAACTCTACAAGAGTTGCTTCAATGTTTTAATGGCTGTGTGTGTTCGATACCAACAAAATGAAGAAGATGCAGCGGCAAGCTTGAATGCAGGTTTTTTGAAAATATTAAATAATCTCGACAAGTATAAACCTGAGGTACCGTTTATCGCTTGGATTAGAAGAATCATGATTAACACGATCATTGATGAATTTAGATCAAACCGAAAGGTAAAAGAACTAATTGAATATCAAGATTTTACAGAAAATAGCAACTATACCAATTTAGTAGATTTTAACGAGGCAGATAAACAGTTTGACGCAGAAAACCTAGAATTATTAATACAAGAATTACCCCCAATGAGCCAGAAAGTTTTTAATCTTTTTGCAATTGATGGCTTTAAACATAAAGAAATCGCCGATATGCTTGGCATCAGTGAAGGAACTTCAAAATGGCATCTAAATTTTGCTCGAAAAAAATTGCAAACAAGAATGAAAAAGATGATGAACGCAACGAAAGTTGTCAAAAAAATTGAGACATGAATCATCTAGATAATTTTTATAAAGAGAAATTAAATAAACGCGAATTTGAATTCGATGAAAGCCTTTGGCTGCAAGCCGAAGAGCTAATTGTTGCAGATGAGAAAAAGAAAAAGAAGCGGGCTATTGTTTGGTGGATACTGGGTGGAGTGCTTTTGATTTCAATGATTGGTGGTGGACTGATGTTGCAAAACTTGAATTCTAATTCAGGTGATTTAATTAAAGCAGATTACCAAGATAAGGCTGCTAATATCATGGATGAAAAATTTAGCACAAATGAATCAACACATGAAGAAGCGATTGAAAAAGTGAATATGGAGTCCTCAGAAAAACTTGAAGCAACTACAAAGAAAAATACTGCAATACTACTTCCAAATACTCAAAAACCAAACCCTACAAATAAAAATAAACCGTCATCAAAACCTGAAGCATCAGAAATAATAGATGATAAAATTGAACAAAGAGTAGAAATTCCAATAGCTATAAGTGATACAAAAGAAAATTCAACAATAGAAAAAGAATCAGAAAACACTTTGAATGCTCATACTACAGATGAAATCGCCAATACAAACACACAAGAAAAAGCTTCAGGTATCTCAGAATCATCTGTTGTAAAAAGCGGTTCAGCAGTTGAAGAAATTCCAAAAAGGATTACCGAAAATATTGCTCAGGTTTCACTTTTAAAATTGAATCCCTTCTTCATAAAGGAAACAAAAGAAATTAAGGCATTAACAACGTTTAAGCCAGAAAAGACACGAAAACTACAGATTGGATTGGTAGGCAGTTTGGTTTATTTCCCTAACTCAAAACTCGATTCAGAATTGAATTATAAAGGAGGTATGAGTATTGGGGTACCTTTAGTAGGTCGTTGGTCTTTAGGTACAGAGCTTTCTTATTTCGTTTTCAAGGAAGAAATGGAAGCCATTGGCGAAAGTCCACAAGCAGCTTTTGGCTATAGTGGTGACTATGACACTTATCAATTGAGACCTAGTAGTTTACATTTTTTGAACCTTCCAATTTATGCTAAATACCAATTGGGGTATCATGCACTAGAATGCGGTTTAGCTTTTGACTATTTATTGGGCGCCCGAGGAGAATTAGTTTTGGAAGATCATTTACAATCGTGGGAAAGAGATGATGTCCAAAATCAAAAATATATTCAATCAGTTGCCGTAGCCGCCTCAGTTAATGGACAAAATGAAAATTTGAATGATATTCGATACACAGAGAATGGTGTGGTTCAGAAAGGCTGGTTAGACGATTCTGCCCTGAATAAAATTCAGACCCAATTATTATTAGGATATAATTATCGGTTCAATTCAAAAACAGCATTAGGAATACGTGCTCAATATCGTCTGACTAATTATAATAACCCGAATAATGATTTTGAAACAACAGAGACCGATCCAAAATCCGTGAAAAATGATACTCCATTATCAGTTCATTTTTCAATACAATACCGGATTTGGTAATCAATATGAACAAAGATTTCCTGGATTATCATTGATTTATATTTGCAGAAATCCGTAAAATCTTTAGTAATTATTTATTCAATAATGAATTCTTTATTTAAATATACATTTCTAGTCGTTTTGCTGATCATCGGGTCATGCAATAAAATAGAATTGCCCGCAGAAGAAATGGACGAAGTCGTTTTTAATATTTCTGCCGATTCTGATATTGGTTCATTGAATATGGAAGCTGGAATGGACAACTTTGTGTTGTTTCCTGAATATTTTGTGGATAACCAAGACGTTTTGACCTTCGTCGCCAATTTTCAAAAAGATGATTGTCAAGTCAATTGTGAAGAAAAATTAGTCTTCAAAATTAGGGATAAACAACAAACAATAGGAGGTAATACCGATATTGACAATGCCATACAAGTTGATTTCTATAATTTTGAAGTGCCTTTAGAAGACACCTTGTTTTATGACTCTTTAGTCCCTAAAATGGTATTGGATTTAGACGCAAGTAACTCCAAAACAGAAAACTCTTTCGAAAATATTTACACTTGGAGTTTTGATAATGGATTGGTGACCTCTTTTATTAATGAACCTAACTTTAATGAAATCGACCTCTCTAATTTCAGTCCCAACCAACCTTTTAATGTTCAACTTGACCTAGCCACCAATGGTGGACAAGGGTGCCAAAGTTTTCAAAAGCAAAACTTGCAGTTTCAGAATATTAATAAAGAATGTAGTGTATCTATTCAAAAAGATACTTCAGATACATTGACTGCCATTTTAGGTTCAAGTACCCCACCCCATCTATTTTTCTGGAATACAAATGATACCGCTCAGACTATTCCTATAAACCCTGGAATTGATGAATATTCAGTTATTTATATTGATGGCAATGGCTGTAAATCTAGTGCTGGCATTACCCTAGGGCCTGGAAATGAAGCGTGTTCTGCTCAATTTTCAGCTTCTTTCAGAATGTCCAATGACACATTTCCGGTAATGGATATCGAACCAAATTTTTTCGAATTTTCAAAAGTCATCATTGAATATACCACAGAAGATGGCACCTTTTATAGTTCAGAAAAAGGGGCGCAAAATGGATCAAACCTATATTTTGAAGTATTGTCTGTGGAAGATTATGAGGATAGCCAAATTGGTCAAAAAACAAAAAAACTGGCAATTCGATTTGCCTGCCAATTATTTAATGAAGAAGGAGCGTTTTTTGAATTTTCAAATGGAGAAGGAATCATTGGAATGGCCTATCCAAATTAGAGAATCATGAATCATCCTAACTTTCGATTTTTGAAAAATTAGGATGATTCCTATTTGGGTTATTACCACCGGATCAAAGCAGAACCCCAGGTAAAACCACTGCCAAATGCTGCCAGACAAACCAAATCTCCGTCCTTCACAGCGCCAGATTCCCAAGCTTCACATAGTGCAATAGGTACCGATGCAGCCGTCGTGTTACCATATTTTTGAATATTGTTCCAAACTTGATCATCTCTTAAACCCAAACGTTTTTGTACGAATTGACTGATTCTCAAATTAGCTTGATGTGGAACCATCATATCTATATCGGAAGTCTTCAAACCTGCAGTTTCTAATGCTTCTCCGATAACTTCAGGAAATTTCTGAACCGCTAATTTGAAAACAAACTTGCCTTCCATATTTGGATAATATTGACCTTCGTCTAACATCTTTTGAGTCAAAAATATTTCACCGTATTTAATGGATTCATCATAACCGAAATCCATATCAAGACCCATTTTGTCAAAATGATATCCTCCGTGAGCTCCAGGATTGATCATCGCCAATTTTTCGGCATAGGTCCCATCAGAATGTAATTTGGTGGTTAAAATCCCTTGATTTTCATCTTCCGTTGGTTGAATGACCACAGCACCTGCCCCATCACCAAAAATAACCGTTACATTCCGACCGGTTGTGCTAAAATCTAATCCCATGGAGTGCATTTCTGCACCAATCAATAGGATATTTTTGTACATCCCTGTCTTGACAAATTGGTCAGCAATTGACAATCCATAAATAAACCCAGAACACTGGTTTCTGATATCTAAAGCTCCAATCTCTGTTTTGGTAATGCCTAACTCCCGCTGAACCAAGACACCACAACCCGGGAAATAATAATCCGGACTCAAGGTTGCAAAAATGATAAAATCGACATCTTCCTTAGTGATTCCAGCCCGTTCGATAGCTATTTCAGCAGCTTTCGCACCCATGGTAGCTGAAGTCTCCGTATGTTTTTTGGCATATCTGCGCTCTTGAATTCCTGTACGTTCTTGAATCCATTCATCAGAAGTATCCATCACTTTTGATAAATCATCATTAGTCACAGCCCATTCGGGCACGTAGTGTCCAATACCACCTATTTTTGATCTAAACATTTTTTAAATTTACTTTTTTGAATTACGGTTTTTAAGCTAATACTTCTTCCTTAACAGCAACCATCGTTTTGAGTTTTTCAACTACATAGTCAATTTCATCTTTGGTGTTGTAATGAGAGAAAGAAAAACGAATAGATTTTCGCTTTGGATCAGCTTTGACTGCTTGCATCACATGAGAGCCTTTTTCCGCTCCAGAGCTACATGCACTTCCTCCAGAAGCACTAATTCCTGCAATATCTAGCATCAAGAGTAACATTTCAGATTTTGGAGAATTAGGGAAAGATACGCTCAGAACAGTGTATAAATAGCTGCCATTATGGTCTCCATTAAATTGAATATCTTCAAAATTTTCAAGAAGTTGATTTTTCAAATAAGCCCTTAATGATTCGATTTTTTCTTGTTTAGCCTCCATATTATCACAAGCCAATTCAAGCGCCTTAGCCATACCTACAATACCATAAACATTTTCAGTTCCAGCACGCATATTACGCTCTTGAGATCCTCCATGAATCAAAGGTTTAATCAACGAACCGTTATTGACATATATAAACCCTACCCCTTTTGGCCCATGAAATTTATGAGCAGAACCTGAAAGGAAATGAATTTTTAATTTTGACACATCTAATGGAAAATGACCGACTGTTTGGACAGTATCAGAATGATAATAAGCACCATATTCTTCACACAATGCCGAAACAAGTTCCATATTTTGTAAGGTTCCAATTTCATTATTAGCCGCCATTAAGGAAACTAACGTCTTTTTATCGCTTGATTTTAATAAAGATTCTAATTCCTCATAATCTAATTTCCCTTTACCACATACATCAAGCATAACGACCTCTACCCCTTTTTTCTCAAGACTTTCCAATGTATGCCCAACACAATGATGTTCGGTTGGAGAACTGATAATACGCTCTACATTTAGATCTCTAACGGCACATCTTAGCGCCATATTATTGGATTCAGTGCCTCCAGAGGTAAAGAAAATTTCACCGATTGAAGCGCCCATATATCCAGCAATCTTTTTTCGGGCTTGTTCAATAGCCGCACGGACAGTCCGTCCTTGAGCATGAATAGAGGAAGGGTTTCCATAATGTTCGCGCATACAATCGACCATTACTTCAATAACTTCTTCGCTAATGGGGGTAGTGGCAGCATTATCAAGGTATACTCTTCTCATTTTTAAGATAGGTTTGACTTGGTTAGTAATTAATACTTTTGGTATTCTTTATAAAGTTAAACTTTCAACTTTTTAAAGGATAAGTTAAGTAAGGGACTATTAAAGCCCCACATTAGTTATTTTACTATAAAGTCTAGTGAAATTGATTGTTATGGCAAAAATAAGAATTGTTTATTGGAAACTAGTTACTTGAAACTGGATTTTGAGGTCTTAGTATAGTGTAAATTAGATAAGTTGCTTTTTTTGAACAAGGTAGTTTTTTGAGAGAACGAGGCGAAAAAATCAGGACTAGCGTTAGCTATAGCTTCTTTTCTCACGATGTAATCTCAAAATAGAAGCCTTTCAATAAGTAAGATATTTAGTTTAAATTGTACTTTCCCACCAAAATAGTTTTTGAGTAAATTTGTCCAAAATTATTTAGGGAATAAGAAAAACGAATGAGCGAACTACTACAACTGGATCAAAATTTATTTTTTCTAATTAATGAGGATCTAAAGAATCCAATACTAGACGTCCTTTTACCATGGTGGCGAAATAAATATTTTTGGATGCCTTTCTATCTATTCCTCCTATCGTTTTTGCTTTTAAATTATGATAAAAAAGGGCTGATTATTATCCTCGGTTTAATTTTGACAATTGGTATTTCTGATCTTACAAGTAGTCATTTTATAAAAAAAACGGTTGAAAGGGTTCGTCCCTGTAATGATATAGACCTTAAAAAAGAAGTGAATTTATTAGTTCCCTGCGGTGGTGGATACAGCTTTACCTCTTCGCACGCAACCAATCATTTTGCTATAGCTACCTTTTTAATTTTAACACTGGGTCTGATTTTCAAATGGATAAAACTACCTTTGCTTTTTTGGGCAGCTTCCATTGCTTTTGGGCAAGTTTACGTAGGCGTTCATTACCCTTTAGATATATTTTTTGGGGCGATTTTAGGAATGTCTGTAGGGTATTTTGTTTTTTTATTATTTCTAAGAATTTTTGGATCATTTACTCCTTGATAAACGGTAAATTTCCAAATTACTATTTGAATACTTGAATGAGCTTTATTGAATACATATTACTTTTTCTTTCTGTTATAATAGGGGGTGGATTAGGCTTTTATTTCAAAAAAAACAATCCCGGTATTCTCCAAACAGTTTTATCTTTTAGTGGAGCTTATCTTTTGGGTATTGCCGTTTTGCACTTAATGCCAGAGGTATTCTCTAAGTCTGGTACCCATATGGGAATGTGGGTTTTGCTTGGCTTTTTCATACAATTATTATTAGAACAATTATCTGGCGGGGTCGAACATGGACATATCCATGCTCCTCACAAAGCAACAGGGAAATTTGCCATTTCTGTGATGGCTGGACTTTGTATTCATGCTTTTTTGGAAGGAATTCCTTTAAGTCATTTTACAGAATTTGGACAAACCACTCATATTCACCATGATCATGCACATAATCATTTATTATATGGAATCATTTTGCACAAAGCTCCCGCAGCTTTTGCGCTCACCATATTATTATTAGTTTCAAAATATAAGACTCCAACCATAATAAGCTGTCTTGCAATTTTCGCGTGCATGTCTCCTTTAGGTGCAGGTTTAGCCGCTTTACTTTCTTTAGAATCACACATTCATTCTACCATCATTGCAGTGGTTTTAGGGTCTTTTTTACATATCTCGACCACAATTCTCTTCGAACTTGATAATGCCAAACACCATAATGTATCTTGGAGAAAAATGTTGGTGATAATATCCGGTATGGGGCTGGCAATCCTGACAGAGGTTTTATAGATATTCAAAAAGAAAAGAGCCTTTTTTAATAGGCTTATATTTGAGTATAAATCGAACAAAAAAATTCCTCAAAAATCGAGTATTTGAATAATATTAATACCTTTGCGGTCGCTGTAGCTGATTTTCGTAATCATTAACGGTAAATTGAAATAAATAAAGGGATGCATGCTTCCTGTTAGGAAGTAGATGTTGCAGCAAAATAGGCATTCTCATGTTCATTTCACAATTTGAAAATAATGGCAGTTTATCTATCAAAAGAAAAAGTAGAAGAAATTTTTGCAGAGTATGGGGGCAATGGCAAAAACACAGGTTCCACTGAGGGACAAGTTGCATTGTTTACCTACCGAATCAAGAGCTTATCTGATCACTTAAAATCTAACAAAAAAGATCACTCTTGCCGTCGGACCTTGCTTACATTAGTTGGAAAGAGAAAGCGAATGCTTCGATATTTAGCTAAAAAAGACATTACAGGATACCGTGAATTAGTTAAGAAATTAGGTATTCGTGGTTAAATAAAATGAAAAAGTGTTTCCTTTGGGGAAGCACTTTTTCGTTTCCAGACAAAAAGAGGTTAGAATTAGAACAAAGTAAACTCAAGCAGTGAAATACCGAGACCATAAAAAACTGCCGAATGATTACCAATATCCTTCCGTCATCTTTAAAAGATGAATATAAACCTCTCCTAAGCTTACTACCCTAGATAGGATAGAACGATCAGAAAAAAACAGAGGTCAAAAAATCGGACTTTATCCATCCTTACAGGTTCTTAAACTATATAGAAATAAGGTAAATTATAAATAGAACAACCTCTGTAAGATTTTAGAAACAACCTTAAAAATAATGATTTTAACATGGGTAAAATAAATCCAATTACCACTTCCTTCAACTTGCCAGATGGACGTGAAGTAACAATTGAAACTGGCAAACTAGCAACTCAAGCAGACGGTTCAGTCGTCGTCAAAATGGGTAAAACAATGTTGTTTTGCTCTGTAGTTTCTTCTACAGAGCTTAGAGAAGGACAAGCCTGGTTCCCTTTATCCGTAGACTATCAAGAAAAATTTGCAGCAGCTGGTCGTATTCCTGGTAATTTTTTCAGAAGAGAAGCAAAATTATCTGATAATGAAGTATTAATTTCTCGATTAGTAGATCGAGCCATTCGTCCTTTATTTCCAGATGGCTATATGAATGACACTCAAGTCATCATCAATTTAATTTCTGGTGACCCAGATGTTTTGCCAGATGCTTTTGCCGCATTAGCAGCATCTGCTGCATTTGCAGTTTCTGATATTCCTTTTAATGGACCAATTTCTGAAGTTCGTGTAGTCAAAAAAGGAGAAGACTATTTAGTGAACCCTAACGTATCTGATAAAGAAGGCGCGACATTGGATGTCATTGTTGCAGCCAATATGGATAACATTTTGATGGTTGAGGGAGAAGCAAAAGAGTGCTCAGAAAAAGAATTAGTTGAAGCAATTAAGATAGGACACGAAGCAATTAAAGTGCAATGTCAAGCACAATTAGAGTTAGCTCAAAAAGTGGGCGGGAAAGCGCTTCAGACAAGAGAAGTGGCTCCACAACCTTCAGATGAAGATTTGAAAAAAGAGATTGTCGAGCTTGCAAAAAGCAAAATCTATGAAGTCACAAAAGCTTTCTTAGCAAAACATGACCGAAAAGAGAAATTCAAAGAAATCAAAGTAGAAGTGATGGAAGCTTTGCTCGAATCAAAGGGTGAAGAGTACATGGAAGAAAATAATGACCTCGCCAAAGAGTATTTCGAGAAAGTGAAAAAGGAGACTATTCGAGGTGTCGTTTTAGATGAGCAAATTCGTTTAGATGGTCGAAAAACAGATGAAATTCGGAACATTTGGACAGAAGTAAATTATTTACCGTCTGCTCACGGCTCTGCCATTTTCACTAGAGGGGAAACACAATCATTGACATCTTTAACTTTAGGGACTAAGATGGATGAAATGATGATTGACAATGCGATGGGTAAGTATCAAGAGAAATTCTACTTACACTACAATTTCCCTGCATTTTCTGTTGGTGAAGTTAAACCAATGAGAGGACCAGGGCGTAGAGAAGTAGGGCACGCAAATTTAGCAAGCCGCTCGTTGAAACAAGTATTACCGGACGAAATGGTTTATACCATTCGTTTAGTTTCCGATATTTTGGAGTCAAATGGTTCTTCTTCAATGGCTACTGTTTGTGCTGGTTCCTTATCTTTGATGGATGCTGGGATTAAAATCAAATCTCCTGTTTCGGGTATTGCTATGGGTATGATTACGGATGGTGAAAGAACAGCAATTTTATCTGATATTCTTGGAGACGAGGATGCATTAGGAGATATGGATTTCAAATTGACAGGAACGGAAAAAGGTATTACAGCTTGTCAAATGGATATCAAAATCGAAGGTCTTTCCTACGATTTATTAGAAAAGGCTTTGGAACAAGCCCGTGAAGGTAGATTGCACATCCTAAATGAAATGGCTCAAACGATCTCTGAACCAAGAGAAGACTTGAAGCCTCATGCACCTCGAATTGTAGAAGTAATAATAGACAAAAGCTATATTGGTGCTGTCATAGGACCTGGTGGTAAAATCATCCAGGAAATTCAGGAAACGACTGGCACGAACATCAACATTCAAGAAGTCGATGATAAGGGCGTTGTCAATATTTCAAGCTCTGATAAAGCCTCTATTGAAGCCGCAGTAGCAAGAATTAATGACATTACGTTCACACCTTCAGTGGGTGATGTTTATGAAGCAAAAGTAAAAACAGTAATGCCTTATGGCGTTTTTGTTGACTTTAAAGGAAAAAGTGGCTTGTTGCACGTTTCAGAAATTTCTCACACTCGTATAGATAATGTCGAAGATGTTTTCAGTGAAGGCGATGATGTCAAAGTAAAATTGATAGATATTGACCAAAGAACTGGAAAATTCCGTTTATCTAGAAAAGCTTTGATCCCAAATCCAAACGGCGATTCCAACAATGATGGTGATAACAGAGGCGGCGGATACCGTGGTGGTGGAAGAGACCGCAGAGGCGGCGGCGGCGGTGGATACCGTGGCGGAGGTGGCGGTGGAAGAAGATAAGCAACTGACAAAACAATAAACGATAAAAATTCATAAGACCGGCAAACTATTTTGTTGGTCTTTTTTTATGCCTAATACCATTGTTTTGGGCATCTTTTTTGTTGTAAGTTGATTGTTTTAATAAAATGGATTTCCGACTTATCAAAGAATCTATCCTAGAACGAACTTTTTTAACCAACCTCGTGTTTCCTAAAGTTAGCTATCAATAATAAAAAAAATCAAAAAGTCAAGTCTTTTTTTTAAATATGGCAACTATTTTAATCAATATTTCAAAGATTCTTAATACTTTGAGTTTTCATAATTAATTTTCTTGTTTATATGGCCTTTTTTGATTTGTTGAATTATTTATTTCACCAATAAAGCAAATTAGACAAAAGACATTTTAAATGGATAATTAGTTTTTGCAGGCTTTCAATCAATTATTTAAAAAACCCCTGGCTATGCGTCAATTAAAAATAACGAACAAAATTACCGCTCGAGAGAGTCTTGCATTAGACAAGTACCTCAACGATATTGGTAAGATTGATCTGCTGACTGCTGAAGAGGAGGCAGAGATGGCACGAAGAATCAGGCAGGGCGACCAAGATGCCTTGGATATATTAACAAAAGCCAATCTCCGTTTCGTAGTTTCCGTAGCAAAGCAGTATCAAAATCAGGGGCTTTCTTTAAGTGATTTAATTAATGAAGGGAATGTTGGGCTGATGAAGGCAGGTAAGAGATTTGATGAAACCAAAGGGTTTAAATTTATTTCTTATGCCGTATGGTGGATTCGTCAATCAATTTTACAGGCAATCGTAGAGTATTCCAGGATAGTACGTTTGCCATTGAACAAAGTAGGATCGTACAATAAAGTTAATGAAGCTTTCCTTTCTTTTGTTCAGGAATTTGAACGAAATCCAACTCATGAGGAACTGGGAGAATTGCTTAACATGACTCCAAAAGAAGTTTCCAACATGCTCCGAGGTGGAGGAAGACACCTCTCTGTTGATGCGCCTTTAAGTGGTGAACAAGGTGACTCTACAATGTTGGATGTCATTACAACAGGTGGATCAGCGTCTCCAGATGAAAACTTAATGGAGCAATCACTTAAAGAAGAAGTGCAACAAGGATTATCTATTCTTTCACCTAGAGAGGTGGAAGTACTTTCTTCTTATTATGGGTTAAATGGACACAAATCACTTACCTTAGAAGAAATCGGCGAATTGTATGGTCTTACACGAGAGCGGGTACGCCAAATAAAAGAAAGAGCGATCCGCAGACTGCGAAAATCTTATAATCGCAATGCACTAAAGTCCTATTTAGGTTAAAATTATTCTACCAATATAAAAGCCCGATTCTATTCGAATCGGGCTTTTTTGTTTCTGCAAATATCACGTTAACTTTTAATAGTGAACGAGCAACGTTACTCAGTGTTTTCTTTTCTTAATTGTAGTGGTTCTTTTTTTACCTGCCACTGCCCTACTCTTTTGTTTTTTAACGTTGACCTTATTATTCTGTTTTTTCGAAACGGCTCCATTTGTGCCAATCCCACGTTTCGTCGATTTGGTTCTTTTACCAACAGTTGCTTTTCCATTATTACCGACTACTCCAACTTTGGTAGTAGTTTTAGTACCCTTTACTTTACCATTATTTAAAGCAACCCTTCTTGTTGTCTTAGTATACACAACCTTTGAAGTTCTTCTTTTGGGAGTATATAATCTATGTGCTTTTACGACCCTATGTGTTGTTACTAAACGATACTTAGGTTTAAAAACAACTGTTCTACTATAAAATGAACGCCAAGGTCGTGGACTCCGGACTCTGTACCAGCTAGGATAAAAGCCAAAATAAAAAGGGGAAACCCAAACTCGATATCTAGGAGCGTAGATAAAACGAACAGAAGGCCAAAGCCAAACATTCAATATAACTCGTTGAGTGCCCATTTTGACCGAAGGTCCACCTTTTCCACCTCCCACACTTTCTTCTTTGAAAGGCTCTACAATTTTTTGCTTTCCATAAATTTCCTCGTCACCAATAATTTGGAGTATAGCTGTTTCATTACCTGTTTTTTCAATTTCAATAACAGCTATATCTTGAGATTCATTTTTATCGACAGGTACTTGAAGTACTATTGCATGGACATTTCCATCCATATTATCAATAACCCTGATATAATCGATATCCCCATCTTCATTTAAGTCTAGATTATTCACTGAGTTCTCTTCAGAATTCAATCTCTTTTCGAAGTCTTCAAGTGATTTAGATTTTTCAAAAAGGTCGAGTGCACCTTCCATACTAAAATTGTCACCTGGATAACCTGTTTCATCTTGGGCATAAATAAAACAGGTGGATAAAAGAATAAGGGCTAAACTTAAAAAACGAACATTCCAATTAGTTTTCATAATTCGTATTTTTGATTTGAAAATAGTAGGTTTGACTTTGGAAATATCTTTAGGTTTAACAACATGTCTAAATAAACCTAGTTACACCGAAAGAATAAGTTGGACAATTAGACCAAATTATTTTGGTGTTAATTACCATATTTCACCAAAATTAAATCCGTAATTATGAAAACTAAAGAATACACAAATGGTGAGATAACCGTAGTTTGGAAGCCAGAAATTTGTATTCATGCGGCAATTTGTGCTCAAGGTTTACCAAAGGTTTTTGATCCTAAATCACGCCCATGGATAAATACAGCGGGAGACTCAACTGAAAATATCACTGCTCAAATTGACAAATGCCCTTCTGGAGCTTTATCTTATTATTTAAATAATATTGGGAAAGAAAGCCAAAATAAAAAGGAGGAAACAGTTATTCATATTGCCCCAAATGGCCCATTATTAGTTCAAGGAAATATTATTTTGAAAGATTCGGAAGGTAACGAAACTAAAAAAGAAACCCGGACAGCACTGTGTCGCTGCGGCGCCTCTTCAAACAAACCATTCTGTGATGGTGCTCATAAGGAAATTGGATTTGAAGGGTAAGCAACATGGATAGGATAGAATAAAATCTAATCAACATCCATTAAAAAATCTATACATAAAGCAGCAGACCACGAAAATTGATTGGTACCATAACCAGCTGCTTTATCAATAGATTTCCTTGGGTCAAAATATTCAAAAAAGCCATGCTTTGAGAGTAATTCAAGACTATGCTCCTTTAACATTTCTGCTTCCTTTTCGAAATCGAACCTTTTCAAACCATTGTGTAAAAGCCAATTCATGTTTATCCAAATAGGCCCTCGCCAATACTTTTCATAATCAATATCCTCAGCTAGAAGGCTATAAGTCGGATAACCCCATGTCTCGGTGCTCCTATCCCCTGAGAAGGCTGGGTGATTCAATAATTTCAACATTAATTCCGCTTGTTCCTGAATCGGTACACCACCAAATAGAGGAATCAAGCCATTGGAAGTTTCATTGAGAATAAGTTTCTCATTCCTTAAATCATACGCGTTATAAATGCCCCATTCCTCGTCCCAAAGTTTTTCATTCATACTAAAAAGGGTCAATTCATTCCATTGGACAATTTCGGAAACATCTTCACCCAATAGTCCACCAATCTTTATCAGTGCCTCATTAGACTTGGTCAAAATTCCATTAAATAGAGGATCCTGAATCAAAAAAGGACATTCTTCATAAATAACTTTATCATTGTAATTATTACTCCTAAAAATATCTACCAAATGAACATACCTATCATAATCCAAATCAGTGGGACGGTGTAAGGCAGCCTTTGGATTTTGCAAATCTTGTCGAATGTATTTTGGAATTTCTAGCTCTTTGACATCAATCATTGACAAAGCATCATCCCAACATGGTGAATTATCTGTTCCAGACTCCCAAGGATGTTGAATATAAATTAATCCTTCTTCTAGAGGATCCCGATTGTCATAAAGATATTTATGTAAGCTGACAACTTTAGGAAAAAGCTCCTTCAAAAATGCTTTTGCACGTTTCTTATCTTCTGCAATTTCATAAATTCGTTCTAAAACAAAACCATGTACCGGTGGTTGAGTTATGCCACTTGTCGCCTGGTTAAAAGGAGCATATTCAGACTTTTCCGTTTCCCAAAAATCTTTGCCTGGAAAATAATGAGCCTCCTTTTCTTCTCCAAAAACAATATGGGGTAACATTCCATTTGACCACTGTCCCTTAAACAAATGTCTCAATTCCGCCTCTGCCCTATCCATATTAAAATGTGCCAACCCAATCGCGATAAACCCTGAATCCCAATTCCATTGATGAGGATATAAATTTGGAGCTGGTTTAGTAAAATCTCCGTTCCAATTTTTATTCAAAACGTCTTTCGCTGCATCGAGTATTTGGGAGTGGTTCATCTGTTTAATTCATTTTTTAAATAATAAAACGTTTTTCAATAACTGGTGTCGCACATAGAATACTGCTTTTGCTTTATACGACATCAAAAACTGGAAAGCGAATAAGGGGCAAAAGTAAGGAAAGATATGAAGCTTGGTGAAGTTAATTTATATAATATAAAAAATATTTCGATATATGCCTAGACAAAAAAAGCAGGCAGACAACCAAAGTTATCTGCCTGAGAATCTAGACTTTATAAACGTAAAATCTTATGGTCTATAATGGAGTGTTTTGAATTAAAGTATCGGCTCCGAAGATATTCACCCATCCGTTTAAGCCACCATCCAAATTAAAAACATTTTCAAATCCTGAATTCTGCATTAAAGTGCAGGTTCGAATACTGCGTCGACTTGATCGACAATAAACAAAGTAGTGAGTAGAGGGATCAAGAACCTCCATTTGATTATAGAATTCTTCCCCTAAATAATCCAAATTGATGGCATTTGGTATATAGCCAGTATTGAACTCATCTGGCCTTCGGCAATCTATCAATAAGCCATTAGATGAATTTTCAAAAGCTTGTTGAAAATCATGCGGAGAAAGATTCTTCAACTGTCTTTTCAGTATCTCCCAACGGCCTATTTTGCAATTTTCTTCCATTGATCAGGAAAATCTTTCCAACCTAAATGAGTGAATCAAATATTATGACTTGGAACAAGTTAAGCTGTTTGTTGGTATTTTAGAAGAAACTACATCGTCAAAAATACCATGTACATTCACTAAATAGTCAACACCTCTTGACTTCAAAATAGAACCTGCAATAGTAGATCGATACCCACTCCTACAATGCATATAATAGGTTTTATTTTGATCAATTTGATGCATATTTTGATTAATAAAATCCAACGGAAAGTTTTGGGCGTCTTCAATATGATCCGCCTCATATTCACCAGGTTTTCGAACATCCAAGATATTTTCTACGCTTCCGCTTCCATAATGATGTTCAAAGGTCGCAATATCAATAGTTAATAGCTGATCTACCTCATTGCCAGCATTTTTCCAAGCTTCAAATCCACCTTTTAAATATCCAATTGCATTATCATATCCAACTCTAGCTAATCGCATTACTGTTTCCTCAGCCTTTCCTTCTGGTGCAATAATCAGAATCGGTTGCTTTAAGTCTGGAACTAAAGCTCCAACCCAAGGAGCAAAACTTCCACCTATACCAATAAAAATTGAATTGGGAATAAATCCTTTTATAAACTCAGTTTTGTCTCTAACATCAATCATTAATGCATCAGTTGCATTCGCCGCAGCTTCAAATTCAGAAACTGAAAGTGCCCTAGCACCACGCTTCATTACATCGTCAATACTTTCATATCCTGACTTGTTCAATTTTGCGTTTTTTGCAAAATATTGGGGAGGAGCAATCAATCCATCTGTAACTTCTTTGATAAACTCGTCCCGAGTCATATCTGCTCTCAGCGCGTAATTAGTCAATTTTTGGTGACCTAAAGTATCCCAAGTTTCTTTACTCATGTTTTTTCCACAAGCCGAACCAGCACCATGAGCTGGATATACAATTACCTCGTCTGGCAATGGCATAATTTTATTTCTTAAACTATCAAATAGCCACCCTGCCAAATCTTCTTTCGTCAAATTGGTAGACTTTTGCGCCAAATCTGGCCGACCAACATCTCCAATAAATAATGTATCACCTGAAAATAAAGCATGCTCTTTTCCCTCTTCATCCAATAATAAATAGCAAGTACTTTCTGGTGTATGACCAGGAGTGTGTATGACTTTAATTGTCAATTTTCCAACTTGGAAAGTTTGACCATCTTTCGCCTCTTGCTTTTCATAGGTCGTTTCGGCATTGGGACCATATACAATAGCAGCTCCAGTTTCCTTGGCTAAATCTAAGTGCCCAGAGACAAAATCTGCATGAAAATGGGTTTCAAAAATATATTTAATTTTTGCACCTCGTTCTGAAGCTCTATCCAAGTATGGTTGAGTTTCTCTTAAAGGATCAATAATAGCAGCCTCTCCATTACTTTCAATATAATAGGCTCCTTGAGCAAGACATCCAGTATATATTTGTTCTATTTTCATATTAAATGCTCTTCAGATAATACAATGTTAATGAATTTGTTTTGGGATAGTTTTAAATAGGAAATTCCTAGTAAAAAGCTCAAAACCCACGCTAAGATATGAAAGGATGTTCATATATTCAAACATTAGTTTAGTAGCATTAATACGACATCTTTGTTTCTTTTGATCTACTAAAAGGGCAGTTCTTTCTTATAATCCTTAACGATGTACTTCATACTGAAATGATTCAATGTCTGATTGAAGGACTCGAAATTTATTGGGTTCGATAAAGGGAAGATTGAAAATGGAAGCATTTTCTTCTAATTGATTCATAGTCCGAATACCCGAAGCAATTGTTGAGACAGCTGGATTCGATAAAACATATTGAAGGGCTAAATCTCTCATTTTACGATTTTCGTCCTCCATACTCGCTAGTAAATTTTGAATATTTTGAACATTCTCATTAGAATGATTCAAATAAGCAGTTGGAGGTTTTCCAGCCAATAGTCCTTTTGCCAGTGCTCCTCTGACTATTACTCCAATGCCTTGATCTTTTAGAAAATCCAAACAATTCTCTTCTGCACGCTTATCCAGCAAACTGTATTGCATCATCACACTGACCATATTGGATTTTTTTGCCCATTCTCTAATTACATTAGGTCGAATGGATGAAATTCCATATGCCCGTATATACCCTCCTGATTTTAATTCTTCGAAGGCTTCAATTGCTTCATCAATAGGGTCATCAATAGTCCCACCATGCAATTGATATAAATCGATATAGTCAGTTTGTAATCTATCCAAACTTTCGTGTACAGCTTTTTTGATATACGCTTTTCGAGGGTTCCAATCCCAGCCACTTCCATCTTTTCTCCATTGATTTCCAACCTTAGTAGCAATGATTACCTTCTCTCTCTTACCTTTTAAAGCTGCTCCTAGTGTTTCCTCATTGAATCCATTGGCATATAAATCGGCAGTGTCAAAAGTATTAATACCAAGCTCAATAGCTCTGTGAATCAATTGTTCGTTTTCTGAATGATCAGCCCCTAATGACATACATCCGAAGGAGATTTGGCTAACATTTAAGTCTGAATTTCCAAGTTTTGCATATTTCATAATTGCGATTTTATCAAAAATATTTTAGTTATTCCCAATTTTTTAAAATGGTTACTTTTACATAAAATAAAACATTGATGGATCCGCTAAAGTCATCTTCAAGATGCTATAAACCTAATCTTTTTAATTCTTTTCCAAATATCGTTGCTGCTCAAAGTACCCGACTTGGAGGTGTCAGTCCACCACCATTTGAATCGTTAAATTTAGGTTTTTTCACAAATGATCATTTCCAAAACGTTAGAGAAAACCGTATCCGCTTCTTTAGTGATTTAGGCTTTACAGAAGGTGAAGTAGTTGGTTCCTTTCAAATTCACGAAGATCGTATTTTAACCGCCCATGAAGCTAAACAATATGAAAATTATGATGCTATTATCACAACCGAAAAAAATTTACTTCTGACTGTAACAATTGCTGATTGCGTTCCCGTATTAATCTATGATGCAGAGAAAGAAGTCGTGGCAGCGATTCATGCCGGTTGGCGAGGTACGGATGCAGAGATTGTTAGAAAAACACTTGAAAAAATGCATTATAAATATGGATCAAAAGGTGAAAATTGTTTTGCTTATATCGGCACCTGCATTGATGAATCTTCTTTTGAAGTAGGAAATATAGTCGCAAAAAGATTTGAAGCATCTTTTAAAAGATGGGACGAAACAAAACAGAAATTCTTTGTAGATTTAAAAAAAGCAAATGAAGCTCAACTGCTTGAGTTTGGATTACCCAAAAGTCAAATTGAAATTTCTCCCTATTCAACGGTCATCAATAATGAGACCTATTTCTCCCACCGAAAAGAGAATGGACAAACCGGTCGAATGTTGGCAGTCATTGGCATGAAAAATAACCCGTAATAAAGATGAACACAAAATTCTTAAATATTAGCCCTATTCTATTATGCAGTTTTAGGTCGTCAAAACATCTTTATTCACATCCAATTTCAATTCCCTAGAGATATGGCTTAAATGCAGGGTAGCCAATTTCGAATTCGAGTAGAAAATATTCAAGATATTTTTGAAGAATTTAAAGCAAAGGGAGTAGTAAGTAAACTAACGATGAATACACCTTGAAGCACAAATGAGTTTGGTTTTTATGAAGATCTCTAATAAAAAAGGAGGAACCTGTGGCTCCTCCATTGTGTATTTATTCGCTAAGAAATACAGAAAAACGATAATTCCTTCTCAATATCGGATTTATTGGTTTGATAATTTTAAGTAGTATGCGAATGGAAAGTATAAGTAGATGAATGGATTTAGATAATATTCTTTAGGAACGCGTTCCTTATAACCATTTATTCTTTTGATACCATTGTATTGTATGCTGAAGCCCCGTTTCTAAATCAAATTCAGGCTTAAAAGCAAAGTCTTTTTTTATAGGCGCTATGTCACATTTCCAATTTTGAGCAGTCAATTCTGCAACTTTTTCAACATTAAAAGTTGGATAACGCCCAATTGACTTGGCCGACATTTCAAAAACGGAGGCAACTATTTTGGCCAGTGCAGCTGGAACTGTGAGCTTCAATGTTTTCTTATTCAATGATTTCTTGACATAAGTTCCCAATTCATCAGCAGAATAATGATCGCCATCTGCAATAAAATAACTCTTATTCGATTGAGTTGACAGGGTTGCGTCAACCACAACCCGTACTAAATCTTTCACATGAATAAAGGTTAAATCCTGTTTTTGAAAACCAATTTTTGGTTGTAAATGTCGGCTGACAAATTGAAAAAAAGTAAAAAGATCTTTCTCTCTTGGACCATAAACAACGGTAGGTCGAACAACAATATATGGTAAGTCTTGAACTGTTTTTAGGTAATACTCAGAGTCTAATTTACTTTTTCCATAACTAGTAATAGGAGCCGGAGTATATTCATTTTTCAGAAAATCACTTTTATCCGTTGGGCTCGCAGGCCCATAAGCAGCAATACTGCTCATGTATAGAAACTTCGAAGGAATCTTTGATTTTTGAATGGACTCGACAAATCGCTTTGTGTATTCTGTATTTACTCGAAAGTAATCTTCTTTTTTTTCAGCGGCAACAATTCCTGCATTGTGAATAATGTAATCAAACTGAGCAAGCTTTAATTTTTCAGTCATCAGATCCACATTGGGAAAATCAACCTCAAAAAAATGAATTCTATCATCTTGAAGATAGCTTCGACTACTTGTTTTACGAATACCAGCATGCACTTCAAGATTTCGTTTCAAACACTCCTCAACTAAAAAGCCTCCAACAAAGCCACTCGCACCTGTAATTAGTATTTTTTTCATAAAAGTTAAGCCAATTTCTTGATGAAACACCTCCTCCGCTTATGTTGCCTAGGATGGTAATCTTTCCAGATCGCTTGAATTTGGGTGTTATTCTCCAATTCAGGATTTGTTTCTACCTTTTTGATACCAAATTTGTGAAAAGCCTTAAGGATTTTATCGAACATCAAAATGTGAACGCCTCTTCTTTGATAGTCCTTTCGAATGCCAATCAGATAAAAATCAGCCCGTTCATTTTTCTTCATGGCTCGAAGAATATGAATGAAGCCAAATGGGAAAAGTCTTCCTCTAGATTTTTGAAGTGCGGTTGAAAGCGAAGGCATCGTAATTCCGAAACCAACGACCTCATCTTCCGCATTTAAAATGACGGAAATGAAATTGGCATTAATAAAACCGAAATATTGCTCAGCATAAAAGTCAATTTGTTTTTCGGTTAATTCCACAACTCCATAAAGCTCACTATACGTATCGTTGATCAAATCGAAAATTGGACGAATATAAGGTCGGAGATCTTTGGAGCGCTTTGCTTCAAGATTTCGCAATTGGTAACGATCAGCTACTTTTTTAGCGAAAGATTCTATCCTTTCTGGAACAGAATCAGGTACATCAATCTCAAATTCTACCCAATCTACACTTTTTTCGTATCCATATTTTTCAAGGTGTTCAGGGTAATATGGATAATTGTATAGAGCTGCTAGTGTGCCTAACTCCTTAAACCCTTCAATCAACATGCCTTCATTGTCCAAATCTGTAAAACCGAGTGGCCCATGTATTTTAGTCATCCCATTCTCAGCAGCCCATTGCTCAACGGTCTCTATCAATTTTTTTGAAACTTCTGGATCATCTTCAAAATCTAACCACCCAAATCTCGCAAAAGCATCTCCCGTTTTCTCGTTTTCCAATTTATTGATAATGCCTGCAATTCTTCCAACCACTTTGCCCTCTTTCTTTGCCAGCCAATATTTTTTCTCACAATGATCAAATGCTGGATTTTTTCCCAAATTATCCATCTCGCTTTGATTCAATTCTGGAACCCAGTACGGATTATTTTTATACAGCTTTAAAGGAAATTTAATGAAGGCTTTCAAGTCTCGCTTACTATGCACTTCATGAATAGTGGTCATATAAAAATGGTGTTGTTTTATTTGAGCGGTCAGAAGCCAAACTCCTCTAGTGCGTTTTCAGGAATAGCGGTCTTACCTCTCGAAAATCCCTTTCTTTTTATCTCGCTGCCAACTCTTCTTGATTCTCGAAGACTCCTATCGCTTTTGATATCTCATAGATTTTACCAATTCCCTCTTCAATCTGTTCTTTAGAGTGAGTTGCCATCAATGAAAATCTTAGTAAGGAATCTTCTGGTGCAACAGCAGGTGTCATTACTGGATTAACAAAAACGCCTTGGTCTAACAGACCTTTAGTCAGCATAAATGTTTTTTCTATATCTCTGATATAAATAGGAATAATTGGTGACTCAGAGTGACCGATGTCAAAACCACATTCTTTGAGTAATTTGTGTGCATACCAAGTATTATCCCAAAGTTTTTCAATTCTTTCTGGCTCTTCTTGAATCAATTCTAATGCTGCAATCACACTTGCTGCGTTAGAAGGAGCTATACTTGCACTGAAAATTAAAGACCGAGCATTATGTTGGAGGAAATTGATATATTCAAAATCCCCTGCTATAAACCCACCAATAGAGGCTAGTGATTTACTAAAAGTCCCCATTATCATATCCACATCATCTTTCACTCCAAAATGATCCGCAGTTCCACGTCCATGACGACCCAAAACGCCTAATGAATGAGCATCATCTAGCATTATTGAAGCTCCATATTTCTTAGATAGCTCTACTATTTCCGGCAATTTAGTAATATCACCTTCCATACTAAAAACCCCGTCAACTACAATCATTTTCACGGAATCTTCTTTTTCTTGAAGTCGTTTTAAAACTGTCTCCAAAGATTCCATATCATTATGAGAAAACTTTCGATTAGTAGCAAAAGAAAGGCGAGTACCATCAATAATAGAAGCATGATTTAACTCATCATTGATAATAAAATCATGGCGCCCTAAAATAGAAGAAAGCACTCCCATATTGACTTGCATACCTGTACTAAAAACAATAGCCCCTTCTTTTCCTACAAATTCGGCGAGCTTATTTTCTAATTCGATATGAATATCTAAAGTGCCATTTAGGAAACGAGACCCAGCACAACCAGAGCCATATTTGTCCACTGCTTTTTTTGCAGCTTCTTTTAGTTTTGGATGATTCGTCAGGCCCAAGTAACTATTAGAACCAAACATTAATACGCGCTTCCCTTTAATCGTCACCACACAATCTTGGTCAGATTCAATGACACGAAAGTAGGGATAAACACCACGAGCTTTTGCTTCCTGTGGAGCGGTATACTGTGATAACCGTTGTTTGAGTAAATTCATTTTGTATGTGTATTTCTTAGCAAAAAATTCTGTTGATAATATGGGCTAATAACAAATAACCCATAGATTACACAGATTAAAATATTAATGATTGTCAGCTGATGACTTTCTCATAACGTGCCAACCACTTTTGAATTAAATCGTTTTTCCTTAAAAGTTCGAATACTAATATAGCGAAAACAGAACATGATATTCCGAGTATAACGTCAATTATATAATGATGATTACTATATACTGCCCCAAACCATATACCTGACCCCACAAAAATAAACAGCCCTATCCAAAATTTTGAGCCCTTTTTCCAGGCATAATACAATGCCAAAGCAGGAAACGCACTATGCATAGAAGGTATCGCTGCAAAAACATTGGCATTTCTTGAGTACATATTGTGAAACAAATCTATTCCAAAAAGTTTATCAAAATTAGCTAATCCAGCAGCATTTCCTGGAATATTAAAATTTTGTTCGAAACCATATAAAGCAACATACCAGGGAGGTGCAGCAGGATATAAATAATAGATAATAAAGCCAAATACATTTACAATAAAAAAAGCAACACTAAATTGAAGGAGCAACTTCTTGTCCTTGAAATAAAGCCAGATCCCATATATTAAGGGTACAGGTACCCATGTCAAATAAAAAAGTCCTGTAAGAAAGTCTAGAACGGCATTTGTATGTAGAGCGAAATATTCATTTGGTGTAAGAATACCTTCGGAACCTGAAATACCAAATAAGGCTTTTTCAATTTCGTAGGGCTCTTGTATATTTACAGGGTTAAACTCAAAATTTGGGTAAATTCTCGTCGCATCATAAATCACCCAATACAGAATAAAAAAGATAATGGAAAGTAATATTTTCTTGGATATTGGATTCGCAAAATACGATATTAAAATCACTATAACCAATATTAAATGGTCATTGCGTAACCCAATAAAAAGGGACACCAAAAGGAGATATAAGAGGACTAATCCAACAAAAATGCTTTTTTCCTTTATTGTATCATTATCAAAGAACACTTTTTCCATTAAGCTTCACTAAAAAAATGGAACAATTAACGATACTCATCCTAGCATTTTGAGCAAATAGATATTTGCAAAATGTCTTGCTCATAGAGTAATGTTTATCGTTCTGTCTCATTTAAAAAATTGGATGTAATAAGTAAGCAACTAGCCAAACCTTGAATGTGATTAGGTTGACTTAGATCATATGTAAGAACCTAATTAACGAACCGTTCATACTCTTCTTGACCTGAAAGGGTATCTACGCCATAAATATCAACATGAATAACATCTGACCACCAATTCGTTAAATCTGCATAAACATATAAATTAGTCAATCGACAGCTCTTTCCATTTATATTCATATACGGTTCATATCTTCCATTCGTATTTCGCTTCAAATATATTTTTCTTTTATCGTATGAAACCAATTCAACTTCAAACCCATCCCCATCTTTGGATTGTTTAGAATTGTATCCGTAGGCAAATTTCTTTTCTATCCAAGTAATTTCTCTTCTATAGGGTGCCTTATCCCCGGGATATCGCATCCAATACACATCAATAGGGTTTTTGGGGTTTACCGTACCATCCTCCAAACAATTGAGGTCATATACAATCGTGTTTTCATTCATATTACGCTGTAAGAAAAATAAGCTTTTTTTTCTTTTTTCGAGTTTTGGAAAATAGTCCGGTAAACTCGTCCGCTTCCGCCATGCCTCCTCTTGACTAGTTCCATTAATGCCAAAAATGCCAAGAAACAAAAGAATTAATAATTGTCGAGTCATTTATCTTTTTAGACTTTTTTTAAAAATAATAATTGAATAAGTGCTTGGACAAAATAAAGCTGTATTCAATTTATTCCTTCTCTTCTAATACCTTTTTACTATGATTTAATCTTTTTATGGCAGTTATGTTTGCCATAACAGCCAAGATTGCCAAAGGAAACGTAAAAATAGAAATGGTCTCAAAAATAGGGATTGGCATCCAATCGACATTCACTTTTATATCTCCACCCACTATATTTGAAAAAAGACCGCAAGCAATCGCTGTTAAACCAATGATGACAATTCGTTCTGGCCTTTGCATTAAGCCTACACTTGCATCTACACCTAACCCTTCCGCACGTGCTCTTGTGTAACTGACCATTACAGACCCAATCATTGCTATAAATGCGAACAAGGAACTCAAAAAATAATCATGTGAAACGAGATAATAACATATCCCTAAAAACATAATCATTTCACTATATCTATCTAAAACTGAATCATAGAGAGCCCCAAATTTGCTAGCTAAATTTCCTTTCCTTGCCAATTGCCCATCGATCATATCAAATAAGCCCGCAAATAAAATAATTGCACCTGCCCAGCCCACGTAGGAATGATCATTTCTTTCTCCGAATTCAGCACCTATCACAAAAACGATCGCAGCCAAAAAATTAATTACCAATCCAATAGTCGTTATCGCATTCGGATGTACTTTATTTCTGACCAATGAATCAATCAATGGATCGATGACTTTGTAAACTAGTGGCTGTCCGTATTTTTTTAGCATAACCTAAGTACTCTGTAAACTAAGTGAATTGCTTTGTATATTTATTAGCGAATTAATTTTTGATATTCAGCTGATCTATTCTCCGTATTTCTTTTCAAAACTTCTTAAATATATAATACCTTATTAAAACTGCACCTTAGCTCCTATTCTAATCGCTAACCCAGGAACGTCAAACATCTTTGGAACATTTGGGTGATCCAAATAATTTAATCGTTGAACTAAATCTACCCGTAATAATTTGAAAATATTATAAACACCAATTCCCGCTTCCATATAAGGCTTATCTTCTAATGTATAAGTGATTTTTTCACCATCGTCAGTTTCCAAAAACTGGATTAATCCTGGGTTAATATTAGGGTTATTTTTTTTATCCAACCCTCCATAAATAGCTCTAAAAGTAATTACCTCTCGAAGTTTAAGTCTTTGTAATAGTGGAATCTTATTAAAAAAGAACCCTTCAAAAGCATGCTCCAAGTTAACAATCGCCCATTTATCACTAGCAAACTCCATAAAGTTCATTAGATTAAAATATCCCATTTTATAGGAGAATGTTTGATTCGCTTGAGGCAAATGTAACAAGAAATATGGAGCCCCGTCTGCAAAGATTCTACCTGCTTCCGCTTCAAGTCTAGTAACTCCAAACACAGAAAGGAAGAACCGTTTAAATAATCTAGCTCTTACTCTATGGTATTCAAAGTCACTGCCTAAGTTCTCTAATGCCCCAGAATAAAATAATTCTATAGTTGGGTATTTGTTATAAATCGGGATCCGATAATTTTTTCCTTGAATAAATTGTTCATTAGGTGCGAACCGCAGTTTAAAACCCATTTCATTGGTTGTCACTTGGTCATAACTAGCTGGCTCCCCTAATTCTTCATCAAAATAATCAAATGCAAAATTACCAATTGGATTTCTAACAGTTCTCATAAAAGAAGTCTTGAAAGACAAGTTATTATCTAGTTCTAGAAAATGTTCTGCTAAATAATTATCCAAAAACATCATTCTAGAGTTATCTCCCCGCTTGAAGGAAAGAAGAAAATTATTTTCAGCAACAAACTGTAATTGTTGTCCAACAAATTTCGTCTCGTGTTGATAAGCAAATCTTAAATAATGCCTTGGGTTATCTTCAAAATTTTCTTTAAATGAATAAGTTATTCCGCCTGAATATTTCCACTTCTTATCTCCAAACCCATATACCCCATAGCCCTCCAATTGTATTTTTGGATGAAACTTTAAGTTGGTCTGTCCTCCTAACCTCAATCGAAATCCTTCTACTTCATTAAAAGAATAGAATGCACCTATCGGGCCTATATCAACTGGACCTACAGGCTGATAACCAGAGAACAACAAGCGACCTATATTCGCAACAGCTTTAAATGTTGGTACTTGTTGGAGCGTATCAATCATCTGATAGATCCCCTCCTCTGAGGCACTTAATTCTTCTTGTCGAACGCCTCTCCAAAAATCTTTATCTTTTTCGTATACATCTTTGGCGTCAATCAACTTTTCACTTCCCGAATAAATATCCTTGTCTCGTTCCGTATTAAATAAGTGTTTATCATATAAAACAGAGCGTTTAGCAAGAAAACCTAACCCTTTTCTTCTTGGCGCAAAATCAATCACAATATCATCTTTGTCCAATACCCATGCCTCTCCAATTTGTTCAAACTCTTGACTAAACTCTAAGTCATTCACAAAATTAATGTCTGCTCTTTTGTCAACGGTGAATTCAGCTTTCACAACCGCATAAGTAGAATCTGCTTTTATATAAAGATGCCCTTTAAAAGCTCTAGAATCTTTATTAGAAGGAAAAAAGGATAGATCAATTACCTTATGACCATTGTAGGTTAAGGTATCAATGATACCAAATTGATAGGTTCTATCCGCAATTAATCCACCTATGGGACTTGGAAATTGTTTATCAAAAATTTGGATACTACTTTCATAAATATCAATATTTCGATAAAGAAAATCTGTGACAACCGTAAAATCATCCTCATTCAAATATTCATCTAACCCAGACACATTTAATCCAGAACGATATTCTTTGGTCGACTCTGGACTTTTTCGATAATAAACTTTAGAGGCAGATTCTTGAATGTATATTGGAAGGTAGGTTTTACCATTCAAATCTGAAGTATCCGCATAATCAAAGAGAAATTGAAATTGTTTGAGCGCTTTTCGTTTTCGAAATTTATCCGTGAGGTTATTAAGATCTAACTCAACCTTCTCATACTTATCATATTCATAAAAGGCAAAATTTTGTGGCCGGTTTTGATCTGCATTCGTAACCACATTTCGCCAAAGTTGCCAGGAGGGATTTCCTTTCCGTTTATATCTAGTTTTTTTGGCTTTAATTACAACTTCTCCTAAGTCAAACCCTCCCGCTTCATTCAATACAAAATCAACCGTGTGGCTGGTGATATTAGGAGGTAAAACTATTAATTTGGTTTCGTAGCCCATAAATGCAGCCACCAACGTGTCTGAAGCTCTACGTGTTGTCCAATCATAATTTCCATCATAGTCTGTTTCGGTTCCTACATTTGTCCCCTGAAAATATATACTTGCAAAGGGTAAAGTCTCTTTGGTTTTGGCATCCATCGCCTTTCCTTTGATCGTTATCTTTTGAGAAAATAGGGCTAAAGGGAGTACAAAAAGAACGCAAAACAGAATAGAGATTTTTTTGTCTTTATAGTTCATAAATGAAGATTCTAAATCTTGCAATTATTGGCAAAATGAAACTTTATTTTTCAATTATTGCTAACTGCTTAATACCTGATTTTTTAATTTAAATAAAATGTAATGGCTGTTCAAATGCTTTTTCTAAAAATACTTTAAGGAAACTCTCAGTAATAGGAGAAGTTCAATAAATTAAATTCAAAATCGAAAAAACCTATTATTGCTGAAATTCAAATATAATGGGGCTTTCAAATTGTCCATCTTACCTTTACAATGAAGTTGTCTAAAGTTAATTGACATTTTGTGAAACAGTTGCAGCGAGTTAAGTTTGAAAATCCTACTTAACTCACCAA
>JANSWP010000129.1 GCA_024743405.1 Bacteroidota bacterium
CCATCGTCGATGGGAATAACTCTGGATGTACCTTCCCTTTTGTACTTGCAGACCCAGGAACATGTTCGAATACTTGTAATATATCCGCTTCTGGGCTTTCTAATATTCAGTGTAATAATAACGGAACACCAAGTGATGATACAGATGACTATATCACCTTTGATTTAAATCCTACAGGGACAAACTTAGGCACAACATATACAGTAAATGGAGCTATTCTAATACCTTCCGGGGGTACCTATGGCTTCAATACTTCTTTCCAAACTCTAACAGGAACAGCCGGGACAGGCAATTTAACTTTGACTATAATTGATGATAATGACCCAAATTGTTCCTTGGGAATTACTGTAATCGATCCAGGAACCTGTTCTAGCGAATGTGATCTTTCCTCTTCTGGTTATGGAAACCTATTATGCCTTGGTAATGGTACACCATACGACCCAAGTGATGATTCTTTTTCATTTGATTTGAACCCCACAGGATTAAATCTAAGTCCCAATGGGTATTCCGTTTCAAGCTCTGTAAATATTACGCCGTCAACAGGAAATTATGGTAATGTGAATTCTCATCAAACAGAATCTGGTAGTACAGGTAATGGAGACCTGAATATAACGATCACTGATTTAGATGATAATGGCTGTGCCATTTCCTTTTTATTGATAGATCCAACACCAAATCCTAATATTGTCAATATCCAAGACCCCACGATGTGTGGAGGAGATGGTTCAGTGACGATTGGAGGTCTAGTTTCAGGAAATTCTTATAATCTAATTTACAATGAACTGCCTACTTTAAATATTTTGGTAGGTGGACTTCTTGCTGATAATAATGGTGAAATTACATGGAATATTGCTGAGGGTAATTATTCAAATATCCGAATTCAAGATGGAAATACTGGGTGTATTGGTGGTTCTTTAATTGCCACTCTCAATGATCCTGCTTCTCCAGTTTATTCTGTAACTGGAATGGATCCTACTTCTTGTAATGGGTCAGACGGATTATTTACTCTTTCAGGTTTGAGCATAAATGCTTCTTTTACCATAACGTATAACGATGATGGCGTATTGGTTGGTCCTTTAACCCTAAATTCTAATAGTAATGGGGAAATAGTAATTACGGGGTTAAATGCTGGAAATTATACAAACATTATTTTGACTAATGCTGCCAATTGTTCAGGAAATGTTGTTGGTGTTGTATTAAGTGATCCTTCAAATTTGATTATTTCAATACCTTCTTTTTCAAATCCTTCTTTCTGCGGAGCTATGGATGGTTCAATTACAATTGATGGGCTTTTCACAGGGAATAACCATACAGTAGATTATATTTTAAATGGTAATAACATCTCGATAAACTCTTTATTTGCTAACCCAAATGGAGAAATCACGATTCCCGATCTATCAGAAGGTAATTATACTAATATAATTGTCACAGATAACTTTTTCAATTGTACTGGCGGCCCCTTAAATCAGGTGCTCACAGACCCTACCGGACCATCTTATACTATTGAATCAAGTAATGATCCTACTACTTGCGGAGGTATGGATGGCTCAATTGTATTAGCCGGGCTTTTAGCTAATACCAATTATCAGGTAGTTTATGAGTTCAATGGTAATGCCAATAGTCCTTTTAATCTATCGTCTAATGCTTTAGGGGAACTAACTATTTTGAATTTATTAGCAGGCAATTACACAAATATCACTCTAACTATTAATGGTTGTATAGGCTCTCCTTTAATGACCACACTCAATGATCCTTTTGGTTTTACACTTAGTGAAACCCATATTGACGTAACCTGTCCTAATGGAAATGATGGATCGATTGACTTGACAGTTATAACAGGAGTTTCTCCATTCCTTTATGATTGGGATAATGATGGAACAGGTGATAATGATGATAATGAAGATTTAGAAAATTTATCATCTGGTACTTATTCTGTTACCGTAACGGATGCACTAAACTGCACAAAATCACTAAGCGTAGACATTTTGAATGGTGTTGACAATATCCCACCAATAGCAGTTTGCCAAGACTTGACCATTCAATTGGATGGAAGTGGAAGTGGAAGCATAACCCCTCAAGAAGTAGATAATGGAAGCTCAGATAACTGTGGGAATATTTCATTAAATCTGAATAATTCAAATTTCAATTGTTCAAATGTCGGGTTTAATACCGTCACACTTACAGTAACTGATGATTCAGGAAACACCGATATATGCAGTGCTAATATTAATGTAGAGGAAATCATACTACCCATTGCAGTTTGCCAGGACATTACTGTTGAACTCAATATAAATGGTACGGCATTCATTATTCCCCAACAAGTAAATAATGGAAGCTCAGATAACTGTGGAAATATCACTTTAAGTTTGAACAATTCAAATTTCAACTGTGATAATATTGGAAATGAAACAGTCATTTTATCTGTTACAGATAACAGTGGAAATACTGCCCAGTGTTCATCTATAATAACGATAGAGGATAATCAAGATCCAATTGCATCTTGTCTAAATATTAATATATCACTAAATGCCTCAGGGGATGCGATCATAACACCCGAAGAAGTAGATAACGGCAGTTCGGATAATTGCGATAATATTAGCCTCAGTCTAGATAATTCAAATTTCAATTGTTCTAATATTGGGTCAAATAATGTCCTTTTGACCGTTACCGATCCTGGTGGAAATATAGATCAATGTACTGCGGTGGTTACCATCGAAGATACCACTGCACCTGATGCAATTTGTCAAGATATAACCATCGCTATAGATTCAAATGGAAATGCAAGCATTACTCCGCAAGAAATTGATAATGGAAGTTCTGATAATTGTGGAACTATTAATTTAAGTCTTAACAATTCAACATTCAATTGTTCTAATGTTGGTGTTAATACGGTAACACTAACAGTAGATGATGGAAATGGAAATACTAATAGTTGTACCTCAACTGTTACCGTTGAAGATAATTTTGTTCCAGCTGCAGTCTGTCAAAATATTGTTGTATCTTTAGACACAAACGGGGAAGCTATCATTCTTGCTGAAGAAATTGATAATGGAAGTTCTGATAATTGTGGAACTGTCATTCTATCATTAAATCAAGATATATTCTTTTGCAATGAGGTAGGATCCAATTCAGTGACTCTAACGGTTGACGATGGAAATGGAAATTCAGATTCATGTAATTCGATAGTTACAGTTGAAGATAACCTCATTCCTAATGCAGTTTGTAATAACATCACTGTTCAACTCGATTTTAATGGGTCAGTATCAATTACTCCACAAGATGTCGATGGTGGAAGTTCGGATAATTGTGGAATTTCTACTTTAAACATAGATATTTTCAACTTCAATTGTGATAATCTTGGTACAAATAATGTCATCTTAACAGTGAACGACGTAAATGGAAACTCTAATTCATGCACCTCCATTGTAACCGTTGAAGATATTATTCTTCCTGCAGCCCTTTGTCAGGATATTTCAGTTTTTCTAGATCTAAATGGTACCGCCTCCATCACAGCTACTGAAGTAAATAATGGCAGTTCGGATAATTGTGGGAATGTTTCTTTAAGTATAAATAATGCTAATTTTAATTGTAACGACATTGGAAACCAAACCGTTGTTTTGAGCGTAATGGACGACAGTGGAAATATTGCTACTTGTGCTGCTACTGTAACGGTCATTGATGATATTTTACCTATAGCAGCATGTGAGGACATTTCTATTGATTTAGATTTAAATGGTAATGCAACGATTCTCCCACAAGACGTAGATGGAGGCAGTTCAGATAATTGTGGAACCTTTATTTTAGAATTAGATATTGATAATTTTGATTGTTCCAATGTTGGTTCCAATGCCGTTATATTAACAATACAAGATGGAAATGGAAATACCGACGAATGTTCGGCAATGGTTACCGTTCAAGACAATTTAAGCCCTTCTGCTGTATGTTTAAATATAACTGTAAGCCTAGACACAATAGGTGTGGCAACAATTGTCCCTGAAGACCTTGACGGTGGAAGCAGCGATAATTGTTCTGTTATTTCTCTTTCAATTGATAATGATAATTTTAATTGTGCTGATATAGGTTCTCAAACGATAATGTTGACTGTAGATGACAATAATGGAAATTCTAATTCATGTATGGCTACAGTCGTCATTCAAGATGATTTACCACCAATTGCCCAATGTCAAGATTTGACGGTCCAATTAGATATGACTGGAGAGGCAATAATTACTCCTCAAGAAGTGGATTCTGGAAGTTCTGATAATTGCTCGGTTTTAAATTTAAGTTTGGATAATACCACTTTTGATTGTTCGAATGTGGGTGTCAATACGGTAACACTTACCCTTTCTGATATAAGTTTGAATACTAGTAATTGTACCGCCCAAATATTGATCGAGGATTTAGTTGCTCCTACCGCATCTTGTCAGAATATCTCCATTAATTTAGATCAAAATGGAATCACCACTTTAACTCCACAAGAAGTTGACGCTGGGAGTAGTGACAACTGTGGAAACATTTCATTAAGTATAGATAATGAGAGTTTTAGTTGTGATGATATTGGTACACAATCAGTTATTTTGACGGTAATTGATGACTACGGTAATTCTAATACTTGTAATGCTGATGTCGAAATAATCGACAATTTACCTCCAATAGCAAATTGTCAGGATATTACTGTTCAATTAGATGGAGATGGAAGTGTTGATATTACAGCCTCACAAATTAATAACGGAAGCACAGATAATTGTTCAACCACTAATTTATCTATTGATATTTCAACTTTTAATTGTTCGGACACAGGTATAAATGCCGTTACGCTCTCTGTGGATGATGGGAATAATAATCTTAGTACCTGTTCATCAATTGTTAATGTAGAAGACAACTTCCCACCACTTGCTTTTTGTCAAGATATAACGATTCAATTAGATGGTGCTGGAAATGGGATCGTAACTGCGAACGAAATCAATAATGGAAGTTCAGATAATTGCACAGCTATTAATTTATCCCTTGATATTTCCAATTTTGACTGTTCTAATGTGGGGACTAATGTAGTAGTTTTAACAGTTGACGATGAAAATGGAAATTCATCCTTTTGCAATGCAACAGTTAATGTATTAGAAGATACGCCCCCAATTGCAAATTGCCAGAATTTAACCGTTATTCTTGATGATCAAGGCATGGCCAGTATTACCCCAAATCAAGTGAATAATGGAAGCACAGATAATTGTGGGTTTATTAATTTTTCATTGGATATCCAAAATTTTGATTGTTCAAATGAAGGCTTAAATACCGTAAATCTTCTGGTAGAGGATGGAAGTGGTAATTCAAGTTCTTGTATGGCAACAATAAGTGTTGTTGATGACTCAGTTCCAATCGCCATTTGTCAAGATATTACCATAGCATTAGATGATAATGGACTTGCTACTATCACACCTCAAGATGTTGATGGAGGAAGTTTCGATAATTGCTCTAATATTGATTTATCAATAGATATTAATAGCTTCACTTGTATCGATATTGGTCCAAATACAGTTTTACTTACAGTGGATGATAATATCGGAAGTGCTAATCAATGTAATTCAATAGTTACTGTAGAAGATAATATTTCTCCCACAGTCACCTGTATGGATGTTAATCTTCAGCTAGGAGCAAATGACATGGTGACAATATCTGCTCAAGATATTCTGTTGTCAAGTGATGATAATTGTGGAATCGTAAACCCTAGCCTCGATATTAACACCTTTGATTGTAGTAATATTGGTCAGAATTTGGTTACTCTGACAGGAAATGATGGCAATGGTAATCAAGCTCAATGTAATGCATTGGTAATGATCTCAGAAGACACCCCACCTAATGCTGTTTGCCAAAACATTTCAATGCAATTGGGATTAGATGGATTGGTCAATATTATACCTAGCCAGGTAGATGGTGGAAGTACTGATAATTGTGGATCGGCTCAATTATCTATAGATATTGACAATTTTGATTGTTCTAATATTGGACTTAATGTTGTCACCTTGACTGTTAATGATGGCAATGGTAATGAAAGCCAATGTATGTCAAATGTGACAATTATTGATGATTTGGGACCAATGGCTAACTGTCAAAATATTACCGTAGAACTAGATTCAAATGGAGAAATTACAGTAGATCCAAATTTAGTAAATGATGGCAGTATAGATAATTGCCAAATATCCTCCATAACGCTTGATATTCAGAACTTCAATTGCAATGATATTGGTTCTCAGTTTGTTGTTCTTACTGCTACTGATCAGAGCGGCAATTCAAGTCAATGTTTTGGGATAGTAGATATAGAGGATAATCTACCCCCAGTAGCAATTGCTCAAGATATTACCATTCTTTTAGACAATGATGGTAATGCAATTATTTCAGCAGATTTAGTGGAAAATGGCTCGTTTGACAATTGCGGAATTGAAAGTTATTCAATTGACCTCAATAGTTTTAACTGTGATAATGTAGGAGAAAATGAAGTAATCCTTTCAGTTATTGATGAATCAGGGAATATGTCAACAGATACTGCAATTGTGCTCATTGCTGAGACTGATCCACCAATCGCATTAAGTCAAGATATTACAGTTACTTTGGATGGTGATGGGTTGGCAAGTATCACTGCTCAAGATATTGATAATGGAAGTTTTGACAATTGTGGCATAAATAATCTAAGTATTAATATCGACAATTTTGATTGTTCTGACATTGGTGCAAACACTGTAATTCTGACGGTAACAGATGGATACGGAAACATGAGTGCTTCCATTGCAACAGTTACGGTTATTGATGATACTACACCTGCTCTAAGTTGCCCAATTACATACGCTTCTATTGACTGCCAAAATTTTGTAGAATATGAAATGCCTACAATAGAAGATAATTGCACGAATGGAGATCTTACCCTGATAGAAGGGTTACCAAGCGGCTCACAATTTCCCAATGGAATTACAATAGTCACATGGCAATATATGGATCTTAGTGGAAATTCAACGACCTGTAGTTTTGAGGTAGATGCCCCAATACCTCTAATTATATCCCAAATACTTCGGGATCCGATTTTATGTAATGGTGGTGATGATGGAGCTATCACTGTTTTCCCTCAAGGTGGTATTCCAAGTTATACTTATCTGTGGAGTAATGGACAAATGACTCAAACAGCTATTGATTTATCGGTTGGGAACTATAGTGTTACAGTCACAGATACGATTGGTTGTGAAGTGATCGCTGGAATTGACATGCCTGAACCAGATCCTTTGTCGATTCAAGTTGATAGTATACAAGTTGACACCAATATGACTAGTTCTGGTGGAATATTTGTAACCATTTCAGGAGGAATGCCAAGTTATAATTATTCCTGGTTTTTAGATGGTGAGATTATTTCTAATGACCAAGATCCTCAGGGTTTAGCAGCTGGAGAATATACAGTTCAAATCACCGATAATAACGGATGTATTATTCTTTCAGACTTAATTATTGTCGATGGAATAACTGGAACCAGAGAGCCATTTTGGGCAAGTGAATTAAGATTAATGCCTAATCCAACATCTGGTCAATTATTCTTAGAAATTCCAAATTTAAATTCAAAGGTAGAGCTTCAAATATTTAACTTATTAGGGAAAAATATTGAATTTGAACTTCTGGAGAAATCGTTGAGTCAATTTGAAATCACTTTAGATTTTATTCCTAGTGGAATTTATCTAGTTCAAATCACTGCCCAAGACCTCACCGTTTCTAGAAAAATAATGGTGACGAATTAAATTTCTCTTCTCTAGTTTTTAAAAAGTAAAAGCCTTCATCATGTAATTATGATGAAGGCTTTTTTTATAGTATCTTATACGGTTTGTTACCAGAGTATACCATAAATTAAAACTAGTATCAAACACACAATCATCGTTGAAATATTAAACATTGAATCTGTTTTAAATAATGAAACATTCAAGTCAATAGCTTTTTTATCGTCCAATTTATTTTCAGTAAATAATAAGGCGAAGATTATCCCCGACAATCCTAGAATAAGTAAGCCAAAGACATTACTTGTTTCAATATCTCCAACTAAAATACGAACTCCTGCAGGAACAGAAATCAATATAATAGAACCAACTAAGCCTAAAAGGAAAGGAGTTTCTTTGGCACGTCTGGTTTCACTGGCTTTATTTTCGAAAACTGAAATCACCACTACTAGACCGGACATAACAACAAAGCTGAGTGCCATCCTTACTAAGAAAGGAACTTCAGGGAAAAGCGCTTGCATCATCCAAGAAAATGGAATGGAGGCTACAACAGCTAATAAAGCCGAATTTGCCGTAGCGCGTTTCCAAAACATTCCAAATAAGAAAACCGCTACCACCCCAGGGCTAATAAAACCAGTGTACTCCTGAATATATTGAAAAACTTGGTCAAGACTTCCTAAGGCTGGCGCAATGAATGCACCTAATAACAATGCCCCTGCTGAAGAAAGACGACCAATTTTGACGTAATGTTGATCTGAATTGGATTTCACAAAAAGGTTTTTGTAAATATCCAATGTGAAAATAGTAGAAGCCGAATTCACCATGGAACTCACAGACGAACCAATAGCAGCGATTAAGGCTGCGAGAACTAACCCCTTGAACCCAGTTTGAACAAAATTATTCAATACCCAAGGAAACGCCTCATCTGGTACATTAATACCTTCCCCTGTAAAACCATAGGCAGCAGGATCTTTTAAAATCACATAAGCTGCTATGCCTGGAATAACGGCAAAAAATGGAATCAATAATTTCATAATCGCAGCAAAAGCAACCCCTTTTTGGGCTTCTTGAAGGGAAGAAGAAGCTAATGCTCTTTGTATGATATATTGATTATTTCCCCAGTAATATAAATTTGCAATCCACATCCCTCCCACTAAAACTGATATACCAGGTAAGGTTAAATAAGAAGGATTGTCTTTAGTCAAGATCATATCAAAATGAGTAGGAGCTTTTTCCATCAAGTGCCCTAACCCACCAATAATACTCCCCTCACCAACAAAACTTAAAACCATAAAAGCAGCAGTAAATCCACCAATAATTAGGATAACTACCTGAACCACATCTGTCCATACAACTGCTTTTAGTCCACCAAAGATGGACAAGGTAGCTGAATAAATTACTAATCCTCCAATTCCCCAAAGCAATGGAACACCGATAATATTCTGAATCGCCAAACCACCTAAATAGAGAACCGAAGTGATATTAACCAAAACAAAAAGGGCAACCCAAAAGAAGGCCATAATTGTTCTCACCCTGCGATCAAATCGTTCTTCAAGAAATTGGGGCATCGTATAAATACCCTTTTTAATGAAAACAGGCAATAAAAATTTGGCGACTAAAATAAGTGTCAAAGCAGCTAATAATTCGTAGGCCCCAATTGCTAAGCCCATGACATAACCTGACCCATTCATGCCTAGAATTTGTTCCGTAGAGATATTGGATGCGATTAAGGAGCCTCCTACTGCCCACCATGGCAATGCACTCGAGGCAAGAAAATAATCCTTAGCATTTTCGTTTTTTTCTCGATTGGCGATCCAAACACCAAAGCCCATCATGAGTAATAAATACCCGATGACTACGACTAAATCTGTAGTTGCAAAATTCATATAATGTTAAGTTGGTTTACGATCTGTATAGTTAAGAATATTAATTAAACCGTGTCTGTCTGAGCGCCCATTCAATTCTATTCAACGTAAAAAAAGGTTTATTTTTTTCAATGACCAATTTTTGATGGTTTTTTTCCTACTATCCGATATTTTCTGAAAGTTTACATTTTGTTAAAAACTTTTAGATATTCAAACAAATCGGTTTTTGCTATTACTTTTATTGGGTTAAATTATTATTTCATCAACAAATGAAATTTTTATATTCATGTTTAAAAAAGTAATTACCATTGTACTTTTGCTGCTTATTGGAACATTTTCTACTAGTTCCTTTGCTCAATATGATCTATCCCAAAAAATACCTTTAGACCCTACTGTAAAAATTGGGCAATTGCCGAATGGGTTAAGGTATTATATTCAAAAAAACAACCAACCAGAAAACCGCGCCGAACTAAGGATAGGGCTTAGAGCAGGTGCAATGCAGGAAGATGAAGATCAACTTGGTCTCGCCCATTTTGTGGAGCATATGTGTTTCAATGGGAGTCAAAATTTCAAGAAAAATGAACTAATCGATTACTTAGAATCAGTTGGTACTAAATTCGGGCCTGATCTAAATGCCTATACTAGTTTCGATGAAACGGTATACATGCTACAAGCTCGAACAGATGATGAAGAGCAGTTAGCAAAAGGACTATTAATTTTGCAAGATTGGGCAGGTGGTGTTTCTTTCGAAAGTGAAGAAATTGATAAAGAACGGGGTGTTGTGATGTCTGAATGGCGCTCCCGATTAAGTCCTGAACAAAGAATGCAACAGATCTACTTTCCTATTATGTACCAAGATTCTCGTTATGCAGAAAGGCTTCCAATTGGAAAGCCAGAAATCATTGAGAATGCTAATCATGAAGCAGTAAGAAGATTCTATAAAGATTGGTATCGTCCTAATTTAATGGCAGTTTCGATTGTCGGTGATTTTGATGTCGATTGGATGGAAGCTCAAATAATTGAACGATTTAGTCAGTTAAAAAACCCGGCCACTCCTCGTGAAAGAAAAGAGTATGAAGTCCCAAAACATAAGGAAACGCTCATTTCGATATGTTCAGATAAGGAGGCTGCGTTTACGAGGATTCAATTAATGTATAAACATGATAATAAAAAGGTAAAAAATATTGGCGATTATCGTCGACAGCTAATTTATAACCTTTATAATCGAATGTTAAATGCAAGATTAGGAGAATTAGGGCAATCTGCCAACCCACCCTTTACTTTCGCCTATTCAGGATATGGACAAGATGTCGGAAATCTTGCGACTTATTCTGGATCTGCTATGACTCCTGAAGGAGGAAGTCAATTGGGATTAAAGACGCTTCTGGAAGAAAATAAGAGAGTATTGGTTCACGGATTTTTAAATTCTGAATTGGAAAGACAAAAGACAGAATTGTTAAATTACGCCGAAAGATCCGCAAAAGAGCAAGATAAAACGGATTCCAGAAGGTTAGTCATGCGTTATATTTATCATTTTTTAGATGAAAATCCCATCCCTAGCCCAGAACAAACATTAGAACTTTACCAACAACTTTTACCAACCATAAAGTTGGAAGAAGTCAATTCCCTGCCCAAAAACTGGATTACGGAAGAAAATAGAGTAATTGTAATCACTGGTCCAGAAAAAGAAGGTTCTCCTTTACCTACAGAAGATGAAATATATTCCATAATTAAGGATGTTGAAGAAAGTGAAATTGATGCTTACCTAGATAATGTTTCAGATGAACCTCTATTAGCAAAAATACCGACTGCGGGAAGTATTGTAAAGGAAGATGTTAGATCAGAAGTAGGGGTAACAGAATTGACATTGTCTAATGGAATAACTGTCGTGTTGAAGCCAACCGATTTTAAAAATGATGAAATATTAATGAATGCTTTCAGTCCTGGAGGCAGTTCCTTATATAATGAGGAAGATTATCCAAGTGCAAGTGAAGCATCCAGAATCATAGATAATGCAGGTATTGGCAATTTCGACATCACCCAATTAAATAAGAAATTAGCAGGTAAGTCAGTTGGAGTATCTCCTTATATCAGTGAGTTGTATGAAGGAATGAACGGAAGTTCTTCGCCAAAAGATTTAGAGACTTTTTTTCAACTTATTCATTTATATTTCACTCAACCTCGAAAGGACGAGCAAGCTTTCCAGTCATTTATTGCAAAGCAAAAATCGATTTACTCCAACATTATGTCTAATCCGAATTTTTGGTTTAGTAACGAGGTCTCAAAAATCATGTACAACAATCATCCTCGAAAAGGTATGGCAAGCTTAGAGGATTTAGAAAAAATAAATTTAGATAAAGCCTACAAAATTTATCAAGATCGATTTGCAGATGCTAGCGATTTCACCTTCATTTTTGTTGGTAATTTTGAGATAGAGCCAATGAAAGCCTATTTAAATACTTACCTAGCTTCTTTACCAAATTTGGATCGAAAAGAATCTTGGAAAGATATCAATGCAGACTTAGTTAAAGGGAAAATTGAAAAGACTTTTACAAAAGGCAAAGCTCCTTCTTCACAAATCCGAATGTCTTTTCATGGAGATTTTGAATGGACAGCAGAGAATCGATACAACCTCAATTCACTCATTCAAATAATGAGGATCAAATTAAGAGAATCTATGCGCGAAGATAAAGGGGGTGTATATGGTGTCCGAATTTCAGGAGGAGCAAGTCAATTCCCTAAACCTACCTATCAAATCAGTATCTCCTTTAATTCAGATCCTAACCGTGTAAAAGAATTAGTTGATACGGCCTTGGAGGATATCGAAGATTCTAGAATTAATCCTCCGAGTGAAAAGGATCTAACAAAAATAAAAGAGACACAAAAACAAGGAAGAATCAAAAGTTTGAAAGAAAATCGTTTTTGGAATGGTCAACTCAGAAGTTATTATCAAAATGGATTTGATCCGAATAAGATCAATTTAGAAACGCTAGAAAAAATGATTGAAGGTTTAAGAGGTGAGGATATCCAAAAAGCGGCTACCATGTTTTTTAATGATCAAAACTTTATGCAATTTATTATGAATCCTGACTTGGAAAAAGAAGCCAATTAATCAATTAGAAAAACTATGATATCCCAGGTTTTAGGAGTCTGGGATATCTCCATCCTTTGAGAAAGTTATGCTTTTAGGAAAGATAAACTCAAGACTACTAATGAATTGGAAAAACTTGAGTAGCACTTAAGACACATTCTTTAAATAATTCTAGATCTACTCCAGTTTCCAAATCTAAAGAATCAAAATAATTCACCATTCGTTCAGTTGGCATATTTCCTGTCAAATCATCCTTTGCCATTGGGCATCCACCAAAACCTTTTATCGCTCCATCAAATCGAGTACATCCGCTTTCATAAGCGGATTTTATTTTCTCTTTCCAAGTTGAAGGTGTCGTGTGTAGGTGAGCTCCTATTTCAATTCCATTAGGTTCATATTTTGATATCAAATTAGAGAAAAGATATGCAATGGAATCAGGGTTTGAGACCCCTATTGTATCAGATAGCTGAAAATAATTGATGTCCAAATCTACTAGTCTATCTACCCATTTTTGGACAATTTCGACATTCCAAGGATCTCCATACGGATTTCCGAAGCCCATTGAAATATAAACCAACATTTTCTTATTATTAGCTAAACAAAGTTCCTGTATTTGTGCTACTCGCTCAAGAGATTCTTCTATTGTTGCATTAGTATTTCGCATTTGAAAAGTTTCTGAAATGGAGAACGGATATCCCAAATATGTAATATTATTAAACTTCACTGCATCATTCGCTCCTCTTCGATTAGCGACAATACATAATAGTTCTGTATTGGTTTCACTCAAATCCAGACGCTGAACGACCTCACTCGTATCTCTCATTTGAGGGATAGCTTTAGGTGAAACAAAACTTCCAAAATCAATCGTATCAAACCCCACTTTAAGTAATTGATTTATATATTTGATTTTTGTTTCAGTTGAAATAAATTCCTTCAACCCTTGCATTGCATCTCTTGGACACTCAATTAGTTTGATCATCTTTGATTTGAATGTTAGCGAAATAAAAAAATGA
>JANSWP010000148.1 GCA_024743405.1 Bacteroidota bacterium
AGAAATAAGTTCCATATTTGACGAAAACTATTTATTTGCCAGAAGAGGCAAAAAGCACAGGCATATCCTTAGATATGGCGAGCATTTTTAACGAAATATGGTGAAAAAATAGTCCGTCATAATGTGTGTAAGTTATTTCTGCCCAAGCACTTAATTGTCCGATACATTCCTCTAACAGGGCATTAGTCTTGTGTTTTGCGGGCTAATTTTTCAATCAGCTTCATCAAACACAAAAGCTTTTTCAGTTCTCGTTATTCTAGTATAATTTCAATAAGTTCTTTGCGGCTACCTGTAATTCTATCCTCAATGAATGTTCTTATTTGTTGTTCTCCTCGATATCTTACCGTTGATTTAGAAATTTTGATTTCGATCAGATTCACTGCTGCGATTAAACTATCAATACTACTTTGTATTTCCCAAGTTCCTAAGCCAAATTGAAATGTCTCAACCGAATTCTGATCCTTTGGCTCAAGTTCAATAATTAGTGTGTCAGACTCAATAAGTTCATTGAATTTGTATTCATATTCTCCTTTATTAAATACAACTGTCACAGTTGCATCTGCATCCGTTTCATTCCTGACCTGTATTGTTTGAACAGGGTCACAGGAGAATAAAGTGAGTGACAGTAATAATAAAGTTGAGTTTCTAATTAATGTTAATCTATTACTAATTATTTTCATTGTTTTTTTATTTTGCTAGATCAATTTTTACTTTTTTATTTTTTGAATATCCTAGAGTATCATCTAACAATACTGGATTTCCTAAAAGGACAATAAGAGCTTTTAACACGACCAAATTGAAAAGATCTAGAATCTTTTTGTCCACAACCAAACGTTTTCTATCTCAAATAAACAAGATGTAAGGTAGCGGTATTTTTTAAAAACCGAGTTCGTTGGTATTCTTTGTTGTTAGGTTTAAGGAATAATTCCTTAAATAACTAATTCAACAATAATTGTGAGCATTTATGAACACTCAATTCATTTTGTCTGGTTTCATACCTTATGATGTTTTATGTAGTTGGGTTATTGAGTTAAATTAAGTGCCCGAAGCACGGAACACAACGTTCGTTACTCAATTGTCAAAATAGTACCAAGCAATAATTGACCAATATATTAAAAGAGTACTTTGGTCAATAAAAAGTAAGATACCGATATTTGCTTTGAATATGCTTCAGGTAGGTTAAACGTATTTTATGAGTTTTAATCAACTCAAATTTACTCTTTCTAAAAATCCTCTTCTTCTAACAAGAATCGATAAAGTCAAGTTAATTCCGATAAAAACCCAATAAAATAAATTCAAAAATTTGTTGGAATATAAAACGAATCAAAAAATTTGAACACTCTAAAAATTCTCTTGATTTGTTCCAATACTGTAAAAAGCTTAGAAAAAAGAGCCTATTTTAATAAGGATTGCCAACCTTTTAAAGGAAATATCTTTATTTGAAAATTAAATATTTTTATTCTTGTCGATGGGATAATATCTGATTCGATCAACAATTGTTTTTCCGTAAAAAGTCTCAATCACAATTTTATTATTTCAATTTTTAAGAATTAATGTTTTTTATTTATGGAATTCTCACCTGTTTAAGGCAGTATAAACCATAAATCTATAAGATAATTCAATTTTAATAAAGGCATAATATTCTTAAACCTAATCTATCCAATAATCAATATTGATTGGGTTGCTTTTCCCTAGTCATGTCTTTCATTTGCAACACTAAAACAAACGTTATAAATATGTTTAATTTAATTAAAAGATTGTCTTTGATATTAGGTGTAATTTTTGGCATAGGAATTACTCTAGACATAGAGGCACATTCAATATTTCATGAATAAAATAATGATAAAAGAGGAACTTGTCTAACCTTTGGTTTATCAGAAATCAAGATCAACAATGCACCTACTATCAACTCATTTCATTTATCGAATGTATTAGATGGAAATGATTCTTTTATGCCTAATCCATGTGTCGCGACCTTTACGAATGAAGGAAATCAAGTAGGGCTTTTATGGGAATATTTTGGTAATAATCAGTGGAGTAATAATTCGGTGACTATCCAGCCTGGTGCTACCTATAATCAAAATGTAGAGAATGGTGAAGTTTGGCAAATATGGAATCAAGCAGATGACCAATTATTTGCTGAATTTACTATTGATTGTAATGAAAATACAGATCTCGCATTTACACAGAACGGTCCGGTAACACCTCCTGAAGAAATATGTCCGCAACCTGTAATCAATGTAATTTCAGGAGATTTTTGTTCCGATGACTATGAATTCGTTTTTACAGCGGAAGATTTAGGGTTTCCCTGTCTAGAGTACGAATGGGATTTTGGAACGGGTGCAACTCCCTCTACTGCTACTGGATTAGGTCCAATAACAGTCGTATTTTCTAGTTCAAGTGATTACAATGTTTCATTGACTGCTAGCAACAATTGCGAAAACGTAGCTCCGCCTGCTAATCCACCAATCGTGTTTGGTTGTTGTAATCAAGATGAACGCGGCGAGCATGACCATCCACACAAGTTAATTTTGGAATATGTTGGAGGGGGCACAACCAATATTACATTTAAGGACAAGGGTCAGAATTTCACCTTCTTTAGTGGACAGGTATCGACTGGCGATATTTTCGTTGTTGATGGTACTGGTCATACAGATAATCATGGCGAATTGAATAGATTAGATACCGATACAGAGTTTAAAGTAGGTAATAATTCCTACAAAAAAGTCCATACCTCCTGTTCTCAAGATATTTCTCCAGGTTTTGGAATCCAAAGTGATGGTGACCTTATACAAAATGGAACTAGCTCGAACTCTGTATTTATCGTGAGGGGTTTGGTGATGTTAGATACAGGAAGCGGTTCAAATATTTATTGTGAAGAAGGAATTACAGAAGGTGGTGGTGGTGGAACAATATGTGGAGACCCATGTATTGATTGCGAAGAAACCACAACAATTAATCTCAGTTCGGAATTACCTGTTGAACTGACACCTGAAGGATGCCCAATACCTGAAATAACTTGTGTTCCCGATGCTCTATGTACAGCGGAAGCATATGTTTTTACTGCTCGAGATTTAGGCTATCCTTGCCTGGAATACACTTGGAATTTTGGTAATAATGCCACTCCTTCCACTGCTACGGGATTAGGTCCCATCTCTGTCGTATTTTCTACTTCTGGCAGTTACACCGTTTCACTTACTACCTCTAATAATTGTGAAAATCCACCTATACCTCCAAATCCACCTGAAGTATTTGGTTGTTGTAATCAAAATGAAAGAGGTGAACACGATCATCCACACAAACTAATTTTAGAATATGTTGGAGGAGGCTCTTCTAATGTAACCTTTACAGATGGCGATAATTTCACCTTCTTCAGTGGTCAAGTATCGAATGGGGATCTATTTGTTGTGGACGGAACCGGTCATACAGATAAACATGACGAATTGAATCGATTAGAGACCGATACCTATTTTAGTTTGGGCAGTGGTTCAAGTCAAGATTTTCATACCTCTTGTTCACAAGACATTTCACCAGGTTTTGGAATTACAACTAATGGAAACCTTGTCCAAAATGGGACTAGCTCTAATTCTGTGTTTATAGTAAGAGGAGTGGTTATGTTAGAGACAGGAAGTGGATCCGATATTTACTGTGAAGAAGGTATCACCGATCTCAACAATGGTGGTGGCGGTGCAGGTACTGTTTGTGGTACTCCTTGCATAGAGTGTGAAGAAACAACGACCGTAATAATTGAAGTATTGGAATCACCTGATGTTGTCGTCACCAGTCAAAACGCTGGCTGTCTAGGAAATGATGGAAGCATAACGTTTACTTTTCAGGATAATCCAAACCGAACTAATATTGAATTCAGTCTTGACGGTGGCGTTACCTACCCTTTGAAAGTATCGGATAATTCAGGAAGTGCAAGTTTCGAAAATCTTACTGCTGGTACTTATGATCTATATGTTCGATGGGGTAATAATGAATGTGCTATTGATTTGGGCATCATTATTTTAGAAGAAATTTGCGATCCTGCAAGCGTAGGAGATTTTGTGTTCCAGGATGATGACGGCAATGGTTTTCAAGACCCTAATGAACCCGGCATACCTAATGTAACCGTCAAACTACAAGCTCCTGATGGCACTACTTTAGAAACGACTTCGACAAATGGTTCTGGCTTTTATCAATTTACAGATTTAAATCCAGGTGATTACAAAATCATGTTCAATACACCTGATGATTTTACCCCAAGTCCACAAACGGGAAATGCCAGTGATGGCAACAATAATGACAGTGATAATGACCCTGCCACACAAATGACAGAAGTTTTCTCATTAGATTCAGGAGAAGATAATCCAACAATTGACGCAGGATTTATTCCAATTTGTTTGGCAGATGCAGGAACAATTACTCGTATTGGACCAATGGAGGTTATTTTAAATAATGGTACAGCAACGCTTAGTGCTACACCAAATGGTGACCAAGTCGTACCACCAGGATATCAAACATTATATGTTCTAACTTCTGGAGAGGATTTAGTGATTAAAAATACTAGTACTACGCCTTCTTTTACCATTAATGAACCAGATAAATACACCATTCATATTTTAATTTATGATCCAAATACATTGGATTTGAGCATTGTTGTTCCTGGACAAACGACTGGTTTTGATGTGAATAGTTTATTAATTCAAGGTAGCGGGGATATTTGTGGCTCCTTATTAGTTGGTGGAGCTATGTTTATGGTAGAAGAACCTCAACTAGGTTCAATTGGAGATTTTGTCTTCCAAGATGATGATGGAGACGGTATCCAAGATCCAAATGAACTAGGTGTACCAGATGTAACTGTTCAATTGAAAAATTGTGCAAATACGATTTTAGAGACAACGACTACGAATGGACAAGGATTCTATAATTTTGGAAATCTCGATGCAGGTTGTTACAGAGTTCAAATAGGATTACCAAATGGTTTCTCTCCTTCTCCACAAGAACAAGGCGGTAATGAGGCATTAGATAGCGACATCAATCCGACTACCTTGATGACTGAAAATATTACCCTTGATCCAGGGGAAGACGATCCAACTATTGATGCAGGTCTCGTTCCAAATGACCCATGTGATATTAGTATTGCGATAACCAATATTATCTGCAATGATAACGGAACACCTGATAATCCAAACGATGATACATACACTTTTGATGTCAACGTAACAGGAACTGGAACAAGTGCTCAATGGGAAGGAAATTATAGTAATCCAAACTTAGGATCATTTGGAATTACTCCTCGTCTTTATAATACACCTGTCAACTTAGGTCCATTTCCAATTGGCGAAAACATCCAACTGTTTGTCAATGATGTCAATCAATCAAACTGTACAGATATCGAACAAATCTCCTCTCCTGAACCATGCTCCAATGCAGGTGATCCGGCCAAAATTGGCGATTTTGTTTGGGATGATTTAGATGCAGATGGTATCCAAGACCCCAATGAACCTGGCTTACCATTCATCTTTGTCATCTTAGAAGATTGTAATGGCGGATTCTTAGATTTCAAAGTAACCGACCCTGATGGACAATATTGTTTCGAAGTAGAACCCGGCAGTTATAAAATCAAATTTGCCAACCCTGGTGGAGGTTATCAGGTTTCGCCACGCAATGCAGGTAATGATGATAATCTCGATAGCGATATGAATATAGTTGGAAGAACAGACTGTATTACGGTTTCGGAGGGTGAACAACGTTTGGATATTGATGGTGGATTTACCAAAAACGATCCACCACCATCTTGTACTTTGGCTGCTACTGTTACAGATATTGAATGTAATGACAATAAAACTAATGATCCGAGTGATGATACTTTTACTTTCAATTTGAATGTTACAGGCACCAATGTTGGAACGGCTTGGTTGACTGTTATCAATGGACAGGCTGTCACTGGTCTATATAATCTGCCAACTTTATTAGGTCCATACCCTATCAACGGAGGATCGCTTAACTTTGAGATTATGGATAACCAAGATGCTAATTGCAATATGGCTATCGGTGTTATTCCTCCCGATCCCTGTTCTCAACCAAATATTGGCAGCATCGGAGACAGAGTTTGGTTTGATACTAACAGCAACGGTATCCAAGATATAGGGGAACTAGGTGTGGGAGATGTAACCATTCGACTGTTTAACTGTGATGGTTCATTTGTAGAAGAACAAACCACCACCAATAATGGAACTTATCTTTTCACAAACCTACCTGCCAATACGGAATACTATGTTGAATTTAGTAATATTCCACTTGGCTTGCAATTTAGTGCTGCCAATCAGGGTACCGATGATATTGACTCTGATGTTGATTCTAACGGCAGAACACCATGCGTTTTACTAAATCCTGCGGAGGAAAATCGTACATTAGATGCAGGAATCCAAGAGACACCACAAAACGGGAAAATTGGAAATTTTGTTTGGAATGACTTAAATGAAAATGGTATCCAAGAAGTAAATGAACCAGGTATAAGTCAAGTGACAGTCATCTTATTTAAATGTGACGGTGAATTTGTAGATCAAACCGTAACTAGTCATGATGGCTCTTATTGTTTCTTCAATGTCAAGCCCAACATGACTTACTACTTGCAATTCAGTAATTTACCAGCTGATTTCCAATTTACAATTCCCGATGTCTCAGGTAATGACAATAATGATTCAGATGCCAATACCTTAACAGGACAGACAACTTGTTTCGATATTGCCCCCGGACAAACGGATAATTCCCGTGATGCAGGTATTTATAAACCCATTAATCAAGGCCCTACCAAACTTGGAAATTTCGTCTGGAATGACCTCAATGGAAACGGCATTCAAGATCCGAATGAACCAGGAATCGCTGGAGTGTTTGTTGTTTTAGAAACCTGTGATGGAATCTTCCAACGGTTTGCAATAACCGATAGTGAAGGCATTTATTGCTTTGAAGATATTACACCAGGTAGTTATCGAGTCAAATTTGCTAATCCAGGTTTTCCTATGACTTCTCCCAAGGATGCCGGTGGAAATGATAATATCGATAATGATATGAACTTCCTAGGATATACAGATTGTATTACCATTGTTGAAAATGAAATTATTCTTAGCATTGATGGTGGTTTTACAGATAATGATAATCCGCCTCCAATTTGCACTATCGAAGCAGATTATAGTATCGAATGTAATGATAATGGAACTCCAAATGATAATTCTGATGATACATTTACAATTTCACTGATTGTCAGTGGTGGCATTGGCTCGGGATGGATTGTTAACGGTAATACTTACGATATTTACGATGCGTCCGTCACACTCAATGATGTTTTTTACCTTTCTGACGGTGAATTTGATCTATCAGTAACAGATGCAGATAATCCAGACTGTTATACTCATTTACACCTTAAGCCTTTCTGTCCAGGTGGTTGTGATAATGTAACAAACGGTGGAAAAATTCAGGGTGATGAAACCAACTGTGACGGTTATGACCCTACCCAGATTACAGAAGTAACTGCCCCAACCGGTGGTTCAGGAGCTTTAGAATATCTATGGCTACAATCAAATTCAGGTTGTCCTACAAGCTTAACCCAAGCAATTTCAGGAGCAACGCAAGCTAACTATGACCCCCCTTATATTAGTGAGACTACATGGTTTATTCGTTGTGTGAGAAGAACAGGTTGCACAGACTGGACAATAGGAGAAAGTAATTGTGTCGTTAAAACAGTTGACGATTGTGGTGGTGGTGGTGGAACAGGTCCCGCAAGTGTTGGTGACCGTGTTTGGAATGATACAAATGGAAATGGGATCCAAGATACAGGAGAAGATGGATTAGCAGGTGTTTGGATCAACCTTCAGGATGAAAACGGGAATTCAATCGTTTGGACAGTTGCACAAGGGAACGGATATTACAGTTTTGAAGATCTTGACCCAGGTATTTATAGAATCAAATTTGCCAACCCAGGTGGTTTTATCCCATCGCCAAAAGGAGCAGGCACAGACCAGACTAAGGATAGTGATATTGATTTTCTTAGCGGTACGACTGATAATTTTGTTCTTTCGCCAGGTGAAAACAATATTGATATTGATGCAGGTTTTAAGCCTAATTCAAATGTTGTTTCACCTCTGACCGATTTGTTAATTATTAATGAGCCTAATGAAAGTAAAACACAAAACAACATTCGTTTATCTGATATGAAGCAAACGAATTATGGAATAAATCAGAAGTCTCAACTAGCGCAACCTCTTATTAAGTATTCGATTAGTAACCTTGAATTTTCTCTATTCCCGAACCCTGCTAATAATGCTGTAATTCTTGATTTGGATGGATTTTTTGGTTCAACCATCGAAATTAAACTATACAACAGTTTTGGAATGACAGTAAAAAGCATTCAACTCAATAAAGTTGAACAATCCGAATACATGATTGATTTAAGTGATTTTAGAGAAGGTTTTTATTTGGTCTCCCTCAAACCTGATAATCAAAAACCAATCACTAGATCATTAATAATCGCAAAACACTAGTTTTTAAATTCCTTATCTCCTTTCCCAATTAATACTAATGTTGAGTGGATGAAATTTTGGTTTCGTCCACTCAACTGTAATATTGTAGATAAATTTTAATGACTTAAAACCCATCTAACTTTGCCTCAAACCTAGCCTATTCGTAGTAGTTTTTTTCAAAATTATCCGTTCTAATTCGATATCTGTAACTTGAGTTAATTAACAATCATACCGCTAACGCACAGCATATCTATTCATCTCTAAATTAAATAATTATTGTTTCGGAGAATCCTGAAAAATTGACTATTAAAAGAAGTGGATTTGCTACCATTATTACATAGCGGAAAAAATAAATTCATGTTTTGTAGTTCAAAAGAAAACAACAATGAAAAAGCAACACATCGAATTATCATTAGCACATCAAACTTACTTGAAAGACTTATTTATATAAAGGCAGTTTGAAAGTTCACAAACAAAAACGGGCGCAAACTCAATTAGAGCTCGATCGCGGGAAAACCAATATTGAGGTTCAAACTCAGCTGAATGATATTTATCCCACTTTAAGTGCTTGGACAGAAATAACTCACACATATTATGACGGACTATTTTTTCACCATATTTCGTTAAAAATACTCGCCATATCTACGGATATGCCTGTGCTTTTTGCCTCGTCTGGCAAAAAAATAGTTTTCCTCAAATAT
>JANSWP010000152.1 GCA_024743405.1 Bacteroidota bacterium
AGTTCACGATTTCGACGAGTTTATTTTGGTCTCAGTTTTTATTTAAATGAAGGATAATTGTTGATACTTTGACTGAGGTTAAATGAAAAATGAGGTCAAAAGAAGCCGTCCAAATCGGGGAATTATTATTTGAGCGTTACTAACCCTGAAAGTTATTTTCAATTAGAGGACAGTGTGTCCGTTCAAATCGATGATTATCGCCTTGCCATCCAAACAGAAGTGGAATATTTCACTGATAATACACCCATTTTTTCCAATCCATTTATTCAAAGTGCATGGGCTTGTTCTCCGGCTCCTCCTGAACCTACCGAAATCATAACAAAAATTGAAATCACATCTATAGGAGATCTAATCACCTTTGAAGGTGATACATTACAAGCTGGTACTTCATTAACTGATTTTCTTCGCCCAGATAGATCAGATTTTTCTTTGACAGAATTAATTCAAACTGGACTTTATGCTCCAAAAGAAGAGGGTATTATCCCAGAAATGTTGAGAATAAAGGCTTTTCCTATAGATATTTCTCAACCACATCAGTTTTCGGTTGTTTACGAGCTGAATAATGGCAATATTTTTACTGCCAGTTCTCCAATAATTTTTTTGAATCTTTAATCTTATTATGCTAGAAGTACAAAATTTAACTAAAACCTATAATAGCGGAAATAAATCTTTGACGGTCTTGGATGATGTTAGTTTCAAAATTGAATCTGGCGAAACCTTTGCTATCGTAGGTCCTTCAGGGAGTGGAAAAACCACCTTGCTCGGACTTTGTGCTGGACTCGACCGCGCAAGTGATGGATCCGTTAGTTTGAATGGCATTGCTTTAGAGAGTCTTAATGAAGATGAACGAGCTGCTGTCCGAAATCAACATGTAGGTTTTATTTTCCAAAATTTTCAATTAATTCCGACTTTGACTGCCCTCGAAAATGTCATGGTTCCACTCGAATTAAGAGGGGAGAAAGGTGCCGAAAAAGTAGCTATGGACTTATTGGAAAGAGTTGGTTTAGGAGATCGATTTGACCACTACCCCACTCAACTTTCTGGAGGAGAACAACAAAGAGTTTCATTAGCTAGAGCTTTTTCAAACCGTCCAAAAATCTTGTTTGCAGATGAACCTACGGGGAATCTAGATGCAGAAACCGGCGAAATAGTAGAAAAACTTATTTTCGATTTAAATAAAGAAGCCGGCACTACTTTGATATTAGTTACACATGATTTGGACTTAGCTAATAAAACCCAAAAAATTATGCGCCTTAAAGGGGGAAAGGTTGTTGAGAATTAATTGAGGCATCAGTCTCTATCAAAAGATATTTTCCTATAGAAAATTTGGTCTCCAAAAATAAGCTACTCAGTCATTCGCGACTGAGTAGCTTATGATCCAACCCCATGCCATCTAAACTCTTGTTAATATTCTTCTATGATAATTGATCTGCCCCAAATGATATGTCAAATGCCATAACAATTGCAAAAGCGCATAATGAATATCACTTTCCCATGACCAGTACCCAGATGGATAAGACTCCTTTAGATCTGGTATTTTTTTAATGACACTTTCCAACATTTCTGAAGTATCCGTTATTCTTTTAATGATTTCGTCTCGAGGTAAATCTCGTATCGAAAACTCAAGAGACCTGTCTCTGACATAACCCGTATCTCCCAAGACATGACCAACGAAATGATTCAAATTACCAATCAAGTGGCAAGCTAAAACCCCAGCTGAATTGGTAATACCAGGCACGACTTTCCAAATACTCTCCTCATTCGGATACATCTCAATTTCTTCCTTTAATTGATTCAAATGTTTTTGATAAAAATGGATAAAATTATCATTCATTGATGGTATTTTTGAGCGCCATAGCGCAAGTTTTGAATAAAAGGTTAACGAGTGGAAAAATATTCACTTTCTAGCATAGAATAAAGAAACAAACTACGATATTTCCCATCTCGCCAAATGGATTCACTCAAAATACCTTCTCTATAAAATCCTTCAGATTTATATAGATGAATACCTCGTTCATTATCTGTAAAAACATCAAACCAAAGACGATGGAATTTTAGGTCTTCAAAGCAATATTTTTTTAGCCATCTTAAAGATTCATGTCCATAACCCAGTCCTTTTTTCGAGATAACAATGCGCCTGAATTCCAAGTTTTTATGCCTATTCTTAATGTTTTTTAATATAATGAAACCAACTAATTCCTCCTCCTTTTCAAAAATAGAAATATGCTTTTCATTCTCTGATTTTAGGACGAACATATGTTCATCCATGGAATAAGGACAAATGAAATGGGCATTTTCAGATTCAATGGCTTTTATTTGTTCAATGTTTTCAGCCTGAGTTTCCTTAAATTCTAATATTTGATCACAGTTTAATTCTATCAACATAAAAAATATCTGTAAAACAAGGTGATGTTTTAAACTCTACCCCTCCAAATTCTCAATCTCCCTTACAATTGCCTAAATTTGCGTTTTTTTATAAAATACTCTCGTTGAGTATACCAACCTCTTACGAAGTTAGGTTAAAACACAAAATATTTGATGAAAGAATCAGCACAATCCCAAAGTGTCATTTTCAATGGTATGTTTTGGGTTCATCTTTTGATTATGGTGCTTGCATGGACAGGCCCTTTTTTAGTTTCTTGGTGGTTGATGATACTTGCGTATCTAGCCGTTCAATTTCAGTATGCATATTTTAAAAAGTGCTTGATGAATGAAAAGCATGATTTACAAGAACATGAAGATAACTATACTTTTTATGCATGGATTTTCGAACAATTAGGCTTCAATCCAAACCGTAAACGATTAAAGTTTTACGTTCGTAATGTATATAATTATTGTCTGGGAACATTTACTATTTTTTGGCAGGTGGTATTAGGAAATGAACCTTTGTTGTTCTTTTAGTAACGGCTAAAAAATAAGTCCGCCAATTTGAAATAGTATATTTTGGATTTTAGCAAGGCAAAAACGAAGGTGATGCAGGGCATCAGCGAGTATTTTTAACGCTACAAAAGTTCAAAAGATACATCGGCCAATGTCGGAGTTATTCTTTAGGCGTTACTTAATCCAATGATTATTGCATAGGAACGATGATTTTGGTTTGAGGGCTCATTTGAATAAACTGACCTGAAGCTGAGCTAAAAAATTGTCGGAAGTGGAATATATCTACTAAATACATATATATACATGATGGTATATTTAGTAAGAAAATCATTCGTTAGTAATTGTCAAAAATGCAATATTATAACTATATTAGCACCAGATATTTCATTGACAAGCAATGATTTATAATAGGTATTCCAAATTTCAGCATTCGTAAATATTACCCAGCATGAATATAAATAAAGGACTAGTCGCCATTATCGCGATTCTCACATTGCTACTTTTATGGGCAGGTTGGTGGGGAAGGTCTCAAAAAAATGAGAAAGAAAAATTCATCACAGAAAACACCTTGATGAAAGAAGAGATTCAAGGGTTAGAAGAATTGAAAATCAATTTAGCGGGAGAAATAGACAGCCTCCAAATTGCTTACGAAGCTTTAGAGGAAGAAAATGAATACTTACAAAGCACTGTGGAGCAAGTGCAAGCAAAAGTCAAACAAAAAAATAGAGCTATAGCTAATCTGAAAAAACGATCAGCTAATGAATCTTCAGGTCTTCGCACCCAAATTGAAGACTTATTGGGCATTAAATCTCAATTAGAAAATAACATCGCTAATTTAGAAGCTGAAAACCTGTCACTGCGTTCTGAAAATGAGCAACTAACAGAGGATTTAGCATCTTCCCGAGCAGAAACAAATGCCTTAGCACAACTTAATAGAACTATCCAAGATGAGCTTAAAAAGCTTACGCATGCTACCTTTAAAGCAAGTGGTTTCAGGGTCGAAGTTGAAAAACGGAAACCAAAAGCTACTTCTAAATCAAAACGTGCTAGAAAAATTTTGGTAAGTTTTGATTTAGTAAATGTACCTGAAGAATTTCAAGGTCTGCGTCCTGTTTATATGGTTATTACAAATGATAAAGGTACTCCTATTCGTATTGCCAATCCTATTAATGCACAAGTTCAAGTCAATGGCGCACCTATGGATATTCAGGCAGTCAGTACTAGAGAAGAAAGTATTGCCCAAAATCAGCGGCTTTCTTTTAATCACAATTTAGAAGGAAAACTAAGATCTGGATATTACCGAGTTGCGGTCTACACCGATGTTGGACTACTTGGCGCATCCAGTTTTCGATTACAATAATATATTACTTCATTCCTGAGTTCTCAGCAATCTTTTTTCTAAAAACTGAGAACTCAGGACTTTTTCTTTAACAAGAACTCTATTAAAGCCATGAACAAAGACCTCACTCAACTGGCCTTCCTTTTTTGTTCATTTTTGCTTCTTACATCCTGTATTTCAAAGAAGAAATATCGAGCAGAAATCTCTAACCTCGAAAAAGACTATAATGGACAAATCAATCAACTAGACAAAGAGCTACGTATCTCTAATCGCGCTATTGATACCTTGACGCTACAATTAGCTGAAAAGAAAGGTGCAAATCGGGCATTATTAATGACCCAAGATAAGCTGCAAGATCGGATTGATGAAATTCAAGAAGAAGTCAAAAATTTACAGAATTTGGCTTCAGCAGGAGAAAAATCCTCTAACCAATTAGTAAGAGAAAAAGAAGCGAAAATAGCCGCAAAGCAGGCTCAAATAAATGAAATTTTAAAAATAATCCATGAACGTGAAAATTCGATGAAGCGAATTTCAACGGACTTAGCTAATTCTATGATCAGTTTAGATAGTTTACGCAAACATCACGAGGTCGAGATTATTGATGGTAAGGTAGTCGTTACACTATATGAACGTATTATGTTCCATCCTAAAGATTTAAGGGTTAGAACTGGCGGTATTCAAATGCTAGAATTGGTAGCGGAGGCATTAGAAAAATATCCCCAATTCCAGATTTCAGTCGAAGGTCATACCGATAACCGATCAGTACGAGGATATAAAAGTAACTGGAATTTTAGTGCTCAAAGAGCCGCTGCCGTCGTCAAAGTTTTGACAGGGGAGTATGGATTGAGTCCTAATAAATTTTCGGCAGTTGGTAAAGGTGAATATGCACCTAATTCCTCCAATGAAATGGACGAAGGACGAGCAGCTAATCGAAGAATTGAAATTATTGTTTCGCCTAGAATAGATATGATATTAAGTCAAATAAAAAGGACATTAAGTACCGAGTAAATAAAAACGACCACTCACATTTTGAACATGGAGTGGTCAAATAGATTGGTTACTAATAGACAGAATCAGAAATTTTTAGGTTTCTTTGGAATTCGGCATAAATAAGATTGCCAAAACCGATGAAGCATTTTTTTTTCCGGAATATCAAAAATTAGTGCATAGTAAAACTAAGGACTCATTTTTAAATTTTTTGATAGGGAAAAGAACGAATCGGATTGGTAAATTTATTATACCGAATTCTCTAAACAGTAGTTTCTGAAATTTGTTCTTGGAATATCTTAAGAATTACACAATCAAAAAGAAGGGATAATTTGAATCCATCCAATCAATCAGAATTCTTCCATTCTACCGAAGCCTCTACTACTTTTGTCACAGTTATCCTTCCTTTGGCAGCCCCAAAACCTTATACCTATCTTGTTCCAGAAATCTTAGTACCGAAAATTCAAATTGGTCTCCGAGTAGAAGTCCAATTTGGAAGAAATAAGACTTATTCGGGCATTGTATTAGAAATCCACAATCGAAGACCTGAGTACGAAACTAAACCCATTATCTCTGTCATTGACGAAGCACCTATAATAAATGAAAACCAGCTCAAGTTATGGCAATGGATATCACAGTACTACTGTTGTACACTTGGAGAGGTGATGGATGCAGCCTTACCGGCTAACTTAAAATTGGCAAGTGAACGGCGATTGGTTTTAAGTCCTATTTTTGACTTAATGGACAATGCAGAAGAATTGACCGACAAGGAATATTTACTAGCGGAGGCATTGACTATTCAAGATGAAATTACGATTGACGATGTAAAAAAAATATTGGGTCAAAAGACGGTTTACCCAATTGTAAATCGTCTAATTGATAAAAAAGTCATCTATTTATATGAAGACCTCAAAACCAAATACAAACCCAAAAAGATCCAACTCGTTCAACTCAAAGAACCTTATAAATCACAGCCTGAATTACTCGAAGAAGCCTTTGAGATATGTAAACGCTCGCCAAGACAGATTGAGACATTAATGGCGTTTGTTCATCTCTCGCGAAAAGAACCTTTTGTCAAAAAATCAGAATTATACGCCAAAGCTAGTATCGACAATACTGTTATTAAAGCGATGGTTAAAAAGAATCTTTTTGAAATCATTGAAAAAGAAATAAGCCGAGTAGGTGGTTATGAAGAGGAATTGATGGAAGCACATGAACTATCAACGCAACAAGTTCGAGCTTTAGAGGAGATCAAAACTACACTAGAGACAAAAAATGTAACTCTTTTACACGGGGTAACAGGGAGTGGTAAAACAAGGGTCTATATTGAATTAATGAAAGAGGCGATGGTGCGAGGAGAACAGGTATTGTATTTATTACCCGAAGTTGCTTTGACAGCTCAAATAATCAGCCGCCTCGAAAAAATATTTGGTGACGAAATTGCCGTTTATCATCATAGAGTCAGCAATAATGAACGGGTAGATATGTGGAAGGAGGTACTCAAAGGCAAACCTATTATTTTAGGCGCTCGATCCGGATTATTTCTTCCTTTTCAAAATTTGGGGTTAGTCATTGTGGACGAGGAACACGACACCTCTTTTAAGCAAAGTGATCCCGCACCAAGGTATCATGGACGTGACGCAGCGATATATATGTCCTATTTACATGGTGCAAAAGTGATTTTAGGGACAGCCACGCCCTCATTAGAAACTTACCAAAACACCAAAAACAAAAAGTATGGCTTGGTCGAAATGCCTGATCGGTTTGGTGGAATTCAAATGCCTGAAATTCGAATCGTAGATGCGAAAGAAGAAATGAAAAAACGCACTTTACAATCGCATTTTACTTCCGTTTTATTAGAAGAATTAAAAGCTGCACTAGAGCGCGGTGAACAAGCTATATTATTCCAAAATCGGCGAGGCTACTCGCCTACACTTCAATGTAAGTCTTGTGGTTGGCATTCTGAATGTAAAAATTGTGATGTTAGTTTGACTTATCATAAATGGAAAAATAATCTGCAATGTCATTATTGTGGCTATACCTCCCAAATCCGTAAAACTTGTCCTGCTTGTGGTGATATCGATTTGAGCTTAAAAGGATTTGGCACTGAAAAAATTGAAGATGAATTGAAGATTTATTTGCCCAATGCTAAAATTGGTCGAATGGATTATGATACGGTTCGTTCAAAAAATGCAGCGGCAAAAATCATCAATGATTTTGAAGAAAAGCGTATAGATATTTTGGTTGGAACCCAAATGGTCACCAAAGGATTAGACTTTGAAAATGTTGGTATTGTTGGCGTCTTAAGTGCAGATCAATTATTACAATTTCCTGATTTTCGATCAAGTGAACGGGGTTTTCATTTAATTACACAAGTTGCTGGGCGCGCAGGTCGAAAGCATAAGAGAGGTAAGGTAATTGTACAAGCCTTTAATATTACCCATCCAGTTTTGAGAGAGATTTTTGACAATGATTATGCAGCTTTTTTCACGCGTGAAATAATGGAACGACATGCTTTTCATTATCCACCATTCATGCGGTTGATTAAAATCACATTAAAGCATAAAATGCCTAAAACACTCAACGAAGGAACTCAAATTTTCACTAGGGTTTTGAAAGGGAAACTAGGTAGTCGTGTCATCGGTCCTGCAATTC
>JANSWP010000020.1 GCA_024743405.1 Bacteroidota bacterium
AAAGCATGACGTAAAAGTAGATGAACTAGCTTTTAGTTAAGCTTCTTGGTTTAAGTCGGGGGATTCGGTTTTAATGCTCTATGCATTAACTTAATTTTTTTTGCCTCCTCTAAAAATTTTGTTTTAGATGAGAATTAGGAACCCGGACAAAATGTAAACTTATTCTATCCGCGTTCCTTACGCTCTTCCTAATCAAAAAAGCCCGATTGAAAATTTCAATCGGGCTTTTTTGATTATTAGGGAGTAACAAGTGAAATAGGTAGGTTATTTCTTATTTCGAACCTAATACTTTTCGTTGTTTATCCTCAAATCGCTCCAAACCACATTCGAGAAATGCCTGATATTCATCTTTGTCAGGCGTATAAGCTCTCGGTTTATTCAGTACCGTTTCATCATTATCTAAAAGTATGTAGTAAGGTTGTGCTTGAGCACTGAAATGAACCAATTGAAAATCTGCCCATCGATGTCCCACACTTCTTCTTTCACGACCATCAATAGGTGAAATATATGTTTCATCCAATTTCTTTCGTTCATCCACATAAAGAGAAACTAAGACATAATCATCGCGAATTAATTCAAAAACGCCTGCTTCTCCCCAAACTTGATCCTCCATTCTTCTACAGTTTACACAACCGTGCCCCGTAAAATCTAATAAAATAGGCTTGCCTACTTTTTTTGCATGGGCTAATCCTTCATAATAATCTTTGAAACAGTTGATATTCAATGGACATTTTTTAGGATATATAAAACTGTGACCAGCAGGTGGTGCTAATCCACTTAAAAGATTTGGTGTGACAAATGTTTCTGAACGATCACTATATTGGAATCCACTTGCCAAATAAAGGGCAAAAGCAACCATCGATCCGGCTAATATTTTTTTAGTATTGGAAACACTTTTTACAGGCCCATCGTGTGGAAATCTTATCCATCCCATATAATAGGCTGCTAAGCCTAATGCACAAAGAACCCACAAACCGACGAATGCTTCGTAGGGCATGATTTTCCAGCCCATTGTAAGATCTGCGATGGAAAGGAATTTCAAGGCTAATGCAATTTCAATAAAACCTAACGTCACCTTCACACTCGTCATCCATCCACCAGATTTTGGTAAAGAATTTAACCAGCTTGGAAAAGCTGCAAAAAGACCAAATGGCAAAGCGAGTGCAACGGAAAACCCAAACATCCCAACTAATGGTCCTAATGGAATTCGACCAAATAAAGCAGCTTCGGAACCTCCTGTCGCCGTTTCAACTAATAAAGTTCCGATAATCGGCCCTGTACAAGAAAATGAAACTAAACTTAAGGTAAATGCCATAAAAAATATCCCAATCAAACCACCTTTATCAGCAGCTTGGTCGGTTTTATTTGACCATGAACTTGGTAAGGTAATTTCAAAATATCCGAAAAAAGAAAATGCAAAAACAATAAAAAGAACTGCAAAAAAGATATTAAACCAAGCATTTGTTGACAATACATTTAGCGAATCTGCTCCAAAAATTCCGGTAATCAACATCCCTAAAAGCACATAAATTACAATAATAGACGCACCATAGGTTAAAGCATTTCTAATTCCTGAAGCTCGATCTTTACTACTATTTGTAAAAAAGGAAACCGTCAGCGGAATCATTGGAAAAACACAAGGAGTCAATAAAGCAACTAATCCACCTCCAAAACCTAATAGAAAAATCAACCAGAAATTATTATCATTTTCCTCTTTAGGTGCTTCTTCTGTTCCACAATCGGATTTAGCTAAATCATGATTAAAATTTGCATCAAGCGGAGTTCCTTTCGTATCAAATTTTTTATTTGAATTATTGGAAATAACTACTTCCTCCGCTACTGTTTCACCACTCAAATTAAAACTAAAATCAACCTCTTTTGGAGGCAAGCATCGAGTATCGTCACAAGTCATGTATTCCAAATAACCTTCAATCGCTTTAGAAATATCTTTTGCTTTTACTCTCTGTGTAAATGAAACCTCTTTTGAATATTTCACAATATTCATCTCGAACATTTTATCGAAACCTTCTTTTCGATGCTCAGAGGTCTCTTCATTTTCTCCTACAGCCTCAAAATTGTCACTCAAATAATTAAAGCTCGTTGGAATTGGTCCATCTTCTCCTTCTATATATTGAGTATACACATACCAACCATCTTGAATTTTAGCCGTATAAACTAAATCAAATTCTTCTTCATTTACCTTCTTTGATTCCCAAGACCATTTAACAGGGTTCAATAAACCACCATTATCCGACTCTTCTGGCTCTATTTCTGATACAACAACTTCCTCAGCTGGCGATGAATTTGAATAAGCTTCTTCTTTAGTTGGTTCGGTCGCCCCCGTTGATTCGTCAGGTTGTATATTTAGATCAAAACTATAATCAACTTCTTTTGGAGGCAAACACCGAGTATCATCACAAGTCATATATTCTAAATAACCTGTAATAGGTTTAGACGCATCTTTTATTTTGACTCGTTGAGTAAAAACTGCCTTTTTTGAATACTTAACAATATTCATATCAAACATCGGATCATGCCCTTCCTTACGGTTAGCTTCTGATTCGATATTTTTTCCTGCCATTTCGTAATGGTCTCCTCCTTCATAATTGAAGCTGGTTGGAATCGGTCCATCATCCCCTTCTAAATATTGAGAATAAACATACCAGCCAGATTGGATATTGGCGGTATAAGTCAAATCATACTCGTTTTCACCAACCTTTTTTGAAGAGAATTCCCAGGTTACGGGATTCAAATTTTGTGAAAAAGAGGTTTGCAAACTGAACAATAATATGGCGAATATCAGTAAAGTCCTCATAATGAAATATATTTTTAGACATTGTGCACGCAGCTTATTCGGCGTTTCGCGGCACGAATTTGCGAAGTTATAATCGAAATGAAAAATATTTAAAAAAATGTTATCGAAAGCTTTTGGAAGATTTAAGTTTCCCCCTAATAAAATCAATTAAGATCTAATGTGAAATTTACTTCCATCGGAGGCAAACACCTCTCGTTATCACAGGTCATAAACTCCAAATAACCAGACACAGCAGCGGGTTTTGTTTTTGTTCTAATACGCTGAACAAAAGTTACTTCTCCTCCAAATTTCACTAAATTCATCTCAAACATTTCATCAAAGCCTTCTTTCTTGTTTCCTGTTTCTGTGGTTTTCCCAATAAACTCTAAGTTATCATTCGAATTAAAATTAAATGAAGTCCGAATAGGACCGTCGTCACTTTCTAAATATTGGGAGTATACATACCAGCCGTCTTCAATATTGGCGGTGAAAACTAGATCGTAATCTGTGTCACTTATTTTCAACACCTTTTGACTCCATTTTACAGGATCTAATTGCTGTCCAAAAGCCAAGCTTATTGTGAGTAAAAAAAATGAAAAGGAAATTATTTTTTTCATGAAAATCTATAATTTGTAGAGATGTTTAATTCTTTGCCAAATTCCGTAATAATGGTCAACAAAAAAGATAATTCAACGCTTCTCTTCATCTTTTTAATTGCCTACGAATTTTGTTAAAGAAGGTGACATTTTTATGTGAAGCAATGCAAAAATAGCGCCTCAGCTTAAGAAAGGTTGGCTGACTTTTTTACAATAATAAAACTTTAACGGGCTATTAGGATGCCATTAAGTAACGAGGGATTAATAAAACGCACAAAATTGACGAAGTGATTTTTGTTTCAAAAACATTTTAAAAATTAGTGCATAACCCTGTTACGGACTCATTTTTAAAGTTTTTTTGAGGCAAAAAGGACGAGTCCAGATGTGCGTTTTATTATGCTCTCGTTACTTAATAAAAGGGCTTCGAAAATGTCTCTTCGAAGCCTTTTTTAACATTTCAAATAATGTTCAATCAAAACAATACAATATAAAATGATTCTTAGACACATCCCGTGGTTAAAAGTCAAATGAAGAATTAAGGGAGTAGGAAATAAATAACCTACCCATTTTACTTGCTCTTTTACCTTCATTTTTCGTTAAAAATACTCGCCATACCTTTGGGTATGTCTGTGTTTTTTGCCTCAACTGAAGAAAAATTAGCTGTGCAAAATTTGGGTATCTTATTTATTCCCTAATCCCTAAAGCAAGAATCCCGTTGGTCTCTTTTACTTTAATTTTCCTTTGACCACGAAATTTGTCTAAGAAGGTATAAAATCTACCAAACTCCAAATTCCACTCCCACCTGAATGTCAAAAATTCTATCTGGGTTTCGCCAAAGTCTCTCAAAAACTATTTGTAATTCTACATCTTCATGTAAAACAAAATCTTGAATATCATTGATATTGCTATTTACTAGATCAATACGTGAATTTACATTATCAGGAACAGGATCTCTCCAAAATGCTTCCATTCCACAGTTGTTGACATTGGAAGAACCTATAGGACAAACTCGAATAGACATCGCCCGAACAAAATCTAAATCTCCCTCAAATATTGTTGTGAGTCTAGCCGAAATCGGACGGATATATTTAATACTGTCTGGACTAATCCCATTTGCATCAAAGGTATTTTTAAAGTTAGTTTTCACAGACACCAAAAAAGAATGTTCTTCAAATGCACTCATTGTCGGACTAACTGAAATAGTAACAGGATTAAAAACAATTCGAAACAATGGATTACTCTCTTTGTCACAACTAAGAAAAGAGAGCGCCACTAAAACTAAGAGGTATGATTTTTTCATGATTTATCTTTTGACCACTAAGGAACACGGACAAAATAAAGTTTCATTTGTGACTGCTTCCTTTTTCATTTAATTTCGTTAAAATACTCGCTAGAGCGAAGCTCTGCCTGCGTTTTCTACTTCCTTAAATGAAAAAATAACCAACTCAAAGAATGTAAGTTTATTCTATCCGCATTCCTAAAACGTAAGACCGCTGTAAAATTATTCGATTGTAATAAATAAATTTCTATATTGGCTTTTAAGAGTATGTTTGAATTTTGATTTTGGCGATTTTTCGGCAAATAGCATTTTGCACAGCGTTATTTTTCTCATCAAATTGCCCGCATTTGACTGCGAAAAATGTCTCCTTCAAAATAATATTTCCTCAAAAAATCACACAAACGCAAATTCCAAACATACTCTAAAGTCTTCAAAAAGGCAATTTCCGAAACAATTCAACAAAACCAAAATGGGCGAACAAAGAGTATCCCTCGTCAAAGACGATGCGCAAATGCAAAAATTTATGCGTAGTCTACTTAATGATGTAAAAGCATTGGAATATATGCTTGAGAATGACTGGTTTGAAAGTGATGTAACGCGAATCGGTGCAGAACAAGAGATGGCATTGGTGGATGCAAAATCATTTAAACCAGCACCAATAGCGATGGAGGCTCTAGAAATAATGAAAGAATATCCATGGGTGGAAACAGAATTGGCCAAATTTAATTTAGAAACTAACTTGACACCTCATGTATTTAAAGGTGATTGCCTGAGTAAATTAGAGAACGAAAACACTGGTAAACTTAACAAAATCAGAAAAAAGCTAGCCAAACTAGATACAAAACTCATTTTAACGGGAATCCTTCCAACGCTTCGAAAATTCGATATGGGTATGCATAACCTCACACCCAAGAAGCGATATTTCGCACTAATGGAAGCCATTAATAAACAATTATTTGGGTCTTCTTTCGAGTTGCGATTAGTAGGGATCGACGAGCTTTTGATCAAGCATAATTCTCCGCTTTTAGAGGCTTGTAATACGAGCTTTCAAGTTCATTTGCAAGTAGCACCTAGCGAATTTGTGGAGATGTATAATATCGCTCAAGTCTTAGCAGCGCCTTGTATTGCGATTTCCGCCAATTCACCAATTGTTTTCGGAAAACGCCTTTGGCATGAATCACGAATTGCTCTTTTCCAGCAATCGATAGATACACGAACAACCCATGAACACATGCGAGAACGGAGTCCTCGAGTAAATTTTGGAAATGGATGGCTCGAAAAATCAATATTGGAAATTTATAAGGAAGATATTTCCAGGTTTAGAGTATTGCTGGCAGGTGATGTGGAAGAGGACTCATTGGAGCTGATTCAAAATGGAAAAGTACCTAAGCTCCGTTCTTTACAAGTTCACAATTCTACTATTTATCGTTGGAATCGACCTTGTTATGGCGTAAGTGATAATGGGAAACCACATATCAGAATTGAAAATCGAGTATTACCCGCTGGTCCGACTAGTTTGGATGAGGTTGCCAATGCCGCTTTTTGGCTGGGAGCAATGGTTGGAATGAAAAACAAGTATGGCGATATTCGAAAAAATCTACAATGGGAAGATGTGAAAGATAATTTTTTGAAATCTGCACAGTTTGGAATTGACTCAAATTTCAATTGGATTAATGATAAGAAAATATCTGTATGCGACTTGGTTCTAAAAGAGCTTTTACCGCTTGCCCGAAAAGGACTAGAAATTCAAAAAGTTAAAAAAGAAGACATTGACAAATATCTAGGCATTATCGAAGAAAGAGCTAAAATGCATATGAATGGTGCTCGTTGGCAGCTGCGTGCTTTCACAGAATTGAAAAAGCAAGTCACTGCAGATGAAGCAATGACAGTGCTCACCGCATCCATCATCAAGAATCAAGAGGGAGAAAAACCAGTTCATACTTGGCCAATGCCTGAACTTAGTGACCTTGCAGAATACCATCCTGCGAAACTGACTGTAGAAGAATTTATGACCACCGATTTATTTACTGCCCAAAAAGATGATCTAATAGAATTTGTGGCAGAGATGATGGATTGGCGAAAGATTCGATATATGCCTGTTGAAGATTCAAAAGGTAACTTGGTTGGTCTATTAACTTCTAGACTATTGTTGAGATATTTCACAAAAAAAGGCTCGCTTAACAATGAAAAAGAAATCTTAGTGAAAGATTTGATGATAGAAAATCCTATTACAATCAGTCCAGGTTCTACAATTATTGATGCCTTAAGTTTGATGCGCGAAAATAAAATAGGTTGTATGCCTGTCGTTTCTAATAATGAACTAATAGGAATAATAACCGAAATGGATTTCCTTAGAATTTCTGGAAGATTGATTGAAAGGTTGAAGTGATATTTGTTAATTCGAAAAAACCACCTCTTCCACTAGGCTAGGGGTATTTGGTGAAATCCGAATATGGTGTTGAATTAATGCGGCTTCTACCACTGTAGGATCTGGGTGAATCGCCAAATAAAAATAGTCTTTTGCTTCTAACCCAGTAAACCCTATATATCCATTAATATCCGTTACCCCTTCAGTGACGATTTGCTGACCTAAATCTCTTGCTTGAACAGATTCGAAAAGAAAGATCTGAACACTCGGAGCTGCTATTTTTGAATCTTCGGCGTTACAATCAATGTCAATTTCTTGGTCACAAACAATGGTTCTGAACGTTGCAGAATAACTCGTCATAATTGGATCCTCTTCCATCACATTATCACTATCTTTTCCACAGCTCATTACAGCAAATAAAAAAAGCAGAAAAAGAAAACGTCTATTTTTCATTTTAATGTGTTTTAAAACACTCCCAAAATAAAAGGAATATATAGGAAATCAGAAGGTAAAAATATTAAAAAAAGTATTTTTGCCGCATGAATGAATTGGAAAAACTTTACTCAAAGAGAAGAGAAGAATTTGCAAAAATTGCAAAACAACTTGAAGCCAAATATCAGCAATTTTCTCTGATTCGATTAGTTGCCTTTTTCGTTGGGACTGGACTGATTATATTACTTTGGTCAACATTCAGCTTTGTAATTGGACTTATTTCTATTCTCCTTTTTCTATTCGCTTTTGGAAAATTTGTCTTTTGGCATCGCGAAATCCAACGACTTCAAAGACATAATGCTTCTCTTTCGCTCATCAATCATTTTGAAGAATTAACCCAACAAGATGATTATTCTAATTTTAAAGACGGAGAAGAATTCGCCAATCCAAATCATCCAAATTCTATTGATTTAGATTTGTTTGGAGCGTATTCATTTTTCCAATTCACCAATCGAACTTCAACCGTTATTGGAAAAGAAAGACTTGCCCAATATTTGGAAAACATAGCTGATCAAGAAGAAATTTTATCGCGGCAAAAATCCATTTCTGAACTAAAAAACCTCTTAGATTGGCGCCAAAATTTTCAAGCTTATGGTCTCGCGATAGAAGATGAAATTCAACATATTCATTTATTGAAAAAGTGGTTGGAAGAATCACCTTTTGTCTCAAATAATTCACTTTATCGTTTTGCTGTTATGGCAGCACCTATTTGGACTGTTTTGAGTATTGTCGCTTTGATATTTTGGATTCCCTGGCAAATTGCCATTTTGTTTCTAATTCCACCGGGATGGCTTTTGAAAAAAACTTTCGAACAAGTTAATCAAACTCATACTCAAACAACTCATGCTGAGAAAATTTTGTCTTTTTATGCTCGATTGATTAACCATATTGAAACACAAGATTTTGAATCAAAGAAATTGGCTGATTTAAAAGCCGTTTTTCTAAAAAAGGAACAACCTGCCTCAAAGAAAATTGACCAACTTTCCTATATAATTCGACAATTAAACGTTCGGTACAATCCATTCGCTATGATTTTAAATATTGCCACTTTATGGGATTTAAAATATATCTGGCAACTCGAAAAATGGAAAGCAGAGCAAAAAGAATTCTTACCAAAATGGTTTGATTCTTTAGCAGAATTTGAAGCTGTCCTAAGTCTTTCGACCTTATACTATAACAATCCAGACTGGGTCTTTCCAACTATTCAAGATGATTCAGATGTTATTGCAAAAGAACTAGGGCATCCTTTAATTTCCGCTCAAAAAAGAATTTGTAATAATATCGATATTCCCACTAAAGGGCATATTAAATTAGTCACCGGCTCAAATATGGCGGGTAAGAGTACTTTTTTGAGGACAGTAGGATTGAATATCGTTTTGGCAATGTGTGGGGCTCCCGTTTGTGCTAAAGAAATGACTTTGCCTTCATTAAAAGTTTATTCAAGCATGCGAACTCAAGATGCTTTGCACGAGAGTACCTCTTCTTTTTATGCTGAATTAAAACGGCTAAAGTTCATTATTGAAGCAGTTGAAAGTGAGGGTGATATTTTCTTTCTATTGGATGAAATATTGAAAGGAACCAATTCGAATGATCGACATACGGGCTCAAAAGCTTTGATTAGACAATTAATTAAAAGTAAAGGATCAGGCATTATCGCGACACATGACTTAGAGTTAGGCAATTTGGAAGTGCAATCAGAAGGAGCCATTGAAAATTTAAGAATGGAAGTCGAAATAAAAGATGATAAATTATTTTTTGACTATAAACTCAAAAAAGGAGTAAGTGAAAGCTTTAATGCAACGCTCTTGATGAAAAATATGGGTATTCGAATTGAGTAACAGCGAAAGGATCACTTCCCGTTTGGACAGCTTAATCTTTACTCAACTAAGAGTTTTTCAATTTCGGAAACTGCTTTTTGAAAACGCTCTTCAAAATCACCTGAGATAATGACATAATTTAAATTTCTACTTTCTAATTCTTCCTTTAATCGTTCAAACTGGCGAGGTCGAATCTCCTCAAAAGCTCTTGTTCCATCATTCACCCATGGAATATCAGGCTTCAATAAAAAGTACAAATCATAATGTCTTTGGTGACTCATTTCAGTAATCCATAGCGGGCATTCTGGTAACATAATTTCCGCCCAAATTTGTGTCACAATCAAATCCGTATCACAAATCAAAACTTTATTAGCCTTCAAAGCAGCTTCATCCTCTTTCAAAATTTGTCCTCCTGCAATATGAGCAAAATCTATTGGAGTCAAATCCATTCCAACTTTTTCACAGTATTCTCGTCCATATTCTTCAACAAAAGAAGTCTTAAAATAGGCTCCTAATTTTTCGGCAAGAACAGATTTACCAACAGATTCTGGCCCAGTTAAGACCACCCGTTTTAAATAAAATGGTCTGACGACTTCAGGAATAAATTGCCAATTTTGATAAGGTGCATTTCGAATTCTGGCAGCAGAAATGGGGACTGCTTTTCTTTCTAGATCTACTAAAATATGTTCAATATTTAACCTTTGGGCTAACTCGTCCCCATATAATTCCGAAGAAAAAAAGAAATCTAATCCATTCGGGCAATTTCGACGAATCGTATCTATCCAAATCTCCCAGAAAAATCGATGCTCCACAGGAAATTGAGGATTTTCATCGGTCACATGAATAACCCTTAATTTTGGAAACAAAGACTTCATCCAAGCATATCTAAACGCTCCTAATATAGGTTCCTTTTTTATACTACAAACCATCACGGTGAGTTCATCAACTTGCTTTGCCGCTGTTTCGATTAAATGAATATGCCCTTTGTGTGGAGGCATAAATTTGCCTAAAACTAAGCCTCTTGTGCGAGCCATTCTTTTCGCCATTGAATCAGACCAGTTGTCGCCATAAAGAAAAAGACGACGTACAAGCCTGCTGTTAAATACAATTCTTTATAAATAAATAGTCCAACATAAACGACATCCACAAACATCCAAAGCGGCCAATTGTCAATTATTTTTCGCGCCAATAGTAAATTCGCAATCAAACTAATTGAAGCCACCATTGCATCTAAATACGCCACATCTGTATCCGTAAAAGTCGCAGATAACCAACCAATTGTAAAAATCAAAATAACGCAAAATGAAAGCGTCAATATTTGTTCTGTCAATTTAAGTCTTCGAATCGGGACATTTTCGATATCCTCATTTTTACCATAAACCCAAAAATACCATCCATAAATACTTTGAATGAGAAAAATTATTTGGAGCCCAGCATCGGCATAGAGTTGATTTTCGAAGAATACAAAAAAGTAGGCTGATACACCAATAATACCCATTGGCCAACACCAAATATTCCTTTTGACCGTCAACCAAACGCAGATGAGGGTGAAAATTGTTGCAAAAATTTCGAGTGGGGTCATCCACTCCAATATTGCGTCAATTATATCTGATATTATCATAACACAAAAAAAGGGATTTTTTTGAAAAAAAACTTAAGAAGGCTGGTTATCCTCCGTTAGCCAAAAGACAGGAATGATGAATAACATTATCGCACTCGAAATGGCCAATCCCAATCCGACACCCCATTTATCAATAAAAAACCCTAGGAAAATGGCCAAGATAGAAGCCCAAATGGTTTTGGTTTGTGATTGTGCAGAAAGCCCACTCGCCAAAATTTTGGAATCGATTCGGTCAGCAAAAAAAGCAACACCCATTGGCTTTCTGAGGTTTTCGAGCAAAAAAATGAAAAGAAAAAGAATGATCGGAAGAATCATCCAACCTAAATAAAAAAACAGTCCACAAAGGATTCCAAAAATCAATCCTGTTAAAAGACTAAAATTTAAAGGTAAATGTAGTTTTTTGAATAATTCAGAGACTCTTCCTGAATTTCGAGAGGCAATAGAATTCAACATGAAAATGATAAAATAAACTACCCCAATTACTATTGCAATTCGTTCTTTTTCCTCCAAATAAAGAAAGACTGGAAGCCCTAAAGCAAAAGTTTGCAAAATGGGCTGAAGGTAGTCTTTGACTGCTTTATAAAAGCCACTGTAAAGGGAAAGGTTATTGACCGTTTTTAAAATGATAGGTGTTTTGAATGCTTGCCAAAATGATAGCCATAATACTCGAAATTGGCTTTTTAATTCTCCTTTTTTAAAAGATACTATTTTGCCATCTAACACCTTTGGATAGGAAAGAATGAGCAATAAATCCAAAACATAAGGTATCGTTGAAAGTAAAAAAACAGAATGATATTCGCCATTGTAGAAGACGATAAATGCGGCTAAAAGCGAAGAAATTGCAGAACCCATTTGAGACCAAGAACGAGTATGTCCATAATAATAAACTTTCTGATTTGCCCAACCATTGATTTCTAAATATTCGAAAATCATCGCCTTATGAATACCACTTCGAAACGCTTCACCAATGGCAAATAATATCATTGCAGTTGCGAATAGAGCAAAAGAATTAACCAGATAAAAAAGCAAAAAGGAAGAAATATAAAAAAGGAAAGAGAATGCCATTGTTCTTCGACGCCCCATAGCATCTGCAACAAATCCGGTTGGTATTTCGAGTAGATTGATCGCGATTTCGCGAATAGCATACAATGTACCAATTTCGAGAAATGTCAGTCCTTTTTCTAGAAAAAACAATATCAAAAATGGCTCGAAAAATCGGAGATTTTTCAAAAAGCCATAAAAGCAAAATTTATAATATTGAAGGTTTTTCTCAAAAGTAACTTGAGTAGATTTCATTGTCTAAAAATCCGAAAAAATTCTTTTAGCACTTACTTACAATAGATTTTAATTGAAATTGTCTACTCCGTTTTACATTTCTCTTTTCGTCGAGTATCTGTGATTTGAGTGATCATCCAACCTTCATCACTTTTAAATAGATGGAAAGCATTCACTCCACAATGCCTTAAATTTTTGCCAAGATAAAAGGAATATTCTGTCCATACGGAAGCCAAGTTTCCATCAATTCGAATGTCATAGCTCCATATTTTTTCGTCAAAAATTTCATCATGTGGTGTACCTACAGAAGCGACAAACCGGTCGATGCTTCCTTCATGAATTTTGGAGGCTCCGTCTTTATAATATGTAGACATCAACCGGGCAGAAGGATGGAATACATTGCGAAGACTTGTGCTGTCACCTGAACGCATCGCATCGAACATTTTTTCGATTACGGCTTGAACAGCCTTTTCTTCCTCATTGGATTGTGCAAAAATGTTGAAAGAAAGGAGTAAAAAGGATAGAAGGAGTAATTTTTTCATCGTTATTTTGGCTTGTGATTTTCAAAAAATAAGAAAGCTTAAAAGTAGGTATTATTCGAATGTAGAAAGGGTTATATATTGCAGAATATCCTTTTCAAGAAAACCACAAAATATTAACATAAAATTTATAATTTTTGTATTTTTACCCAAAATAATTACATTTTAAAATCTCTACTTTATGTCCTCATCAAAAAAAATTGAAGCTAAGTCCGCCCCAAAGCCTGTCGGATTATATCCTCATGCTCGAAAAGTGGGCAATCTTTTATTTCTTTCAGGCATTGGTCCACGCGATCCAGAAACAGATGGTGTCCCTGGTTTGACTCAAAGCAAAACAGGAAATTACATGGAATTCAGTTTTGAAGCGCAATGTCATTCTGTTTTTCAAAATGTGCAGCGAGTTTTAGAAGATAGTGGCGCAAGTTGGAATGACCTCGTAGATGTGACCGTTTTCTTGACGGATATGAAAAGGGATTTTCATACTTATAATCGCATATACGCTGAATATTTTAAAGATAACCAACCATGTCGGACAACAGTTGGAATTGATTCGCTGCCGACACCAATTGCGATTGAATTGAAATGCATTGCTGTTATGGACAAATAGATTTCCCTTTCATCAAACAGCATTTAAAAAACATCTATTTTTTAGCGCTCTAAAAATCATCTTTATTATATGTATTCAAAAGAAGAACAAAGAAGTCTTTTCAATCTCTCTAAGGAGTTAATAAAAGCGACCGATTCACTTCCAAAAAAAGCTGCAGAGACTCAAATTGCTGAATTAAGCAAAGTCATCGTCTATCACGAATGGCGATATTATGTATTAAGTGAACCTGTAATTAGTGATTTTGAATATGATACTTTATTCAAAAGATTGGAGGCTTTAGAGGGGCAATATCCTGATTTGAAAAAAACAGATTCGCCAACTCAAAGAGTGTCGAATGATTTGACGGAAGAATTTAACTCTGTCGAACATTTAGTACCAATGTTGTCTTTGGCAAATTCATATAATGCTGAGGATTTAAATGATTTTGATAAGCGTATTAAGGAATTTGCAATGCTTACAGAAGCGGATGATATTGAATATGTCGTCGAACCAAAATTTGATGGTGGAAGTATTGCTTTAGTTTATGAAAATGACCTAATGGTTCGTGCAGCAACAAGAGGAAATGGAACAAAAGGTGAAGAAATGACTCCAAATGCACGAACCATGAAATCCGTACCCCTGAGTGCCAATTTTTCAAAATATGGTATTCAAAAAGTGGAGCTTCGAGGAGAGGCAGTTATTCGCAGAGACCGGTTTGATAAAATGAATATAGAACGTGAAAAAGAAGGTTTACAACTTTTTGCAAATCCTCGCAATACGGCAGCTGGTGGTCTTCGAACAAAGGATCCTAATGAAACAGGCAAACGGCATATTGAGGCTTTTGTATATCAATTAGGATATGCCGCAAATGAGAACGGAGAGGATGTATTAAGTAAATTTTCGACTCATCATGAGGGTATTGAAATGCTGGGAAATTTAGGTTTTAAAATTCCAAAGACGGAGACGAAGGTTTGCAAAAATATTGACGAGGTCGTTGATTTTTGTAAAGAATGGGAAGCAAAGCGCGAAGGTTATTCTTACGAAATTGACGGAATGGTTATAAAAGTAAATAGCCTCGAAATTCAGGAAAGATGCGGTTATACAAGCCATCATCCGCGTTGGGCGATTGCCTTTAAATTTAAAGCAAAACAAGCTACTACGAAGTTACTAAACGTCGAATATCAAATTGGGAAAATCGGTTCGATCACACCTGTTGCGAAAGTCGAACCAGTTGCTCTGGCAGGCGTTACGGTTTCTTCGATTTCTTTACATAATGAAGATTTTATTACATCAAAAGATTTAAGGTTAGGTGATACAGTTTTGATTGAACGAGCAGGTGATGTGATTCCATACATCGTAAAATCAATGGAAGATTTACGTGACGGGAATGAAATTTCCATTGAGTTTCCAAAAAAATGCCCCGTTTGTGAGACGGAATTAGTTCGTGAAGAAGGCGAAGCAGCTTGGCGATGTACAAATTATGACGGATGCGAAGCACAAGTTTTACAACGCATGATTTTTCATGTTTCAAAACCTGCTATGAATATTGACGGCTTTGGAGAATCTATGGTCAAACGTTTTCATGAAATGGGTTGGTTGAAGAATATTGCCGACATCTATCGCCTCGATTATGAACAAATTGCACAACTCGAAGGGTTTGGTGAACGATCTGCTCAAAAATTACAAATCAATATTGACAAAGCGAAAAAGAATCCGATTCGAAGGTTTTTACATAGCTTAAGCATTCACCACTTAGGCAAAAAGGTCTCACAATTATTGGCGGCAGAAATCAATCATGTTTTGGATTTGAAAGATTGGTCATTAGAAGATTTTACCAATATTAAAGATGTCGGACCCACCGTCGCAGAAAATGTGACAACCTATTTTCAAAATGATCAAAATATTGAATTATTAAAAGAAATAGAATCACTCGGTGTTAATCTCACTCAAACGGAAGAAGACAAACCGAAAGTTATTTCAGCTGATGCGCCCTTGATTGGAAAAACAATTTTATTCACGGGCAAACTCCTAAAAATGACTAGAAAAGAAGCACAAACCAAAGCTGAAAATTCAGGTGCAAAAAATATTAGTGCGGTAAGTTCAAACCTGAATATTTTGGTGGCAGGGGAGAAGGCAGGTTCCAAATTGAAAAAGGCAAATGCGTTGGGGACTGTTCAAATTTTATCGGAAGAGGAATTTTTGGAACTGATTGGATAATGCTTTTACAAAAGCATTATTTCATTATTTCAAAAGTGTCTCTATCTGGCAAAAAATTCAGTTTCGATCGAAAGGCATCCATCTTCTCTTTCGAGAGCGTTGTAGTGAAGATATCTTCTGTGTTTGCGACCTGGTAAATTAGATTTCCTGTAAAATCAATGACCGTAGTATCGCCAGAATAATATAAATCCATTTTATCTTTTCCGACTCGGTTTACGCCTACACAATAAGATTGATTCTCAATAGCTCGTGCCATTAAGAGTGTTTTCCAATGGTGATTTCGAGTAGCTGGCCAATTTGCCATATAAACTAATAAATCATAATCTTCTGTATTCCGACTCCAAACAGGAAAGCGTAAATCATAACAAATCAATGGACATATTTTCCAACCCTTATATTCAAAAACTAGCTTTTCCTTTCCTGCTTGAAAATACTCATGTTCTTTGGCAAGCGTAAATAAATGTCTTTTGTCGTAAGTCACATATTCTCCGCTGGGATACATACACACCAAGCGATTATAGCATTTGCCGTTATCTTTAATTATCAAACTTCCCATCAAAGCAGCATTATGATCTTTTGCTTGGCTTCGCATCCAATTTACACTCTTCCCCTCCATTGTCTCTGAAACATTTTCGGTATCCATACTAAATCCCGTAGTGAACATTTCAGGTAAAATGATCAAGTCGGTTTCACCTGAGAAATGACTCAGTTTTTCCGTAAACATATTCAAATTCGCATCGATATCTTCCCAATAAAGTGAAGATTGAATAGTAGTAATGGTCAGCTTGGACATAACTTAGAGAATAGTCTAAAATAGAAAAGCGGTGTAAAGATTCAATATCTCACACACCGCTTTTAAAATATATTTTTTAGAACGATTTTACTCTTCTGTAGCAGTAGTAGCTACTTCTGCTTCTGCTTCTGCATCTGCATCTGCACTACGCAATGCTCTTGGTATTTCTACCGAAGCAACTGGTGTTCCACCAGGATTCATTATCTCAATGCCATCCTCTACTTGAAGATCTCTTACACGAATAGCATGACCTAATTCAACACCCGAAATATCTAGTGTCAAAGCATCAATCATTTTGTCTGGTGTCGTTTTAACTTTAATCTTACGAAGACTTTGGATTAACTTTCCTCCTACTTTGACCCCTGGAGAAGAACCAATAAATTTAACTGGTAACTCCAATTTAATCGGTCTACCATCTACCAATTTTAAAAAATCAATATGTCGAATTGAATCTTTTACTGGATGAAATTGAATGTCTTTCAAAATACATCGAGTCGTTTCTCCATTTACGGTTATCTCTGCAACTTTGAAATCAGGCGTATAAATCAAAGTTTTTACATCTTTGAAAGTGGTAGTGAAGTGTACGTTTTCTTCACCTCCATACATTACACAAGGAATCAAATCCTCTTTTCTTGCACTTTTGGAAGATACTTTTCCAGTTGCCTCTCTTAATGTTCCGTTTATTGCTACCGTTTGCATGATCTTTATTTTTTATGCTGTTAAGCGATTTTTTCAAAAAGGAGCGCAAAGGTAAACAAAAAAGCTAATTCTTCGACATGAAAAGTCCCTTTTTTTATTGTAAATCAGTAGTTTACTAATTTCTTTTTTCAAAAAGTCTTTTCTTTCCCTTCATTTTTACTAATATGAAGCAATTGAATTATAAGGTTGGTGTCAAAATTTTGATTGGTTTAGGCATTTTCATTCGTCTCTATCAATATTTGGTGTGCCGTTCATTTTACCATGACGAAGCACTTTTGGCAAGAAATATCAATGATCTTTCCTTTCCTGAATTGACGAGCGTGTTAGAATTTAATCAAGCTGCTCCCTTTGGATTTTTATGGCTCACTAAAGCTATTGTAAATGTAGCAGGAGACCAAGAATATTCCTTTCGACTAATACCACTTCTCGCAGGCATAGCCTCTATTTTTGTCTTTTATAAAATTATACAATACTTTTTCAATTCGTCTTTCAGGCTCATTGCCTTAGCTTTTTTCATCCTCAACAATCATTTGGTATTTTACTCGATTTCCTTTAAACAATATGGTATCGACGTCTTTATCGGATTATTAATTACATGGGCTTTCCTTAAGGTCTTAAATGAAGAACATACTCAAAAAGAATTTTTCGTTTGGACATTCATTGGCGCTAGTTTAGTTTATTTCTCTCAACCTTCTATATTTTTTCTAGCAAGCGGAGGCTTAGTTTTGACTTTTAGTTTTTTAGGCAAAAAAAACTTTCCACAATTCAAAAACCTAACTTTATCAGGCAGTATTTGGATAGCCAGCTTCCTATTTTATTTCTTCTTTTTTCTTCGACCAAATTTGTCCAATGATTTTCTTCAAAATTATCATACACAATACTATATGCCATTATCATTTTGGAAAGCAGAAAGTTGGTCTTGGTATATCGATAGTTTCACTAATCTCTTCTCAAACCCTACAGACATTCATTTTAAAACACTCGGAGTAATTTTCGGATTTTTAGGAATTATTTTTGGGCTTTTGAAAAATGATAAAAAATATTTCCTATTACTTTTACCCATTCTATTTGCATTTGGAGCTTCCGCTTTTGAAAAATATTCCACAATTCCTCGTTTAATGCTTTTTGCCACGCCTGCTTTCATTATTTTTTTAGTAAAAGGGCTTGAATTTGTTTATCAAAAACTAGATCCAATTATTCCAAAGTTTTCTTTCCCCATCACATTAATTCTGTGTGGTATTTTATTGCTCCAATCTTTCTTAAATAGTGCCATACATCAAATAGCAAAACCAAAACGAGTTGAAAATATTAAAGCCCTTTTAAGCTATATTGAATCCGAAAAACAACCGAATGATGTCCTTTATTTGTATTTTCATTCAGAAGCACAATTTGGGTATTATAAGAACAAATATGAGCTGGCTAATTTGGAAATCATTCAGGGTAAAAACCCTTATGATGAATTATGGGAAAGCGATTTTGAAGCCCTAAAAAACAAGGGTCGTGTTTGGGTTTTAATGACGCATTACAAACGCCTCGATGGAACATTAGATAATCAAATTTATACTGAAAAAATGAATACTTTTTGTTTGAAAACCGCAGAGAAAAACGAAGCTGGTGGAGTAGTGCTTTTATATAATTGTTCCTCGAAATAATTTAGATTATGTTTGGAATTTGCGTTTGAGTGATTTTTTGAGGAAAAATTATATTGAAGGAAGCATTTTTCGCAGTCAAATGCGGGCAATTTGAGAAGAAAAATAACGCTGCGCAAAATGATATTTGACGAAAAATCGCCAAAATCAAAATTCAAACATACTCTTAAATATGATACCCTTTTTTGATGCTCAAATGCTCGAAGAGAGATTAAGTTTTAAAACTTTAATCGAATGTTTACGACAAGCCTTTCAGGAAGAATATACTGTGCCCACTCGTCTCCATCACAATGTCGAAAACCCTGCAGAAGGTATCGATTCTACTCTTTTATTAATGCCCGCCTGGAAAGCGGGGGAGCATCTAGGTGTGAAAATCGCCCTCGTCTCTCCCAATAATGGAAAATATAATTTACCCGCCATTCAAGGAATTTATACTTTATTCAATGCTCAAACCGGAGTTCCAATTGCACAAATGGATGCAAAAACTTTAACCACATTACGTACAGCCGCAGCTTCCGCTCTAGCTGCTGACTTTTTGTCTAGAAAAGATTCCGAAACACTTTTGATGGTTGGCACAGGAGCACTTGCCCCAAAGTTAATTCAAGCCCATTGCACCATTCGACCAATAAAAAAAGTAATGATTTGGGGACGAAATTTTGAAAAAGCCAAACAACTTTCTCAAGAATTATCTTTTTTAAACATGGACATCCAAGGTGTCGAAAATCTAGAAATAAACATTCCAAAAGCTGACATTATTTCTTGTGCCACCTTGAGTAAAGACCCATTGATTTTTGGAAAATATTTGAAAGAAGGACAGCATATTGATTTAGTTGGTTCTTACAAGCCTGATATGCGCGAAGCAGACGATGAAGTCATTCAAAAAAGTGAAATTTTTGTAGATATCTTGGCAGGCGCAACTAAAGAAACAGGGGATATTGTTATTCCAATTCAAAAAGGAATTTTGCAAAAAGAGGAAATAAAAGGTGATCTTTTTAGTCTTTGTCGACAAGAAAGATCAGGCAGAAGCAACAAAAAAGAAATTACACTTTTCAAATCAGTAGGTCACGCATTAGAAGACCTCGCAGCAGCAATATTGGCAATAAACTAACCGTATCAATCTGACAAATTAGCGTCGATTAAAATGTTCTTAACTTCCTCAAACTCCGTTGGCGTATTCACGTTTTTAATGGCTTGGGAATCCGGAATTTCCAATAAATGAATAGCTGAGTTTATCAATACTTTTCTTGGACATGAATAACCTTGCGCCAAAAATTGGTATAATACTGGATAACTTTTGGGCTCCCAAATCGTAATTAACGGCTCTGGGAAATTAGTGACAGGACTATGAAAAGCCGTCGCTATATTCGAAGTGTTTCGATTTTCGGTTAAAAATTTCAATGTCCGTTTATCCAATAAAGGTAAATCACAGGCGACTACCAGCCAAGCATGATTAGGATATTTACGGAAGGCAGAAAGAATCGCCCCAAAAGGACCTAGACCTGAAAAACTATCTTTCAAAATAGGTAAATCATTAGCTGTTTTTTCATCTTGGTCGTCTCGAAAAGAAAGGAAGGTTTTTTCACAAAATTGGGTCAACAAATCATGAACATATTCCCGTTGAGGTTTTCCATGATAATCAATTTGTCCTTTATCTCTACCCATTCGTTCACTCTTTCCACCTGCCAAAACTAATCCAAATAATGGTGGAATTGCTGTTTCCATTTTATGCGCTAAAAATTCTTTAATCTCGTGAAAATCAGATAACCTAACAACAGGAATCTCATTAATCCCTTCAATATTCTCCTTCAAAAAACCAAAAGGTTCCGACACATTATCTGTTAATAAAATCAATTGCACATTTGTCAAACTATCCAATTTTCTTTTCAAAGAATCTTCCTTTCGTGGGTCAATAACAACGATTTGGTTTTTAGCTTTAAAATGATTTCCATTCACTAAAACTAGGTCTGACTCATTAAAGTAAGTTCGATATTGAAAAGAATCCATTTCTGCATTTGACTCAAATCGATGATGCGTGATTTTGTCTGTATATTCTAAAAATGCATTATTAGAAATAGCATTTTTAGACGTTTCATTCTCTAACTCTCCATCTGCACTTTTATGATCCGCATCAACATAGGCGACTTTCCATTTTTCAGAAAGCTCTTTCGTCAAATCATACGCTAATTTTTGAATAACCCCACAAGGTGTTCCAAGAATCGCCCACTCATTTCTTCCGAATTGACCATAATTGGGGCGCGTTAAATTTGCATGTTTTTTATGCTTTTTCATATAGATTTTTCATTGATTTTCATTCTCTAAGTAACGAGCAAAGAATAAGTTCGCCATTTGGAGATAAAGCTTTTGTTCTAATATTAGGCATTTACTGAAGGAATAGCCAAGCTATTGCTGAGGAAAATAACGACGTATTAGAATAAAAGATTATCGGTAAAATGATGAAGGTATTCTTTACTCGTTACTAAAGAAATCCTTTTTACCTCCGGTCTTTTGAATCAACTTCGTCTCTTTTATCACAATATCATGCGAGAAAGCTTTACACATATCATAAATCGTCAAAGCCGCCACACTCGCACCCGTCAAAGCTTCCATTTCAATCCCTGTCTTCGCTGTCACAGTTGCCAAACACTCAATGACAACTTCTTTGTCACTATTTATATGAATATCAATTTGACAATTTTCCATCCCTATCGGGTGGCATAAAGGAATCAAGTCTCCCGTTTTTTTGGCAGCCATAACCCCTGCGATGATAGCCGTTTGAAAAACAGGTCCTTTCTTCGTTTGAATGTCGTCTCCCTCAAAATGACTTAAGATTTCATCATCCAAAATCAAAATGCTTCGTGCTTTAGCAGTTCTTCTCGTCGTTTTTTTTCCGCCAACATCCACCATTGATGGATTTCCAGAAGCATCTAAATGTGTGAATTTTTTTTCCATTTATCTATAAATTATCACAGGATAAGCATCTCCTTTTTTAAAACTATTTTGTCCTTTTGGCAATTCCATAAAACCATCTGCATCTGCCAAATTCGCCAAATCTCCCGAACCTTTTCCCATGATTGGTTTTGCCGAAATTCGACCATCTTTTTGATACGTAATTTTTACTTGTAAGAAATAAGTCAAATCAGGTTTAAATTCAAAATTCTGTTCCAAGACTGCACATTGATATTCAAAAGATTCTAACCCTAAACTTGATCTTAACCAAGGTCGAAAATACCGATTTGCGCACATAAAAGTTGAAGCAGGATTTCCCGGAAAGGCGAAAACTATAGTGTCATTCGGTGAACGTCCAAACCAAAAAGGTTTACCTGGTCTTTGCCGAACTCGATGAAATAATTTTTGAACCTTTAATTCTTCCAAAATTTCAGGAATAAAATCAAATTTCCCCTTCGACACTCCACCACTCATTACAATCACATCAAAGTTTTCCAAACAATCTTTTAACCCTTTTCGAATCTCCTCTTTTTCATCATTTAAATGCTTCTTTTCAGCATAAATGCCCCATCTTAAAAAAGTTGCCCAAAGATTATGAACATTTGATTTTCGGATTTGATGGGGTAATGGATTTTCGGAAATTTCAACCAACTCATCTCCTGTGGAAATGATAACCACTTTAGGCGTTTTCGCTACTTTCAAATGTGTTTTCCCGATGGTCGCCGCAACTCCGATTTCGGCAGGCGAAATGATATTTCCAGATTTCACTAAGATATCACCTGCTTTTCTATCACTTCCTTTTTGATGCGCATTTTGAGTGAGTCGGACATCGTCAATATTAATTCTTGCCTTTCCATTTTTAATTTCTACATCTTCATAGCGAATAACTGTATCCGTATTGTTTGGCAACACTGCACCTGTCATAACCTCTAAACAATTTGCCTTGTTTTCTAGAGTTTTTTGTGGAGAACCAGCGGCTTGCAACCCTTCAATCAAAAATATTCTTTGCCCTTTTTCGAAGGTTTCGAATTGAATGGCGATACCGTCCATAGAGACCCTTGTAAAAGGAGGGAAATCTCGCTCAGCGTAGAGATTTTCTTTTAAGACCCTATTAATTGATTGTTCAAGGGAAACTTCTTCAATTCCAAAATCTTGAACATTATTTAAAACTATTTCTGAAGCTTCTTTAACCGTAATCAAAATATATTTTTGGTTTTTTATTAAGATTTTATCCCCCAATCGTGGCCATACTCTCCGAAACCGGAATCCCAAACTTTCGTCGTCCTTCTGCCTCAAACCCATCTTTCGCTCGATTTTGAAAAGCATCTAAAAACGCCGTTTCCATTTGCGCTTCCGTTGCTCCGTTTCTCAATAAGTTCTTAATATTAAAGATGCCATCATCATAAAGACAGGTTTTTAACATCCCTTGTGGCGTCAGGCGAATTCGATTACAAGTCCCGCAAAAAGTGCGACTGTATGCGGCAATAATCCCTACTTGACCTTTATGATTTGGAATTTGATAATTATGAGATGTCGAAAATGGTGGATCAGGAATTTTTTGAATATCAGGAAAACTATTTTTTAATTCTTTCAAAATACGTCGATGATTCCATTTTAATTGTTGATGATTTGAGCCTGCACCGTTGAAAGGCATTTCTTCTATATAACGAACACCGACGGGGTAGTCTTTTGTCAATTTCGCCATTTCGATAATGTCCGCCTCATTCTTCCCTTCCATGACAACCATATTGATTTTGGTTGGTATTTCATATCGAATTAATTCCTCAAAAGTGTGCATCACTTTTTCTAATTCATCACGTCGAGTTATTTCAAAAAATCGATCTTTATCAAGAGTATCCAAACTCAAGTTAACTGAATTGATACCCATCTTTTTCAATTCAGGAATCAATGGCGCTGTCAAAGTACCGTTGGTCGTTATATTTATTTTTTTGAGCCCTTCAATGCTTTTTAATGTCCTCAAAAAATCCATCATGTTTTTCCGAACAAATGGCTCTCCTCCTGTAATTCGAATTTTTTCGATACCCATTTTTACCAAAATTTGAATAATTCGTTCCATCTCTTCATAAGTCATCAACTCTTTTTTCGGAACATAATTGATCCCCTCTTCCGGCATACAATAGAAGCATCTCAAATTACATCGGTCAGTAACTGCAAGTCGCAGATAATTGACTACTCTTCCGTGATTATCATACAATTGTTTGGACATTGGTTTGAATTTTCATTCTTCTTAGGCGAAGATAGTCAGACTTTGGAAACCAATTTTTTAAAACGGTGTTGAAATGGCAATTTTAATAACTTTGCGTACTTAAAATTTCACTTCTGTGAAAAATTTCGTGATTTTCATTTTTCTAAAATCACGAAATTTTCAAAGAATCATAGACTATTATGCTAGACTACAAGAATCCAAAGCTCACCATTGACCCAACAAATATTGAAGGAGGAAGTTTTTCATGGAAAAGCCCATCTAATTTAGCGATTATTAAATATTGGGGGAAATATGGAGTTCAACTGCCTAGAAACCCTTCGATTAGCTTTACTTTGGAAAGTGCATTTACTCATACATTATTGGAATATAAACCCAAAACAAATTCAGAAGAAGGCATCGTTTTGGATTTTTATTTCCATGAAGAGCAAAATGAGGTCTTCAAAAATAAGATCCAAAAATTTCTAGAAAGCCTAACTGATATTTTCCCATTTTTAAACCAATTAGAGCTCACTATAAAAAGTAAAAATTCTTTTCCTCATTCGGCAGGCATTGCTTCGTCTGCTTCAAGTATGAGTGCGTTGTCCTTGTGTTTGTGTTCATTAGAAGATGAATTATTTGAGTCTTTAAGTGAGGATTCCGAATTTGATAAAAAAGCCTCATATATCGCCAGACTAGGTTCCGGAAGTGCTTGTCGTTCTATTTATCCAGGCATGGCAGTTTGGGGAGAAAGTAAAGATATTCAAGGCTCCTCTGACCTTTTTGCTATTCCTTACCAAGAAAATATTCATGAAGTTTTTCAAGGATTCCATGATGATATTTTAATTGCAAGTTTTGCCGAAAAAAGCGTCTCAAGCCGAGCAGGCCATGCGCTAATGGAAGGAAATGCTTTTGCAAAACCACGTTATGAACAAGCAAATGAAAGAATGAGTCGTTTATTGCCAGCATTGAAAGCCGGAGATTTGGAAACGTTTGGTCAAATCACAGAAAACGAAGCTTTGACCCTTCATGCTTTAATGATGGCTTCTAATCCGTCTTATATTTTAATGCGCCCCAATACTTTGAAAATGATCGAATTATTGAGGGACTATCGGCAAGAGACAAAAAATCCTATTTATTTCAGTTTGGATGCAGGACCAAATTTACATCTTTTATACCCTGAAGATATAGTACATGAGGTTCGTCCGTTTATAGATAGTGAATTAGCGCCACTTTGTGAAAACAATATTTATATCCCAGATTGGGTTGGTAATGGGCCAGAACAACTTTAATAATTGACTATGAAAAAGATTTGGATTTTCTTCTTTACTTTATATTCTATGCTTTCGGCATGTGCTCAGAATAAAACCATTCCTGTTGATAGAGCAACCTGTGAAAATGAGGCTTTTGATAAAGAAGTCGAAAAAACGATCAATTTTACAATTCCAACGATTAGCGTACCTAGCCTGAAAAAGGAATTGAATGATGTTTACATTTTCGATACTCGTTCAAAAGAAGAATTTGAAGTCAGCCATATTCCAAATGCTCAATACTTAGGGTATTGGAACTTTGACAAGAAAAAATTGAAAGATATTCCCAAAAACTCAAAAATCGTATTGTATTGTTCCATCGGATATCGTAGTGAAAAGATTGGCGAGCAATTACAGAAAAATGGTTTCACAAATGTCCATAATCTTTATGGAAGCATTTTCGAATGGGTAAACCAAGGCAATGAAGTTGTCAATAAAAATGATATCACTGTGAAAAAGGTACATACCTATAATCGTCAATGGAGCGAATGGGTAAATGAGGGGAGCGCAATTAAAACCTGGTAAAGAAGGATAGCATTATCTCTCAATAATCGTCCTTTCTCGTGAATAAGTTAGCCCAGTAAATATCCCCAAAGCATTTTCATCTCCTTCTAAATTGGATAAAATGGCACCGGGTTGGGCAAAAGGATTTCCATTGGCATCTACCGCACCATCGATACTTTCTAAAAAGGAAAAATAAGCTTGCGAAATATGAAAAACAGTATTAAAAATAGTGTCTCCCTCCTCATAGTCAAAGCCTGAACCGAAAACGACTGTTCCGTCTTCCACAAAATCATCATCTGTCTGAAAGTAAAATTCGGGTTCGTTTTCTAAAGACCCAAAATGAATAATTCTTCGATAATAATTAGAAGTACTTAAATCATCTTGGAAATACACCAAAGTTCGGGCAAGGGAATCTCTATCTTTATTATCATCAAACTCAACGACTATGCTGTCAATAGGGATATTCGGTTGAATTTTTGTCATTCCAGTCACTATTTTCCCATCCGTCGTCAAAATCTCTAATTCAAAATCACTTTCAAAATCCTCAGGAACAATTTGTGAATTGGCATAATTAAAGACTTTTCCTGTCAAAGGATTGAATGTTAGACTATTTTCTAAGATAACTTCCTCTCCATTATATTTGATTTTCACTTCGGCATTCTCTTCTAAAATTTGTAAAAACTCAGAAGTCGTTTCAAAATTAAAAGGATCAAAATAAGCTTCACTTTTTGTCAAAAGTGCAGTAAAGGGCTGACCTGGCTCAAGGTAACATTCGACGATTAATTTCGGCTCATAAATAGGTAATTCCAATTCTATTTCTTTTTCAAGCCCTCCACATGACCATAAAATTAACAATGTAAAAACTACACAAAAAATATATTTAAAGGATTTCATTTTTCAGTTTTTTAAAATTTAAAATTCCACGTTAATGACCCCAAAATCGGAAATAAAGAAACTTGCTTGGCTTTTACACCAACCGGCACATCTCCTTCTCCACCAGCGGGTAGCTCTTGCGTTTCGTATTCCGGTTCCAAGTAAACAAAAAACGCATTTCGGCGATTGGTCACATTGAAAAAACTCAAGGTTAAATCACTTTCACCCCATTTGGGAAATAATTTATAAATAACACCAAAATCAGTTCTTTGAAAATAGGGTAAGCGAATATTGTTTCTTTGCTCTCCATAATCAGGAACAATAAACTCCAATGGAAGCCCTTGAACATCTTGAAAAGCAAATCGGCCAACTGGTACCCAGGCTTTATCTCCCGAACCATAAATAACAGTTGCTGAAAGTGTAAACCTTCGACTCAATTCGTACATGGCGACCAAAGAAAAGTCATGCCTCCGGTCATATCGAGGTAAAAAATAATCATCCGGCCCACTTGTAAAAACTTGATTTTTTATAGTCTCAAATTTCCCTCTTTTGATCAGTGCGAGTGTATAACCAATCCAGCCTTTCAATTTCCCAGATTTTTTTTCAATACCCAATTCTAATCCATAACCATAGCCTTTTCCAATGGCGAATGTTTCTTCTAATTGGTCATTTGCAAATAAATCTGCCCAATCAACGAAGCCTACTTGATTGCTTAAATATTTGAAATAATATTCATTGGTAATAAAAATATCATTGCCTAAAAGAAACGAACCGCCGATAGCAATTTGATCAGAATTTTGCGGTTTAATTCTTTCGGTAGAAGGGTACCAAATATCTGTTGGGAGGGCAATTCCGGAGGTGGAAACTAAATGAACGTATTGATGCATACGAGCATAACTACCTTTTAAAGTAAGCCGCTCACTAACTGAATATTTGGCTGAAATTCGAGGTTCAGGGCGAAAATGCCAATTGCCATCATTCGCAAAACCTGATAATCGAAGTCCTGTATTAATTTTAAAACGGTCATTGACTTCAAATTCATCGGCGAAATATACCCCAAACTGAAGTCCATCAAAATTCTGCCCTGCTGAAAAGGAAACAGTTCCATCATCGCTTCCTGCTTTCAATCGACCTACCCCAAACCGATGATAGGTCAAGCCTCCTCCAAACCTCAATATATGCTGATTATTAGGTGCGTAATAAAAATCAGTTTTCAGGTTCGCATCTCTGACATTTGAGCCAACTTCGAAAGAGAAACCAGTAATTTTGGTTACGATATTATATTGATAATCTGAATAGGTAAACGTTGTATTTGAAAATAGCTTTGGTGAAAACACGTGATTCCATCGTGCTGTACCTGTGGCGTTTCCCCAATCAAATTTAAAGTCAAAAAAATCACCATCAAACCCGAATTTATCTCTTCCAAAATATCCACTTAAATACAATTTATCCTTTTCACCAAATTGGTAATTGGCTTTTGTGTTCAAATCATAAAAAAAATAATCAGGAATTGGATTATAGTCTGGGTCGTCTTCATTTCTTTTATTAATGACCCGCGTAAAAATGTCCACATAGGTCCGACGACCCGAAACCATAAATGAGGATTTTTCTTTTTGAATAGGTCCTTCTAAGGTTAATCTTGAAGTAATCAAACCCAAACCACCCGCACCTGAAAATTTTCGATTATTTCCCTCTTTCATTCTTACATCTATAACAGACGAAAGTCGGCCGCCATACTGTGCAGGAAAACCTCCTTTATATACTTTTAGATCCTTAATCGCATCCGTATTAAATGTGCTAAAAAAACCAAATAGATGATTCGCATTATAAACAATTGCCTCATCCAAAACGATTAAGTTTTGATCACTTCCTCCACCTCTAACAAACAACCCAGTTGTTCCTTCTCCCCCAGAAGGGATACCTGGTTTTAGCTGGATCGTTTTTAAAATATCCGTTTCACCGAGCAAGGCTGGAATCACTTTGACTTCTTGAGTGGTTATTTTTTCAACACTCATTTCTGTTGAGTTAAGTTCCTCTCTATAAGAATTCGCTTGAATAACGACTTCTTCTAAGTCGACACCAGTGCTCAATTCAACATTCAACGTTAGGTTGGCTTTTGGGATGATTTTTTGAGCCTGTGATTGAAATCCAACATAACTAAAATCGATGGTTACTTCATCCTCTCCACCCGGAATAGTAATCGAATAAAATCCATACTCATTGGTAGTTGTCCCTATTAATAAAAAAGGGATACTGACCGTTGCGCCTATTAAGGTTTCGCCACTTTCATTATCCATGACTGATCCGCTAATCGTTATTTCTGACTGAGAGAATAACAAATGGGAACTAAATAAAAAGAGACAAGCTGTTAGTAGTTTTTTGACCATTATTAAAATTTGGTTTTCCCGCCAAAATCACTGAGTGAGTCAAGAGGTGAATTATTTTATCTTAAAAAGCTATTTCATATTCCATTTCCTTACAAATTGGATTTTTTGCAAAAATATTTCATGAACTTTTGATTTTTTATTAATTTCATAGCTAAACACGTAATAAAACACGCAAATCTCTATTATTATGAAAAAAATTTGGAAACCAATTCCAACTGACCTGGAAGAGGTAAAAACCCTTCAAAAGGAACTAAAAATCCATCCCATTTTTTGCCAACTATTAGTTCAAAGAAACATCAAAACGTATGATGACGCTCGACGTTTCTTCCGCCCAAATTTAGCTTATCTACACGATCCTTTTTTAATGAAAGACATGAGTATTGCTTTAGAGCGAATTGAGGCTGCCATTCTCAACAAGGAAAAAGTATTGCTATATGGGGATTATGATGTAGATGGAACGACTTCTGTTGCGCTTATGTATAATTTTTTCGTCAAATATTTACATGATATTGATTATTATATTCCAGATAGATACAAAGAAGGTTATGGAATAAGTTTCGCAGGAATAGACTACGCCAAACAAAATGGAATAAGCTTAATCATTGCCATTGATTGTGGCATTACTGCAACGAATCAAGTTAAAACTGCCAAAAATCTAGGTATTGATTTTATTATCTGTGATCATCACTTACCCAAAGAAAAGCTACCAAATGCCGTGGCTGTTTTAGACCCTAAAAGAGCTGATTGCGAATATCCGTTTAAAGAATTAAGTGGATGTGGGATAGCGTTCAAATTGGTTCAAGCTTTTATTGAAAAAAATGAATTACCTACCAAAAAACTCTGGGAATCGCTGGACTTAGTAGCTATAAGTATTGCTTGTGATATTGTCCCTATGATTGATGAAAATCGAATCCTAGCACATTACGGACTTCAGCAACTAAATACGACTAATAAAGTTGGACTCCAGGCATTGATCCATGAAAGCGGTCGAAAAACGCCACTCAGTATTAATGACCTTGTTTTCGGTCTTGGTCCGTTAATAAATGCGGCAGGAAGACTTGCAGATGCTCATACGGCTGTACACCTGATGCTATCTGAAAATAAATATGTCGCTTATGACAATGCTAGAACGCTAAAACGACGAAATGAAAAAAGGAAAGAGTTAGACCTTTTAATTGGAGAGGAAGCTAAAATACTTTTTAAACAAGACCCTAACTGGGAAAATCAAAAAAGCATCGTTCTCTTTCAACCACATTGGCACAAAGGAGTGATCGGGATTGCTGCCTCAAGAGTAGCTGAACACTTTAATAGACCTGCAATTATTTTGACGGAATCGAATGGGCTTGTCGTCGGATCAGCTCGCTCAATTCGAGGATTTAATATTCATCACGCAATTCAGGAATGTGCTGATTTATTAGAAAATTTTGGAGGTCATACGCACGCAGCTGGCTTGTCTTTAGAACTTGAAAATTTAGATGCTTTTACTCAACGGTTTGAAATGATCGCAGCCAATAATCTGTCAGTATCACAATTAATTTCAGAAGTAGGCATTTCTGGAATTTTAGATTTGAAAGAAATCACACCTGCTTTTTGGAATATATTGAAACAGTTTGCACCCTTTGGACCAGGTAATAGAAGCCCAATTTTTGCAACAAAAAATGTGGAAGATATCGGTTATTCAAAACTAATTCATGGTGATCACTTAAAATTGGCGATCAAGCAAAAAAACTCAGAAAATTATTATGGTATCGCCTTCAAAAGAGGAAATGAATTCGAGAAAGTTAAGGCTAAAAAGCCATTTCACATTTGTTATAAAATCGAGGAAAATAATTGGCGTGAGAAAAGCTATATGCAGTTGTTGATTAAAGACTTAAAATTCTAATTGAAAAACTCTGCGAACTTAGGTTCGCAGAGTTTAAAACCTTAGAGATGGCAACACAAAAACAGTTTATTCGATTACTAGTTTTTGGGCATAAACACGCTGATTTGTTTGCATGCTAATTATATAAACACCCGTCGGTAAATGTGATAATTCTAATTCTTTGTGATACGCATCAAAGACATTATTTTGATTTTCCTGATAGACTATTTGTCCATTTGAATTCAAAACTTTCAAGTTAATGGAAGTCATATCTATTTCTGAAATTGAAATCTGAACATAATCCTGTGTCGGATTTGGGTATACACTCAAAATACCGTCAATAAATATTTCAGAATTAATTATCCCTGGATCTTCAATGACTATATTACCACCGCCACCATTGCCACGTCCACCACCGCCACCGCCTGGTCTTCCACCTCCTCCGCCACCTCCATTTGGTGGATTTCCATTTCTGCAATCATCTGCTCTAAACACATCTCTATTCAATTTTTTCAAATTGGTATTTCTCTCCATAATTTCAGAAAGTCGAGTGTCTTCAATTTGATTAACCGTTTGATTATTGAAAAATGGATCATTTTCATAATAAAAGAAATCACCATCTCGAAGCGATTCAAATTGTTTTTTCAAAATCGCATGTAAAGTTCGTCCAACTGATTTTCCATTTAATGGTCGCTCAGCCAAAAGACCAACCCATGGATCAATGTTATTAATATCTCCCGCATAAATATTTTGAAGATTACTTCTTACCAACGGGTCATTTGTAATTTCTCCAAAGTTTTGAGCTGATTGACCTAAATAATGCTCCCGAACAGCATTATAATCGTACAATCCGTGGTCACGACCTCTTTGAATATTCAATGATGCTAAGTCCAAACCAAAGGTCCCAACTCCAGGAACGGCAAAAAGAAAATTCCGTAAATTATCAATAATATAAACATCCACTTCTTGCTGAACTTGCATAGACAAGCCTTTCAGAATTGGCGAAATATTATTATCTCGTATGATTTCAGGATTAAAAAATCCATCAATTAATGAAACCTTTCCTTCCCCAACTGCTTTGCAATCATCATCTCTCAATAGCAATTCGTTCGTCACCATTGTATGTCCTAAACGATAGGCAGCCGTTGCGAAAAAATTTGAAATGTCTGGTTTTACATTTGGTCTATAACCTTGGTAATTGGAAATATCAATACCCAATGCTGGCAAAAATTCTTGGTAAGTAATCGCTTGAATCATTGCACCAACTCGCTTTCTTGCAAGTTGATACATTTCCTCATCATCATTTATCCCCTGAGACTTTAGTTGATTGCAAATTCGATTGTGCTCTCTCACAAATAATGTATGTAAACTTGTCAACCCTGGTTGCTCTCCTGCTCGAATATCACCTGCTACAAATGTTTTAGTAACACCTCCATTATCACCTGCCATACTTGGAGCATTTGAATCAATGTCACTATCATAATCTCCATCAATTGTATTAAAAGGCAACAAATTACCCTTTGAAGTTTTCAATTTCCCATCATTGAACGTTCGCAACCAATCTGCTCTAGTTTCTTCCGAACCATAAACATTTGAAGCATCAATCCATGAAGTAATCAAATTCGTTTGTTCGCGCTCATTATCGACACCTGTTCCATCATGAATTGCAGAACGGAAAAAAGGAATATCGTCTGTAAATAGTGTTTCATTTGCTGGTAATTCAACTGGATAATACTCTGTATGTCCTTCCGGTGTAAGGGTAATATCATGATCCAAAAATTGTCCCCAAGTAAAGACAAACGAGCTCAAATTATATTTACTCAATACATCAAAAGGTTGATTCGACATCAAATTAGAAATCGCTCTTGGGGAAGGTCGATCTTGTCCAGCCATGTCATTGTATGGATCTGGAAATCCATAATCGGTTGCTATTTCTCTTCTTAATTGTACATCTGAAGCACCCCATTCTGATCTGTCGGGAGTCGAAAGATTATTACAAGTGCCATCAATTGTTCGGAAAGCTTGGGCGGTACAGTCATTTCCCGCATTAGAATGCGATCTTATTTTGTGTTCAAAAGTCTTCCCATTAGTTCGGAATTGCGTTGTTTTCTGGGCATTCATTTGGATCGGTAAAGAGGCGATACAAGCTACTAAAACAAGTACTAACCAAGTCGTGAGTGCGAAATTTCGGCTTCTTTTCATGTCACTGAGTTTTGTTTGAATAGAATCGCTAAGCCCAAAAAGCTATTGGACACAAGGCTGTTGTTTCAATTGAAGCATAATTGAACTACCCCATTTTTTCAGACACATACCTCCTTAATTGTCTTTGAATACTAGTTCAAAGGCTAAAAAAATAAAATTTGAGAACACCAACCTTGTGCGATTTTGAGTTAACAGGCTCTATTCATAATGGAAAAATTACGTTTTAAGATTTTGAGATTACCGCTTGTTACTTGACTGAAAATTATTTGAGTTAGGAATGAAGGTTTAATAAAGTATCATTCCTTATGTATTCAGTATTCACAGATTTAAGTTCGGACAAAATGTTTATTCTTCTATCATTTGATAACTACGAATTGTCAACTGAATATCGCCAACTGAGATGGTGGGTTTAGGTTTATTATATTGATTTTCCTTTTAAGGTGGATAAATTATTCTAAGGGTTGCATTTCAAAAAAATAAATTTTAAAAAATCTTATCGAAAGGAAAATTATGCCACAAGACTGTCTTTTAAAAGCTTTCTTAAACAGCCCTTAGCACGCAATAATTGAGATTTGGAAGTCCCAACAGAGATCCCTAATATAGCCGAAATTTCAGGATGCGTGTATCCTTCTAAAATATAAAGGTTCAAAACTGTTCGAAAACCAATCGGCATTTTTCGCATTAACTGGATCAACGCTTTCGCCTGGTTTTCTTTTTCAAAAAACGACGTTTCTTCACTAGCCTTAAATTCAATTTGCTCTAATCCTGTTTGGAAAGGTTTCTTCTTTTCTTTTCGAATATGCTCCAATGCCACATTGACCATCACTTTTCGGACCCAACCTTCAAAACATCCTGATCCATTATACTGCTTCAGGTCTCGAAAAACTTTTATGAAACCGTCTTGCAAAATATCCTCCGCATCTTCCCTCGAGTTAGCATATCTAAGGCACAAAACAAACATTTTATCCTTGAATTGAACATACAATTCTTGTTGTGCTAATCGATCATTTTCCAAGCACTTATTAATCAAATTTGGAAGAAAATTTTGATTCTGGATTCCTTTCAAAATAAATTAATTTTAATGTGATGTTTGTTTCTTTGGATGACCTTATTTAAAAAACCTTGCGCTTATCAAATATTTTTTTCAAAAACTTTCTTCGCTACCGCAAGGAATCCTTTATTTCGACATCTAAATCTTTAAATAATCCTGTTTGAAAGACGAGAAACAACTTATAGAAGCTTTACAATCGGGTTCTGAAAAAGCATTCAGAATGCTTGTAGACGACTTTCAGGAAAAAGTCTTGAATACATGTTTGGGGTTTTTGCCCAATGTTCAGGATGCTGAAGATTTGACTCAGGAAGTTTTCGTAGAAGTGTTTCGTTCTGTTGGAAAATTTCGCGGAGAGGCGAAACTTTCGACTTGGGTGTATCGAATTGCCGTAACGAAATCTTTGGAAAAAATCAGAAGTCGAAAACGACATAAACGGATGGCTTTTTTTCAATCTTTAATTGGGCTGGAAGACAAACAAGCAAAAGCGATTGAAGATAATTTCAATCACCCTGGTGTTCAGCTAGAAAATAAAGAACGTGCAAAAGTTCTATTTCAAACAATCGGTGAATTACCTAAAAACCAACGAATTGCTTTTACGCTTCACAAAGTAGAAGGCATGAATCATAAAGAAATTTGCGAAATAATGGAACTAAGTGTCTCTGCTATTGAATCGCTTTTATTTCGAGCTAAAAGGAACTTGAAAAAACAGCTATTCGATTATTATAAAAATCAAATGATTTAAAATATGAAAACAGACCTAAACATTGAGAACGAAGTCCAAAAAACACTTGGTGCGTTGGAGAATATTAAAAGAGTGGATGGCAATCCATTCCTTTTTACCAGAATCAAAGCTCAATTGGAAAAAGACCGCCAAATCAACGCCAAGAAAACATTGCAGTTTTCAAATGTATTGAGTTGGTCTATGATGGTTTTGCTTTTGACCATAAACATCATCGCTATTACCGATAATTTAAAGACTGAAACAAGCCAAGATTCTTTAATCGAATCCATTGCTTCAGATTTTGGTTTTCAAGACCAAGAAACGGATTATCTCAACCAAAATTAATTGCGGATGGACTACTTTAACAATACACGAAAAAATTGGATTATTACTTTTTTAGTCTTTTTAAATATTACCTTTTTAGCTTCACTTTGGTTCTCTTCACACAGAAGACCTCCTCATCCACATGAGCAGCGCGACCACATTAATCGCCAATTTCAAAGAGAACTAGAGTTGGATGATGCACAATATGAAGAAGTAAAATTGCTACGACAAGAGCATTTTGAACAAACTCACCACGTTCTTGACCAAATTCATGAAAAGAAAAAAGAGATGTTTAATGCTTTAAAAGGAGAAATCCCAGATACAAGTCAAGCAAATAATTTTGCTGAAGAAATTGGTACTTTAGAAGGGCAAATAGAAAGTTTGATGATTAAACATTATTTAGAGTTAAAGGATGTATGCAACAAAGAACAAGAACTAAAATTAGAAAATGTCTTTCATCGCGCAATGCGAAAGCATGAGAGAAAACCACCAAGAGATCGATAATTTTACATGGGTATTACTTGACCTTCATAGGCAATCTGATAACCCATTTTCAAAATATGATTCTTAACTTCACTATCTTTTTGCAAAACAGGATTCGTGTGATTGAAATGGATAAAATAGATTTTTGACTTTTCTTCTTTTGGTAGATCCTTAAATAGATCCATGCTTTCTTCTAAAAATGGGTGCGGAATCTGGCTCATATCACGCCCTTTTATCTCTCCATTTTGATAAAAAGATCCATCTAAAAAGGCGTAATCTACTTTGCGGATTTCTTCTAAAATATCTCTTTCCCACAAATGCCATTTGTCAATATCTGGAATAAAAAGTGCCGTTTTTTCTTTGCCTCGAATTCGATATCCCACTGTTTCCGAAAATTCATCTCGATGAGGTACTCGGAGCGGTGTTACTTGAATGTTTTCATTCAAGATAATCGTCGAATCATTTTTCAAACGCTGGATTTCTATATTTTTCAAATCGACTAATTGACTCCATGGTCCATTATTTTCTAAATAATCCTTCATCCTTGGCATTGCAAAAACGGGGACATTTTTTGCGCCCATTGCTTCCCTTCCCAAATGCATTAATCCTGTATAATGTCCCATATGGGCATGCGTCAAAAATATTCCTCCTAAATCAATTCTTTCGCTTCCTGAAACATTTTCTAAGTCAAACAATTGATCTTTAAAATCAGGTGTCGCATCAAACATCCAACCACGATGGCTGTCTGAATCCACAATAGCTATACAAGAAACCATATTTCGTTCATGCTTATGTTTCCACACAATTTCGCAACATTCTTTTTGGCAGTTTGCCTGAGGAAATCCGGCATCTTGAGCGATTCCTAAAACAGTTAGAAACGAGCCTTTGGGAAGTTCTTTTTGAATTGGCTTAGATGTATCTAATTCGCATCCAAAAATGAAAAAAATGAAAAAAGAAAGAATGAAAAGCCGTATCATAAAATGAATTTTGGCTTAAAGGTAAGATTTTCGACAAGGTCAAAAAAAAGCCATTGACGAAACCTAATCCATCAATGGCTTTGCTGTGAGAGTAGGATTCGAACCTACACGAGGCGGTTAGCTGTAACGCAGTTTCCGCGGATAGTGGTCAACCCATTACGTTACGTTTATCCCTGATTCCTCACCCCCGAGACAAGAGGGTATGGCTGCCAATTTCATCACCTCACAGTGTTATTAGGCAGTCTTTTTACTAATAGCTTGCAGTAAGCAAACTTCACATTTCAATTTAGACTGTTTTGCTGTGAGAGTAGGATTCGAACCTACACGAGGCGGTTAGCTATAGCGCAGAATACCGCGGATAGTGGTCAACCCATTACGCTAAGTTTATCCCTGATTCCTCACCCCCGAGACAAGAGGGTATGGCTGCCTGTTTCATCACCTCACAGTGTTATTTCAAATTGGAAAACAATCTTTTTCGTTTCCTTTATCGATGATGCAAATGTAAATACATTTACGGTTTTGATGCAAATTTTTTAATGTTTTTTTATTTTTTTTACAAAAATCATATAAAAACCAGTTAATTATTAAAAAATCGACAAAACCAACAACCTAATGAATCTACATTTTATTAATCTTTCAAATACATTGCCACAAAATTTAATTTAAGATCTAAACGTAATATTTAACATCCTTTGATCATTCCAAGATTCGTTATTTCCCTAATCACTATTCTTCATACAAATCTTCCAAACCTGTTCTTTCTAGCTCAATTAAAAATTCACTGATTTCGTGTGTAATCATCTGCAAAAATTGTTTACCTTTTTCAGGAGTGGATTGAGCGGGGTTCCCTACGCCTGTATCTGAAGTCACTTTTGTCCATTTTCGTTGTGAAGTGACCCATCCATCTTTTAACCCTTTTATTCTAAACCTACGGCCAATTGCCTCTCCAGCTTCTTCTAGCGGTAATAACAAATTTGGTTGGATATACATCATTACGCTTGTTTCTAATTCGCCTGCATGATCTCCTGGCTCATCAAAATATTGCCTAGCATCTCCTATTCGCCACCAATCGATACTACACATAAACATTTCAGGAAAATCAATAGACATTTCCCGAATCATATTTTTGAAATTATTACCACCATGAGAATTTATAATGACCAGCTTTTGAATATTATGCCGTAGCAATACATCTACTATATCTTTTAAAATAGCATATTGAGTACTCGGATTCATATTCATACAAAGCTTAACATCCAATTGCCCTGTATTAACGCCAAAAGGAATACATGGTAAAACAATTACTTTGGCATTGCTTTCCCAAGCCAATTTTGCAGTCTCTGCAGCTATATATTCTGCTTCATAATTGTCTGTAGCATAAGGTAAATGATAGTTATGGGCTTCAGTCGCTCCCCATGGTAATAAAGCTAATTTGTAGTCCGTATCTTTTATGTGTTTCCAGTTGGTTTCTGCAAGTATATAAGGTCTCATTATTACTTTTTTAGTTTTAGTATTGTAACCTATCTTATTGGTTAGATTTCAAAACAAGAAGGGCTGAATTTTGTATAAAATTCAGCCCTTCTTTATCAAAAAATTGAAGCTTAACTTAATCGTTAATTCTTCCTATTCTTTCTCCATCTACATATTTTACCACAAAAGCTCTTTCAAAATTTTTAAACCTTTTGACTTTTCTTAAATCTACTTTCGCATCTTCGTAGGTGTCATAATCAGCTAAAAGCACTCTAGTTAATCCTTTTTTTGTAATATATTCGGTATCCAATCGACCCATAGTTTCCACAGGACGGTACCTTGAGTGCTCGATGTCATATTTCACTACAGCAATCAATTGAATTTTGTAATAGGTGCCCAATAACCGTGGAGCATCAGTAACAATTTCATATCTATCTGCACTTGATTTCCCTCTTGTTTTATAAGGAACTCGTTCATTTCTAAGACCAGAATCGATAGTCGTTGAAGAAGTTCTCTCCTCTTCCGTAGACTGACTATTTGAAACATCCTTACGATTACTATTGGTCGTTGGAGAAGTTGACTTGTTATCGTTAGCTCGCTCCGGCTCATTTTTAATCATAGGGACTGTAACGACGACTTCTCTCTCATTCGAGGGCTTCGTGTTTACAGGTACTCTTTCCACTTTTGGGTTTGACTCTTCAACAATTGGAGTAGAAACAACTGGTGTTTCAGTTATTACTTCTTTGCTTACTGTTTTTAAATAGAGTGGTGCTCCAAAATCTTCATAGGTCAAAAAATCATTTGTGTCAAATTCATAAGAATTTGGTAAGAATGCCTCTTTTTTAGCTTCAATCAAATATTTTTTTTCTGGCAATAAGTCAAAATAATAATTACCGTCTTCGAAATTCAGGTTGGTCACTAATTTTTTACTTCCATTCCCCATTACTTCATACAAAGAAACAGTGGCATCAGTCAAAAGCTCCCCTGTTTTTTGCTCATAAATGCCACCTTTAGCAAAAATTATTTTTTGCGTACTCAAAGAGATTTCAAAAATATCTTCATCTATGGTCGTAATTTTTTCCATGCCATGAATCCTATTCGAAACCAAGAATCCATTTTTGCCCGAAGGGGTCTTTATAAAGAAAAAATCATCCGCGGGCGAATTATAAGGTTGACCCATATTCTCCACTTTTTGCCATTGGGACTTTGAGCCTTTCGATTTGAAAACATCGTACCCACCAGTAGTCACTTGCCCATTTGAAGCAAAATATAAAACTCGTTCTTTGTCATTATAATAAGGTGTTATTTCATCACCAGCTGTATTGACGGTAGTTCCTAAATTCACTGGAAAGGTAAAATCAATATCATTACTGTTTATGTCCCTTGTTGTGTACCAAATGTCCATACCTCCTTGTCCGCCGCCTCTATTTGATGCAAAATATAAAATCTCTGTATTTTCTTGATGAGTCACAAATGGATGAGTAGTGGTCATTCCTTCCAAATTGATATAATCTCTTAATTTCTCAGGCTCAGACCAAGTTTTATCATTTCTCTTGATTACATATATTTCACATCTTGTTGTCAAACCACCCCAGCTTTCCACAGATTCACAAATGGTGAAATAGAATCTTTTCTGATCAGGAGTCAAGGTTCCATTACAAAAATGCCCTGATTCAATTTTTGGAAAACTCTCCGGAACTTTTGCCTTTATCCATTGTCCATCAATTTTTTGAGAACGGTATATCTCCGCTCGCTGTGCCATCGTTGAAGAAAAATAGAGAATCTCATCAGAGAAAGGAAACGGAGCAAACTCTGTTTCAGGTGTATTAACCGCAGAACTTAATAGACGTAAGTCCGCTTCTGGATTTTCGGATTGATTAGCCCACTCTAAAGCCATTTCACAACCCCGAATCTCATTTTGAACAATTTTGGTCACAAATGGTCGATCATCACCTTCATACTTACTAATAAAATCTACCAAAGCTTGATTTGCCTCCTCATAATTTCCAGCTTGCTTTAAGCATCTCGCATATCGAAGTCCAATCAAAGGATATTTGGTGTTTTCATACTTGACATGTTGGAAAGCATTTGCGGCATTTTGATAATCTCGCATAATGTAAAAGCTTTCTCCAGCTTTATATATTAGATCTTTCTTTTTTGTTTTTTGTCTCCAGGCTTCTTGATAATGATTACCTGCTTCGGCGTACTCAGCTTTATTATAAGCTTCTTCGGCAAGTTTTAAATGTTTTTTCCAGTTCAGTTTTTTCTGGGCGTAAATTGGTTGAATTGCAAATAACACAACCATTAGAATAAATATGCTCTTGGTGATTTTCATTGTAAATAGTTTTTATTAAAAAATCGGATATGGGAAAAACTCTTTTTGAGTATTTTTCTAAGTTTCAGTCTGATTCGTAATCGTTTGTTCAATTATTTTCGGGAAAAATTCATGCTCTAAGATTCGAACCTTATTGGAAATCGTTTCAGGGGTATCTTCTGTATCAATTAGGCACTTCGCCTGAAAAATTATCGCGCCTTCATCATAATTTTCATTCACGTAATGAATCGTAATACCTGTTTCTTTTTCTTTCGCTTCGTGTACTGCTTTATGAACATTCATTCCATACATTCCTTTGCCACCAAACTTGGGTAATAACGCTGGATGTATGTTAACAATTTTATTTTCAAAGGACTTCGTCAAATATGACGGAATCAAGAGCAAAAAACCCGCCAACACCACAAAATCAATGGAATATTCATTAAAAAAATTTAAAATATCTTGTGTCTTGTAAAAATTGTGCCGATCAATGACCAATATATCTATACCGTTTTCTCTGGCTATATCTAATACTGGTGCAGTAGCTTTATTTGAAACAATTAAATTAACCTTAACTTGAGTATTGTTTTCAAAATATTCAATTATTTTCTTTGCGTTCGTACCTGTACCTGAGGCAAATATGGCTATATTCATTTTTATATGTATCCGTTTTGGGTCTGTAAAATTACTTTTTGTTTTAGGATATGCCAAATACAATTGCTTAACTCACAACTTTTAGACGATTTACAAACAAAATTGCCAGAAAACTTACGATAATCGCTAAATATCCTACCAGTTCATAGTTTTCTAATAGCCCTCCTTCTCCTTCTATGACTATAGCTCCTGCAATTATTGATGAAAGAAACATAGCTAATTGATTGGAAGCTGACCGAATACTCATAAAACTACCTCGGCTTTCAGGCTTTACCACCGACGTAACCATTGTGACTGATGGCACATTTCGAGCACTGCTTGCTACAAAATAAGTGGAAGAAACTACGAGTGCTATCCAAATCGGAACTGCTGGCAAGTTCGTTATCATAAAAATTGATGCTATGGCTAAAATACTACCGATAATGAACACTTTGGGATTTCCGCGCCGATCGGCAATTTTTCCAACCAAAGGCAAGAATATAACAGTTAAAGCCCCTCCTATTAAGTAAATATAGGTGACTTGATAATCCGAAAACCCAATATTGATTTGCATATATGGAGCGATAAAAGGAATAATCAAAAAATGTCCTAAAATGACCAACGTATTAAAGAGAATAGCTCTCAATTGATTGTTGTCATTTAAGACATTGGTTAATATTTTGACAGGATTCCTTTGAACCTTTCCGGTATCTAAATGCATTCTCAACGAAGGCATATAAAACAAAATCAGAAAAATAAACCCAACCGAAAGCAAACCAATAATTAAGAAAGTGGTACGCCATTCATACTCTGCTGCAATCCAAAGTCCAGCAGGAACGCCAATCACTGAAGCCGCTGAAAAAGCCATCATGACAATACCCATTGCACTTGCCCTTCTTTCAAAAGGAATTGCATCACCAATTATAGAAAGCACCAATGCCGATAGCATGCCTCCGAATGCCCCCGCAACACCTCTTGCTGCCAAAAAGAAATAATAACTATTGGCAAAAGCACAAGCTAACGTACCAATTGTAAATCCAATATAAACAACAAGAAGTGCCCATTTTCGATCAAATCGATCGATGAAAAAAGCACTTAAAAAAACAAAGACTCCAGCAAAACCTGCATAAACAGAAACGATGTAAGAAAACTGCTGTGGTGTTATTGAAAAAATTTCCATCAATTGTTTTCCTAAAGGCATGATTATCATAAAATCAATAATGTGGGAAAATTGGATGACAGCAAGTATGAAGAGAATTAATTTTTCGTTTTTCATTCAGATAATTTCATTGGATAGGGTAACCAATTCACTCGATTACACTCTATCCCAGAGAAGGAAAGATTAAAAATGATTCCGAACGAAAATTGTTTCAAACAACCCCTTTTGGATAGCACAAATAATATTTCTTTACCAATGTAGAGCGAAGTCCATAATCCGAACTTTCGGACATTGGTTTTACTTCGCCATTCTTATATAAAATTTTTATTTCGTCTCGAGCTGTATTGTATGTCCGATTAGATTCCGAACCTTGGAAAACTAGATACAGTATTAAAGCCTCAGATATATTGAATCTTTCAGAAACTTTATGACGAATATTACCAATATATTCTTCAGAGAAAGGTTCATTTTTCAATTCGACTTTAAATAGTTTTCGATTAATTATACTCTTTGACAAAAAGGATAAAATAGGATCTTCATGTTCCGTGAAATTTTTCAAAGAGGAGACAATATCATAATCATCTAATTTGGAAAAATGATTAATTAACTCATCTCGATTGTTCCCAAAGTCTTTTATAGTTAAGTCATTAAAGAGAAAAAACTGAAGACTCTTTGAAACTTCTAAGTGTGCCCCTTCCTTAACAAGCTTTTTCGCTCGCTGCCATACACGAATCAACATTTGTTCTACTCCTAAAACAGTTTTATGTAAATAAACCTGCCAATACATTAAGCGTCGGGCAATTAGAAATTTTTCGATTGAATAAATTCCCTTCTCTTCCACCACCAATTCGTCATTATGAACTGCCAACATTTTAATGATACGATCATAGCCTATCACTCCTTCATGAACGCCCGTAAAAAAACTATCCCTATTCAAATAGTCCATTCTGTCCATATCTAATTGTCCAGAAATAAGCTGATGTAAAAATTTTTTATGGTATTTATTTTTAAAAATTTGAATGGCTAGATCCAACTGATTTTCGAAAATATCATTGAGACACTCCATAAAAAGCAATGATAATTCCTCATGGTGAACATTGATTAAAGTATGCTCCAACGTATGAGAAAAGGGACCATGTCCAATATCATGTAATAAAATCGCAATAGAAGCTGCCTTTGCTTCTTCGTCCGAAATTTCGACTTCTTTAGACCGTAAAACTTCAATAGCTTGCCCCATTAAATGAAGGGCACCTAAAGCATGATGAAATCTCGTATGCAATGCACCAGGATAAACATAATGAGTCAAACTGACTTGTTTGATTCGCCGAAGCCTTTGTACAAAAGGGTGCTCTACAAGATCAAATACTATATTATAAGGTATTGTGATAAAACCATAAACCGGGTCATTGACTATTTTTTTTTTATTCATTCTAATTTTGGGATTTTGACGTGGACAATTGACAGGACGAAAGCATTGGGACTGAAAATCTTATACGATCATTAATGATAATTATTTCTCATTCCTATTTTACGAAGCAAAGTAAAGAAATGTTTACGGCTTTATTTTTTTGGAAAAATCAAAACAAGAACTTTGGCTTTAATTTAATCTTCTTATCTTCATTGCTTCACCTGATTGGCGATTTGCTTTTTTGAAATTGAGGGAATGCAAACTGCTAACTGATAGAATGTAAAATAAATATGAAGGCAATCATTCCGGTAGCCGGTGTAGGCACGAATTTACGCCCCTTGACTTATACTCAGCCAAAGCCATTGATTCCAGTGGCAGGCAAACCCATCATTTCTTTTATTATTGACCAAATGTTGGACTTTGGTATCGATGAATTCGTTTTTGTCATCGGGTATTTGGGTGAAAAGATCAAAGATTATGTGGAGAACCATTACCCCGATATAAAAAAGGAATTTGTCTCGCAAGCAGAAAGAAACGGCACTGGTCATGCTATTTGGATGGCTCGTGATTCCATCAAGGATGTAGATGAGTTAGTTATCTTTTTTGGCGATACCATAGTGGAAATGGATATGAAAAAAATCATCCATTCCCCAACCTCTTGCCTCGCAGTAAAAAAAGTAGAAGATCCTAGAAACTTTGGCGTTGTTGAATATGACAGTGATAAGTTTGTAAAAAGAGTCGTTGAAAAACCCAAAATTCCAAAGTCTAATATGGCAATGGTCGGATTTTATAAAATAAATGAAGTACGTGCATTATTGGAAGGTTTGCAATATAACTTAGATAATGATATTCGAACAGGTATAGAATTTACTTTGACGGATGGTATCATGCATATGATTAAAAACGGGATTAAGTTTTCAACAACACATGTTGATAACTGGTTCGATTGTGGAAAACGTGAAATTTTACTCGAGACAAATGCTATTTTACTGGATAAAGAAGGGTATGCTTCTCAGAACCTCCCTCAATTTGAAGACTCTATCATTATTCACCCTGTCAGCATAGGCAAGGATTGTGAAATTATCAATTCAATTATCGGACCCCACGTCACCATTAGCAATAAAGCCAAAATCAATTCCGCCATAGTCAAGAATTCTATTATCGGCAATTATGCCCATATAAAAGAGGTCGTCCTTATGAATTCCGTTATTGGGAATGATACCTCAATAACAGGAATTAGGCAAAGCCTTAATATTGGAGACAATACAGAAATTGACTTTTCAACCTAAGAGTATGTCTAAATCTTTACTTCTTAAAAACCAACGCTTTATGAACCTGCCTTCAAATTATTGCGGTCATTTGCCTCGGCAAACTCCCTTAATAATTTATCGCCAGAACCATATATCATTGATTCTCAGTTTGTGAAATTTTTAGACATACTCTAAACTAATAGCTTGATTTCATCTTCTGAAATATGAATTGTTCTCAACTCCTGAGTTCTAGTCCCAACATCCATTGAACTATTTTCCAACCTCAAAACACCCCTCGGGCATACTGCTGCACAAATTCCACATCCGACACAAGAAGCTCTAACCACATCCTGTCCTCTTTGTGCATAATGTCTAACATCAATGCCCATTTCACAATAGGTCGAACAGTTTCCGCAAGAAATACATTGACCGCCATTTACTGTAATTCTGAATCGAGATTTAAATTTTTGTACTAAGCCTAAATACCCGGCTAATGGGCAGCCAAAACGACACCAAGTTCTATTTCCCATTAATGGATAAAATCCAGTTCCAACTACACCCGCAAATGCAGATCCAATCAAAAAGCCATACCAAGTGCGCACAGTATCACTATTAAAAATCCAGATATTATAGTTTCCGGAAAAATAAGTGTATAAAACCAATGCTGTCATTAATACAGAAAACACCAAAACTCCATGGATAATCCATCTTTCAAATTTCCATGCTCGAACACTTTTATCAGAAAGTTGACGATAAGGATCTCCTAATGTCTCTGCCAATCCTCCACACCCACAAACCCATGAACAGTACCACCTTTTTCCATAAAAATAAGTGATAACCGGGACTCCAATAATGATCAACGCAATTCCCCAAACAAGCATAAAGATGCCCAGTCCGCCACTATTTAATAGTGTGTTTAAATTAAAATCAAAGAAAAAATCATAATCAAGTGGCCATATATTCTTGAAGTCAAAATACGGTTGATTAAGTCTGATCAAAATTTCTGGAATTAAAAAAGCAAACGCAGTTTGAAAAAACATGACGGATCCAGTACGCACAAGTTGATATTTATTGTGTTGATATTTTGCCATCATTCTTAGTCCCATCACCAACACAACAACCGTATATAGAAGTCCATATAAAAACCATTGACTTGCCGGATTCCCACTTAAAACCTCGCTTACAGGGTCGACAATTAGAATCCAACTTGTAATATAATGTGGTGTCCAATACAACAAAATATAGAACCCAATAAGATAAACGCCTGTAAATACACCAAGCCACCCGGTTATTGTAGGTGAAGCGGATTTCGTCGGATTGTTTTGTTTTTGCTTTTCTGCATAAAGAACTAATCCTATGATCAAGAGTATTACGATTGCCGTGACTAATGGCCAAAAAAGATTTTTATTTAGATAAAAAAACCCAAATAAGAGCGACCCGATAATGGTCATTGTTAAGAAGAAGCTCCGTGGTCCAAATTTCAACCCACGTGTCATTGCATTATGATAAACGTGATTATTTTTTATTCCGGGGATCAAGTTAAATTTCGGAAGAACATATAAAAGCCCTCCTAAAATACCCAACCCAAAAGTGAGTAATAAAAAGAGTCTTTTATTTTGAGCAATAAGACCAACACTAGAGCTTTTCGTCGTTTGCAAGATATAATCTTTGACTTCCCAATCCCCTAGTTTAAAATCCCATTCTCCTATTCCTTCTGGTATACCATTTTCAGCTTTCTCGTTTAAAGAACTCTGTGCTTTCTCCAACACATTCTTAAAGGCACTAATAAATTCAATATTAGATTCAAAAGAACGATTTAAAACACCTACTTCTCGGGCCTGATTTAACACTTCCACTCGATGATATTCCTTTGAAACCTTTAAACTTTCTTCGGAAAGTTGGTAAGAATCTAACCCTAAGGAAAGTGTAAATACCCCTAATGCAATGACGAAAATTGCCAGACCTAATTTTTGAAGGATCGTTTTGTCTGTGCTTTTATTGGACATATCTTAATTTAAAGTTTGTCCCGATAGGGATCAGGATTTGGTTTGCGATTTTTTATGCAATGGTTTTTTTCAAAAACTCCAAAGCACTTCGAAGCCCTCTTCTCTTTTTTAATTCAAGGTTATTACCTGTTTGAGCATTGTAAATATCAATTACCTCTTGCTCATATTCTTTATAAAATTCTGGATCAAAATTAGCGATACCTAGAGTTTGTAATACTTCTTCTACATGAGTACCTTCCTTTATCCATTTTTCACAAACTTCATGTCGATATCGAACCCCCATTAAATTGAATCCAATAATTGAGGAAGTGTTTTTATCATAAATCAAACGAATGCTTTTTCGTCCATCTGAATGTTCCCAATAAATAGATTTGTGATGTTCGGGTGGGTTGGTCAAAACAGTCCCATAAACTTGATATTCAATTTCAAAAAATTTCGCAGAGTTGAACCAAATTCCTGGGTCATATTCAACTTTTTTTCCACATACATTATAGGCAACTGTTTCGCCCATCATTCTACCTGTATACCATACTGCCTCGATTGGACGTCGACCTGACCTTGGATTTTGAAGTTGAGCACAATCACCAATTGCATACACATCAGGAACATTAGTCTCTAAGAATTCATTAACCAAAACTCCTTTCCCTAACTCAATATCCCCAAACCTGAGGAAGTCAATATTGGGACTTACACCTGCGGTCAACCCCACATAATCACACTTAATTTTTTCTCCACTACTGGTTACAATTAATTCGGCTTTTTCAACACCTTTCTTACCCCAAATTTCTTTTAGCTCTGTTTCCAATTGTAGATCGATCCCATTTTCTCTGATATGACGCGTAACCATATCTGATTCCTCTTTTGGCAAGACCGCATTCCAATAATTTGTCTCTCGAACTAAAAAGGTTACTGGAATATGTCGAGAATGAAGCATTTCTGCTAATTCTAACCCAATCAACCCCCCTCCGACGATTACTGCCTGATTGATACCTCCTATCGAATGTCTTTCTAATGCCTCTAAATCCTGGAGAGAATACAACCCATGAACACCATCTAAATCTTGACCTGGCCAACCGAATTTATTAGGTTTCGATCCACAGGCTATTATTAGTTTATCATAAGCGATACTCTCACCATCATAAAATATCAGCTCTTTATCTTGAGTATTCACTTTTTCCACATACCCATTCTTCAAATCAATTCGATTCTTTTTCCAAAACCAATCTTCATAAGGCTGTGTATCTTCCAATCGCATATGCCCCATGTATATATACATGAGTGCAGTCCGAGAGAAAAAATAATCTGATTCAGCCGAAATGACCGTTATTTTATGGTCACTTAATTTCCGAATATTGCGGGCTGCTGTAATTCCACTTATTCCATTTCCGATTATTGCAATATGCATTTGACAGGAAAATTTTATTTCATAGATACGATCGCAAGAAGGCAAATATTTGCCAATCGTATGAATGCGATACACAAAAATAATTTTAAAACTGAGAAAACTGTCGTGGTAAGGATATTTTCGAAAATGTAGGTAGTAAGAGTATTCTTACTTTTTTAAAAAGGAATTGACGATATGTTCAGATTCGAAATAAGCTAACTTTAGCGTATCATTTAAAACAATCATATCAAAATTATTTTCATAAGCTAATTCCATCTTGGCTCGTTCAAATCTTGCTTTCAGCTTTTCGTCGCTTTCTGTTTTTCTATTTCGAAGCCGTTTAAATAATGTGGCTTCAGAAGGAGGTTTTATATAAATAGCAAGTGAATTTTCGGGATAAACCTTTTTTATATTTTCCGCTCCTTTTACATCGATATCAAAAAGAATATGCTTTCCTTCACTCCAAAGTCGCTCTACTTCCTTTTTTAAAGTACCAGAAGATTGCCCAGGATATATTTCTTCCCATTCTACAAATTCCTCATTCTTCACCTTCATCTCGAAATCTTCTTTCTCTATAAAATAATAATCAACCCCATTTACTTCTCCAGGTCGAGGGGCTCGGGTAGTTGCCGAAATCGAAAAAGCTAGGTTATCGAACTTCTTTAAAAGATTCTTTACAATAGTAGTCTTTCCTGCTCCTGAGGCGGCAGTGACAATGATTAATTTTCCCATAAAAATTTAAACAGCGTTTGCGACTTGTTCTTTTATTTTTTCTAACTCGTCTTTCATTTGAACGACAAATTTTTGAATATCTGAAGAATATGCTTTAGCACCAAGTGTATTGATTTCTCGTCCCATTTCTTGGCTAATAAAACTTAGTTTACGTCCCTTTTGAGTTGCCTTAGTATCCAATTGCTCCAAAAAGTATTTGCAATGTTGACCTAAACGCACCTTTTCTTCTGTAATATCAATCTTCTCTAAATAAAAAAGAACCTCTTGCTCGAATCGATTTTCGTCTACATTGTCTTTTCCCAAAAACTCTTCAAGGTTTTGTTTCAACCTATTTCTTAACCGAGTCACCCGACCTTCTTCAAATGGATTAACTTCCTTTAAGGCAGTTACAATATTTTCTATTCTAAACCTCAAGTCTTTTTCCATTGCAGCTCCTTCAGACTTCCTAAATTGTCCAAAATTCGTCAATGCTTCATCTAGTGCTTTTCGAACCAAGTCCCATTCTTTTTCATCAATTGAATCCTCAGAACCACCCACAACATTTGGAATTCTTAAGATAGATTGGACGATATCTCCATGATCAATATTTAATTCTTTTGATAGAGAAGTTAACTCCTTGAAGTACCTCTTGAATAAAGGTATATTGAGACCAAAATCCTCATCTCCTAGATTAGATTTCATATCTAAGGTCATATCTAATTTTCCTCTTTCTGCATTCGCAGTAATAATCTTTCTGAATTCAGTCTCTTTCTCTTTGTAATTATGAGGTATTTTAAACCTAATATCTGTGTATTTGCTGTTTAAAGAACGTATTTCGATGGTGATCGTTTTACCATTTTCGGTCACTGTTCCCCTTCCATAACCTGTCATTGATAATAGCATATTATTGCGTAGAGTTTAATCCCAATATTCAATTTTTATTTTCAAGTGGGACGGTATTTGATTTCTAAATTATCTAGAAAAGCCGCAAAGATAACTAAACTTGTCAAAGTGATGTCTTAGACTTTTCTTTGAAAAAAAACAGAAGCTGCAATAAAAAACTTAAAACTTTCTACTTTTTCACAAAAAAAATACAGGTCAAAAATATAGGCTACAATCGACCTGCATTTTATCAAATGAACTTTTAAAAAACATATAAGACATTGATTGTTAGAGAAAAAATATTGAAAATAAATTCGATTTTATTTCTGAATAAAGAAAAAATTCCGAAATTTGCGACCGCTTTATCGAACCGAATGATTTATTTATAACTTATTCTAAACCAATCAAATAACAATGAGAAAAGCTGATCTAGTAACAGCCATCTCTGAAAAAACAGGCGTTCCCAAAGTTGATGTTTTAGTCACTTTGGAAGAGTTTTTTAAATCTGTAAAAAGCTCATTGTCTGATGGCGAAAATGTGTATATAAGAGGTTTTGGCAGCTTTATTATCAAAAAAAGAGCTAAAAAAGTCGGTCGTCACATTAAGAAAAATGTGGCAATTGAGATACCAGAGCACTTTATTCCTGCCTTCAAACCAGCAAAAATTTTTGTTGAGCAAGTCAAGGATAATGTGACTTCTTTACCTGATGAAGGAAGCTAAATAATAAGCATACATGACTAAATTGCAATTAGGAGTTGTCATTTCAGCCATTGCATTATTTCTAGTTTTATACATTGGGTGTGATACCAAGCCAAATAATTACGAAGAGGTAGCTAAACGTAGGGTTCTTTCTGCAGAGAGCACAAATGTTAATTCTTTATTAGTTTCTGCAAAAAAAACACTTAAACCCTCTCAATTAAATGTAATTTTGGCTTTAGAACAGCAATTGGAAGAAGTTTCAATTGATTCTGTCAAAAATGAAACATTAAAAAGCCTTTCAGGCAAGTGGTATGAAACTGGGCGTTCAGATATATCTGGACATTATGCCCTACAAATAGCAGAATTAGAAAATTCGGAAAATGCTTGGTCAATTGCTGGAACAACTTTTAGCATCTGCATTCAGCGTACAGCTGAAGAAAAAATCAAAAGTTATTGTACCGATAAAGCCATTCAGTCTTTTGAAAATGCTATTTCAATAAATCCAGAAAACCCACAGCATCAGTTAAACCTTTCATTGATTTATGCGGAAAACCCACCGCAAGATAATCCAATGAAAGGCATTCTTATGTTACTGGATTTAAATAAGAAATTCCCTGAAAACGTGGGTGTTTTAGTTAACCTAGGAAGACTAGGTCTTAAAACGGCTCAATTTGAGAAAGCAGCCCAACGATTAGAAAAAGTAATTGTATTAGAACCTGATAACAGATCAGCCAATTGTTTACTTATTGAAGCATATGAAGGGCTTGGGCAAAAAGAAAAGGTATTATTTTACCAAAATAAATGTGAAGCGTTGTCAGAATAATAAGCTGATGATGTTCTTATAATAAATTCGATTGTTTGATGCTGTTGACAGGAATTAACGACTTTTCAAAAACATCAGACTTAAATAATTAAAAGAGGAAATTATGCCTTGCGGAAGAAAGCGTAAAAGACACAAAATTGCGACGCACAAGCGGAAAAAAAGACTCCGTAAAAACCGTCACAAAAAGAAATCTCGTTAGATTTTAAATAGTCAGGAACTAAGAAAATATTTATTAGTACTTAGTTCCTGATTTCCTTTTTATATCTAATGCAAAGCTGATAATTGAAGCAGCAATATTTGCAAGTACTCAGGTTTTTGGTCAATTTCTAATCATTCATTGTTCATTGATTAGACTTTACTTTTATTGCTAATTTTCAAGCAATAATCAAGACACCCTTCAAAGATATGTAACCTCAAATTAAATGACAAAAAATAGGCTTGAAGGAATGTTTTTAACCTACCCTAAAACAAACTAAGAAGGTTTTTCAAACTAGAGCGAAACGTTATAATCCAAAACGATACCCCCATTTAATATAAACCACCATGATTTTTGATTTTTCTAAATCCAGCTAACTTCGCTCATTTGACAATACTCATTTTCTGTTTTGACCATTCTTAATTCCTCTGAGTTTCTTATAGCTAATCTTTTTGCTTCAGCTTTTTGCTTTTTCTAAAGTGAAACTGCCGTGGATAAAGAATTAATAATCAATTCCACGCCTACTCAGGTCGAAATTGCTTTGCTAGAAAATGGTAAACTTGTAGAAATACACCATCAAAAGACAAACAACAATTTTACAGTAGGCGATATTTTTTTAGGCCGAATTAGGAAGCTAATGCCGGGTCTGAATGCTGCTTTTGTGGACATTGGACACAAAAAAGATGCATTCCTTCACTATACTGATCTAGGTCCAAAACTTCGATCCCTTATTAAATTTTCAGATGGATCCCATTCTGGAAGCCTCACAACTCATCGACTAGATTCTTTCAAAATTGAGCCTGAAATCATCAAAACAGGTAAAATTGATCAAGTTCTGCAAAAACGCCAAGACATATTGGTACAGGTTTTAAAGGAACCTATTTCGACTAAAGGTCCTCGATTAAGTTGCGAAATCACTATTCCAGGACGATATTTAGTTTTGACTCCATTCAATGACGTCATTGCAGTCTCTAAAAAGATTGCAAACGCAGAAGAAAGAAAACGGTTAAAACTACTCGTTGAAAGTATTCGTCCAAAAAGCTTTGGTGTTATCGTTAGAACTGCTGCGGAAGGTAAAAAGGTGGCAGATTTGCATGAGGAACTGACGATCATGCTTCAAAAATGGGAAGATATTCACAAGCAACTTTATAAGGCACGTGCTCCAATGAAGCTACTAAGCGAATTAGATAAGACATCTAGTATACTGCGTGATATATTAAGTGATGATTTCAATAAGATTGTCGTTAATGACAAACAGCTCCATACTAATATCCGGAGTTTTTTAGGTGCTATTGCGCCAGAAAAGGTAAATATTGTCCAAGTTCATAAAACACGAAAGCCAATTTTTGATGCTTTTGGTGTAAATCGACAAATTAAGTCCTCTTTTGGGAAAACGGCGACAATGTCTAGTGGAGCCTATATTATCATTGAGCATACCGAAGCGATGCATGTGGTTGATGTGAACAGTGGACATAAAATGACGAGTACGGATCAAGAAAAAGCTGTTTTGGCAGTAAATCTTGAAGCCGCTGAAGAACTGGCTAGACAAATGAGGTTGAGAGATATTGGTGGGATCATTATTGTTGACTTCATTGATATGCGTAATCCGGAAAACAGGAAAGATTTGGTAAAAGCTATGCGCCAATTCATGAAAAAGGACCGAGCTCAGCATACAATCCTGCCATTAAGTAAGTTTGGTTTAATGCAAATTACCAGGCAAAGAGCAAGACCCGAAATTAAAATAAATACTGCAGAAGTTTGCCCAACTTGTAGTGGCACAGGAAAAACGAATCCTTCTATTTTATTGACTGACGATATTGAAAGAGATTTAAGGTTTATTTTACAATCTCGTCCTAAATCAAAATTAATATTAAAGGTTCATCCTTATATTGAAGCTTATTTGAAGAAAGGACTTCCAAGTATTCAAATGAGATGGTTCCAAAAGCTATATAAATGGATTCGCATTAAGCCTGTAGACAACTTCCATTTAATGCAATATAAATTTTATGATAGTAATGAAGACGAGATAAGACTTAGTTGAAAAATAAATGCCTCACCAATTAATTTTGGTGGGGCTTTCTTTTTATGGACACCCACAATCGGTAGCCCGGCAACCTACTAAAAAAACAAGCCATAAAAAGAAACATATTTTCATTATTAGACCCTTAGAGTATAAGCATCGACATGTTGATATAATCTGGTTCATCTTAAATTTTTTAATTCTATTTCCACAAACTTAATGATTCGCTTGAAGCATTCAAAACGTATATTAATTGCTCCATTAAATTGGGGATTGGGTCATGCTACTCGATGCATCCCAATCATCAATGAATTACTTCATCAAAATTGTGAAGTTCTTTTGGCTTCAGACGGTCGAGCCTTAAATTTATTGAAAAAAGAATTTCCAACCCTCCCTCATTTCAAACTACCTTCTTACGATATTCATTATCCAACTAAAAGTATGATTCTGAATTTAGCTTATCAAGGTCCAAAAATTATTCAGACAATTTGGCAAGAAAAAAAAGTAATTGAAAAACTCATTGAGACTGAGCAAATAGACATTATTCTTTCAGATAATCGGTTTGGATGTTATTCAAAAAAAATCAAAAGTATTTTCATTACTCACCAAATAAATATTAAAACGCCGATTTCCTTTTTTGACCAATTCATCGCTATTATCAATCATTATTTAATCAAAAAATTTGACGAATGTTGGATTCCAGATTTTGAAAACAACCCAAACCTAGCGGGTTCACTTGCTCATAAAACTAACCTGAAAAATATAAAATATATAGGCTCTCTTTCTCGAATGACATCCTTTGAAAGAAAAAAAAAGTATGATGTTATTGCCGTTCTTTCTGGTCCTGAACCCCAACGTACTTATTTGGAAAAAGCCATCATTGAACAAAGCGAGAACCTCAATTCCAAAATTTTAATTGTTCAAGGAAAAACCGAAAGTAAAGCCAAAATTTATCAAATTGGAGATATTGACATCATTCCTTTTTTAACAACAAAAGAATTGAATGACGCTATTATGGCTAGTGAAATTGTGATTTGCCGTTCGGGTTACAGCTCAATTATGGATCTGGTCAACTTAAAAAGCAAAGCTTTATTAATTCCTACACAAGATCAAACTGAGCAAGAATATTTGGCGGAAAGACTTTATCTGAATGGCACTTTTTATTATCAAAATCAAAAAGAATTTGATTTAAAAATAGGGCTAGAAAAAGCAAAAAAATTCAACGGTTTTAACCAAACATTCATTCAAGAAAAATTACTTCTCGAAGCTATAGAAAATCTACTATACCAATGATTGGCATCTCTTCTATTTTTTATTAAACTGATTCATCGTGTGAGCAATTCCAATAGTTCCAAAACTTTTTACTGTATCGGCAGCATATTTTAACAATTCTGGCAGTTGCTCTTGCTCTTCTTTAGACCATTTACCTAAAACGAAATTGACTTGCTGCCCTGAATGAAATTCACTTCCAATACCAAACCTTAGACGTGCATAATTATTACCACCTGTCACACTATCAATATTCTTTAATCCATTATGACCGCCATCCTTTCCTTTGGCACGAAGTCTTTGTTTGCCAAAAGGTAAGTTTAAATCATCTAAAACAACCAGTAAATTTTGCTTTTGAATCTTCTTTTTTTGGAGCCAATAGTTCACTGCCTTGCCACTCAAATTCATGTAAGTTGAGGGTTTCAAAAGGACAAAAGTTCTGCCTTTATGCTTGAATTCTGCCAAATCACCGAGGTAATCATCTTTAAACTCAACTCCAAACTCTTTTGCTAAAAAATCAACTATTTCAAATCCAACATTATGTCGAGTGTCATCATATTTGGCACCCATATTTCCCAAGCCTGCTATCAAATATTTCATCGGGTCTGATTCTTCTTCTTTAAATAAATGTTTGAAAAAATGGAATACTCCCATCAGATAAAAGACGGTTTTTGTTCTGTAAGTAATTAATAATCAATTTCTTAAATTAATTATCCTCAAAATTGTCGCAAAGATAAATTTTTAATTCCCTTATATACTGACAATTAAATTAAAATTTCCTCTATTTATTTAAATAGCTACTTGCTGAAGCAGTTAAAAATTTTAATTTTGTTTATAGACCAACATCATTCATGAGAAAGCTAATTAAAAGCATATATTATTCCTTTCCCATACAACTTCTCTTTCTGCATTTTAGGAGTAATCTTATTTTATTGGTCATCTGGATTATTTTATCGCTCTTTGTAACCAGTTGGACCGGCGAAAAATTTGGATTGCCCTTTCTTTTTCTTTCTCCCGAATATTTAGGAAAGGTCGGGTTTTGGAGCTTTTTTATTTTGGGGTTTGCTTTTGGGGCCATGGTCATGACCTGGAATTTGACTGTTTACCTTTTAAAAGCTCATTTCTTTCCCTTTTTAGCTTCATTAGGTAGACCCTTTACAAAGTTTTGCCTCAATAATATTGTGCTTCCTTCCGCCTTTGTCTTACTGTTTTTGGTTTGTCAGATTCGTTTTGAGCTATATTATGAATACCTGCCTTTGACTCAAGTATTGACCAATAGTACTGCCTTTTTGATTGGAATTTTCTCCCTAGTATTATTCATTGCTGGTTATTTTCAATTCACGAATAAGGACATTTTAAGCTATATAGATCCTAAAAAAAATATACCTCCTAATTTAGTTAGCGAACCAGGAAGAAGAAAAATATCCGAAATTGAAGAATTAAAACAAAATGAGAATCACTTTAAAGTACTCACTTATTTAACGGAATCATTTCGCCCTCGAATTGTACGAAGTGTGGCACATTATGACTCAAAAATTTTATTTAGAGTATTCAAACAAAATCACACAAACGCACTTATTGTCCAACTTTTTAGTTTGGTCATTTTGATTGCTTTAGGATATTTGATCGACCATAAGCAATTTCGAATTCCTGCGGGAGCAAGTATCTTTTTATTGAGCTCTATCATTATTGCAATTACTGGTGCTATTTCGTATTGGTTTCAAAAATGGCGGTTCTTTGTTTTGCTTATATTATTTGTAGTGATCAATCAAATTACACGATACGACCTTTTTCATCATAAAAATAAAGCATATGGGTTGAATTATACCACAGAAAAAGCGGGTTATTCTTATGAGGATTTAGAGTCAATTTGCTCTTCAGAGAATGTAGATGTAGATCGCGAAAACACAATTAAAATTTTAGATAATTGGCTGAAAAAAAATCAACCTAAAAAACCTAAAAACCCTAAAATGGTCTTCTACTGTGTAAGTGGTGGCGGGCTAAAATCAGCAACTTGGGCGATGAAAGTATTGAACCATGCTGATAGTTTAACCAGTGGTGAATTCATGGAACATACAGCCTTGATGTCAGGCGCTTCAGGCGGTATGTTAGGTACGGCTTATTTTAGGGAGCTATACTATCAAAAAAAGACAAATGCATTAAATAATTTATATACCCAGACACACATTGATAATATTGCTAAGGATCTTCTAAATTCAGTATCATTCACCATTATTTCTAATGACCTTTTTATGCCTTGGGTGAAATTTAAAAAAGGAGGGTATGAATACGTAAAAGACCGAGGTTATATTTTCGAAAAACAATTCAATGAGAATACCAATTTCCTTTTAGATAAAACCTTAAATGATTATACACAACTCGAAAAAGGGGCAGAAATCCCGTTAATGTTCATTACCCCTTCAATTGTAAATGATGGACGTAGAATGATCATTAGCTCTCAAGGCATTTCCTATATGATGGCTGCACCTATTGGTATAGAAATCCCACATTCTGTGGGCATCGACGCTGTGGACTTTGGTCGTTTATTTGAAAAACAAGATGCCCAAAATTTACAGTTTACGACGGCCTTAAGAATGAATGCAACTTACCCCTATATTTTGCCAAATGTCTATTTGCCCACCAACCCTCGAATAGAAATCATGGATGCTGGTTTTCGCGATAACTTTGGAATAAAATCAGCAACTAGATTTATTCATGTTTTTGAAAATTGGATACGCGAAAATACGAGTGGAGTAGTCCTAGTTATAGTTCGAGCTTATGACCGAAATAAAGAAATTAGTTCTAGCGAAAATGAAGGGATTTTTGAGTCCATTTTTAACCCTTTAGGTATCGCTGGTAAAATTTTGACGCTTCAAGATTTTGAGCATGATACAAATCTTGGATTTTTATATAATCTTTTAGGAAAAGAAAACTTTGACATTATTCGCTTTACTTATCATCCCGGAAAAAAGATCAATGAGAAAGATGCCTCTATTTCCTTTCACTTAACAACAAGAGAAAAAAATGATATTTGTGATGCCATAAATAGCCCTGAAAACCAACAAAGTCTTCAAAAACTAAAAACATTAATTATCAACGACTGATTTAGTCGCTTTGTAAAAAAGCTGGGAACAATTTTCTTTTTTAAAAATTTGTTGAGCCATTTTTCGAATGTCATCGCGAGTTATCTTTTCATATAATCCAACTTCTTCATTAATGAGGTTGGCATCACCTAGCAGTTCGAAAAAAGCTAAATTAATAGCCTTATTTAAAATACTCGCCTCAGAAAATACTAAAGTGCTTTCAACTTTATTTTTCCATTTTATTAACTCATTTTCTGGAATCAAGTCATTTTTTAGTTCATCTAATTCTTTCCAAATCGCGTCAACAGCTTCCTCCAACGTTATTCCATCTGCTGGTTTTCCTTCTATCACAAGTAATCCTGGATCTATACTCCCAGTGATATAGCAGTCTATTTGAGAAAATATTTGTTTTTCTTTCACCAATCGATGATAAAACCTGGCAGAAGGTCCATTACACAAAACATCAGATAATAGGTCAGAAATGTAAAAATCTTCATCTGCCCGAGCAGGCGAATGAAAAACCATGTAAAGCGAATCTACAGGTACATCCGCCTTTTGAATTTTTGCTCGAAATTCATTTTGCGGCATTTCCTGTGGAAGATTTCTTTTGGGCGTATTTCTCCTTGGAATATCACCAAACCATTTTTCAATTATTTTTTTTGTGTCATCCACTTTTACATTTCCCGAAATAACGATAATTGCATTATTAGGTCCATAATATTTAAAAAAGAAATCCTTTACATCTTCCATTTTGGCATCCTCTACATGCTTCGGAACAATACCAATAGTCGGCCATCGGTAAGGGTGTTTTTGATAGGCCATATCTGAGATGTGATGCCAAGCATCTCCATAAGGTTGATTCAAACAAGACTCTTTAAATTCCTCAACTACTACTTTTCTTTGCACATCCAAAACCTTTTCGTCAAAATTCAAACTCAACATTCGGTCACTCTCTAACCATAGCGCTATTTCTAAATTTTCAGCAGGCATTACGTCATAAAAATTGGTGATATCATTATTTGTAAACGCATTATTTTCACCTCCTGCTTTTTGAATTGGTTCATCAAAATCGGGCACGTTGGCGGATCCTCCAAACATCAAATGCTCAAATAAATGTGCAAAACCAGTCTTTTCTGGCGATTCATCTCGCGAACCCACATCATATAAAACATTCACGGCAACCATTGGTGTACTATTATCCTCATGAATCAATACCCGCAGTCCATTTTCTAATTCAAATTTTGAATATTCTATCACAATCGTTTTTTAAATTTTCTAAAAAAGATGGCAAAAATACAACTAAGTTACCAGCAAGACTATACTTCCAGTTTCTAATAGATAGAAATTTTAATCAACCAAGTGATCTAAAATATCATCAGATGAATCTTCGTCTTCATTCAATTGCAAAATATCAGCAAACGCAGCGTATAAGCCACAATAAATAAGTGGCGAAATAGCAACAACAGCAATCATAAACAGCCCCATTAATAAACCTCCCAATAAAGGAGCTGCTGATAAAATCAACGCTATTAATAATGTTGCCAAAAAAAATAAACCCATAAATAAAAGATAATATCCGAAAACGGCAAACCATCTTCTCGTGATTACTTTCCGGCTTGATTCAATAGCTTCCCAAAAACCCATATCACAAAAAACAATGAACTTATAAGCAAATGAAAAGGCAACAGTCAAATAAACAACTGGAATTAAATTTAATACGACAATCCAAATTTGAGTAGTTGACAAACCCGTAATAAAAGAATCAATTTGTGGTGCATTAAATGGATCTTTTAGTACTTCTTGGTACCAATCAAACAAACCTGTAGAATACATGGAATAAATTGAGGGAGAAAAGGCCAATACATAAATAGCCATCAATGTGAAGGCAGCTGGAATAATTTCTTTTAAATAAGAGAATCCTTTAAAGAACTCTCCAAAATCATCGTACTCATTTCTTCTTATTTTATGTGCAACAATAAAATAGCCAACACCCAAAGCAGGACCAACAACAAAATATTGGATAGGTGCTCCAATTGTTGGGATATTACTAATACCAAAAGAAATAATAACGGTCACTAATAAAAAACCTATAAATGAAAAAGCTTCATCTTTATAAATTTCCCAGCCTTCTTTCAAATATTGACTAGCTGAAAAATCATAACCTTCGGTAGTTAAAGTCTCGACTTTATTTTGCCAATGATCAAGCATGCTTTATATTTTTTGTGATTGAAAAAAATCTGCGATGAAAATAGAAATGGAATTACGGTAATCCAAACAATCAATCAAAATTGAAGTGCTTATACACCAAAAAAACTTCCTCCTTCATCTTTCAACTTGACATACCATAAGGAACGACTCAATAATAAATTATCGTTCCTAACTACCAACACCCTTTTAAAAAATCAATTTTCATAATTTCTAACCTAGTTCCAATTTCCAAATCAGTGGACCAAAGTTGGAGTTAATAATCTATGCCTAATGAATAGAAAAGATATTTCAAAATTACGCAAAAATGGAAGTGTTCATTTTAAAATTGGTTTAATTCTCGCTTTAACCTTTACTATTTATGCTTTCAATTGGACAAGTAGTCTTCCTGTGTTAGATACCTTTGAAACGGATATATTGCCGGAAGAAATTGAAGTAGATATCATTCGAACACAAGATAAAAAACCAATTCCACCACCACCTTTAGTAGACATTTCAGACATCATTATTATTAAAAATCAACCGGAATTTACCAATTTATCTGAGCCTAAACCTTTGAAAATAGAATCAAATAATAATATTCCAAAAAGATCTGATTTTGAGCTGAAAAACGAAACACCAATTCCCTCTCCTCCAGTCATTCACCCTTCTGAACCTATAATTGAAGTCATTGAAATTTTCAAAATTGTAGAAGAAATGCCTCGATTCCCAGGTTGTGAAGAAGAAGAGTTGACGAAAAAAGAAAAAGAAACTTGCGCCAATAAAAACTTACTTTCCTATGTCTTTTCAAAAATAAAGTACCCCGCAATAGCCCGTGAATCAACTATTGAAGGAATGGTTATCGTCCGATTTATAGTCGAAAAAGACGGAAGTATTTCTGACGCTAAAATTGTACGGGATATTGGTGGAGGCTGCGGACAAGAAGCATTAAGAGTTGTCCATTCAATGCCACAATGGATTCCTGGAAAACAAAGAAACCGCCCCGTTCGAGTTCAATTTAACCTACCTATTAGGTTTAAACTCAAATAAAGAATAATTGCCTGGAAATCCCCAAATTTCCATACTACTACTTTATGGTAGTTTTTCGATGACTTATAGCCTCGACATTTTGTCGGGGCTATTTTTTTATGGAATAGCGTACCTTTGCAATACAATTAAAAAATTGCTTAACATGTCATTGAAACAATCTCCATATTTATTGTATTCCGACGGTGAAGGAAATCTATTCGAAGATACCTCTCTATATACTTGTGGTCGAAGCGGTTTGTACGCCTATCCAATTCCTACAGAAGACTGGATGGAACTGCCTGAAGGTGGAAATCTATATGAATTACCAGGCCGGAGGGGTATTGGAATTGACGTCGAAACAGGTGAAATGAGAGTTTGCGAAAAAGGTTGGGCAGTAGCTGGTTTTATCCCACCAGCACATACAGGTTTGTTTTTAGCTTCCTATATGAATGAACCCAATGCTCCTGTACTACCTCTTTATTGCTATACTGCGGCGGGTTGGTTAGATGATAAATTTTATGTCCCTGCGGTTCGAGTTGAGCAAGATATTCGGCAAGAATGCGAAGGTTTTGACGCTAATCAAGTTGAACTTGGTATTCAAGAATTTTTAAATCGTTTCCCAAATAATCGCGTAGTGGAACATTTGGCCAATAATTGTGCACTCGAATACGAATGCCCAGCTGCTCGAAATTATTTTATGGGACGTTGGGAATGCCCGATTCCCAGTTCGCCAGCATGTAATTCAAACTGCGTCGGTTGTATTTCACTTCAACCAGATGAAGAAGAAATCGTTTCAAGTCACGACCGTTTGACATTTAAACCGACGGCGGAGGAAATAATGGAATATACCGTTGCGCATTTAGAAACTGCAGAATTTCCAATTGTGAGTTTTGGTCAAGGTTGTGAAGGAGAACCTCTTTTGATGTGGAAAACAATTGAGGAGGCGATTATTCAAATTCGAAAATTCAGTCCAAAAGGAAGTATAAATATTAATACGAATGGAAGTAAACCTGATGCCGTCAAAGTACTTCGAAAAGCAGGTTTGGATAGTATGCGTGTAAGTATTAATTCAGCTCAAAAAGAATTGTACACAAATTATTATCGCCCAAATAATTATGAATTTGAAGATGTAGTGGAAAGTATTAGAATAATGAATGAACTTGGAGGTTGGACAAGTATCAATTATTTCGTTTTCCCGGGAATGACTGATAGTGAGGCAGAATATCAAGCGTTAAGAAAATTGATTTCAGATACAGGTTTAAAAATGATTCAATGGCGAAATTTCAATATTGATCCTGATTGGTATTTGAAAAAAGTAATGGTTAAAGAAACAGAAGAAACAATGGGTGTCAAAGAATTAATGCACCGAATTAAAGCAGAATTTCCGCATGTTAAATATGGCTATTTTAACCCGCCAATTGAACGAATTAAAGGTGATTATGAAATGGATTTTGCGCATTAAGTAACGCCTAAAGAATAACTCCGACATTTGCTGATGTATCTTTTGAACTTTTGCGGCGTTAAAAATACTTTTTCCGTTCGCCTTTGTACCTTCTAGCACAAGCCAGCGCAGGATGCCCTGCATTGCCTGTTTTTTTTGCCTTACTAAAATCTACTATTTCAAATTGGCGGACTTATTTTTTAGCTGTTACTTAAATTATTTCTAAATTCAACTTTCTAAAAGTCACAAAACTTTTAGACGGCTCTGCCCAAAGCAGAATATGAACTTCGAAATCTTACTCGAAACTTCTCATTTTTTAATAATAAATAAACCTCACGGATTAATCGTAGAACAAAATCCATGGGAAGATTCCGTCGAGTCTCAAGTCCAAAAACATCTAGCTAAAACATCTAAAAAGCCTTATTTAGGAATTGTACACCGGCTAGATCGTGTCACTTCAGGTGCCTTAATATTGGCAAAAAAGAAAAGTGCTTTAAAAAATTTAAATGAACAATTTAGATTAAAAAAAATCCAAAAAACTTACCTATCCATTGTGGGTAATGAACCACCCAATGAAAAAGCTATTTTAAAAAATTGGCTCAAAAAAGATTTAAAAAATAAAAAAGCCATTCTCTTTTCAGACCTTCAAAAAGGTGCTTTTGAATGCTCTCTTTCTTATGAAAAAATTGCATCAAACTCAGTAGGTCATTTATTGAAAATAAAACCAAAAACGGGGAAATTCCACCAAATTCGAGCACAGTTATCAAATATAGGTTGTCCGATTATTGGTGATGAGAAATATGGTTCAAAGATCTTTTTTCTGAAAAATTCCGTCGCCCTTCATGCTTCTGAACTAGCTTTCAAGAACCCTCAAACAGGCACCTTTACTATGGTGAAAGCGCCCCTTCCTAAAAATGTTTTTTGGAATTCGTTTACACTGTAACCTTCCACACACCAAATCGTCTTTTTAACAAATTCTTAAGTACAAAGCAACATTCTTTTTCTTGCTATGTCTTTGAAATCATATTTGGATTACGAAACTTTTCGGAATATTTTTATATAAAAATCTTATTTCAAAATTCGTTCGTATTCAATTTGTCACTTCTATTTTTTCACCATAAAAAATCGCTCGATATGAAATTGTTTACACCTAAACTTTTCTTATTATTTGCTTTTTTGCTCGTAGTTGGAAATACTCAAATTACAGCACAATCTACCAATGACGATGTAACCGTCGTCCAAAAAGTTACTCATGAAGACGGTGTTGTGACCGTCAAAAAGAAAAAACTGAAAACTGGAAAAAGCCTTGAAGCTTATATTGAGGCACTTGAACTAGAAAATTCTGATGGCCAACATGTAGAAATTAAGATAGTATCTGAAAATGGTCAAAAAGAAATTATTAAACTTGAAAATGACGATGAGGAAGAAACGGTTCTTTTCATTCGTCGCGCCAAAGAAGATGCGAATGATGAAGTTGAAAGTTTAAAAATTATCGTTGGAGGTCATCATGATGATATCGAAGACGATAATGATAATAATGAAGAAGCCAACAATTGGAAATGGGACTGGAAATGGGACGAAAACAAAAAACATGATAACCATAAAGCAAAACATCAATATAGTTATTCATATAGTTACTCCTATGGAAACGGAAACTCCAATGACTCTAAAAAGACTTTCTTAGGTATTTATCTAGATGAAGATAAAAATCAAGAAGGTGTTTATGTCGATGGAATTGTTTCTGGTGGTGGAGCCTCTGCTGCAGGTTTGAGAACTGGCGATATCATAACAGCGATCAATGATAATGATATTAATGACCGCAATGATTTACGTTTTGAACTCAATAACTATGAGCCAAATACAAGTGTCGCTATCACTTATCTTCGAAATGGGCAGGTACAACAAACCAATGCTACATTAAGTGCTGAACCTCGAAGTTACTCTAAAGAAAGAGATCCTTGTAAAATTTTCATCGGTGTTTATGTAGGAAGTCGAGGACCAAATGGACAAGGTGTTCGCGCTAGTGGAATCATTGATGGAACAGCTGCTGCTGCCTCTGAATTACAAAAAGGTGATGTTATTTTAGCGATGGATGGTGTTCTTACCAATTCTCATTCTGGATTATTAGCAGAAAGAAATAAACACGAACCAGGTGATTATTTCACAATGACAGTTCTTCGAAATGGAGCAACAATAGAGATTGATGCACAATTCCTTGAATGTCCTCAAGATGAGGTTATCGAAGAAGTAATTGAAGAAGAACCTGTTGTGGAAGAGATCATTGAACCTGAAGTTGAAATCGAGCAAGATGCTTTGATTGTAGAAGATTTGAGCGCTTACCCAAATCCAACTTATGGAAATTTGAATATTACGTTTAAAGGTGAGGCTGTACCAACTACTATTCAAGTGACAAATATTATGGGTAAAGTAATTTACACAGAAGAATTGAACACTTTTGATGGTGATTATGGAAAGCGAATTGATATTTCAAATAGCTCTCCTGGAACTCATTTAGTGACTGTTCGCCAAGGAAAAAAAGTATTTACGAAGTCAATTATTTTGGTTGTTAGAGCCTAAAAATATTCTTAGTCAACTACTTTACGTTGACCCTTTTAATACCCGCTTCGAAAAGACTTTCGGAGCGGGTATTTCTATTATTAGAAAAAGTATTATTTTACAGGTTCGAAATCTATTAATCCTTATTGTAATAGCCATTGAAAAACGTCCATGAAGGAATCAAAAAATCAAAACGAGCTTGATCAACTAAAAAGAATCAATGACCAACTCATTGAGGAAAATGAGGTTTTAAGGGAACAACTGAGAGAGTTACAGGTCAAGAGTTCAAGTACAAAATTTGGAAAATGGTTTGCAAAACGAGCTGCCCTCGTTTACATGGGGAAAGGTCTAAAAGGCAGTTTTTTTCGATTGTATTCTGAAATGCCGAGTCGAAAAATATCTAAAGAAACACTCGCGGATCTTTCAGCTCATTTAGTTTGGAGATTAACTAGAATTGGAGCCATTGCATTTTTTGTAGCTGTGACCCCCGTCTTGGTACTGGTTATTCAAACTCAATTGATGAATCGCCAAACGGATATGCTTGAAAAACAAACTATTCTACTTAATAGTCAAACAGATCTATTTGCTCACCAAATTTCTCAAATTGATACTCAAAATGTTTTTATATCTCGCCAAAATGACCTTTTTGCCCGCCAAAATTCTCAGGTCGATTCCCAAAATGTTTTGATCAGTAATCAGAATTCTTTGTTTTTTCGCCAGATTGGACAGATGGACGCCCAGAATAAATACATTCAAACACAAAATGACCTTTTTGTAGAAGAATTATCACATATCGATCGCCAGAGTTCTCTTTTCGATAAACAAACAGCTCTTTTTGAACAACAGATCAATCAAATTGATAAGCAAAATTTAATGATTGAAGAGCAAACACATTTATCAAAAACGCAAATTGGCCAAGTTGAAACTCAGAATGAGTTAGTCAAAAAGCAAACAAAGAGCATATTACAACAAACAGAATTAATTGAGGCTGAAAGGAGAGGTTCTGTTGGCTCTTTGATGGGTACTCTTTTAGATAGAGTTGATGCTGAATTACAACAGAACAAATTACTAAAAAAACGACAATTATCCCCTGAATTAATAGGTAGAATTGCTTCATTAAGCCAATCATTTAAACCTTATCGTTACTTACAAAATGACTCATTAATAGCCAAACCTATTAGTCCAGAAAAAGGTCAACTATTACTCTCATTAGTTCAGAGTAAAATGGATCATAAATCCTATCTAGTCATTTTTAATCAATCAAACTTTAATTACGCAGAACTAACAGGTACACAATTAACTAAAGCTTATTTAAATAATATCCGTTTACGTGAAGCCAATCTCGAACGGGCTGATTTAAGTAATGCCAACTTGAAGTTAGCTGACTTAAATCAAATAGATGGGCGACGAGCATTTTTTACCAATGCTACCTTGGATGGGGCAGATCTAAGTAATGCTGATTTAAGAGGAGCAAATTTTGAAAACACAAAAATGCGAACCGCTATTTTAAATAACGCGAATTTGATAGGTACAAATCTCAGAAGAGCAGATTTGGATGGCGCTGAACTTCAAAAAACAAATTTTAAAACCGCCGACTTAGATAGGGTAAAAATGAAAGGTGCTAACTTATCTGGAACAGATTTAAGCAACACTAATTTACAAAAAGCGGATTTGAGAACCTCCATTTTACAATTAACTGATTTAAGTAATTCTGACTTAAGAGGCATTAATTTAACCGGAGCAAAAATTGTGGTTTCTAAAGGTGTAAATTTAGCTTTTCCAAATCTAGATGGAGCGAAGGTAGATGCTCCCGATTGGTTCGACTCATTAATAGAAAACTGTATAATTGATGGAGATTTAAAAGCCATTTTTGAAATTAATCCAATTCAAAAAGAAGATCTTTTTGGAAAATATTACGAAATCAGAAAAAGATAAGTACCTGTCAAATTCGCTGAATTAACTAATTCTTCTCTTTCTCAAGGCAGCGACTTTTTAACTTTACGGTATCATATCCGTATAGTTCCACCTCTTTTTTCATACTTCAAATCAGATAGACGGCTTTCATATAAAAAGACCGATTCCCAACGAACTTTTATTTACCATGAAAATAATTTTAACACGCGCTTTCTTTCTCTTTGTCACCTCCTTTTTAGTCATAAACACTTCAGTATTTAGTCAGCTCACTATTAACGGACCGTTTCAAATTTGTCCTGGAGCTTGTTATGATTACACCGCTTCATCACAAGACATAACTTGGACATATGATATTAGTGGTAGCACAAGTGGAATTACCGCCCTGATAAATGGAAATACTATACAATTTTGTATTTCAGATTTTGTGCAAACTCAAACGACCATATTTCTTTTGGCGGTAGATTCGCAGACAGGTGAGACAGCAGGATTTGACATACTTGTTGGATTTAATATCGATATTAATATTCTGAATCCAAGCTGTATTTCAACAAATCAACCACTGACCTTAGAGACTGATTTGGTACCTACTCCTGGAAGTAGTTGGAATTATATTTGGTCCGGTCCAAATGGATTTCTTAGCACTGAAGCAAATCCTATTATCCAAAATTTTACTACAGATATGGCAGGAACATATTGTATAGAAATTTTTAATCAAACTGATTGTTCTGGTGCAGCCTGCCTAAATATTAGCCCAACTGATCTCGAAATAATTCCTACCTCTTTGATCTTCTGCGAACAAGATTCTTTTTCTATAAATCCTTGTCAAAAAGTTTGCGCTAATAGTCAAATGATTTACGAAGTAGAAGGTGCCTCGTCTGGTACAGATGTAGAATGGCAAGTTTTCGGAGCACAAGCTTATGAAGTAAATGGTTCCCAAATCACAGTAGATTGGGGCGGTCCGGGACAGGGTGAAATCACGGCAGAAGTCTCGGATGGAAATAATTTCGATCCTTTTCAAGCATGGTGCGGAGAAAGCAATACGGCTACCCCAAATGGAGGAGGTGTCGGATATATTCATATTGATGGGGGTCAGGGTTTATACGATATTACATTGCTTAATCCAACTGGGAATATACAATTTGGATCTATTAGTGAAGGTACTTTTGAATTTACAAATTTATTTCCAGGCACTTATATTGTCGAGGTGAGTCAAAATGGAATTGTCGTTTTTACCTGTGACTTTTTTATTGCCGAATCGGGGGTACCTAATCAATGTCATGTTTCTGGTTTTTTTGAAGAAGTTCAACATGCAAGCGATTGTAATGCTTGTGACGGTTTTGTCAGTCTTGCTCAAACTAGCGGGAATTGGCCTTTTAATTATCAATGGTCAAATGGCTCAAATACTCCTTCTCAAGATGGGCTTTGTCCAGGAAATTATTCCTTAACTATTACTGATGAATTTGGTTGTACTAAAGAATTAAGTGTCACGATTGGTTGTCCACAAAATTGCTCTACTTCTACTTCTTATTGTGTTGATATAATAGAAGAACCAAATGCAAAAATCACTACTATACCAGCAGCTGTTAATAATATTATAGAAATCTGTGAAGGTCAAACTGTGTTTTTCCAAAATGAAAGTACAAATGCCGAAACATTCATCTGGGAGTTTGGTGATTTTAATACGTCAACACAATTTGAACCCAATCACACGTATCAAAACCCTGGTACTTATACGCTTTCTTTGATTGCACGAAATAAATGTTTTTGTGCAGATACGACTCAATTCACTGTAAATGTCATAGATGCCGATGTTCCAGAAATTGACTGTGTTGGTACTATTTGTGAAGGAGAAACAGTCACTTACTCAACAACGTCAAGTTGCGGTACCTATACTTGGAGTATTATTGGAGACGGTACTATTCTCGACGGCGGTGGCACAGCCGATAATTTTATTACGATTGAATGGAATACCGGACCCGAAGGTTGGATTGATCTTGCGGTAAGTGGTTGTTCCGGAAATACTTGTATCCAACCAAATATTGTTCAAATTCCAATTATTTCTGATGATACTCAAATCGAAGGAGCGCAAAGAGTTTGTACAGGCTCCATTGAAGAATATTTTATTACTGATTTTGGCGGTACAGATATTTTTTGGGAAGTCTCTAATGCGGGTTTAATTATTGATGGTTGGGGTACGAATCGAATAACAGTAAATTGGTTTGGTGCCCCAATAGGTGATCAACAATTTGTAGCAGTCGAATTCGAAAATTGTTACCTCGGTTGTGGTGGAAAAGATACCTTACAAGTCAAAATTGTTCCTGAATTTTATATTAAAGGACCTATCGAAGTTTGTCAAGACGAAAGCGCCCAATTTTATGGTGTCAATGTACTGACAGGTGGTTCTGTAGCATGCGATTGGACTTTAGAAGATGCTTTCGGTGCTATACAAAATACTTACTCCAACCAAACCCAACCTGTTATCAATTGGAATTTTCCTCCCGGTCGGTATGCCCTTTCGGCAACGCCTGTCAATACCTCCGCTTCTTGCACAGGCGACTACCGGGTTTTTGTGGAAGTTGTGAATTCTCCAATTGCACCAAGTTCCATTACAGGTGCTGTCTTAATTTGCCCAAATGATATTTACACATATGAGGCAATCGGCGAAGCTGAAAATACTTTTAGCTGGATAATTAATAATGGCGGCTCAGTGACCACTCAAAAAGGCAATCCAATTAATGTAAATTGGGGAAGCTCACCGCCCTATTCAATTTCCGTCACTCAAATAAGTACAACTGGCTTAGCTTGCGAATCGGATGCTTTTTCGATGAATATTGATTTGATTCCACAAGCAATAATTACAGGAACAACTCAAGTTTGTGAAGAAGGTTCAGAAATTTATTCAACAACATTCCATGATTATGTTGATTATGAATGGTCAATTTTTCCAGGCAATGCAGGAACAATCATCTCAGGTCAAAACGCTGAAAATATAGAAGTACTCTGGCATTCCGTTGGAAATGCCGCAGTTAGACTGAATTTATGTGAAAACATGACAAGCTTTAATGTTTTGGTAAATCCAAAGCCTGAACCAAATATTATTCACCCTTATGGACTTTGTTTTGGCGAAACTTCTCTTATTCAAACAACAACTCCTTATTCAAATTATATTTGGAAAAACGAAACTGGTTCAGTCGTTTCAAATGATCCAACCCCAATTTTAACTGCAGGTTTTTACAAATTAGAAGTCGTTGATAACCTTGGGTGCGTTGGTGAAAACACTTTCGAAATTGAATCTTACGAATTACCTGTAGTGAGTATTTCCGTTCCAATTTATTTGGGCTTTTGCATTGGCGGTCCGACCGCAACTATTTATGCGACCGCTTCTGGCGATGGGTATGACTACCAATGGTTGTTTAACGGAAGTCCTGTCGGCTCAAATACACCAACCTGGACTACGAATATTCCAGGTACTTATCAGGTCATTGTGACCGATCAAAATGGATGTGTTTCAAATTCGAATATTTTGGTCTTGGGAGAATGTGAAGCAGAAGGAGGCTTATGTGTAAATGGAATTTGCACACCTCCTGAATGTAATAACCCGAATTCGGGTTGTGCACCTGGAGGAACAATTTCCTTCGATATTGTTCCGACTAATGATTGTCTAATACATGATTACTTAAATACCTCGACCAATTTTATTCCTGGAAGTTTAAATTGGCGGTTTGGCGACCCTGCGAGTGGCGCAAACAATTTTTCAACTTTAGAAAACCCAAGCCATACTTTCACTGAACCAGGTTATTATGCTATTATTTTGACTGGTCAAGTTCCCGATTTGAATGACCAAAATAATACTTGCAGTATTGGTCAAATATCCCAAGATATCATTTATGCAATTGCCGATTTCGAATTTGAAAAAGCCTGTCCAGGCGGCACAACTGAATTTATTGACATATCCAATCATATGGAATTCACGTCCATTACCGCCTGGGATTGGAATTTCGGCGACCCTACAAGTGGCGCTAGTAATACCTCTAATTCACAAAACCCAACACATGTTTATAACGATATTGGTAACTATAATGTAACATTAACCATTACTTCCTCAGAAGGGTGCGAATCTACCATTTCAAAAATAGTAGATGTATATTCACCTCCAACGGTAAGTTTTGATTTACCTACTGAAAGTTGCCAAGGTTTGGCGTTGAACTTTATGGGAAATATTTCAGGAGATGTAACATCCGTTTCTTGGGATTTCGGCGATCCAACAAGTGCCGATGCCAATACTTCTGAATTATTTAATACTTATCACGCCTTTGAAACACCAGGTATTTATACCATCTTCTTAACCGCCGAAAGCGTATTTGGATGCACAAATGTTTATTCTCAAAATCTGACCGTCGAAGCCAATAGTCTATCTGGTGAAATTCAATTTTCGCAACCTTCACCAATTTGTGAAGGCGATCAAATTATACTGACTTCTCCTCCAGGCGGAATTAGCTGGGAATGGTCGGATGGTTCAACTGATGATAATGTAATTGTTTCAAAATCAAGCGTTTGGAATTTAACTATTACTGACAATGATGGTTGTACTTACTCGCCAAATTCTGCTATTATTGATGTTTTTGACTCGCCAAATGGAAAAATACAAGCAGTCGAATACAATGAATTTGGACAACCCGTTGGGCTTTTTGACGAAAACTATTCTGTGTGTGAAGGTGAGGATGTGACCTTAATCATTTCAGGAAGCTTGAACTACAATTATTTATGGTCAAATGGTCAAACAGGCGATGAAATTTCATTCACTGATGAAAAGGGAAATACTTTACCGCAAGGCGACCACCCTTTTTCTGTCACCGTTACAGATAATACAAATGGATGCACTGCTATCGAAGGTCCATTTATGGTGACCGTACATCCTTTACCAGATAATATTCAAATTTTAAGTAATCCAAATGGACCGCTTTGTGAAAATAATAGTGCCATTCTTTTTGTCAATAACCCCGATGGTAGTTTGACTTATCTTTGGAATACAGGTGAAATAGGAACAAGCATTGGTGTAGTTGCCGGAGGCACCTATTTTGCTAGAGCTATCAATCAATTTGGATGTTCTTCTGAGAGTAATCATTTAGTTATTCAAAATGCACCCGATATTAATAAAATCCCTGGCGGGTGTCATTCGAGATGTGTTCCCGATACGATTTGTTTACCAAATATTCCAAATGTCGCTTCTTATCAATGGTATTTCGATGGGAGTCCGATTCCCGCATCAAATGGAACTGTTCCAGATTTAATCGCTGATCAAAGCGGGGAATATTATGTAGAAATGACCGATTGGTGGGGTTGTACAGCAACTTCCGGGATTTTGACGCTTGACCTTTTTGACGGTTTTGGATCTATATTAGGTGAAGTTTATTTTGATGTCAATCAAAATGGAGTCATTGACGCAAGTGATACCTTGGTGAGCGATGTCAATATTTTCATCAATAATAGCATTTCAAACTTAGATACTGTCTCAAGTAATGCTATTGGAAATTACGCTTTTACAAATATTCTTTCTACAGATTATACTTTAATTTTGGATACCTTGAATTTGCCGACAGGGTGGAGCGCCATCTATTCTGAAGTCGATATTTCTTTGATTGGTTGCGATGTCGAAGAGCAAGTTAATTGGCTTTTGACTAAAGAATGTATTTCCCCACAGACGGATTTAGAATTCAATGTTTGCGAAGGTGATAGCATAGAATACGAGGGTATATTCTTAATTCCTAACACAATTCAGAGTTTTACACATACAAATGTTGATAATTGCGATTCTACGGTCAATGTCTCAGTTTTGGAATTACAAAAGGACACCATGCCTATGCTTTTTGAAATTTGTCAAAATGAAACCATCACTTATGATGGCGTAATTCTTTCTGCTGGCGACATGATGGATTTTGTTTTTGTAAATGAAGTAGGTTGTGACTCGACTGTTCATGTTATGGTCGATGGATTTGATTTGGATTCCGAAAATGTGAATTTTAGCACTTGTTCAAATGGCTCAGTCGATTATGAAGGAATAACCCTTTTCCCAGGCGATATTCAAGATTTTAATTTCAAAAATCAATTTGGCTGTGATTCTATAGTTACCGTTTCTGTCATGGCTGTTCCGCCAGATAGCACGATGATCCCAATAAATGTTTGTGAAAATGAATCCACTATTTATGAAGGGATTGAATTATTTCCTGGAGATAATCAATTTTTTACTTTACAAGATTTGAATGGTTGTGATTCAATCGTAGAAGTCATGGTTTCAGGAATTCCTTTAGATGCTGTTCTTTTGTCTTTGAATGCTTGCACTGGCGGCACAATTATTTATGAAGGGGCAACTCTTGCACCAGGTGATATTCAAAATTTTACTTTTCCTAATCAAAATGGATGTGATTCAACCGTCACCGTCTCTGTTATGGCAACCCCACCAGATAGTACAATGATGCTTATCGATGTTTGTGAAAATGAATCCACTACTTTTGGAGGTGTCGAATTATTCCTTGGTGATAATCAATTTTTCACTTTACAAGATTTGAATGGTTGTGATTCAATTGTTGAAGTTCAAGTTTTGGGACTTCCTTTGGATGCTGTTCCTTTGACTTTGATTGCCTGTGAAAACAGCTCGATAATTTATGAAGGGCAAACATTATTCCCTGGCGATATTCAAGATTTCAAACTCTCCAATCAAAATGGTTGTGATTCAACTGTTACCGTAACGGTTGACTCTGCACCAATACATGAAGTCGATATTACTATTCAAGCCTGCGAAGATTTTATGGCAACTTATGAAGGGCAAGATTTGGCAATCGGTAGTCAAACGCCATTCATTTATCAAAATATTTATGGATGTGATTCGACCGTTTTGGTAAATGTAGATGCTTTTCCAGCTAGTAGTTTTGATTTAATGTCCAATACAATTTGCATAAATGGTTCAGATGGACAAATTGAAGTTACCAATATTCAAGGAAATTCCACGCCCTATTCTTATTCTTTGGATGGTATTAATTTCCAAAATACACCTGTCTTTACAGACTTAAATGCTGAAAATTATACCATTACTGTTCAAGATGGAAACGCCTGTGAATTCGACGAAAATATCACCATCTTAACTTTGCCAGAATTACAAATTCAAGTCGAAGATCAAATCATTCCATGCGAAAAAGGAGAAGTTCGATTATCTCCAACCCTAATTTCAGGAGATGCGAGTACACTTTCATTTAAGTGGTCTGATGGCTCAACCAGCCCAACTTTTATGGTACGCGATGCAGGAATTTATACCCTCGAAGTAAGTGACCAATGTGAAACAATTTCTCATGATATCGAAGTTACCTGGGGAATTGATAGTCAAACTTCTTTTATATATATGCCAAATGCTTTTTCACCAAACGGTGACGGCGCAAATGATTTTTATAAAGGTTATCTCGCCAACGGTGTTGATTTGTTAGAATATAATTTAATGATTTTTGACCGCTGGGGAAATCTACTTTTCGAAACTGACAATATTGATACTGGCTGGAATGGTGAACTCAATGCACGCGATTTGGACACAAATGTTTTTGTCTTTTGGTTGAAATATAAAGTTTTTAATTGCGGTAAAGAATTTGAGGTTTTTGAAAAAAGGGATGTGGTTTTAATGAGATAAAATTGATAAACTTTAAAAGAGAAAGGAGCTAATTTGCACAAATTAGCTCCTTCTTTTTTTACTTTCTTGTCTTATCTATTTTCAAAATTTTCTAAAGCCATAAAATCACATATTCCTCCGATATTGTCCTCCAACCTCATACAAAGCATTCGTGATCTGCCCTAAAGAACAATATTTCGCCGTCTCTATCAATTCTTCAAATAGATTTCCATTATTGATTGCTACGTTTTGAAGACGTTTCAAAATATCTTTCGATTTCGATTCTTTTGCTTTATGCAAATTTTGTAAGGTTCCTATTTGTGCCTCTTTTTCGTCGTTGGTTGACCGAATCACTTCTTTTGGAATAATCGTCGGAGAACCATCTTTTGACAAATAAGTATTTACACCAATCAACGGTAATTCGCCTGTATGTTTTTGATGTTCATAATAGAGACTTTCTTCTTGAATTTTGCCTCTTTGATACATGGTTTCCATTGCACCAAGTACTCCTCCCCGTTCAGTAATTCTATCAAATTCTGACAAAACAGCCTCCTCTACCAACTCTGTCAATTCATCAATTATGAATGCACCTTGTAATGGATTTTCATTTTTTGATAAACCTAATTCATGATTAATAATCATTTGAATAGCAACGGCGCGACGAACAGATTCTTCAGTCGGTGTGGTTATAGCTTCATCGTAAGCATTCGTGTGCAATGAATTACAATTATCATAAATCGCATATAAAGCTTGAAGTGTGGTCCGAATATCATTGAAAGCAATTTCTTGTGCATGAAGCGACCGACCTGATGTTTGAATATGATATTTCAGTTTTTGACTTCGGTCATTTGCGCCATATTTCATTTTCATGGCTTTTGCCCATATTCTTCGAGCCACCCGCCCTATCACTGCATATTCTGGGTCAACCCCATTGGAAAAAAAGAAAGATAAATTCGGCGCAAAATCATCAATATTCATTCCGCGACTGAGGTAATATTCTACAAAAGTGAATCCATTAGCCAAAGTAAATGCCAATTGAGAAATCGGATTTGCGCCCGCCTCAGCAATATGATACCCTGAAATAGAAACAGAATAAAAATTTCTAACTTTCTGATTTATGAAATATTCCTGAACATCACCCATTAGTTTGAGCGAAAATTCTGTACTAAAAATACAGGTGTTTTGAGCTTGATCTTCTTTTAAAATATCTGCCTGAACGGTACCTCTTACTGAATTTAATGCTTTCGCCTTCAATTTAGCATAAATATCTGCCTCCAAAACTTGGTCACCTGTCAAACCCAAAAGCATCAACCCTAAACCATCATTTCCCTCTGGAATATCATCATTATATTTCGGTCTTGGTAAATTATTATCATCATAAACTTCCTTCAATTTCGCTTCAACCAAGTGCTCTAAATTATTTTCTTTTATATAAATTTCACATTGTTGATCAATCGCCGCATTCATGAAAAAAGCGCAAATTGTTGCAGCAGGACCGTTAATGGTCATACTTACCGAAGTTTTTGGATTACATAAATCAAAACCTGAATACAACTTTTTTGCATCATCTAAACAACAGACACTAACACCTGAATTTCCTATTTTCCCAAATATATCAGGTCGGTGGTCTGGATCTTCGCCATACAAAGTGACTGAATCAAATGCCGTCGAAAGTCTCGCAGCAGGCATTCCTGATGAAAGGTAATGAAATCGTTTATTTGTCCTTTCTGGTCCGCCTTCACCAGCAAACATTCTAGTTGGATCTTCACCTTTTCTTTTGAATGGAAAAACACCGGCCGTATAAGGAAACTCTCCAGGCACATTTTCTTGCAAAATCCACTTCAAAATCTCGCCCCAATCTTCATATCTAGGTAAAACAACTCGCGGAATTTTTGAATGAGAAAGAGACGTGGTAAACGTAGGCACTCGTATTTCTCGATTCCTAACTTTATAAATAAACTCATCAGCCGAGTATGCATTTTTCTTTTCTTCCCAAGTGTCTAATATTTTCTTACATCGACCGTCAAAATCTAACAATAATTCATCATATGCCTTTTGTAATTCTTTGAGTGAACTTTCATCTTTTAAAATTGACATGGATTTATTCAATCCAAATAATTTTCGTGCAATCTCAACTTGTCGTTCTGCCCATTTATCATATTGTCGATTATTTTCAGAAATCTCAGAAAGATAGCGCGTTCGGTTTGGCGGAATGATGTAAATTTTCTCACTCATGCCTTCCGAAATTTCAAAATTAGATTCCAAATTTGTGTCCGTTTTTTCAGCTAAAGTGTCGACAATTTTTCGATATAAAACGTTCGTCCCTGGGTCATTAAATTGAGAAGCAATAGTTCCAAAGACAGGCATGTTATCCACAGGCTGTGTGAATAATTGGTGATTTCGTTGAAATTGTTTGCGCACATCTCGAAGGGCATCCAAAGCACCTCTTTTATCAAATTTGTTTAGCGCGATAATGTCTGCAAAATCAAGCATATCAATTTTCTCCAACTGTGTCGCAGCGCCATATTCGGGCGTCATTACATATAATGAAACATCTGAATGGTCTACAATTTCAGTATCAGATTGCCCAATACCTGAAGTCTCTAAAATGATTAAATCATAATCAGCCGATTTTAAAATATTAATCGCAGATTGGACATGTTTAGAGAGTGCCAAATTTGATTGCCGTGTCGCCAAAGAGCGCATATATACTCGATCACGATTGACCGTGTTCATTCTAATTCTATCGCCCAAAAGAGCGCCACCTGTTCTTCTTTTTGATGGATCAACAGAGATTATCGCTATACTTTTATCTTCAAAATCCATCAAGAATCGTCGAATTAATTCATCAACCAAACTTGATTTTCCTGCGCCACCCGTTCCTGTAATACCGAGAACAGGAATCGTTTTCGTTTGATTTTTTAAAATACTTTCAATTTGAGGTCTAACGATATGGTGATATAGTTCAGGATTATTTTCGGCAACTGAAATTACTTTTGCTATTGAAGCTGCATCCTTTTCTACAAAATGAGTCAATTCTCCATTCAAATTTGCGCCAGTTGGAAAATCACAATTCTCCAAAACACTATTTATCATGCCTTGCAAACCCATCGTTCGTCCATCGTCAGGAGAAAACAACCTTACAATTCCATATTCATGTAAATCTTTAATCTCGGTCGGTAAAATTGTACCGCCACCGCCGCCAAAAATTTTAATATGACCAGCTCCACGTTCTTTTAAGAGGTCATACATGTATTTAAAGAACTCATTATGCCCTCCTTGATAAGAAGTTATCGCTATGCCTTGTACATCTTCTTGGATCGCCGTATTCACAATTTCATGAACGGATCGATTGTGGCCTAAGTGAATAATTTCTGCACCTGATGCTTGCAAAATTCGGCGCATGATATTTATAGCGGCGTCGTGTCCGTCAAAAAGTGCTGCTGCGGTTACAAGACGGATTTTATTTTTCGGTTGGTATGGTGCTATTTGATCCATCATATTGGTTAGGTTAACTCATGAAGAGGCAGTGAAACTATTTTATATTAGGGAGTAGGAAATAAATAACCTACCCATTTCACTTGCTCTTTTTCCTTCATTTTTCGTTAAAAATACTCGCCATACCTATGGGTATATCTGCGTTTTTTGCCTCAACTGAAGAAAAAATAGCTGTGTAAAATTTGGGTACCTTATTTATTTCCTACTCCCTAACCTTCATTGCCCTTTGGTCAAAGAAATAAAATTTGGCTTTTTTAAAAATTAGCAAATAAAGTCTTTTTTAGATTGAAATAACGCCCCAAATTTACGAAATATTTGGTGGGCTTTATATAGCCTTTTGTGTTCTAAATTGATAATGCACGAACAAAGCAAAAACCAATAGAATTAATGCTCCAGCTTGATGAATGGCTCCATAAAATAAAGGCACTTTTCCTATACAGTTGATGATAGTCAAAACGCCCAATATAAATTGAAAAATCAGCATTCCAAACATCAAGTTATTACCTAATGCTAATCTTGGCGAAACATTCATTTTTCGGACTTTTAAAAAGAAAATCGCAATCATTATTGCTAATAAATAAGCTGTTGCTCTATGGAAAATTTGAACAATTCCTTTCATGAAAATTCCTGATTCATAATCCATCATTCCTTCTACATTTGCCTCTGAAGTCGCCGAAAGTGCACTAATCAATCTTCCTCCATCTATAAAAAATGGCCAACTGGGATGAATTAATCCGGCACGCATTCCAGCCATAAGCCCACCAAAAATAATTTGAATACTAATTAAAATGATAATATTTCGAGAAGCTTTTTTAAGATCGATAAATTGAAAATCTGAAGTGTGAGGTTGAATGGATTTCAACCAGGTCAAAAATAAAACTCCAAAAAGTGCGGTTGCTATGGAAAGGTGAGTCGCCAATTTATATGCACTTACCCAAGTTCTTTTATCATCATTTAGCCCGCTCGCAACCATTATCCAGCCAAAAGTGGCCGCCAATACCGCTAATAAAATCACGTACCCCAATTTTTTCAACAACCATTTTGGCATCCACTTTTTCCATAAAAAAAATAGAAATGGAAAAAGAAAAACAAAGCCCATCGTCCGTGCCCAAAGTCTGTGAAAGTACTCCCAAAAGAAAATAACCTTGAATTCGGAAAGAGACATATCTGCATGTAAAGTTTCGAACTGTTTTTTGGCTGCAACTTTATAGAGCTCAAATGCCTCATTCCATTCTTCCTGATTCATCGGTGGTAAGGTTCCTTGAATGACAGCCCATTCCGTAATGGACAAACCCGAATCAGTTAATCGAGTAACACCTCCTATGACCACTTGGAAAAAAACCATTACTAAACCTATAAACAGCCAAACTCGAACGGGGTGTTTTATTTCTGATATTTTATTCATCATCATATTAATTTTGGTACAAAAATAAATTGTTTCGTTTCTTTGATTTTACTTTTTCTGTCATCTATGAGTATTAATATTGAGTTTAAATTAAAATTTATTAAAAAAGCCTATCACTATTAGTAGTGTTAGTTTGTATAAAAATCTTTTGTCCTTTTTTTTGAAAAGTCAATCTCCACTTTTCAAAAACATTAATACACATTATTCAAACATTCTAACTTACATTTTTTCAGGTAGTTATGAAGTTTTTCACAATTGGAAATAAAGTTTTACAGTAATAACTTTTCGAAATTCACAATCTAAAAACTGCTTTTCTTGTGTCGATAACTGCCATGAGTTTCCACGATTTTTGATCACAACTATAATACGAATGAAGTTATTAATTCACATTCTTAGAAAGTGTTTAAAAACTACCCTATAATACACCACCTTCTCCACAATTTTGGATTAAAAACGATTTTCATAAATCATTGATTTTTATACCTTTATGAAAATAGAAAAAAGTAACTGTTGATAAATAAAATCGGTGATGTAAATAGATTTGTTTTTGATAAAATATTTCTGTTTTGAATAGCTGTTAAGGGACCGAATTTGTATTGAATAAAACAAAATGAAGGACACAGAACGGTGTGTAATCTCCAACCTAAATTGTGCATCGTTCTCTGTCTGATTCAAAACATACGATATATATTATGTGCGGGAGATTTTCACTTGTAACCTCCAAAGAGAAAATACAATCTGAATTATCCTTTGTCGAAACAGGAAATAATATTCGACTGAGTTATAATATCGCGCCAACTCAACATGCTTATATAGTCACAAACGAATCTCCTGAAAAACTCCAATATGTAACTTGGGGCTTAATTCCATACTGGTCAAAAGATGGAAAGAATGAAGGTAAGTTAATCAATGCTAGAAGTGAAGGTATTGAATCAAAACCCTCTTTTCGGATACCTATTCGGAATCGAAGATGTTTGGTATTAGCGGATAGTTTTTATGAGTGGAAAAAAGAAGGGATAAAGAAAATACCGTATCGTATCTTTTTTGAGAATGAAAAATTATTGGTGATGGCAGGCATATGGGATCTTTGGTATAAAGGAGATTATGCAGTCAAAAGTTTTTCGATTTTGACGACTGAACCAAATTCGGAAATGCAAAAAATCCATCGCCGAATGCCTGTTCTTTTTACAGAAAAAGAGGAATATAAAAATTGGCTATCTTCTGAAGATTTGAATGAAACCTTAGATATGCTTCATCCACCCAAAGATGGAATTTTAAAGATGTATCGAGTATCCGAAAAAGTGAATTCTGCACGAAATGATTCTCCTGAGTTGCATCATGAAATTCCTGAACCACCAACACTTTTTGATTAATTCATTCAACAAAAAGGTTACTACTTTAAAAGATTTGGTACCAATAAAAGAATACAAGTGTAGGTTGAATCTTAAAAAGATTACCTTACTTGGTCTTGTAAGGGGGCAGGAAATAAATAAGGTACCCAAATTTTGCACAGCTATTTTTTCTTCAGTTGAGGCAAAAAACGCAGATATACCCATAGATATGGTGAGTATTTTTAACGAAAAATGAAGGAAAAAGAGCAAGTGAAATGGATAGGTTATTTATTTCCTACTCCCTAAACTAAATTAATGAGAGAACCCTATGCTCGTCAAAACCTACGCAAGTGCCGTAACAGGCGTACAAGCTCAAACTATTACTGTTGAAGTTAATACTGGAGGGCAACCAATTGCTGGTAAACCTTTTTATTATTTAGTAGGCTTACCTGATAATGTAGTGAAAGAAGGATTTCAGAGGATGGAAGCTGCTATTAAAAACATTAACTGTAGGATGGTTCGAGTGAAAACGGTGGTCAATTTGGCACCTGCTGATATTCGAAAAGAAGGGTCTGCCTATGATTTACCCATTGCGATTGGTGTTTTAGCGGCTACAAAACAAGTGAAAAAAGAAGAATTAGATAAATATGTATTGATGGGTGAGTTGTCTTTGGATGGTGGACTTCGACCGATAAAAGGTGCATTACCGATTGCTATTCAAGCAAGAGCAGAGAAATTTAAAGGGCTGATTGTACCAAAACAAAATGCAAGAGAAGCAGCGATTGTCAACAATCTTGATGTGTATGGTGTAGAGAACTTGGTTGATGTGGTAGATTTTTTGAATGGGAGAAAGGCGATTGAGCCAACATTTGTAGAGACTCGTGATGAATTTAATGATAATCAAAATGTATTTAAAGTTGATTTTTCTGACGTAAAAGGACAAGATAATGTAAAAAGAGCTTTAGAAATAGCAGCAGCAGGTGGTCACAATGTAATTTTAATAGGTCCACCTGGTGCAGGAAAAACAATGCTTGCTCGTCGAATGCCAACAATTCTTCCGCCACTATCTCTTTATGAAGCTTTAGAAACAACTAAAATTCATTCGGTTGCGGGTATTTTGCCACCCGAATCAAGTTTGGTAGCTTCGCGTCCATTTAGATCCCCTCATCATACTATTAGTGATGTGGCTTTGGTTGGAGGAGGCTCTAATCCCATGCCTGGCGAAATATCGCTTTCACATAATGGTGTTTTGTTTTTGGATGAATTGCCTGAATTTAAGCGTTCTGCCTTAGAGGTGATGAGACAGCCAATGGAGGAAAGGAAAGTAACTATTTCTAGGGCAAAAGTCACCGTAGATTATCCGACCAATTTTATGTTGGTTGCGAGTATGAATCCTTGTCCATGTGGATATTATTCGCATCCGACGAAAGAATGTGTATGCGGAGCAGGACAGGTTAAGCGATATTTGAATAAAATATCGGGACCTTTGTTGGATCGAATTGATTTGCACGTAGAAGTTACTCCTGTTTCTTATGATCAATTATCGAGTTATGCGCCTTCTGAGAAAAATAGTAAAACGATTTCTGAAAGAGTGGTTCAGGCAAGAAAGATTCAAAGAGAACGTTTTGAAAAATTTAAAGGGGTTCATTCTAATTCACAAATGCCGAGTCGATTGGTCAGAGAAGTTTGTCCATTGAATCAGGCTTGTACGACTTTGTTGAAAAAAGCAATGAAAATTCAAAAATTATCAGCACGAGCTTACGACCGTATTTTAAAAGTAGCTCGGACGAGTGCAGATTTGGGTGGAAGCGAAAATATTAAAATCGAACATTTGGCGGAGGCAATTCAGTATAGAAGTTTGGATAGAGAGACTTGGGGTGGGTGAAAATATTTTCGATTTTTAAATTTAGTATTTGAGCAATCGTATAAAATCCTAAAAGTCTGATTGAGCAAGGCTTTTCATGGAGTACAAGAATTGATGCAGAGGAAGTTTTGATTTTGGTATTGAATCCAAAAAACTTGGAGGAAGATTATGTTTAAGTGTTTTACAATACGGATTTATTACTTGCTGGTTTTGGTGGTAAAAAAAATAAACTAATACTTGATGTTTATTTTAGTGCCGGTTCTACTAATTTTGACAATTATTTTATAATGGGGATGGATAAATTATCAATCGTTTTGAATGCCTGTTATAGAATTAAGTAACCTTCAATTAAATGAAAAACATCCTTTTTGGAATTTGCCTTACTTCCATTTTTCTAATAAGCTGTGGTAAAAACTACATTTTTGAAAAATCGGTACCTATACAAAATGGTGAATGGGCTTACTCAGATACCTTAAATTTCAATTTTGAAATTCAGGATACAACAAAAATTTACAATCTTTATTTAGATATTGATCATTCAACTGATTACGGTTTCCAAAATTTATATATTAATGTCTATACAAAATTTCCGTCAGGTGAGCGTATTAAAGAAATGCTCTCTGTGGAATTAGCAGCAAAGGGTGGAATTTGGTTTGGTGATTGCGATGTTGAAAAATGTAAATTGGAAATTCCAATTCAACAAAATGCATTTTTTAATATTGCAGGAAGTTATGAGGTGACTGTAGAACAGTACATGCGGAAAAATCCTTTGTCGGGGATCAGTGGAGTATCTTTTAAAATAGAGGATACTGGAAATATCATGAAATAGGGTATAATGTTTGTATTTGACAGAAAAGTGTTAGCAAAATATTAAATCCCATTCAATAACTAGATAGAAACATCATTTTATATTTTTTTTCGTTTTCAAAATAAATATTTTTTTTAGATCGGAACGAACCCAATTGATGAGACTCCTTTTATCCATATTATTTCTCTTTTTGTTGTTTTCTTGTAACAACACCACTACTCGTCTAGATACCTTTGAGGTGCATGGCATAGATATTTCGCGTTATCAATCAATTATCAATTGGGAAAAAATTTGGGAGCAGGATATACATTTTGCTTTTGCTAAAGCGACCGAAGGCAAAGAACATAAGGATACAACTTTTCAACGTAATTGGTTGGAAATGAGGAGGTTGGGGATTAAAAGAGGTGCATACCATTTTTTTAGACCAACGATTTCAGCTACAGTTCAAGCTCAAAATTTTATTAAATTTGTGGATATAGAAGGTGGCGATTTACCACCTGTTTTGGATGTTGAAGTGACAGATGGGGTTTCAAAAACGGAACTTTTGGATGGAATTCGGGCATGGCTTTTTCAAGTCGAAATCAATTATGATATTAAGCCCATCATTTATACCAATCAGGATTTTTTCAATGAATATATAGCAGGGCATTTTGAGGATTATCCAATTTGGATTGCTAGATATAGTTCATGGCGGAAACCTAGGTTAGACTCTAATCAAAAATGGCATTTCTGGCAATATGGTAATAAAGGTAAACTAGAAGGCATTGAAGGTAATGTCGATTTTAATGTTTTTAAAGGTAGTCTCAACGAATTGGAAGAATTGTGCCTACCTCAAAGTATGGTCATTAGTATGAAATGAGCACTTAACTTTTAATCTTATTTTTCTAAGAAAAAGCTATGAAAAATCTATTCCTGTTTCTCTCTATTTTCATTCCTTTAATAGGATGTAATCAAACTAATTCAACTTCTTCAAAAACTACCAACCAATCTATATCATACGATACTTTAAAAAACGAAATCAACGAACTAGAGTCAATTTTACTTAAAGCTCAAGACGCAAAAAAAGACAAAATTTCGGCGGAAGCGTTGATTAGTAAAAGTGAATTATTTGTGAAACAGTTTCCGAAAGATACTTCGGCGGCATTGGTATTATTTAAAGCAGCTGATGTTTCGAGAGGGTTAGGTGAATATGGAAAAGCAATTCAGATGTGGGGGAAAGTTTGGCGGGATTACCCTGATTTTGAAAAAGCTCCATTGGCTTTATTTCTACAAGGGTTTACTTTTGATGCGAATCTTCAAGATAAAGCAAACGCGAAAAAATACTATGAACAGTTTTCAGAGAAATATCCGAACGATAAACTTGTCGAACAAGTTAACATGCTTCTGTCTGTAATTGGAAAATCTTCGGAAGAACTAATTCATGAATTCAAAAAAAAGAATGAATGAGGTTAGCAAAAAGTTAAAGTCAAACAACCTGTCTCCCTTCCTACCCTTTTGGCGTGTTTTTTCAGCATCAATCTTAGTAACTTGCATTTCGAAAAATTTAATTAAAAATATATAAAATGAGATTATTCACTTTAGCGTTGATGCTCTTTGTTGGGACATCACAAATATTTTCTCAGGGCATAGAATTTTTTCAGGGAACTTGGGATGAGGCTTTAGCTCTTGCAAAAGAAAAAGACAAAATTATTTTTGTTGATGCCTTTGCTGTTTGGTGTGGACCTTGTAAACGGATGGCAAAAAATGTATTTACTCAAGAAAAAGTTGGAGATTTTTATAATTCCAATTTTATTAATGTGAAGCTTGATATGGAAAGGGGAGAAGGATTGAAGTTTCGTCAAAAATATCCTGTTGGGGCATTTCCGACTTTATTCTATATTGATTATACGGGTGAAGTTGTGAAACAAGTAAGAGGTGCACAACAAGCAGATCCTTTGATTCAACTAGGTAGTTCTGTTTTAAAAAGTATAGATCGAAGTGGTCAGTATGCGGAAGAATATGAAAAAGGGAATCGGAACCCAGAGTTGGTTTACAAATATGTTCAATCCTTGAATAAGGCTGGAAAATCAAGTTTAAAAGTGTCAAATGAATATTTTCGAGATGATCGCGATATGACAAATGAATTAAATATTCAACTTTTATTTGAATCTACAGTTGCAGCGGATTCTCGAATTTTTGATTTGTTTGCTAAAAATTATATAGCTATTGGAAAAGTTAAAGGACTCCAAGCAGTAAACGAAAGAGTATTAATGGCGTGCTCAAAAACAGCAAGTAAGGCAATTGAATTTCAGACTTTGGAATTATTAGAAGAAGCAAAAGAGAAAATGGAAAAGTATTATCCTGCTCGAGCAGATAAATTTGGTTTGGAAAATGATATGGCTTATTTCCGAAAGATTGGTGATCATAAAAGCTTTTTGAAATCATGCCAAGCTTATTCTAAAAGAATAGCTAAGGGAAATGCTAAATCACTAAATGATTTGGCTGGTCAAATCCAAATGAGTTTTGGTGAGGATGAAAAATGCATGAAGATGGCAGAAAAATATGCAAAGGAGGCTGCCGAAAAAGGTGGGCTTTATAATTACTGGTTGACTTATGCAACTATCTTGAAACACAATAATAAAAATGATGATGCTAAAAAAGCAGCTAATAAATCTTTAGAACTGGCAAAAGAAGCGGGTAAAGGGGCGGAAAGTATTGTTCAAAGATTTCTTAGAACTTTAGAAAGTTAAAAAACAAAACCTATCTATAAAAAAGGTGGTATCGTTGACTCGGTGCCACCTTTTTTTAAAACTAAGTAAGTGCTTGGACAGAAATAAGTTCCATATTTGACGAAAACTATTTTTTTGCCAGACGAGGCAAAAAGCACAGGCATATCCTTAGATATGGCGAGTATTTTTAACGAAATATGGTGAAAAAATAGTCCGTCATAATATGTG
>JANSWP010000115.1 GCA_024743405.1 Bacteroidota bacterium
TAGGAGTAGTATCAAATACTGGAGTTACATATCCACTGGCTATCTTAGATGGGATAAATAGCATAGGGGCTAGATTTAATCAAGTAAGTGATGTTTTGATCTTGGATTTAGGATATATTGTCCCTTCTGGTAATATAATAAAATTTGAAACTTTTGGATCAAATAATGCAAATAAGACTATACGTATAGAACAATCTAATAATGATGGGAGTTCTACTTCCAATCCACTAGAGGTTTCTCATTGTTGTTCTGCCTCAGGGATTGCAACCAAAAACACCTACTACATACTCGACACTGATACCAGATATATAAAAATAACGATGCCTATTAGGGTTGATGGAAGAATAGAAGTTGACTATATCGATGTTATTTATATTACGGGAACAGTCAACTCTTCTACTAATGGTGGCATAGTATCAATAAGTTCTGGTGGAATAATTTGTTATACCCCTCCAAATGGTTTCAATGGAACCGATGATTTTGATTATATCATTTGTGATCCAGAAGGGGCTTGTGATAAGGGAAACGTGACTGTTACAGTTAATGTTCTAGTCAATGACCCGCCTGTTGCTTTAGATGATTATGATACATTGACTGTTAATAGCACTATTGTAACAGATATTTTAGATAATGATTTTGATCCTGAATTTGGAGAGCTAACAGTTTCATTAGATCTAGGTATTTTACAGCCAACAAATGGTAAGGTTGTCATATATGGGAGTAATAAAATTGAATATACGCCGAATATTGAATTCACAGGAGATGATAGTTATCAGTATATAGTTTGTGATGATGAAAGCCCTGCTCTTTGCGATACGGCTACGGTTTTTATTCATGTGCTCAACCGTGCACCAGATGCTAAAAATGATTGGGCAGAAACAGAAACAAATGTTGCGATTGATATTGATGTTTTAATTAATGATACGGAACCAGACGGACATGACATCATCTTAGTCAGCGCAGGAACTAATGCTTCTGATGGAAACACTACTCAAGGAGGAACTGTATCTTTCAATACGAATGGTACTCCTTCCGATTATACAGATGATTATTTGGATTATACGCCTGCAAATTCTTTTGAAGGTTTGGACACTTTTTATTATCAAGTTAACGATTCAGGCACACCTGTGATGTCTGATATTGCGATGGTCGTAGTTAAAGTTACTCCATTAATAGATTTAGAACTTCAAAAAGTAGTCATTCCTGAAAATACATCTGTTGGTCAGAATGTTACATTCACCCTTACCTTGACCAATCAAGGACCCAATATTGCTAATGAAATTTTGATTGTAAATCACTTACCCGATGGGTTATCTTATGTTAGCGATAATGGTGGTGGAAGCTATGATAGTTTTACTGAAAAATGGTATATTAGTTCGCTAGGTATAGGTAATTCTGTCAAGTTGAATATTGTTGCTACTGTTACAGAGAATACAATAATCAAGAATATTGCTGAGGTTTATCAAGCTAATGAAATAGATATTGATTCAAATCCAAACAACGATGATGGTGACCAAAGTGAAGATGATGAAGACTTTGCCATTGTTTATACTGAGGAAATTTGTGGTAATGGTATTGATGATGATGGTGATGGATTGACTGATGGTGATGACTCCGACTGTTGTAATAACTTAACTAACCCTGGAACTATAGGTTTGGATGAAATCAACTGTGGCAGTTTTGATCCAATGAATATTACGGAATTAATTGCTCCAGAAGGGGGAACCGGTACAATAGAGTACCAATGGCAACAAAATACAGGATTTTGGATAGATATTTTTGGTGCAACGAACGCTCATTATAACCCTAATGTTATAACTACAACTACACAATATCGAAGAGGTGTTCGAAATATTCCATGCTCCGACTATATTTATTCCAATGTTGTTATCAAAACGGTAGTTGAAAACTATACAGATGGAGGGATAATCGTCACTGAAGAAGATGGATGTGATACTTTTGATCCTACAATTATGACTAATTTAATTGAACCAAGTGGAGGAACTGGTGGTACTATAGAATACCGATGGGAATATAATGACGGAAGTGGTTGGCTAGTTTTAGGTAGTTCAAATTTTGATTTTTATGATCCACCAGTGATATCTAAAACGACTCAATATAGAAGAGGTGCGCGCCGAATGCCTTGTACAAGTTGGATTTATTCAAATACTTTACGTAAAACTGTTATAGATAATTTTATAGATGGAGGAGCGATTGAGGGAGACCAAATATTATGTGGTAGTTATAATCCGATGTTGATTTCAAATTTGATTTTGCCAAGTGGTGGAAATGATGGTATTTTGGAATATAAATGGCAAGCAGATACTGGTAGCGGTTGGGGTGATATTTCAGGAGTAATCACGGAATATTATGATCCATTAAATATTACTGAAACGACGCAATATAGAAGAGGTGCGAGATTATCACCGTGTACAAATTGGATTTATTCTAATTCAGTAAAAAAGGAGGTAGTTGCAGTTGATACAGATGGTGGAATAATTGATGGAGATGAAACAAATTGTAATGGTTATGACCCAACTAAGATAACTGGTGTAACTTATCCAAGTGGAGGTGCAAATGGAATAATTATCTATCAATGGGAATATAATGATGGAGGAGGTTGGACAATCATTACAAATTCAAACAATTATGAGTATGACCCACCGATAATTACTATTACAACTCAATACCGAAGAGCGTCACGACGCAACCTTTGCACAAATTGGGTTTTTTCTAATACGGTGACCAAGGTAGTTAATGATTGTTCAGAGATATGCGATAATGGTTTGGATGATGATGAAGATGGATTGATAGATTGTTTGGATTCTGATTGTCAACCAAATATGATTTATACAAAGTTAGATGAAAATTGTGGTAGTGGCGGTGACGGGTCAATTGATTTAACTGTGATCACAAATACATCACCATATAGCTATTTATGGGATGATATGGATTACTCGGCTCGTTGGACATTTGAGGGTAATACAAATGATGTCTCAGGAAATAATCACCACCAAAACGGAGGTTTAGGAATAGTTGCTTATTCAACCGATTCAGCAGAGGGTGAATATTCTCTAGACTTAGATGGAACGACTTATATTCGATATTCTGTGGATGGTAATTTCATGGAAATCAGTTTCTCTCAATGGATGTTTTCGGCTTGGATTAAACCAGATGCCTTATTAGGAATTCAAAATATTATTGATGAGGGAGGAGGAACAAATGGTCTAGCAGTTCGGTTAAATGGCTCGACTTTAGAAGCAGCGGTTAGAAATGGTGGTGCAGGTTCTCAAACTAATGCGGGCACATTGGATTTTCCAGCTGATGGTGAATGGCATCATCTAATGTGTGTGTTTGATAATGGAAAGTTCACGCTGTACTTGGACGGAATTCCAGGTGTAACTTCAGAGGCGGGTTTCTCAACTGTCAATAGTCATAGTGGAAATGGTGGAATTGGCTGGACAGATGGAGGATCTGGTTTTGGAAGTAGTTCAGTAAGTTATTTCAGTGGTTTGATGGATGATGTAAGATATTATTATGAAATGGCTTACACTGTTGATCAAATTGCTGATTTAGGTAGGAACGATGGCGATCGTAACAATTTAAATGCGGGCACCTATGAGGTAACTGTTTCGTCATCAATTGGATGTACAAAAACAGAGAGTATTACAATTATCGGTGGTTCAAATTTCATAACTGGCGGTATTATTCAGTCAGATGAGGACGGATGCGGAAGTTTTGATCCAGCACCAATAACAAGTTTAACAATCCCAAGTGGTGGAGGTATAGGTATAACTGAATTTCAATGGGAGTATAAAACGGATGGAATGTGGATGGTTATTCCAGGCGTTAATGCTGATAATTATGATCCTTTTACAATTACAACTACAACTCAATATCGTCGAGGAGCAAGAAAGAGTCCTTGTACGGATTGGGTTTATTCGAATGTGGTAACAAAAACAATTGTTACAAATACATCGAATGGAGGTACAATTGATGGTGATGAGATTGTATGTGGAAGTTATGACCCAAATTTGATTTCAAGTACGGAAGTACCGAATGGTGGAAGCGGCGGCATTTTGGAATATCAATGGCAAAAAAATGATAATGGTTTATGGGAAGATATTGTGGGTGCAATCTCAGAAACCTATGATCCGGGTGTAATTTCTTTAACTACTCAATATAAACGAGGTGCAAGATTATCTCCATGCACTCCTTATGTCTATTCGAATGTTACAGTCAAAAAAGTCATTTCTAATTTTGATGATCCCGGAATAATTTCAGGTAATGAAGAAAATTGTAACAGTTATGACCCAGAGAAAATTGTGAGTATTATCACACCAAGTGGTGGAAGTGAAGGTACCCTGGAGTATCAATGGGAATCAAGTATTGATGGCGGCGGAAGTTGGACGGATATTGTAGGTGGAAAAAGTGAAAGTTTTGACCCTGTTTTTATTGCCCAAACGACCCATTTTCGAAGAAAAACACGTCGGGATCCTTGTTTAGCTTGGATAAATTCAAATACGGTTATTAAAACAGTCGTAATAAATATAACAAATGCGGGTATAATCTCTGGAAATGAAAGTATTTGTGGAAGTTATAATCCAAGCATAATTTTGAGCTCGGAGGTTGCAAATGGCGGAGTGGACGGAGTCATTCAATATCAATGGGAAATCAGTATGGATAATATAAATTGGTCTGAGATTTCAGGTTCGACCTCTGAATTCTATGATCCTCCTTTTATTATTATGGAAACTACTTATTACAGAAGAAAGGCACGGAGGCTACCGTGTTTGACTTGGATTAATTCTATGATAGTTACCAAAGAGGTTAACACTCAACCGATAGCGATGATTTCTGATTATCCAACTACGATTGGTTCGTTCTGCGAAAACCTAACATATACTTTTGAGTCAGCAGATATAGGCGGTGACATTACTTATATGTGGAGTTTTGGGGGATATGGGAACCCATCTTCTGTTACGGGAAAAGGTCCACATAATATCATATTTGATGTGCCAGATAATGAGATTTCTAACAATATTACGGTAAGCTTAAGTGTTTCAAATGGATTTTGTTCCGACTATGACGAAATTATAATGGAGGTACGTCCTGATATTCTTATTACAGAAGTATCTCATACTGATCCTAGCTCATGTAGTGCTATGGATGGAACAATTGATATTATGGCAACTTATCCTTCTGGCTCAGAAATTATTGTAAGTTTGGATGGCGGAACTATCTGGAACCCCCCAGGGGTTTTGAGTTTCAATAGTTTATCTGCTGGCACTTATGATATTCGAGTTAAGTATGATAATGGGGATTGTGAGATTTTATATGGTGATGTAACCTTGACAGAGCCTAATGGTCCATCTGCGACTATGACCTTATCTTCTACGGAAATTTGCGGAAATCAATCAGTAGTAATTCAAGCTAGTCCTGTGTCTGGTAGTCCTACCTTCAGTTGGGATTTTGGAGCAGATGCAACTCCTGCTACAGCGACTGGAACTGGACCACATAGTGTTGTTTATGGTGATGATGGTTTGAAGTCTGTAGTGCTTACTTTAACAGAGGGTACTTGTAATACAGATGTCACAGATTATGTTGAGGTTATTGAAAATTATGATGATGGCGGTTCAATTGTTGGCGCAACAGCTTTATGTGGCACGAATGACCCACAGATTATAACCAGCTCAGGTGATCCGTCGGGAGGTAATGGAGGAACTCCACGGTATCAATGGCAAGAGAGTACAGATATCGGAAATACTTGGGCAGATATAGCAGGAGCAACTGCTAATAGTTATGATCCTTCTTCTATTTTTCAAATAATGGTGTATCGTAGAAAGGCTCGTCGATCTGCATGCGGTAGTTGGCAGTTTTCAAATGAAGTAAAGATTACGCCTACTTCTGCACCTACTGCAACTGATGATTATTACGATTCGGCTTGTCCAGGTATAGTTTATGTGGATAATGTATCTGGTAATGATATAAATTTAATTAATACAACCTATACGGTTACTATTCCACCTTCTAATGGAGCGGTAGATATAGATCATGACGGGGAGTTCTTTTATACACCTGCAACCACTTTTTGTGGAACGGATGAATTCACATATGAGGTATGTAATGAAGGATCTACTTGTTGCTCAACAGCTACTGTTATTATTGATTTGTCAGATGCGACGGCACCGAGTTTAGCAAATATTCCAGGTGATATTACAGTTCATTGTGATGAAGAATTGCCTAATAACTATTTGGTAAATGCTGTCGAAAATTGCCAATCCGTAACCTTAGGGTTAGTGGAAACCTCGACTCAAGGTGCAGACACATGTTCGGTTTATCAATATACTTTAACTAGAAAATGGACAGCAGTTGATTATTGTGGAAATAATATTTCGAATGAGCAAAATATCCATGTCCGTGATGTAACTATTCCAGATATTCATCGAGTTTATAAACTAGTGAATGGGAAAAAGCTAGTCGCGGGTGTTATGGAAAATACAACCCACCTATGGAAAACGATTTCTTTTCCCATCAGATTTGATGAAGTACCCATTGTATTGGCTCAGGTAGTAACAGAAAACGAGATGTCAACTGTAATTGCACGAGTTCGAAATATATCTACAACCCAATTTCAAGTACAACTGCAGGAACAAGAAAGTGGTGATAATATACATGCTGAAGAAGATGTGTCTTGGATAGCTATTGAGCCAGGTTCACAAACAAGTCTAATGCCTTTTGATGTAGGTTCTGTCTTAGCCTCTTCGACTGTAAAAGATATTGATTTCAATCAGACCTTTAGTCAGACTCCAGCTTTTTTATCGATGTTGCAATCAAATAATGAAAAGAACCCAGCAACCGTTCGATACAATACTTTGACCACTTCTGGTGTTAATATTTTCATCGAAGAGGAGTTATCCTTAGATCCAGAAAATACTCACGGATTTGAAACCGTAGGGTATGTTTCCTTTGAAAATACAGGTAATATAATCGATAATCAGGCTGAAGTATTCGGTGAGGTAGGGACAATTGTGGCGAGTAGTACAGTTCAAACCATTACCTTAAATAATACGTATCACAATCCTGTAGTGGTCTTTGGTGGTGTTAGTCAGAATGAAATGACGCCAGTGACGATAAGCGTAAATAATTTGAACCAAAGCAGTTTTGATGTTCGAATCAAAGAATGGGATTACGAGGATGATAACCACACCAATGAAACCATTTCATACATTGTTATCGAAGGAAGTATTCCATTCAATGCTTATGCAAATTGTGATGCGATACCGGAGCCACCACAACTATATGCAGAAATTAGAGGAGTCGATAATTGTGACCAAAGTATTGCAGTAACTTATACGCAGACTTTACCTGATTTTGATTGTATTTCGGATACAGTTGTTTATCGTACTTGGTATGTAGAAGATGAATGTGGGAATTCTAATTCCTACACACAAGAAATAATCTTAAGAGACACAACACCTCCTACGTTTACTGTCCCTGCTGATGTTACTGTTGTTTGTGGGGGGGCAACTGAAGTAACTGAGACCGGTGATGTGGTTGACGAGGACGACAATTGTTCTTATGGATTGGACGCTGTTTATACAGATAATTTAGGAAATTTAAATGGCTGTTTAGGTTATTATGAAAGAATATGGACTTTAACTGATTTTTGCGGAAATAGTACTGTCAAAATACAAGTAATCCATATTACAGATCCAGATGATACAGATGGTGATGGGACACCAAATTCATTTGATCATGATGATGACAATGATGGGATTCCAGATGTCGATGAATTATTTACGGATCTTGATGGCGACGGTATTACCAATGAATTAGACTTAGATTCAGATAATGATGGTGTTCCAGACATCATAGAGGCTGGTTTTACAGATGTTAATGGAGACGGAGTTGTCGATAATGTAAATGTATTGGGTTGGGATGATGACGGTGATGGTTTTGCGGATGGATATGATGCGGATGATATGGATACCTCATTGGTAGCGTCCGATAATTTTGACCCGACTGATTTTGAAAAAGATCGTGATTCGGATGGGGTTATGAACGTATGGGATCTAGATTCAGACAATGATGGTATTCCAGATTTAATAGAAGCTGGTGGGGTGGATACGGATGGAAATGGAATCATTGATTATCCTATTCCGGGTAATCCAACTTCAATGGAAGATGGAGATGGTGATGGTTTTGTAGATGTTTATGACGCAGATGATGACGGTTTAGAATTTTCAGAAGATGTAATTAATCCATTAATTCTTTTTGGCGGTGGAAAATATTATAGTGGTACTCCAAGTCAAAACCCTGATGCAGACTATGATGGTGTTCCAGATTTATGGGATTTAGATTCGGATAATGACACAGCACCAGATTTAATTGAATCGGGTGGGGTAGATGAAAATGGAGATGGTAGAATTAATTCGGGTGAATTTTTGGATACGGATTCGAATGGTTTTCATGATGTTTATTCTGATTTTCCATTGATTACAACAGATGGTGACGGTACTGTTGAGGATGGCCGCCCAGAGGATACCAACTTTGATGGCTCCCTTTATAATGGTGCAAATCCAGATAGTGATGGTCTCCTAAATCATCGGGATTTAGATTCAGACAATGATGGTATTTATGATATTTTAGAATGTGGAAATTTAACTCAAGATGCCAACCGAGATGGGCACTTGGATACAGTAATTGATGCCAATCAAGATGGATTTGACGATATAATTACAGCAAGTCCAAAGATAAAAACTGATTCCGATGGAGATACAGTTGATGGGCGGCCTGAAGATGATATGGACGCTAATAATAGCCCTTATGAGAGTTTAGTTCTAGATGGAACATTTGGAGATGCTAATGGGGAGCCAGATATAGATGAAGATGGTGACGGGGTATTAAACCTGGCGGATACAGATAGCGATGGGGACTTAATATTAGATGAAAATGAAGATAAAAATGGAAACGGAACACTCGATCCAGGAGAACGAGATTATCTTGATCGAGACACCGATGACGATTTAATTATTGATGGTATAGAGGATGCTAATCAAGATGGAGATTTTGATCAAGGAGAAACTGACCCACTAAATCCAGATACAGATTATGATTTATTGCAAGATGGTATAGAGGACGCCAATCAAGATGGTGATGTAGATCTTACGGAATCTGATCCACGCGACCCATGTGATCCAAATCCAACTTCTTATTGCTTAGGAATTGTATTGGATTTGAGAGTCAAGCTACAAGGGGCCATGATCCAAAATGATGGTGGTGGACTCATGCGGGATGATCTAAGGAAAAGAAATATTATTCCAACTACAGAGCCTTATTCTGATTACGAATACTTACATCATGTTGGGGAAGGTGGTGGAGAAGAGATTGATGCGAATCTATTTGATATTACAGGTGGTGATGCTGTGGTAGATTGGGTTTTGATTGAATTGCGTTCAGCGACTCGTGCCGATAGTTTGGTGGCGACTCGTGCGGCTATTTTACAAAGAGATGGCGATATCGTCGAAATTGATGGCGTGTCGGATATTACCTTTTATAATATGCCAAGTGACAACTATTATGTGGGATTACGACATAGAAACCATCTTGGAATTATCACCTCTAATCCTCACTTTTTGTCGCCAAATCCAACTGAAATTGATTTCACCAATACGGCAACCAATGTATATGGAGATGCTCCATTGGTTGAAGTAAATGGAGAAAAATATATGTGGGCAGGTGATTTGAATCAAGATAGACAATCGGTTTATCAAGGACCTTCAAATGATGTTTTTGACATGTTCTTAAAAATCATGTTAGATTCATTGAATGATGACCTTTTGGTGAATTTTGTCACCCTAGGGTATTATTCACAAGATCTCAACTTAGATGGAAAAGTCATTTATCAGGGGCCAGATAATGACCGTAGCAAAATGTTATTTAATGTAACGCTCAAAACGCCTGAGAACCCTAATAACTTTGCAAATTTTGTAGTAAGAGAAGACTTACCTGAATATGATAATGGAACCGATAATAATCCTTGCCTTACAGGAGCAACCGATCCAGGTTGTGATTTTGATAATGATGGATTAATCAATAGTCTAGACCCAGATGATGATAATGATGGGGTATTTGACTTGAATGATATTGATCCATTCGATCCTGAGTCGGATAGTGATGAAGATGGGCTTTCAGATAATCATGAAACCCAAGGTGATGGAGTGTATAATGTAGGAATTGATACCAATCCATTAAATATGGATACAGATAATGATTCTATTACGGATGATAAGGAAGATAAAAATGGAAATAATTTCGTCGATGTAGGAGAGACTGATCCATTGGATAATGATACAGACGATGATGGGATTGAAGATGGAGCGGAAGATACTAACCGAAATGGACAATTAGATCTTGGAGAATCAGATCCATTGGATCTTTGTGACCCGTCTCCTAGCTTTCCAACCTGTGATTACGATGGCGATGGATTTCCGAATAATATGGACTTAGACGATGATAACGATGGGGTGAAAGATGATGATGATGTAGATAGTTTTGATGAATCTACAGATTCAGATGGCGATGGCATTAATGATTTTGATGAAATTGGTGGCGACGGTGTATATAATCCATTAGATGATTCAGATCCATTGGATGCTTGTGATCCTAATTCTGAAAATGGAAATTGTATAGGTGTTGATTTAGATGGGGATGGCTATTTCACTAATTATTCAGCCGATGATGATTTGTATGACTCAGATGATGCTGATCCTTGCATCCCTGATGTCTCAGCTGGATTATGTGATTTTGATAATGACACAATTGTCAATAATACGGATTCGGATGATGATAATGATGGTGTAGCAGATACAAATGATGTTGATCCTTATGATAAAAATAGTGATTCGGATTTTGATGGACTCACAGATGATAACGAAACAGGAAATGATGGATCCTACGATCCCATAACGAATGCAGACTCAAATCCGCTTGAGGCTTGTGATCCTGATCCGAATAATGGAAGTTGCATAGGTATTGATGGAGATTCAGATGGTCATTTTGCTAACTATCCATCTGGGCACATAGCATATGATATTGATGATACAGACCAATGTATTCCTGATCCTACAAATTGTGGACTAACAATCTGTGAGGATATCGATGGAGATGGGTATGTATTAGTTTGTCACAATGGGATTACACAAAGTATTTCACATTCAGAATGGGTATCTCATGAAACACATGGTGATTATTGCGGACCATGTCAAGATTATATTACGGTTGCACCAGGATATTGGACATCTGCGTCAACTTGGCAAAATGGAAATATACCGCCTTATAATGTGAATGGAGAAAGTGTAATTATCAATCATTCAGTGACCGTTCAGAATGATATCACTATTCAAGGTGGTGGAAACCTTTGGGTAGAAGATGCAACGTTTGCAATTCAGAATGCGAAATTAACATTGAATGATGGTTCGGTAACATTTATTAATGCTGCTGTAGATATTACCTATAATTTTGATGTCTTAGATCCAGCTGGGCAAGTTACAGTAGAAGGAGGTTCATTGAATATTAGCCAATCCTTCCTAAATCATGGTGATGGATTTTTCAAAAATGTATACTTAACACTTGAAAATGATTATCGAAATGATGGGGGAGCGGATATTTTTGAAAATACATGTGTTAAGATCACTAATGGCGATTTTAAAAATGCCAATAATGGAAATGGAGATGTAACCTTTAGAGATGCCAAAATAGAAATTGTAAATGGTAGTTTGGTCAATGAAGGTGGATGCACTACTTCTGGAAATTTAAGTGCTGCTTGGATAAAAAATGGTTGGATTTGGGATACTGGTGATTGGGGTTCAGATATTGATCATTATTGTGTAAATGGGTTAACTTTATTTGGCACTTGGAATAATTTACCACCAATTGAGGAGTGTGGGGATATAAGCAATCATTTTGCAAATTGTGCAGATGGTGGAGCAGATACAGACGATGATGGCGATGGATACTTTGCTAATTATCCAGTCAATGATCCATTGTATGATCCTAATGATATGAATAGTTGCATCCCGGATGTGGACAATGGAGGTTGTATTCCGCAGGATAATGATTTGGACACTTATTATGGAAATTATCCTAAAACCCATCCGCAGTATGATTCTGATGATGATAATAATTGTGTGCCTGATAACAACAATTGCGCAAATGGACTTTGTGAAGATATTGACGGTGATGGTTTTATTACCATTTGTCACAGCGGCACTACTCAAAATGTAGCGGTTTCAGAGTGGAGTACACATCTTGGGCACGGTGATGTTTGTGGTCCATGTGCAGACTATAGAACGATCGCAAATGGACTTTGGACAAGTCCTTCGACGTGGGAAAATGGCAATGTGCCTTTAGATAGTATGAACAATCTATCTGTTGTCATTAACCATGATGTCATTAGCCAAACAGATATTGAGCTTTTAAATGGAAGTCATTTATGGATTGAAAATGGAACTTTGACAGTCAATGGAGTAGGGCAGTTATTGATGATTAGAGACGCATCTGTCACTTCTATTAACTCAGTGATTGAGGTGAAAAATGACTTGAAAATGGATGACCCTAATGCTAGATTGACTGTTTCTGGCGGATCTATTATTGCTGGAAATAAATACGAAAACAAACAAGGACGTAGTCATTTTGAAAATGTAAGCTTTGATTTACATGATAAATTTGAAATAAAAGAAGGTGCAATTGATTACTTGGTTGATGTATGTGTAAAAGTTGGTTATAGACCAGAAAGTAAATTCAAAGGAGGTCATGGAAGTGAGATGCATTTAACCAATGTAAAAGTCCATATGCCACAAGGTAACTTTGATAATCATTGTGATTTGTATGGAACGCTCACTGCCGTATGGTTGGAAACAGGTGATTTGAAAACCCACAATGAAATTGACCATCCTAGTGATATTTGGCAAGCCAATGTGCTTCAATATTGTGTGGGAGGAAGTATTACCGTTTCAAATACTTATTTATCGGGTGCTGAAGATTGTGCAGGTATAACTGACGTTATTGGAGATTGCAGTGCAGGTGGTGACGAAAATGTAGATAATGATAATGATGGTTATTTCTCTAATTTTGCTCCTACTCATTTATTGTTTGATATAGATGATAGTGATGCTTGTATACCTAGTCCATCTATAGGTAGTTGTGATTTTGACAATGATGCTCAAGTCAATAGCGTAGATGCAGATGATGACAATGATGGGGTATTAGATGTCGATGATGTTGATGATTATGATATTAATTCTGATTCAGACATGGATGGAATAGTAGATGACTCTGAAACGGGTAGCGACGGAACTTATGATGTTGGTACTGATTCTAATCCGCTTTCTGCCTGTGACCCTGACCCTAATAATGGAAATTGTATAGGTATCGATAATGATAGCGATGGTTATTTTGCTAATTATCCAGTTGGGCATGCAGCGTTTGATTCAGACGATAGTAATGGTTGTATTCCTGACGCTGCTGGGTGTTCTGGAGCTGATTATATTACAATAGCTTCAGGGAATTGGTCAAGTGCATCTACTTGGCAAGGTGGCAATATTCCACCTCAAATCGTTGACGGTGAAAGTGTCAAAATCACGTATGATGTGACCGTTTTAGTGGGTGCGGTTGAATTCATCAATTCTGCTAGTTTGGATATTAATGGAGCAACATTAACGACTAATGATGGACATTTGAAATTCAAATATTCCTCAAGCCTCATTAGTTTAAATGCAAATTATGTATTGACCGATGGTAATTTTGAATTTGATTATGGAGCTACAGGAGATATTGATAATATGACTGGAAATATTAGAGAATTGAAGGTGAAACGATCAGTTGTCACTGTTGATAATGCAAATATTACCATGTCTAAATTCTTAGAAGTGAAATACGCTGATGGATCATTGACTATGAAAGATTGTGTACTTGACATTGCAGAAGAAGTGAAACAAAGTGAAGGCTTTTTCAGACTAGAAAATGTTTGTATGACGGTCGGTGAATATTTCCAAACTCAAAACGGAACAACTGAATTGGAGAATGTTTGTGCCGAAGTGGGGACAATTACGAATGGATATTTTAGAAATTTTTTAAATAATAATATAACTCTTAATGATGTAGATGTTAGATTGAAGCTTGGAAGTTTCACAAATGATTCGTCAGCGACTATAAATGGTACAGATGCAGTGTTATGGGTTGAAAATGGTGGTCTTACCAATCATATTAATGGCAATTGGACAGCATCTATTTCAGATTATTGTGTTTCTGGTTCTGTAACGGTACCTGGTGCATACTTGCCTGCTTCAGAAGATTGCGCGAATATCGCCACTCAATTTGATGTATGTTCTTGTGAGGGTACTGGTGGTGCTGGATCTTGTGCCGACCTTGACGGTGATGGAACCATAGTCATTTGCCACGGTGGTACAACTACACAAACGATACCTGTCTCTGAATGGAGTACGCATGAAGGTCATGGTGATGTCTGTGGACCATGTGCAAATTATAGAACCATAGCGGATGGATCGTGGGATCTTGCTTCCACTTGGGATGGCGGAAATATTCCTCCATTAACAATTGCTGGAGAGAGCATAATTATTAATCATACTGTAACTCAGAATTCTACAGTTACATTGGGTGCAGATGCATACTTGTGGGTAGAAGATGGTAACCTTGAGTTTACTGCGGGTAATGCAAATCTGGAAATTGAAGAAGGAGAAGCCGTTTTCACAAATTCAATATTAAAGACAAGCAATTCCGTAAAACTAAACAATGTGTTATCTAAACTTACCATGATTGGAAGTTCACTAGATATAGGGTATACATACTTGAACCTGAATGGTTCTGCCCATTTTGAAAATACCTGTATCAGTGTTGAAAAAGAATATGATCTTCAAAATGCTTCAGAAACGATGATTAATGTTTGCTTAGAAGCAGGATTATTCAATAATACAGATTTCACTATTGATAGTCAGTCAGATTTGACAATCACTAATTCGAAACTTAAAGTTGGCTGGGGTGATTTTATTAATAATGGAACCGTATCGGGTAATTTAACGGCACTTTGGGTGCAAACTGGAAACTTAACTAACAATAATACTTGGACTGCTGATGTGAATAAATATTGCGTATCTGGTAATATAGTAGATATACCCTTATTATATCTTCCAAACTCCGAAGATTGTGCTGGAATATCTGTTGATTTCTCATGTTCCTGTCCATAAAACAAATTAAATTAAAATCAAAAAAGGCAATTTTTAAGTGAAGGGCATATGGTTAACGTTTGCCCTTCTTTTGTATTATTTCAATAATTACGATTAAAAAGTGTTTAAAGGCTTTAATTTTGTGTGCTTTTTTCAAATACTAGTTTACAGAAAATATTAATATGCGAATTCGAATTTCAAGTATTTTTTTGGCTTTATTTTTTATTCAAACAAGTTTTGCTCAACTGACTCTAAAAGTCACTCAAACACCAATTAATTCGCCTACCGATTTATCCATATTTGTTGCGGGCAATTTTCAAGGTTGGACTCCTGGCGATCCGAATTATGAATTAATAGATAATGGTGATGGAACTTTTGAAATTACAATTATGCCGGATGCGGGTACTTTGGAATTTAAATTTACACGAGGAGATTGGGGAACGGTAGAAGGCAATGTAAATGGTGGGTTTTTACCCAATCGGACACTTGATTACGATGGTACTCCGACAACTGAAAACCTTCAAATATTGAGTTGGGAAGACGTCGGAGGAACCAACTCTACAGCAGCTGATAATGTCCAAATATTCGATACTGATTTTTTTATTCCTCAACTCAATCGGACTCGTCGTATTTGGGTTTATTTACCACCTGATTATCAAACTTCTCAAAAAGAATATCCAGTATTATATATGCACGATGGGCAAAATTGTTTTAATGCTGCAACCAGTTTTTCTGGCGAATGGGAGGTCGATGAGTCATTGAATGAGTTATTTGATCAAGGTGATTATGGATGCATTGTTGTCGCAATTGACAATGGAGGTCAGTACCGAACTGATGAATATACGCCATTCAATAATCCGGACTATGGTGGCGGACAAGGTGATTTATATTTAGAGTTTATTATTGATAATTTAAAACCTGTTATTGACGCTACCTTTCGGACGCTTCCTGAGCGAGAGTATACAGGTATTATGGGTAGCTCATTAGGTGGATTGATTTCTCACCATGCGATTATTGAATATCAAGAGACATTCAGTAAAGGCGGTCTTTTTTCGCCGTCTTATTGGTTTACAAAAACAGAAACCTTCGCTCATGTTGAAAATACACCGAAAGAATATCCATTAAAAGGTTATATGGGTATTGGTTCACAGGAAGGTTCAGTACATGTCGGCAATGTGAATGAAATGTATAATCATTTTTTAAGTAATGGATTCGAAAGCGAAGAGCTAAATAAGCAAATTCACCCCGATGGGGAGCACAGCGAATGGTACTGGAGGCGTGAATTTCCGGCAGCTTATCAATGGCTTTTTGGTGATTTGGACTTGACTTCTGTGGATGAAATTACCAAAATAGATATGGATATTTTTCCAAATCCTTCAGACTCCGTTTTAAATATCAAAAACTGGGAAGCGCTTGAAAAGCCTGCTGTTGAGATCGTCACCCTGAGTGGTCAAGTGGTTTTATCAAAAACGGTAATCACTCAAAATACTATTGAAATGGATTCTCTGCCAAACGGACTGTACGTGGTTAAGATTTGGTCAGGTGATAGGGTGGTGGAAGCCAAGAAATGGGTGGTGCAATAAAGAATGAATACAAAGTTACTGATGTTACTAAGTTGTTGTTTGTAGACATACAGTTATAAGACGCTACATCCATTCCTTCGGAAAAACCCTTGGATTAAAATCCCATAAATACGGCAAAAAGAAATAAACAATAAGAGTCAATAGAATAATAGAGATAATATTTAGCCAAATGCCTACCCGAACCATATCTGGAATGGTTAAATAACCAGAACCAAAAACTACTGCATTAGGTGGTGTAGCGACGGGAAGCATAAATGCACAAGATGCTGCAACAGTTGCGCCCACCATCAACATAAAAGGATGCACTCCAATAGCCAATGCAATGGGAGCTAAAATGGGTAACAGCATGGCGGTAGTTGCAAGATTGGAGGTGATTTCTGTCAAAAAATTTACTGCTGCGATTAAAATTAATAAGAGGACTAGTAGAGAAAGCCCTTCCAGTAAAGTCATTTGTGCACCAATCCATTCTGCAAGTCCACTAGTTTTAAAACCTGATGCTAGGGCCAATCCGCCGCCAAAAAGTAAGAGGATCCCCCACGGTAATTTTACCGCTTCTTTCCACAGAAGTATTTTTCGTTTTTTGTCTTTTGAGACTGGCAAAAGAAATAGAACAACACCCGCAATGACTGCAATAATAGTATCGTCGATATTAGGAATGAATTGTTTCAATAAAAAGGAACGACTAATCCATGCAAAAGCTGTCAATGCAAAAACGGTAAGAACGGTCTTTTCTTCAAAAGAAATTTTTCCTAATGCATTCAGTTGTTTATTTATTTCAGCTTTACCACCAGGGAAAGCAGTTTGTCTAAATTTAAATGCAATTTGTGTTAAGTATTTCCAACAGATAAATAATAGAATAATCGAAATGGGCAAACCAAAAATAATCCATTTTGAAAAAGTGATTTCGATCCCATAGGTCTCTTGAACAATCCCCGCCAATACTAAATTCGGTGGTGTACCAATCAACGTAGCCATGCCTCCTATTGAAGCGCTATAAGCTATTGCTAACATCAATGCTTTTCCGAAAATTGTATTTTCATTTTCGATAGTATTTGGGTTGTCGCGAAGTTGGGCGACGATTGCCATTCCGATGGGTAACATCATGACGGAAGTAGCTGTATTTGAAATCCACATGGATAAAAATGCCGTTGCTACCATGAATCCCAAAATGATACTTTTGATATTCGTTCCAATGATATTGATAATATTTAGTGCAATCCTTTTATGTAGGTTCCATCGCTCAATTGCTATTGCCAACATGAATCCTCCGACATATAAAAAAACATATTTGTGACCAAATGCGGCAGTCGTTTCGGATAAACTTAATCCATTGGTCAGTGGAAATAGTATTATTGGTAAAAGAGATGTTACCGCGATTGGAATAGCTTCGGTGATCCACCATACTGCAATCCATAATGTTGATGCCAAGACAGCATTAGCTTCTTTACTTAGCCCTTCTGGGTGGAAAAATTGGAGTGTAAGGAAAAATAGAATTGGACCTAAAAATAAGCCTATCTTTTTAGAGTCTGGCGGTATCGTTTTGTTTAAAGACATTTAGGGTTTTTGAAAATTTTTGAAAGGTAATGAGAAATATCTTACTCTTTTATTCACATTAGGGAGCAGGAAATAAATAACCTACCATTTTACTTGCTCTTTTGTCTTCATTTTTCGTTAAAAATACTTTTTGGCTATGCCTTTGTGCCACCGGCACAAGCAATCCCAGATACCTTTGGGTATGTCTGTGTTTTTTGCCTCAACTGAAGAAAAATTAGCTGTGCAAAATTTGGGTATCTTATTTATTCCCTGCTCCCTAACCTATCA
>JANSWP010000180.1 GCA_024743405.1 Bacteroidota bacterium
GCCGATCATTGATGGAAGATTCTTCAACCGCAACCATCGGTTTCCGATGCGCAATGATCCATGCAGGAACAAATTATTAAATAAGAATACATAACCTGATAAGAGGTCACCGTTTTGGTGGCCTTTTTTTATGTCCATACTTTTTTTTGGATCCACAATAGGCAAGCATTTTCCGACTCCACGTGGAACATTTATCTGACTTTTAAGCCCACGTTTGTGTCTTCACAAACGTATTGATTCCAAATGGCTCGCTTTACTTTAGGCAATATGAAATCCACCTCACATTTATAAAACTGCTTCATTTGAAAAGAGTGAATTTGTACTAAAATAAGCTAGCGCCATTCATTTGACCTTGCAAAATCCTCCATATTTCATCTCAGGTTTCGAGTAAATTCAGAATCGATTAAGGCGATTAGACGGCAAGTACAGCGAATTCTCTTTTTATGACCTAAATTCAAAATTTCTATTAATATGGAAGAAAAACCCGATAAAATACAGCGAAGAGAACACCTTATTAGTTCAGAAAAAAGAAGTGCTAGAAGTTGTCGTTGGCTTGAGGTTTTCGCTATTGTGTTGAAGTGAAACTAATTTTAATAAAATTGTACTTTTATTAGAGAGAAAAGTTCTATCTAAGATTGACTCCACGTGGAACACCAATTAATGAAATCAAACAATATACCGAATTTATACATGGATATTGATGGAGTCTTATTGACAAAAGACATGAAAGCGCCAGCGGGTGCCTCAGAGTTAATAGCATTTGTAAGTAAGAACTTTAACTGCTTATGGCTCACGACTCATTGCCGAACTGGTGCCAACAGAGCCATCGAATATTTAAGCCAATATTATTATGATCGAGATTTATCCCTACTTAAATCGTTTTCTGGAGCTGATTGGATAGACAGCAAGACAGAAGCAATCAATTGGGATAAACCCTTTGTCTGGCTTGAAGATTATCCATTCCAATTTGAGATCGAACAGTTGAAAACTCATGATTGCTATGATTCACTGATCAAGGTCAATCTTGATCGCCAAAATGAGCTTAGCAATATCGTTAGAAAGCTCAAACAATTAATTCTAGAGTCGAAGGGATGAAAGGAAACTAAAGACCCAGGGCTGTGTCTCCACAGTCGCTTTATTTCCAAAGGTTAAACCGCAACTGCACGTGGTACACTTCACTGACTATGAGGATTAAGATTAACTCCTTGATTAGAGAAAAATCCGATCACATCTAAAAAACTTCAAGGCTCTTCTATTTCAAAAAAATAATTTGACTGTTTCGAAAATTTTTTGGTGACGAGAGTTTTTCACATCAAAACTCAAAAAGTGAGAAAATCCATGACATTTTGACCAAAAACCGAAATTTCCAAAGAATCGGGTAGAAACCTCTCTATTCCTTGCATTTTTGAGCCTTAATTTTGAAAACGAGATTTTAGAACTCTAATTCACTCTATTACAGCAAGTTAAGGGTAAAAAAAGTTACGTAACTCCCGTCGCCAACGCGCCGACAGTGATGGATTCGGGATCACACTTGACCATCTGGTCACACAGCGCGCTCAGCGTCGCTCCAGTTGTGATCACATCATCGACCAAAAGCACATTTTTTTTGTATAAGGCCGTCGGCTTCACAATTCGAAAACTGTCTTCCACATTTTGCCAACGTTCAAGTTTTGTCTTTTTCGTTTGCGTCTCCGTATTAGTCACTTTGGTCAGTACGTCACCCATTGACCGTCTCAAAGATGAACCTGCTCTTGCCAGGGGCTTTGCTACCCCAACTTGGGCTGTTTGGAAACCTGGGCAGTGTCATGGGCCTCAGCCTGCTCCTGCGTGTTGCGCTTAAGCTGCTCCAGTACGAGGGTACGCTTCTCC
>JANSWP010000043.1 GCA_024743405.1 Bacteroidota bacterium
ATATTTGAGGAAAACTATTTTTTTGCCAGACGAGGCAAAAAGCACAGGTATATCCGTAGATATGGCGAGTATTTTTAACGAAATATGGTGAAAAAATAGTCCGTCATAATATGTGTGAGTTATTTCTGTCCAAGCACTTACTTAACGAAACTTTATTGTTGTAAATAAATACAAGAATCACCAAATATAAAAAACCCCTAATAATTATTAGCTTTAGCCATTAAATGATCATTTCTATTTTTCTCAAAAATAAGATTTCAAAATCAACCCTTATTCATGTATCTATTAGGTTATGACATCGGAAGTTCTTCTATCAAAGTAGCCTTAGTTGAAGCAAGTTCAGGAGAAACGGTAAAACTTATGCAACATCCAAAGTCAGAACTGACAATAATTGCCAATCATGCCGACTGGGCAGAACAACACCCAGAAACATGGTGGAATAGTGTTTGTCAAGCCACCAAAGAACTGCTCCAAGAAACTCAAATTGACCCATCTAAAATAAACGGTATTGGTATTGCCTATCAAATGCATGGTTTGGTTTGTATAGATGAAAACCAAGCAGTTTTACGGCCTTCTATTATATGGTGTGATAGTCGAGCAGTATCTATTGGGAACAAAGCATTTTCAGAAATTGGAGAAGAGAAATGTTTGAATCATTTTCTCAATTCCCCTGGAAATTTTACCGCTTCCAAATTGAAATGGGTCAAAGAAAATGAACCAGAAATATATAGCCAAATTGATAAAATAATGTTGCCCGGCGATTACATTGCCATGAAATTAACAGGAAATACCAGAACAACTGTGTCGGGGCTTTCTGAAGGTATCTTTTGGGATTTTAAAGAAAATAAACTTGCAGAAATTTTACTGAATCATTACGGTATTTCTGTGAATCTGCTTCCTGAAATTACTGGCACTTTTGAAGATTCGGGTAAATTAACCGAAAAAGCGGCTCAGGAAACTGGTTTGGTTGCAGGCATCCCCATCACTTACCGCGCAGGGGATCAACCTAATAATGCACTTTCTTTGGGCGTATTTAACCCCAATGAAGTTGCCGCAACAGGAGGTACTTCAGGCGTTATTTACGGTATTGTAGATCAACCAAAATATGACTTGCAATCTCGCATCAATCCTTTTGCACATGTCAATCACACTTCCGATAATCCACGCTTAGGACTTTTATTATGCATCAATGGGGCAGGAATTCAATACGCATGGTTGAAAAATCAAATGGCTGAATCAGGTACCTCTTTTGTCGAGATGGGTGAAATGGCAAATACAATTCCTATCGGTTCAGATGGTCTTAGAATTATTCCTTTTGGTAATGGTGCAGAGCGAATTTTATGTAATGAAAACCCCGGTGCACAAATCAACAATCTACAATTTAATCGCCATAAACAAGCTCATTTTTATCGGGCAGGATTAGAAGGCATTGCCTTTTCTTTTGTTTATGGATTTCAAATATTAAAGGATCTGGGATTAAACCCAAAGGTTATAAAAGTTGGTAACGACAACCTTTTTAAATCCAATATTTTCTCTCAAACTATTGCTAATTTATTAAACTGTGAAATCGAAGTAGTCAAGACAACTGGTGCAGTCGGTGCAGCAAAAGCAAGTGGAATTGGAGCAGGTGTCTATCAAAATTTAGAAGAAGCGATGACCCATAATGAAAATGAAAATCGATTTTTACCTGAAAAGGAAATTACTTCTTATCAAGAAGCTTATGAAGCGTGGGAAAAGGATTTAATAAAATTAGTAACGACTAAAGAATAACTACGACATTTGCTTATGTACCTTTTAAATTGGCAAATGTATTGTTTAATCGTTAAGTGCTTTGACAATATTACTGCAACATCGCGCGATATGACACTTAATATTGTCCAAGTATTTACTTAATCAGCAAATCATAACAACTCAGTATTATCCTATAAATCAGCGTCAAAAAAAATTATACAATGACAACTTTAGGCAAAAAAGTGTATTTCAAAAATGTATCAAAGATTAAATATGAGGGCAAAAAATCTAAAAATCCATTTGCCTTTAAATGGTATGAAGAAAACCAAAAAGTAGGAGGCAAGTCAATGAAAGAACACTTCCGTTTTGCGGTTGCTTATTGGCACTCCTTCTGCGGTACAGGCGGTGATCCATTTGGGATCGGCACAAAAAAGTTCCCTTGGATGGCGTCTAACAACCCCTATCAAAGAGCAAGAGATAAAATGGATGCGGCATTCGAATTCATTACCAAAATGGGTATTCCCTATTATTGCTTCCATGATTATGATTTGATCGATGAAGGAGAAACCTTAAAGGAGTCCAAAAAGCGATTAGATTATATCACCGATTATGCCGCTAAAAAACAAAAGGAATCAGGGGTTAAATTACTCTGGGGAACAGCTAATTTATTTTCTAACCCTCGATATATGAATGGGGCTGCTACAAATCCTGATTTTGAAGTAGTCGCTTATGCAGGGGCACAAGTCAAAAATGCTTTAGACGCCACGATTAAACTGGGGGGAGAGAATTATGTCTTTTGGGGAGGTCGGGAAGGTTATATGAGTCTATTGAACACAGATATGAAAAAGGAATTGGATCACATGGCTCGATTCCTTCACATGGCAAAAGATTATGCTCGGAAGAATGGCTTTAAAGGGACTTTTTTCATAGAACCAAAACCAATGGAACCAAGCAAGCATCAGTACGATTTTGACGCAGCAACGGTCATTGGTTTTTTAAGAGAATACGGTTTAGACGGCGATTTTAAGTTGAATTTAGAGGTTAATCATGCGACATTGGCGCAACATACTTTCCAACATGAATTGCAAGTTGCGGTCGATGCTGGTTTACTCGGCAGTATGGATGCCAATCGGGGAGACTATCAAAATGGCTGGGATACGGATCAATTCCCCAACAATGTTTACGAACTTGTTGAGTCTTTATTAGTTATCCTCCCAGCAGGCGGAATTAAAGGTGGCGGAATTAATTTTGATGCAAAAACACGTCGAAATTCAACCGATTTAGAAGATCTTTTTCATGCACATATTGGTGGAATGGATGCTTTCGCTAGAGCCCTTTTGATCGCTAACGACGTCATTGAAAAATCTGACTACCTACAACTTAGAGCTAAACGATATTATTCTTTTGCTAAAGGGGATGGCAAAAAATTCGCAAAAGGTAAATTGTCTTTAAAAGACCTTGCAAAATTGGCTTCTAAAAATGGCGAACCTACTCAAAGAAGTGGCCAGCAAGAGCTATTTGAAAACATTATCAATCAATATATGTGAGAAAGTTAACTTTATAGACAGTCATTAATTCTTCTAATAAAACAAACCATCGATAATAAACTATGAATTACCGAAAACTCGGCAAAACAAATTTCAATATCTCTGAAATCTCCCTTGGCACCTGGCAAGTCGGAGGGAAATGGGGTTCCAAATTTAATCATAAATCTGCCGACCATATAATCAATACAGCAATTGATAATGGTGTAAGTTTTATTGATACAGCAGATGTTTATGAAAGTGGTTTGAGTGAAACGGCTGTCGGGCGAGTTATTCGAAGTCGAAGCGAGAAAGTGTATGTTGCAACCAAATGTGGGCGACAAATCAACCCACATATTAGCTCCAATTATACACCCGAAGCTTTACAAAAATATGTCGAGGATAGCTTGAAAAGAACAGGTTTGGAAGCATTAGATTTAATTCAATTGCATTGTCCACCAGCTGAAGTGTATGAGCGACCGGAAATCTTTGGATTATTTGAACGCCTTAAAGAACAAGGTAAAATCAAAAACCTTGGGGTAAGTGTCGAAAAAGTAGAGGAAGCAATGAAAGCCATTGAATTTGAAAATGTGACGACTATTCAAATTATTTTCAACCTGTTCCGCCAACGACCTGCTGAAGTTTTTTTCAAAGAAGCCGCTAAACGCGATGTTGGAATTATAGTAAGAGTGCCTTTAGCAAGTGGATTGTTGACTGGGTTATACCACTCTAAAACAACCTTTGAAAAAGGTGATCATCGTCAATTTAACAGAAATGGGGAAGCATTCGATAAGGGAGAAACTTTCTCTGGAATCAATTACGAATTAGGATTAAAGGCAGTTGAAAAATTAAAAACTTTATTTCCAAATCAAAAAAACCTTGCCCCTATTGCGCTTCAATGGATTTTACAATTCCCAGAAGTCAGTTGTATTATTCCTGGTGCATCGAAGGTGGAACAAGTGCACTCAAATTTATCGGTTTATGACTTGCCTAACTTGACGGCTGAACAGACTGACAAAATGAATGCTATTTATGAATCGTTGATTAAAAAAGAAGTACATCATTTGTGGTAAGGAACTCGGAGAATTCTTAGAAACCCCACTTCAATGTCTTCACCCTAGTCAAAACACTGTCTACCTCCGTCCAAGCCAAATATAAATTCGTATCTGTTTTCTTCAATTTGGGAAAGCCACTATTTCGCGCAGGACTTGTTTCCGTAAGTAAATAATCTTCACCCATTGTTCCATTTATTTGGACTTCTACAGCTCGAATTTCAGCCATTGACTCGGTATTTTCCACCCAAGTAATTACCGCTTTTTCTTTGGAGATTAATACCACATCTACCCTACCCAATGGATTTCCATTGTCGACCTTTATTGGTGAATTAAATGTTGCGCCACTGTCTTCCGAAAAAGAGATCTTGATTGTTGGTTTTCCATTAGCCGCGGTGTACCAAACTACGGCTACTGTTGAATCAATAGCATCGACCGAAGGTCCATTCACAGGGCAACCACTTATCTCCCAATTATCAGCATGGACGGTATGAGGTTTTGTCCACTCCTTATTCACTCTTCGGACAATAGAAATATCTCGAATTTCATGCTCACTCCGATCCCTATAAACGACAATAACTCCATCGGATGTCAAAGCAGCATCGGTTTGACAACAATCACAAATACGATTGTCCAATTCCGCTTCTTCAAAATAATGCCCCCCAATATCGAATTCTGCCCCACGCAAAGTCATTGCTCCGCCACTACCATGCCCGTGTTTGTTTTCTTCCTTTGCTGACTCACTGACCTTTGTATTCCTACCATCTAACCAAGTTGCAAAAATTCGATCATTGGCAATTGGCAATAGCGTCACAAATCCATGCTCTGCCGCAATACTGTCTCGGTGAAGTATAAATGGCTTACTAAAAATCATTCCTTGATCTTGGGATTGGATAACATGAATATCATAATCATAAGTACCTTCTGCACTTTTTTGAAGATAATGAGCCGCAAATCGCAATCCACCATCTTTGTAGCCTACCAGAGAAGGAAAATCTGCCCAATTGACAAACCAATTGGAGCCACGCGCTATTTCTACAGTGTCACTCCATTGTTCGCCTTCCAATTTTGAGTAAACCAATGCATCCGTGGTATCATTCAAATATTCGACCCAAGAGAGAAAAACTTCATCCCTTTCCGATACAAAAAGATTTGGTTCACCTCCGTTTTTAGAAAGGGTATCCATAACCTTGAATTTTGGCAAATTAGGTTCGCTTTGACAAGAGGTTAAAATAAAGACCACACAAAGCAGGATACTTAGAAAAATGTATTTCCTGGACATTAGACTCATACTGACAAAACTAAAAAATTAAATGTTGAATTGAACTACTTTTTCTTTAATCCGTTGTTAAAAGCTAAAGACCAAATAACTTGGCCTTATTATTGTCTTTCAAAAAAACATAATGAATAATTACACACATATCACTTTTTGTTGTTGCTGTTGTCAAATTGACCACATCAAAACGGAAGGGGTATGCGACTAATTGAATAATCCATATTTACAAAAAGAGCCTTTTCGTTTGAAAAGGCTCTTTTTTTTTGTCTAGACTTTATAAACGTACACACAATGAAAAAAATTTATGTTATTCACGAAAACGAAGATTGGGTCATCCCACTTCGAGCTGCCTTTGAAAAATTGAATTTACCTTATGAAGAATGGTTTATCGACCATTTGACATTGGATTTGAGTGAAGCCCCGCCAGAAGGTATATTTTACAATCGGATGAGTGCCTCAGCGCATACCAGAGATCATCGATTCGCTCCAGAATTTACTGGTAATATCCTTGCTTGGTTACATCGCCATGGTAGAAAAGTCATCAATGGAAGAAGGGCATTGCAATTGGAAGTTCGAAAATCTGAACAATACATCGCACTTCAAGAATTTGATATTCCTCATCCAAAAACCATTGTGGTAAATGACACACAACTACTTCCAAAGGCAGTGGATCAATTGAATATTTTTCCATTTATTATCAAACCTAACCGAGGAGGGAAAGGAGCCGGTGTCCAATTGATTCAAAGCAAAGAAAGTTTGATTCAAACTATCGAAAATGACCAATTAGGAGAGTCATTAGATGGTATTTGGCTGGTTCAAGAGTATGTCAAACCCGCCAACGGTCGAATTGTCAGAGCGGAGTTTGTCGGCAACGAGTTTTTATATGCAGTGAGTATTGACTCGAGTAAAGGTTTTGAATTATGCCCTGCTGATGCCTGTAATATTTCGGATGCCTTTTGCCCTGTTGGAGATTCACAAAACAATTCTAAATTTCTCATTTTAGACAATTATCAAAATGAAGACTTGAGTAAATATGCCCAATTTTTAAAAGCCAATGACATCGGCGTGGGCGCTTTAGAATATGTAGAAGACGAGCATGGCAATCGCTTTGTTTATGATGTAAATACCAATACAAACTACAACTCAGGCGCTGAATCAGATTTTGGAAATGAGAAACAGGGAATGTTTGAAATTGCCAAATTTTTAGGCGAAGAACTTGGACAACAAGTTAAAAAGGAATTTGATTATTCCGTTTTGAAAGCAGCTTAAATTCTAGTCTGTTAATATGGAGAATTTGGTTGCTTTTGAAATCCTTTTCCACTTAAAGAAACTAGGTTAAAATTGACTGCAATACATCAATTATTATTATCCCCCCTTTCTTATATCTTTTTAAAATGGGAGGCATTTTGAATATGCCTCCCATCATTGTGATGCTTTAAAATATCATCATTTCATCTACAAACAACCAAGCTTCATTTCCACCACCAGGTCGACCTTCTGGAATAATTCCGTATCGATGGGCTTTAACTTTCACAAATCTAGCATTCTCTTTCAACTCAATTTCAACCGCCTTTACAGACGCCTCTACTCCATCGAAGTCTGCAAATTCACCAACCAATTTAAAGTCTTTTCCATCTTCTGAAACAAAAACCTCTACCTTTTTGGGTAAATAGACCCAAGGTCCATTTGCATTATAAAACCGGGTTTTGAACATGGAGATATCCGTTAATTCTCCTAAATCAATTGTTGCCTCAAAGTCTTCCCCATTCCATGCCAACCATTCGCCGTCACTGAAACGAGTGTCACTCGCAGAAATACTATTTACTAAAGCCATTTTACCTCCCAAATTATAATTTTTATGAGGTGGTGTTGTCCAGTCGATAGATTTTCCAGACGCTTTGTTGACATTCAAAAATAGTTCTAAAATATTATTAGTGCTTAAGTTTTCGCAAAGGGTGGAAGCTCTAACCCGGGTAGGTTCTTTAATAATCACTGGATTCGTCTCTAAAAGATTTAAGGTTACCGGATTTTTATCCAGCTCATCTGAAAAAACGACTTGACAATCTTTGCTTCGAGTACTCAATGCTAAGGCAACACCACCTCCTTCTGCCGCAGTTATTTTATAATTGACATCAAAAATATGTTTAGCAAAATTAACCTCTAAAGCCTCCAATCTAGGTAATTGATTTGCCAACCTACTTGCAAAATCATCATAATCTTTTTGGTCAAAATTCGTCCATCCATTTTCTGCAATTGCAATCCCACGCGGAAACGCCATATACTCACATTGTTCTGGTGTTTTGATGTATTCTGTCCAAACATTACCTTGGACACCTAGAATATGTTTGGCTTCTTCTTCGGTCAACTCCTCTGGAATCGGGTCGTAACTATATACTTTTTCTAGTGGCAAATAACCCCCAATAGCAAGAGGCTCATTGGGGTTTCGAGATTGATAATAATCCAAATAACAAAAGGAAGTAGGCGTCATTATCACATCATGCTTCTGTTTAGCTGCTTCGATACCACCTTGGACACCTCGCCAAGACATCACTGTCGCATCAGGAGCCAAACCACCTTCCAAAATCTCATCCCAACCTATTATCTTCCGACCTTTTGAATTCAGAAATTTTTCAATTCTTTGTATGAACCAACTTTGAAGTTCATGCTCATCCTTCAACCCCTCTTTTTTGATTAAGTCTTGGCAAAAGGCACTTTCTTCCCATCGTTTCTTTGGACACTCGTCGCCACCGATATGAATGTATTTACTTGGAAACAATTCCATAACTTCTGTCAAGACATTTTCAAGAAACTCAAAAGTCTCTTCTTTTGGGCAAAAAACATCCTCCATTACGCCCCATGCCGTAGCTACCTCAAATGGACCCTCCGTACAAGCTAATTCTGGGTAAGCTGCTAAAACTGCTTGTGAGTGTCCCGGCAATTCAATTTCTGGAATAACGGTTACAAATCGATCTTGTGCATATTTGACAACCTCTTTGACTTCTTCTTGAGTATAAAATCCGCCATATCGCTTGCCATCCATTTTTCGAGGTTTATCATTGTTATGACCAACAACAGATTCCTTTCGAAAAGCTGAAATTTCGGCAAGCTTTGGATACTGCTTGATCTCGATTCTCCATCCCTGATCTTCCGTTAAATGCCAATGAAATCGATTCATCTTGAATAAAGCCAAAAGGTCAATGTACTTTTTAATAAAATCAACAGAAAAGTAATGTCGACCCACATCGAGATGCATTCCACGATAAGAAAAACGAGGGCTATCCTCAATTTTGACGCAGGGGATTAGCCAAGAATCTTTGCCAGCGTTTGACTTTTCAAAATCAGGGGGTAAGAGTTGACGCAAGGTTTGAATAGCGTAAAATACACCTTGAGGACCGCCTGCTTGAATTTCGATTTTCGATTCTTGAATGTCTAAAGAGTAACTTTCATTACTAGCTACATCATCTTGAAAACCTATAAATTCAATAACATTTTCTGTTGATTCACCAGACTTCAACTCATATCCTGAAGTATTCTTAACCAATAGATTCAGAAATTCGAACGCCTTATTACCCAATTTACTATTTATCTTAGTCTCTTTATTCAATGTAAAATACCCATTTCCCTTTTCCACCTTTGCAGGTTTTGGGATAATCGAAATAGGCATTTCAGTATTTGAATTTGACGGCTCATTTTGACAACTAAAAATGGAAATAATAAAAAAGAGGATTAGGACTTTTTGCATGGTTTTGTCGTTTTGTTATAAAGGAAGTTATTTTAAAATGGAGGTTGAAATTTCTTGTAAGTGCTTGTTTTTCAGGGCGAAGCTCTTTTTGAATTTCGTACGTGGAAAGTACGGAATGAAAAAAAGCTGAAGAATTGGAAATCAATGGTTTGCAAGAAAATCATCTATCTATTTTAAAACAACTTCAAGAGCAAAAATGGGAAAGATTTCGATAAGCTTTCCCATTTTCGCATTTTTGATTTGCACAAAAACTATAACAGTACTAATTATGTAATTATTGAGTAGCCCAATATCATGGCGATATCATCTCACAATCTTCTTCTAAACAGCTCATTTGTTCAGCCGAAATCAATCCGCCAAATTTCAATTGGCAGGCTTCAGAACGAAAAGAAGATAGAATATTTTCAAATTTCTGAAGCTGTATAGGTAGGTCTTTTGATGATAATTTTTGGATACTCAAGTCTTCAATCGGCTGAAACTGAATCGCAATTTCGCCTAAACTCTTGACCTTGTCGGTATATGAATTCAATAACAAAGCATCTAGTTCATTCAAACTATCCGGTTGTGGATATCGAACGGATAAATTTTGTAAGGCCGCCAAGCGAATATCATTAAAACAAGATCGAATTTTCAATTGTCTATTTTGTAAAGCAAATAGTTCACTTCTAATTTCATCATCAATAGACTGTTGTATTTTCGCTATTTGTGAGTCCGCTTCTTTTCCACATAACTCACATAAAGCAAATCGTTTTTTCAACTCTTGAAGTTCCTGTATTTTGCCTTCTTTTTCTTTATTTCGAACGTAAAAATTCTTTAAGAAAAGAGCATTTTCATAATTATAAATACGATCGCGCACTTTGTAAAACAACTCTCCCTCTACCTGGTCTAATGAAGCCGTCATATTTCTATACGAATCGAATTTCTTCAAATAATCATACAACGCTTCCGTATTCATCTCTTTCGGGTTTTGATCAACTGACTCCCGAAAATAATCTGCCACTCGACAAGTTTCTTTCAATTGTTCATCCATGAAAAAAACATTATCCATCAACTTGAAAAACTTATAGTAGGTCACTTCATAATTATCCTTAAAGTAGCCAGCTCTTTTCTCTTCCTTATTATTAAAAGCCACTTCCTTTTCATAATTTTTCAATAGATCAAAATATTGTTGAGCGACCTGAACCATCTTTTCATTATCTGTATTGCCTTTTTCCTTTTCTCGCCTAAAGTCCTCACAATTCCTTTTCAAATCAATCGCATCTCGCAATAGTCCCAAGAAAGCTTCTTCTATTCGATATTGGTTTCCACCTTTTTTGAATTCTGTTAAATTGTATAATCGCTTTTGTAGATAAGCATCCGAAATTTGAACATTTAATTTATGATCCTCAGGCAAGGAATAAGCCGATTTATATCTTAAAACTAATAAATAAGGGTGTTGCTTGAGTTTTGATAATCGGGTAGGTTTATCCCGTAAATCTTCTTCTGAAACAGTCTCCCAATTCTCCAAACCAGACCAGACATTCTCACCAGAGATATGAAGCGTTGGTTGAAAATTCCATTTGACTTGATACAAAGAAGCCGAATTTAAGATATATTCATAATCTTCATTTCCTGGCAATATTGGAATATTGAATTCTGAAACAATTTTACCTCGATACTTAGACTCAAAATAGTTTCTTGCTTTTCGAATAACGCTGAGCATACTCGGTCCATTAAAAATACGATCTTCCAATATTCGATTAAGGCTCGAAGACAATTGATAAGCTACTTCTAAAAAAGTATTTTTGTTGATGACCTCTATTCTAGCACGAGCTTCTAAACCTTTGCCATTCAACTCCTCATCTGTAATCTTATCGATGATTTTCCCTTGATTTCTAGGGATCGAAAAAGACTTTGTATTCTTAATATCAAACGCATATAATGGAAAAACGATTGAATCTCCTTCCCGAATCGGATTAGCTATTTGGAGTGAAAAATAAAGCGATTCGATCTCATCAAACTTTCTAAGTCCCATCTCTTTACGTTCCTTGGATGAAAAATTTTCAGGATCAAAAAGTGCGGATAATTTCCCTTCATTTAATAAATATACTGCTACCGAATTGTAGTGATATTCGGGCGAAAGCTCTATTGAATTTGTCCATTCTCCAACAGGTTCAGCATGAATACCGATATTTTGTGCAATTAAATTTGGAGAGGTAATCAGACAAATAAAAATGAAAACTATAAACTGAAAAGACTTCATGGGTTTAGTTGGTTTAGAAACTTAGTTGGCGCGATTAATTATTATTAACGGAAAAAATGGATAGAGTGTCATTTTGGAATGTGCTTTTTTTGAAAAAATCTAATAATAACGCCCAATTGAGAAAGTTTAAAGAGGAAATATATTTTGATTTTTCTCTTAAGAAGCATCCAAATTCTTTAACCCTTCTTTCAATTCTGTTGCTAACCGATTATTTTCCAGAGCATTTTCCTCTATTTTTTGAAGGAAAAAATCATGCGCTTTCAACCATTTTTCAGCCTCATTTTGCTTTAATTCTGTATATTCCTTAAACACTTTAAAACGAAATTCTGAATCCATTGTACTACAAAATTCGAGGGCAATTAGGTGATGGGCATAAGTGCCTCCATATCGACCTGAAGCAGTTTCAATTCCAATTGCATTTGTTCTTTTTCTCCATTGTTTAGGGCTCAAGAAAAAGTTTGGAACCCCAGCTTTGATCCTTATTTCTTTGTATGCCTCACTATTATAGTTGGGGTTAAATGTACTCTCCCAAGTATGTAAAAATTCGACAGTACGAAGCAATTCCATCCACTTACTAATTACTCTTGCAGAATCTTCATTAACCAATTTCGCCAAATCTGTTAATGACAAATAATCACCATGTTCTCCCTCTTTTATTCGAATTGACCGATCTCCAATTATTATTTTCCTTTCCATTTTTTTTGAATTACTTTACATCTCCATAACGGTAACAACTTAACGTGTATTATTCTAAACCCCCCTAATTAGGGGGGTTTAGAATAATGATCAAAAATACAAAAATCAGTAAAGACAATGTTGTCTTAATTCCCTCTTTCAGGAATTCGGAATAAATAAATTTACCAATCATTTCAAAACGTGATAATTTACATCAAAATGAAAAACCATCTATTCTATTTTTTGCTGATCCTCTTTTTCTATAACTGCCAAGACTCTAAAAAAGAACTAAATGTCGTCGTCTTATATACTGACGATCAAAGATTCAATACGATTCAAGCGTGGGGAAATGAAGAGGTTCACACTCCCAATATGGACAGGCTAGCTAAAATGGGTGTGAGTTTTACCCATGCCCATGTGATGGGTTCTCATCACGGAGCTGTTTGTGCACCAAGTCGAGCTATGTTATTATCTGGTAGACCTTATTTTAATATTCCTAGAGATTATATCGATCGGGGAAGAGCCAATTTTTCAACAAACTTTGACTTTATGACCTTTCCTGAAATGTTTCGCGAACAAGGGTATTCCACTTTTTTCACCGGAAAATGGCACAACCATACCTCCAAACTGAGACAAGGTTTTGAGAATGGAAAAAATGTTTTCATAGGAGGAATGCACTTTCCAAATGTAGGCGGTCATAAAAACCCGGAGCTTTGGGATTTTGATTCGACCGGTCAATATCCAAAAGCGAATAAATGGCAAGGTGACCATTTCTCTAGTCAAATGTATAGTGATGCTGCCGTTGAATTTATTGAAAATCAGCCCGCTGAAAACCCATTTTGCTTGTATGTTGCCTACACTTCACCACACGACCCTCGTGAAGCGCCAGAAGAATATTTGACAATGTATGACACCTCAAAAATCACTTTACCTATCAATTTTATGCCCGAGCATCCTTTCGATAATGGGCATCTACGGATCCGCGATGAAAACCTCGCGCCTTTTCCTCGAACACCCGAAATCATCAAAACAGAAATCGCCGCCTATTATGCGATGGTCAGTGAAGTCGATGCACAGATCGGGCGCGTTTTAGATGCTCTGGAAGCAAAAAATCAATTGGAGCATACAGTTATCGTTTTCGCAGGGGATAATGGTTTGGCAGTTGGTCAACATGGGCTTTTGGGCAAGCAAAATTTATATGAACACAGTGCAAGAGTCCCTTTAATTATTGCCGCTCCCAATGTCAAAGGCAATCGAAAAGCTGAGACTTTGTGTTATATCCATGATATTTTCCCAACCATTTGTGATTTGACCAATTCCGAAAGACCTACATCAGTAGAAGGATTGAGCCTGATGCCCGCTTTACAAAATGAACAAACTAAAATCCGGGAAAAGGTATTCCTTTCTCATGCCAAACAACAACGCGCAGTCCGAACAAATGATGGTTGGAAACTAATCCGATATTTTGTAAATGGAACAGCCCATACGCAATTATATAATGTAAAAAATGACCCGTATGAAGTCCAAAACCTCGCCGACAACCCTGAATATGCGTCCAAACAAAAAGAACTCTCAGAAGCGCTTTCAGATCACATTTTAAATTCAAATGACAATTTTTTGACTCCTTCTATTCAAATCAATCATGAAGGTTTTGGAAAACCTGTTAATGTCAGTATTTCGCAACCATTTCCAGAGCTGGAGTTACGATATACCTTGGACGGCAGTACACCTAACATAGAGAGTCCTATTTATGAAAACCCTTTTTCTGTTTCTGAAAGAACAACCGTTAAGACCCAAATTTTCCAAAAAGGAAAACCAATAAACGCCATCATTGAATCAGAAGTTTCCCCAGCTCAAGACCTTAAGTTTGCCGCCTTAAAAAATCAACCTTCCAAACGCTATGCAAGCAATCGAGAGTTTACCTTATTGGATAATCAACGAGGAAGTTTGGAATATAAAGATAATAAGTGGTTAGGCTTTGATGGAGAGGATCTCGAAATTGTCATTCAATTTAAAGAAGAAAGAACCATCTCAAAAGTGGGCTTTGGCTATTTAAAAAACTATGGTGCGTGGATTTTTCCACCCTCCGAAGTCGAAGTTTTCGCCTCTAATCATCCTAATTACAAATCCATTTTATTCGAAAATATTGAAATGGATCCGTCTAACAAAAATGCCGAATCCTTAACTTTTGAAAAGAAAATTGAACCAGTAAAAACTCAATACCTAAAGATCAAAATTTCGAATATTGGTCAATCCCCAGAATGGCATGAAGGCGCAGGCAAAAAGGCTTGGTTGTTTGTTGATGAGATTATGATTGAATAGCATATGATACTTGTGGTGCTAGGTTTTAGTTCGTTAATCCTACGGGAAACAGACCTACCTGAAAAATAACAACCGAACTGCTCGTTGCGACGTGTCGTGGCAAAACGCACTAAAATATAGGGCTTTGACCTTAACTTTAGTGCGTTTTTTATTATTACCTTCCAACCAAGAAACCATTTTCAACAAAAAACAACATTCTATACGCTACAAACTTCTAGACCAGCAAGGACTTACGAATGATATAGGTTATATGCATACAGGGTTTTGAGTTTCAGATTTAAATACGAAAGGTAAAAAGCCTTTACCAATATCCGTTATGCGACGACACATCGCAACGAGCAGGCTAAAGACACAAAGTAATTTGAAAAAAAATTAGCTTTGACAAAAAATCCAAACCGCTTTCTTAATATGCACCCAACAACTCATTGCAAAAATTGCGCGACTGAACTTCAAGGAGAATTCTGCTTTCACTGTGGACAAAAACTGATCGAGGGACGGCTCACAGTAAAGGTGCTTCTATCCAACTTTTTTATAGCAATTGTAAACCTTGAAAAAGGTTTTTTGCACACTGCCAAATTGCTTTTTGTTGACCCTCAAAAAATAATTCGAGATGTTTGGAACCGGGTCAACATGCCCTATACGCCCGCCTTTCGTTATGTGTTAATATGGGCAACGTTAGCAGTCATCGTCAATGTGGGTTTGGGTGTTTTTGACCTTCAAGAAGCTCAGATGAAGGAGACATTTGGCGTACAAGAAAATTCGAAGACTGCGAGAATGCAAATAGAGATCATGGAAACCATGAAAAAATACATGAGTTTCGTGATGATCATGATTGTTCCTTTTCTCGCTATTGGATCGCATCGCCTTTTCAAAAAAGAAGGATTCAACTATGCGGAGCATCTCATTATGAATACCTATTTTATGGGGCAACAAGCCCTTATAGGAATCCCTTTTATGTTTATCATGATTTTACTACCTCAACTCACCCAATATTACATGTTTATCGGTATAATCATCAATGGACTATATCTTGCCTATGCGTTCAAATCAGTCTTTGAACTCTCTAATGGACAAGCGATTTGGAGAGGGATTTTGACTTATATAATCGGTTATTTATTATATATGGTAGCAATTATGATATTTACTCTTGTTGGAATTATTGGGTATATGATATATGTAAAAGTGCTTCAATAGAGTTGCTAAACTTAGATCCATGACCTTATCGAAAATCACTATTCTCAGTCTTTTTCTTTTTATTCCGGCACTAGTACTTGGGCAACTCAATCGACTGACAGTCAATGAAAAAGACTACTTCATCAATGGAATTAACATTCCTTGGAATAGCTTTGGCACAGACATAGGCACTCACGACGAATGGGGAGCACTTTATGACCCTGATTGGTTCGAAAATTTCTTTTCAGAATGTCAAAACTATGGGGTAAATACCGCCCGTCTTTGGGTTCACGCTGATGGTAGGTCAACTCCTGAATTTGACTCTCTTGGGTATGTGATTGGATTGGATGATAATTTCTTTGAAAACCTTGACGATATTTTCGCGAAGGCAGAAGCACATAATGTAATGTTGCTCTTATGCCTTTGGTCTTTTGATATGATGAAAAATCGAACAGATGAAGCCGGTCAATTTGCGGGGATTCATGGAGATTTAGTTACCGATATTTCAAAAACAGTTTCTTATATCGAAAACGCTTTAATCCCGATAGTGGATCGGTATGCGAATCAATGTAATTTACTGGGCTTTGAAATAATAAATGAACCGGAATGGGCTATAGATGTCACTCAAGGTGCCGGCACGACAGAGAGTTCGACTCTAGAAGAAATGCAACGTTTTGTAGGTTTACAAGCTGCTGCCATTCACACTATTTCGGATAAAATGGTAACACTCGGAAGTGTCGGTTTGATGTTCAATTCAACCACACCACCTGCAGTCGCTAATTTTTGGTCTGACGAAAGTCTAGAAGCCGCTACCTCTGGTAATGCTAATGCTTTTCTGGATTTTTATCAAATCCACTATTGGGACTGGATGCCCGCCTTTTTTGATCCATTTGTGGTAAGTTCTGAAGCCTGGAATTTGGATAAACCTGTCCTGATTGGAGAATCGCCAGCCAAAAATGATGGTGTACATACGGTCGAATTCATGGTCAATGAAAGTTTTGAAAATAATTATGCGGGGATCATGCCATGGTCTTATTGGGGCATGGATGGAGAGGGTAATTGGGAGGATGCGAAAATGCCTCTTTTGGCAATGAGGGATTTACACGCTGATGAGATTGATTTTAGTTGTTTCCCTACTTTCGTATTTGAAAATACAGATATTTTGCCTTTTTCAATCTATCCAAATCCCACCAAAGGTGATGTATTTTTCAATGATCCTTTATTTGAAACAGCGTTAGAAATTCAAATCTCCAACCTTACAGGGCAGATCGTTTTTCAGTCAGAAAATTTAGAGGATATCGATATTTCTAGCTTTAATGAAGGTGTTTATTTTTTGCAAGTATTGGATGCCAACGAGAGATTATTACATAAGGAAAAACTTTTAAAAACTAATTAACTGAAGTTACGCAGGTTCTTGGATGTGGATATGATTCAGGAATGATCTTTTTCATTTTAGTGAAGCGGGTTCAAAAACAAAACTACCCGAATTCAAAATCAGCCAACTCATCATATTTGATGATATTGATATTTTTATTGCCCCAAAGCCTGTTGCCAATCCGAAATTAAATCTTCTACATGCTCTAAACCTACAGAGATTCGTAATAAATTATCAGGTGTCAAGCTGGTTTCTCCTTCTATGGATTTGCGATGTTCAATCAAACTTTCGACACCGCCCAAGCTAGTAGCAGTCGTAAACAACTTCAATTTCCCTGTAATTGCCATAGCGTGTTGAGCATCTCCTATGGGCTGAACTGAAACCATTGCCCCAAAACCACCAATCATTTGCTTTTTGGCAATCTCAAATTGAGGATGGGAGTCTAAACCTGGATAATGAACCGCTTCTATTTTAGGATGATTCTTTAGAAAAGTCGCTAATTGAAGTGCATTTTGAGTTTGTCGCTCTACTCGAACAGACAAGGTTTTGATACCTCTTAATGTCAGCCAACATTCAAACGGCGAAGGTACACTCCCTGCCAAATGCTGTATTTGGCGTAAATTTTCAGTTAAATCACTTGCTTCTTTTAGAACCAAAGCCCCTCCTAAAACATCACTATGCCCTCCAAAATATTTAGTCGAAGAATGCATAACTACATCAGCCCCCAAGTCTAAAGGCCGCTGAAAAACAGGTGTTGCCCAAGTATTATCAACTGCACAAATTGCCCCATTTTGATGGGCCAATTTTGAGATTTCAGCAATATCACTAATTTTCAATTGAGGGTTAGAAGGTGTTTCCAACCAAACGATTTTTGTGTTTTTTTGAATGGCTTTTTCGACTGCTGTTAAGTCCGACATATCTACTTTAGTCATTTCCAACCCCCACTTTCCAAACAAATCAACCGCTAAAACCAAAGATGAATAATAGGCATCATCCGGCATTAAGACATGGTCCCCAGATTTCAATGTTTGAAAAAGAGCAGTCGTTGCAGCCATCCCCGAAGAAAAGGCTAAAGCCACGCCACCATTCTCCAAAATAACAATACTTTTTTCTAATAATTGCCGATTGGGATTACCCATTCTTGAATAAACATAATCATGAGGATAAGTGCCATCAGTGTTTCTTTCAAAAGTCGTCGAAAGATAGATTGGAGGGGTAACTGCGCCTGCATTTTTATCTTTGAAATGAGTGCTTTGAATGGCACGTGTTTCGAATTCGAATGTTTTTTTCATTTTTGGTTATTTTGGCAAATATTCAAAATCAATCGGAATAAAATCTAATATGAAAAGACTATTCGCTTTTTAATTTTTTCAAGGATTCTTGGGTTCATTGGTTAAATTACCTTGGTCAGTCATCTAACCAATACAATTTACAAAGCCAAATTTTTTCTAATGCTTGTCATCGTTATTTATACTTTTTTCAAACTATTGAATAACCTTTTAGGATAAGTATCTTCCTCTAAAAGAATCTTATCTTTGCTTTCTTTTTTGAATAAAATCAAACCATGTTAGGACTAAAATTACCAACTGACCCAAGATGGGTTAATCTCGCTGAGAAAGATTTAGAAGAAATATTAACTGACCACGCCTATTGCGAGCAAAAAGCTGCGACATCATGTATTTCTTTAATCCAAATGTATCCCGAAAATATTGAAATGGTTCGGAAGTTAGCTCCAATTGTGACAGAAGAATGGGGACATTTCCGATTAGTGCTTTCTGAACTAGAGAAACGAAACCTAACATTGGGTCGCCAACGAAAAGATGAATACGTCAATGAGTTAATAAAATTTGAGAAAAAAGGAGGGAGTCGTGAAAATCGATTATTAGAAAAACTACTCATTTTTGCACTTATTGAGGCTCGAAGTTGTGAGCGTTTCCGTTTACTTTCCCTTCATTTGGAGGAACAAGAATTAAAAGATTTTTATCATCGCTTTATGGTCTCTGAGGCTGGACATTATCGACTTTTTATTGACCTTGCTAATATGTATTTCGGTGAAGAAAGAGTTAGAGCTCGTTGGAAAGAATATTTAGAACATGAAGCAAAGATCTTAGAGAGTTTGGAAGTGAGGGGAGATAGGATGCATTAGGCTATTAAGCCCAGCATTGATTAAGATATTGTCGATAAAATTTTCTTTTCAGACAGCTGCTTTCGCCGCAAAAAATTCTTTTTTGCAGGCGAATGAGGTCTATTCTCTAATCAAAGCTTAATTAAAAGCACCTAACCTGTCTAATTTGGCGGGTGGCAGGTAAATCAGTGTTTGAGTGGAGCGAGTTTGATTTACCTAGACTTTTTGGTTCTTTTGGGGCAATGCCAAAAGAACAATAACAAGCTTTAAAAAGCATAGGCTGAAAATTTCACGAAAAATCTAAATAAGCTTCTTTATCCCCTCTCAGAGGGCTTTTCTCCAACGTAGCAATGAAAAAACCTAGGAACATATTTGGAAAGGCTATTCCCTATTAAACATTCAACGTTAATTTCAATTTCATCAACTCTTTCCGATCTACAATATGCTTTCCTCCAAATACCGTTCGCTTTAATTGAATTTTTTGTTTTTCAATTATATCATCATACCATTTCATCCTTTCTTCTGTCAAAAACTGATCTTCATCTCCATAAATGAAATGTGGGTTTTTAGATTGTACATAGTCCAAGTGTGGCAAATAATCAATATCCTCCGGCATAAATCCCCCCCACAAAACGAGGTGATCAAAACGAGGAAATTTTGCCATCATCCATCGACAAACAGTCGCACAACCTTGCGAAAAACCAAACAATATGATTTGGACTTCATCGTGCAATTGCGGCACAAATTGCTCATAAATCGTTTGTAAATAGGTAGTATAATCTTCGATTTCAACCAATCGATCTTCCCTCGTCATCCAACAAGAACCTGGATTTCTCCCAGCTTTACTCACGAAATAAAACCTTGACAACCCATCTGGAGCAATAACCAAAGTTTCTCCATCATCAAAATCTTCAAATTTATAAATGAATTTCTTGGCAAGTTGTCCGTATCCATGTGCGGCTATCCAAAGTTGTTTAATTTTTTTTGAAGGTGCTCCTACTGTATAATAATGAGCTGTTTTTGATACTTTAATGGTATGTGCTTGCATATGGCAAAAATGAGAAAAAAAGAGGAACTGTTTCGTTTGGTTTTCAGCTTTCCGTAAATTCGGCATTTCAGACTTTTCTATCAACGTCAATTTTAAAGCTATATGTCAATACCTAGTCCAAAAAGAAGAATGCTTTTCGTCATTGTCGGGATGACAATAATTGTCTTCTTTTTGGGATATTATGCAACCAAATCAGACCTTCATATTCCACAAGAAATAGACTTCAATTTTCATATTCGTCCCATCCTCTCCAACAATTGTTTTCTTTGCCATGGCCCTGACCCTAGCAGCAGAGAAGCCGACCTTAGGTTAGATACTGAAGAAGGTGCCAAAGCTTGGTTAAAGAATGGAAATCAGGTCATTGCTCCTAATAATTGGCATAAAAGTGAATTAATTAAAAGAGTGACTTCCGATGATCCGGATTTCCAAATGCCTCCTCCTGAGATGAAAAAAAAATTAAGTAAAAGAGAGGTGGCTTTATTAAAAAAATGGATAGAGCAAGGTGCTGAATGGAAAGATTGGTGGGCATTTATCCCTCCAAAAAAAGATCATATCCCCAATGAAGACTCCAATAGTTTCATTGATTATTTCATCAATAAAAAATTAACAGAAAAAGGATTAAAACCAGCAAACATCGCCACAAAAAACAGCCTCATCCGTAGGTTGTCATATACTATAACAGGCTTACCTCCAACACCTGATGAAATAGAAAATTACCTAAAAGACGAAAGTCCTAATGCCTATGAAAAATTGGTAGATCGACTCCTTGAATCCCCTCATTTCGGGGAAAGGTGGGCTAGACATTGGATGGATTTAGTTCGATATGCAGAGACTCGCGGACATGAGTTTGATTATCCAATTCTTGGTGCCTGGCGATATCGCGATTATTTAATTCGCGCATTCAATGAAGATGTACCTTATGACCAATTTATCCGAGAACATTTGGCAGGCGATCTATTAGAAAGACCACGCTTTCACCCCGTCGAAGATTTTAATGAATCTATTCATGGAACTGCTCATTTTGCCTTAAGTGAAGGCACCCATAGTCCTGTAGATATTCGAAAAGATGAAGCCGACCGAATTGATAATATGATTGATGTGACCAGTAAAACTTTTCAAGGTTTGACCGTTGCATGTGCTCGATGTCATGACCATAAATTTGACCCCATTCCAACAGCAGATTATTATTCGCTGTACGGCATTTTTGAAAGTACTCGATTTAGTTTGGTTCCAGCCCAAACAGGGAAACAGGCATTGGAAAAAATTGATTCGATTGAAACATTAAAGAATCAAATTCGAGCATTTGTTTTTGGCAATAATGAAAAGGATTCAAGACCTTTAAATAAAAGATTTGAACCAGAATCTAACCCATCGATAAGTCAATCGGACTCTTCAAAAACCGCTCAAATTCTCGCCGATTTTAGAAATGGAACTCTCAATAATTGGCAATCTAGCGGCATTGCATTTGGTCAAATCAATACCTTTGGAAACCCTATTTTTGATGCCAATTCTAAAAGATTAGTAGGACTTGAGGAAGGCAAAATTTCTTCGAAAATATATAAAAAGGGGCTACAAGGAGCATTTCGTTCGCCCACTTTTACTATTGAAAACAAGAAATTAAAAGTTAGAGCCTCGGGAAAAAATTCAACCATTCGAGTTGTCATTGATAATTTCCAATTAATACAAAACCCAATTTATGGCGGTCTTCAGAAGCAAGTTCAAAACGAGGAATTTCGGGACTATATTTTTGACCTTTCTATGTGGAAAGGACATAAGGCTTATGTAGAGATTTTGAATGGACAATATATTGCTATCAATGGAAAACAACATCACTTTGATATCCCAAATGATGCCTGGATTGAAGCAAAATATGTGGTAACCTTTGATAGCATTCCACCAGAGATGGGTTATCTAAAACCCAATCGGGTTCAATCTAAATCTGTTGCAAAAATTTGGAATTTAATTGAAACTAAAAATCGCCTTTCAAGGGAGTTGCGAGATTCCACTTTTTTTGTAGGCGTAACAGATGGCGATGCCATTTTAAGCCCAGTTTTTATTCGTGGAAGTCATCAAAATTTAGATTCAGAAAAAGTCCCACATCGGTTTTTCACAGCTTTGGATGCATTCAAGCCGGAAATTGCTCAGAAAGGAAGTGGTCGATTAGATTTGGCAAATGCGATTGCGAGTGACCAAAACCCATTAACAGCAAGAGTGATGATCAATCGAATTTGGCATCACCTTTTTGGGAGAGGAATTATCAAAACCGTCGATAACTTTGGACTACAATCAAGTCCTCCAACACACCCTGAATTATTGGATTACTTGGCGATTAATTTTATAGAAAATGACTGGTCTATCAAAAAAATAATTCGAAAGATTGTGCTTTCCAATACTTTCAAAGGCGAAGTCAAAGCCTCCGAAAAAAGCCAAAAAATCGACCCTGAAAATTTATGGCTTCAACACTTTCCTGTCAGACGGTTGGAAGCCGAAGCCATTAGAGATGGCATTTTAGCAACTTCAGGGCGAATAGATAAAACGATGTATGGCGAATCTATTACGACTCATTTAACAGATTTCATGAAAGGGCGTGGGCGCCCAAAATCAGGACCAATTGACGGCGAAGGGCGACGAAGTATTTACCAATCGGTACTTCGAAATTTCCTTTCACCGATGTTATTGACCTTTGACATGCCAATGCCTTTTAGTACTTTCGGTTGTCGAAATGTATCCAATGTGCCAGCTCAATCCTTAACTTTAATGAATGATCCTTTTGTGGCGGAACAGGCTGAATATTGGGCAAAAAAAGTATTAGCTAAAAAAGTCAATTTTGATAAAAGGATAAAACTAATTTATGAAAAAGCATTCAGCAGAATGCCTTCACCAAGTGAAATTCAAGAAGCTAAAAACTTCTTTCAAGACCAAAAGAATACTTATGAAATTGAATCAAATTGGGAGGCCAATTTAGAACTGTGGTCTGACTATTGTCATTCAATTTTCATGATGAAAGAGTTTATTTATTTGATTTAGAAACTAATCTATAGTACTTAAAAAAATCATCAATGCTTTCACGCCGTAAAATGTTAGGACTTTGCAAAGCCGGATTCGGAGGGCTGGCGCTTTTGAGTATGATGTCATCTGTCGGATGTTCTTCGAGTTCGAAAAGAGAAGAAGAATTACTTTCTCAAATCCCACCGCATTTTTCTGCAAAAGCAAAAAGCGTGATATTTTTATATATGGACGGTGGTGTTTCTCAAGTGGATTCTTTTGATCCCAAACCAAGATTGATCAAGGAAAATGGTCAAAACCCATATGATAAATTCAAGGTTGAAGCTACTCAATTTAATAATATTGGAAAGATTTTAAAAAGCCCTTGGGAATTCCAACAACATGGAGAATCGGGTATGTGGATGAGTGATTTATTTCCCTATTTATCAAAATGTGTGGACGATATTGCGATGATTAATTCAATGGTTTCAGATTTTCCTGAACACACCAATGCAAACTATTTTTTACACACCGGATTAGGGATACAGGGTAGACCAAGTATGGGCTCGTGGATAAATTATGGTTTAGGTTCTTCTAATGAAAACTTACCTGGATATGTTGTTTTGGATGGTGGATTGATTCCTCCGGGCGGGTTAGATAATTTCAAAAATGGCTTTCTCCCTGCCACTTACCAGGCATCTATTTTTAGATCGGGCAATGTGCCTTTGGCAAATATTTCACCACTCGAATCTGACCTCGCTTTACAGAAAAACAAATTGCAGTTTGCTCAAAAAAGAGATCATCATTTATTAAGTCAATTAGGTCATGAAGACCAAGTTAGCTCAGCCATCAAAAACTATGAATTGGCTTTCAAAATGCAGGCTTCTGTCCCTGAATTGGCTGATATTTCGGGAGAATCGGATGCAACAAAAAAACTATATGGTCTAGGGTCAGACGACCCCCATACGGTTGGTTATGGAAATCAATGTTTACTTGCAAGAAGATTAGTTGAACGTGGTGTTCGGTTTATTGAATTAACATGCCCCAATGTCGGTGCCGATCGTTGGGATCAACATTCAGGACTCAAAAAAGGGCATGAAAATAATGCTCATGCTGTTGATCAACCTATCGCGGGACTATTGACAGATTTAAAACAAAGAGGGCTATTAGATTCGACTTTAGTCGTATTCGCTGGCGAATTTGGACGAACCCCCTTTGCCCAAGGTACAGATGGGCGAGATCACAATCCTTCTGCTTTTTCCATATGGCTTGCAGGTGCAGGTATCAAAGGAGGCACTGTTTATGGAAAGACAGATGAATATGGTTATAAGGTTATTGAAAAACCAACCACTATCCACGACTTACATGCCACCATGCTTCATTTAATGGGATTAGATCATGAAAACTTGACCTTCCGATTTAGTGGAAGAGATATTCGATTGACAGATGTCCATGGGCATGTGGTGAATGATATATTAGGGTAAAAATCCCCATTTCTTCCTATCTTCGCCAATTTTTTTCATGAAATCACATCTGACATGAACACCCATAAAGGACTTAATTCTAAAATAATATTTCTTACACTTTTATCTTTTCTTTTCATACAAGATGCCTTCTCACAAGACACCTTAACCGTACAAACTTTTGATTGGGATTCGAATACTCGGCGCGATACGTTCCAATTTCCTGATGACCCAGATCAAAGTTGGCGAAAAATTTTGATGGTTTATAATATGCGATGCCATGATGTAGCAGTTGGAAATGGAGGTGTCGGATGTCGTGAGTGGGATTATAGTTGTAACACCTTTATCACAGACCCTTCTCGAGCAGATTCGACGCGCCAAACACACCCTAATTTTATCATTTCAAATTTTAATGGACCTGTATTCGATTATGCTAATAATCAAACAAACTCCTTTATTCAATATGAAATGTACTCTACTAATCTGATTGCAAGTTCTGGTAGTGAAGCTTCTGTAGGAGATGGAAATGAAGAATGGTATGTTACGTATAGTTCTGACGATTATAAGCAACAATTTTTATATACCGCCGACGAATTAATTACAGGAGGTTTGACGGGTGGTTCTATATATGGTTTAAAGTTAGATTGTATCTATGATGCAGATGAAATAGACTTCTTTAGGATTAGAATTAAGCACACAGAACAATCTGAGTTTTCAGATTCAGCGTTGGATTTTAAAGATTATACTGAAGTATATTTTTCTAATTATAATTTTGAAATAGGGTTAAATGACTTCCTCTTTTATCAACCTTTTGAATGGGATGGCACTTCTAATTTAATTGTAGAGTTTAGTTTTGCGCAAGGCTATAGTGACATTGACAATACAATAAAAGCCTATGAAACCAATAAAGCTGTTAGTCTCAAAGTTGATGAGCCTGATTCCTATCTACAGTTTGAAGGAGTCGGGATTATAGACCTACCTACCAATAAATTTTCAGATATTTCAAATGAAATCTCCATCTCTTTTTGGGCAAATGGAATTGAGGATGCTTTACCTCGAAACACCTCTATTTTTGAGGGAAGTGATGACTCAAATAATCGTCAAGTTAATGTTCATTTCCCATGGTCAAATGGTCAAATTTATTGGGATTGTGGCAATGATGGAACTGGATATGACCGAATCAATAAACAAGCAACTGAAGCAGAATACGAAGGCTCTTGGAATCATTGGGCATTCACTAAAAATGCGATAACAGGAGAGATGAAAATCTATTTGAATGGGGAATTGTGGCATTCAGGAACGGGCTTATTTAGACCGATTGATATCCAACAAATGAAACTTGGAGCGAATGTCAACGGAGGCAATAATTATTTTGGAGGAGTCGATGATTTTCAAGTTTGGGATATTGAATTATCACAAGCGGATATTAAAGAATGGATGCATAAAAAAATGGATTTTTCTCATCCATTTCATGACAATTTGAAAGCAAATTATACTTTTTCCGAAGGCTCAGGATCTCAAACTAAAGATCAATCTCCATTGGGTCAGGATGTTGACATTTTTCTACCTAACTGGAAAAAACTAAAAGGAAAAGACCTTTTTAAAAACCCGTACTTTTCAAATCTCCTACCTAATATCGTTTTTCTTCAAGGGGATGCTGAAATTACCTTGGATACGACACATGTGCTGGATGAAGTACCCAATGGCATTCATTCTGTCGTTGAATATAATGTGTTTGGTGAGTCCGTAGAACCAATCGATACATCATTCTTATACCCTTCAGGAAATATTTTGGTAAAAAATGAAGCCGGAGAAATTGTTGATACTATTTATCAAGACCCTGATGGTCAACTTGAAATTGACGACCTCGTTTATTATCAAGTTCGTAATGCAAAATTTGAAATTCTTTCCTTGGTTACACCTTATGGAAATGGTTTAGACCTTGGTGAAGCAGGTAAGACATTCACTTTTGATGTGACGGATTATGCTCCTATCTTAAAGGGAGAAAAAGTAATGTCTATTGAAATGGGGGGACAGTGGCAAGAAGAATTGGATATCAAATTTTTATTCATCGAGGGTACTCCTCCACGCGATATATTAAATATTCAAAACATCTGGCCATTTCGTCGAGGTGGTTACGCAGATATTCAAAATGACCGATTTTTTGAACCTCGAAATATCCCACTTTCTTTGGATGGTTCGCATTATAAAGTTCGTTCGGCAGTCACGGGACATGGTCAAAATGGAGAATTTATACCACGTGAACATTATATCAATGTGAATGGAGGGACACAAGAATTTCCTTATCAAGTATGGAAGGAATGTGGCGATAATCCCATCTATCCACAGGGTGGAACTTGGATTTTTGATCGAGCAGGTTGGTGCCCTGGCGCAGCGACCGATGTGCATGAATTTTGGTTGACGAATTTGGGACAAATAGGTGATGAAGTAAATATTGATTATGGTGTTAACGGACCCTATATGGGACAAGCTAATTATTTGGTTTCTAACCAATTGGTCACCTATGGAGACTATAATTATGCACTGGATGCTTCTATCGAAAGAATCGCTCGACCAAATGTGGGAGATGTTGAATTTGAACGAATCAATCCAGCTTGTAATTACCCCTTGATTCAAGTAAAAAACACGGGCGAAGAGCTCATTAATTCGCTCACTTTTGAATATAATGTCGAAGGTGGAATAATTGAAAGTTACACTTGGACAGGCGAAATATTGCCCCTTGAAATCGCTGAAATTGAATTGCCTGTCAATGATGTTGATTTTTGGGAGACCACTGATGAGGAACCTGTTTTTGAAGTTAAAATAAGCAGCCCAAATGGTCAATTAGACGAAAATCCTGACAATGATTTTGCGTCAATGCCATTTGAATCAGCTCGTATTTTTGATTATGATGGAGATCCATTAGAATTGACAATTAACACCAACTTGATCGCTTATGACAATTATTACACGATTAAAGATTCAGATGGAAATATTGTTATGGAAAGAGATAGTTTGGAAGCTAACCAACAATATAAAGAAGCGCTTGAATTACCCGCAGGATGTTATACGATGAATTTTTATGACATTGCCAACGACGGTTTAGAATTTTGGTTTTTCCCTGAAAACGGACAAGGTTTTTTACGTTTTAGACGATATGCTAATCCACAAGTTGCTTTGTCAATAAAATCATTTGATCCTGACTTTGGTGCTGGTGTTCAGTTTGATTTTATCATCCCAGAAACAACTCATACCAAAGATCTAGACCATTATCGACTGCTCAGCACCTATCCAAATCCGACGAGCGGCGATTTAAATGTAGAGCTTCATGGCTTCCAAAATGAAGATTTTGAAATTGAAATCATTGATTTGACCGGTAAAATATTGAAAAAGGAAACCATTAAAAATAATCCTTCCGATCAAATAATTTTCCCAATTGATGTAGCAGATTTGAATGCGGGCATGTATTTCGTTCGGGTTTTAAGTGAAGACCGGGTTTGGACTCAACAATTTGTGAAAAATTAAGAAACTCCATCAGGGTTTTCTCATAAAAATAAATTCGTTCAAAAACCGCTAAAATTTACCCCAACCCTGAAGGGAGTTTTAGCGATTTTCAAACTTTCGCCCTTTAGGGCTGGGGTGAAAAAGTTTGAAAATCACTAAAATGGATCTTTATGAGAAAACCCTTAAAACGCCATAACATTAGCTCCTTTCATCCAATATTTTTCACCCAAAAAATAACAAGATTGATAAAAAAAGAATTCAAAATACTATTTTAGTGGTTGTATTAGCCAGAATAATTTAAAATTATAGCGTAACCCTCGCATATTCAAAAGAAAGTCGATCTTCGAAAAACAAATTTATGGGGTTCAAATGCCTTTCCAATAGCCGAGAAAAGGCATTTGAGGGACTTCGCAATTAATAAACTACGCAAATTTTGCCTAGTAAATTTTTCTTTGGTCGAGGCAACTTTTTTTAGCATAGCAGTGCTATGGTCAAAAAATTTAACGAAGAGAAAAGGAAAAAGGACAAGCGAAATGTGTAGGTTATTATTGGCGAAGTCCCTGTACCAAATATATGGAAATTAGGTTTTCCCAAAATACTGATTTCCTACCTCTCACAACTTTACTAAACCATGAAAACAACATCAAATTTATTTGTGCTAATCTTTAGCGTTTTGTTCGCACCTTCCCTATATAGCCAAGGTGAAATTCAAGGGAAACTTATTAACGAAAAAGGGGAATCAATGTCTTTCGTTAATACCCTATTATTAAATGCAAAAGACTCGACTTTTGTAAAAGGAGATATCAGTGCTGATGATGGTAGTTTTATAATCAGCGGTATTGCTCCAGGTAGTTACCTTGTACAATTATCAATGATGGGTTATCAAACTCAGTACACGCCTCCGAATATCATCTATTCGAATGAAAAAATAGATTTAAAAATTAGTGTCATGAGAGAAGATGCTCAACTTCTCAATGAGATCGAAGTGACTGCTAAAAAGCCGCTTTTTGAGCAAAAAATTGATCGTTTAGTCGTCAACGTTCAAAACAGTATTATCTCGGCGGGAGGAACAGCATTGGAAGTATTAGAACGCTCTCCAGGGGTGATCGTCAATCAGCAATCTGGTGGTATTACTTTAGTTGGGAAAGAAGGTGTTATCATTATGATTAATGGTAAAAGAAACTATACACCCGTTTCTTCCTTAGTCCAATTGCTATCAGGTATGAGTGCTGATAATATTGAAAAAATTGAACTGATAACCACTCCACCAGCCAACTTTGAAGCGGAAGGAAATGCAGGATTCATCAATATTGTTTTAAAAGAAAATGCAAACGAAGGGTTCAACGGTGGATTTGCAGTCTCTGGAGGCTATGGTGATGGCGATATTTCATCGGCAAGTACCAATTTTAATTATCGTAAAGATCGTTTTAACTTTTTTGGAAATTATTCCTTTTCTAGAGATGCCAGAATTCAACAGATTCAGTTTTATCGAAGTATACTAAAAGACGGGGCATTAGTAGAAACTCAAACAAAATCTCACCGAGAACCTGCTCAACGAAATCATTTCATGCGTCTTGGATTTGACTATCAAATTACAGATAAAACTGCTCTAGGCGGGCTCATTTCAGGCTATGACAACAAATGGTCAATGGATGCATTAAATAGCAATCAGGTGAGAACAAATGAGGTAATTGATACTTTAATAGAAATCGAAAATGACGAAATCAATCAATGGAAACATTTCATGGGAAATTTGAGCTTACAACATAATTTCAATAAGAATACCAGCTTGAATTTGAATGCCGATTACCTTTATTATAATGGCGATAATCCGACTAATTATTTAAATTCTTATTTTAATAGTGATGGAGCACTTCTATATGATAGCCAAACTCGAAGTGGTAAAATCACACCAATAAACCTTTGGGTGGGAACAATAGATTTTTCAAAAACTATTAATGATAATATTAAATTTCAAGCTGGACTGAAAGGAACGCTTTCTACTTTTGAAAATGATGTAACGGTAGAGGAGTTTATTTCAAATTCCTGGGTAGTTGATGAAGAATTGACTAATAGCTCAGATTTGGATGAAAAAATTGGTGCTGCCTATACTTCTTTTGATATCAAGGTGGATGAAAAAACGGATGCAAAAATAGGATTGCGATATGAGTATACGAGTTCGAATTTGAGCACCGTTGAAATACCTAACTTGGTCGATCGGAAGTATGGAAACTTCTTTCCGAGTGTCTTTATTTCTCGAAAATTAGATGATAATAATAATGTCAACTTTTCCTATAGTCGCAGGATCACCCGACCTGGTTTTAAAGAAATGGCTCCTTTTGTTTACTTTATTGATCCGACTACTTTTTTCGCTGGAAACCCAGCCATACAGCCTGCTATATCGAATAATTTCAAAATGGATTTTCGCCACAAAACTGTTTTATTTTCCATTCAATATAGCAAAGAAGATAGCTCTATTGTCCGATTCCAAAACGAATATGATGCAGAAAAAGAAAGGAACCTATTGGTCTCCAGTAACTTGAAATATCTCAAAACAGCATCATTTATGATTGCTTTCCCATGGGAAATCACAGATTGGTGGCAAATGCAAGCAAACATTTTAGGTATATGGCAAAAAAATGTAGGCTATGTGGATGATGAATTAACCAGTATTTCCCAAAAAAATGTTCGAATCTCAGGAGGTCAAAACTTTCAACTACCTAGTAATTTCTCATTAGAAATATCAGGCTTTTACCAAAGTAAATCTCTTTGGGGAACAGTAGTGATGAAAGGGTTTGGAGGGCTAAATGCGGGTATTCAGAAAACATTAAACGGTAATCATGGTAAACTTAGTTTTAATGTCACAGATATCTTGAATACCTATAAATGGAAATTTACTCAAGATGTCCCTTCTCAAAATCTAAATTATAATTCAGAGGTTGATTTTGCTCGAACAACATTCAAATTGACCTATACTCGAACCTTTGGAAATAGTAAATTGAAAGAAGCTAGGAATAAAACGACAGCATCTGAAGATGAGCGAAAACGAGTCAATTGATAAATCTGATAAATATTAGTTCAAAGGTTCATAGTTTATTTATCGAACCTTTGAGCTAATTATTAGGCTTCTTGCTCCGCCTTCCGTGACACAATAAAAAATACTCCAAATAACATCAATAAAGCAGCTATCAAAGATTGGGAAGACAACTCTTCATTATTAAAATACCAACCTACTAACATGGCAACGATTGGATTAATATACGTTGATGTCGCGACCTTTTCTGGGGAGACTTTAACCAATAAATAGTTAAAGGCGGAGAAAGAAATAAGTGACCCACAAATGATTGCAAATGTTAATCCGCCCCACGCACGATCTCCCACTTTATGAATATCAAACGCTTGCCATTCTCCTGCAATCAGACTAATAAAAAACAAAATTGTACCCCCAGATAACATCTGTATAGCAGAAGTCAAAAGCTTTGACTCTGGAAGGTCTTTATCGCCTACATACAAAGTTGCATAGCCCCAAGCAATGATACAAAACAGAATTACACCGATACCAACAAGGGTCATATCATCTGTTAAAAACTGATCTTGTACAACCAATAATGCCATACCCAAAAAACCAATAGCAATGCCAATCCAACTTCTTTTCCGAGGTTTTTGTCCACGCATTTTCCAGAGCAGTAAAACAATTACCAACGGCTCTAACCCAACAATTAGACTAGCGATTCCGGTATAAACAAATTGCAAAGACCAAATAATAGCGGCTGTCCCCAACACAAGAAATAGAAAGCCAGAAAAAATGGCATTTCTCCATTGAATCCTAGTCGGATTTGGCACTCCAAAAGCTTTTACAATTAAGTATAGAAGGGCTCCGGCAATGAAAAACCGACCGGAACACATCAAAAAAACAGGAATGTCTTGTATCGCGTAAAAATTGGCTAGGTAATTCGCGCCCCAAAGAATATAAATAGCAAAAAAGGAAAGTGGAATCAACCACTTATCTCTCGGTTCGATTTTCATCGGGCAAAGAACTCAAAAGTTCCTGAAATTTAGGCTACTCTTTCATGAAAGAATTTCATGACCCCATTTCATGGAGCGAATAAATAAGCGCTTGACATAATAAGTTCTTGGACAGAATTAGGTTGCACTTAAATACTGCAACGGGTGCCTTTGGCGCGATGTTGCAGTAATTTAAGTGGAAGTTGTTTATGACTTAGCACTTACTAATGACTTGAATTCATGTATAACATTTACAGACGTCAAATTTTACTGGCTAAAAAATGATAGGTTTCTAACTGTGCTCGTATTTCTTTTTCGGCGCCCATTGATAGTTTATATTGATTGCTTTGATCTTCGTCAACCCACCTAGATTTCACATTATCCCTTAATTGGATATCTATTATTTCTCGTAATTCTTGGTAAATTTTTGGATCGTAAATAGGCATACATACCTCCACTCTTTTATCCAAATTTCTAGTCATCCAATCAGCCGAAGCGGTGTACATTTTTTCTTTGCCTCCATTACCAAAAATATAAACCCTAGCATGCTCTAAAAAGCGGTCAATGATGCTTATAATCTGAATATTTTCACTTTTACCTGGAACACCTGGAATGCATCGACAAATACCTCTGACAATTAATTGAATTTTAACGCCTGCTTGACTCGCATCATATAGTTTTTTGACCATCCCCGTATCTTCTAAACTATTCATCTTCAGAATCATGTAGGCCGTTTTACCTTCTTTGGCATTAGCTATTTCTTGATCGATAAATTTTTCAAATTTCAATCTCGTAGAGAACGGCGACACCAATAAATGATTGGTAGGTGGAAAAATAATTCTACCCTCCAACACCATAAAAACTTTTCGAGCCTCTTCCCCTAACCTTTGGTCTGCAGAGAGCAAGCCATGATCTGCATATATTTTAGCCGTTTTTTCATTAAAATTGCCTGTACCATAATAACCATAATGTCTCAAATATTCCCCCTCTCGACGACTAATTAAAAGTAATTTAGTGTGTACTTTAATCCCCGGTATACTATACCTGACATTTGCTCCAGCCTTTTGCAATCGCTCTCCCCATATGATATTCGTCTCTTCATCAAATCGGGCTTTGGTTTCAATAAAAGCAAATACTTTTTTGCCCTTTTCCATGGCATATAAAAGGGCATTGGCCACCGCTGAATCGGAAGCAACTCGGTAAAGCGTTACTTTAATTTGTTCAACCAGTTCATCTTCTGCAGCTTCGCGAATTAGTTGTGGGATATAATTAAATTTTTGATACGGAAAATGTAACATAAAATCCTTTTCAGACATAGCTTTCAAAATAGACCCAGCGTCCTCTAATTCGGGATGTGGTAACGGAGGTAATTTTTCATTTTCTAATTGTGGACTATTGGGCGGCATGGGAAAGCCAAAAAAGTCATTAAAGTTATGGTACCGTCCACCTGAGACTAAGTCATTTTTTGAAAAATCAAAAGCATGCCTCAAATATTTCAACAAAGGCTTTGGCATAGCTGAATCATACAAAAACCGAGTCGGCAGTCCTGCATTTCGATCTATCAAACCTCTTTTGATCTTCTCCATAAGATCTCCGTCAAATTCATCTGCAATATACATTTCTGCATCTCGAGACAGCTTTATCGAAAAAACGTCCTTAACAATCTGATCATCAAAGAGTTGATGAATATTGGCTCGCAGAATATCATCAATAAAAGCAATGTGTAATTCCTTTTCATCAGATGGTAAAGTCACAAAACGAGGAAGGCTTTCAGAGGGAATATTAACCAAAGCAGGTGAAGTTTCCCCTTCAAACTCAATAACAAAGTATAGTCCCTTGTTCTCCAAAAATGGATTGGAATGTTTCTCTTCTCCAAGTAAAATTGGACTAGCGAGCTTTCCCATCTCATTTTCTTCAAAATATTGTTTAGCAAATACTTTTTGCGCTTGAGAAAATTGTTGTTCATTGACTAAATAAATATTATTCTCTGCCAATTCAGGAATAATTTCTTCCCGAAAGATTCGTCCAAATTCATCTTGTTGAAATGCAACAATTTCTTGTATTTCATACAAAAGTTTCTTTGGTTTCACCTCTAGTTCTAATTCCTTTCGGGTTTTCTTTTTCAATTTTCCAAAACTGCGGATAGACGCTACACGCACACTAAAAAATTCATCCAAATTTGAAGAATAAATCGCTAGGAATTTGATTCGCTCATATAATGGAACACGTGGATCTTTTGCCTCTTGTAAAACTCTTTCATTAAAATACAGCCAACTTATATCTCGGTTAAACATTTCTTCTTTTTTTGTTTCGATTGTTTGCATTGAGTTTTCTCATAAAAATCCGTTTTAGCGATTATTAAACTTTCGGACGGTTTTTGAACGAATTTATTTTTATGAGAAAACCTTGATTGTTTGCATTGGTTTGGTTGTTAAGAGAGGAGGAAAAATATAGCCTACCCATTTTACTTGTTATTTTTCCTTTATGCATCGTTAAAAATACTCGCCATACCTTTGGGTATGTCTGTGTTTTTTGCCTCGTCTAAAGAAAAATTAACTTCCTAAAATTTGGGTAGGTTATTTATTTCCTCCTCCCTTATCATAAAATTTTCTACAGTCTTCTTCTTGTACACCAAATAATTGAAAGAACAAATTCTAGAATAGAGTCCAAAACAACATAATTTTTGGGAATCTTTTACAAAAACTTAAAATAGGCTTCATCTTTGATTGACGGTCTCATTCGATATTTACATAAAAAAAATTAACCATGAGACTGTTTATTTCTTCTTTCATTTTTGTTTTCAGCCTAGTATATGCGCTGCTTTCTTTCCGCAAATAAGAAAAGGTTTGAGCCTCCATTTAAAGCCCAAACCCTTCTAGGTTTAGAATTCACCAAAGATCATTTTTGGTTAGACACATTCAAGTCTAAATTCAGATCTTTAGCGGCTTTCATTGTCATTAGTTGCATAAAGTCCAATCCTCCGTTTGTAGTACCTCCTCCTCCACCCGCTTGAATTTGGGGAACAATGTCTCCTTTGTAGTTGGCAAATGCGCCAGACCACAATTGTTGTACCTCTTTGTAGGTTGCTAATTTTTTCTCTAAAGCACCATCCGCATCCATCATTTTTCTTTTAGCATAAGACTCCGCCTCCGCCAAAGCCTTGATTTTCTGAGCTTCCAATCGAGCTGCATCAAGTGCAATTTTTTGCTTTTCTTTATCCTTTGTCGCCAATTTAACTTGTGTATCTGCCTCCACTAACTGTCGTGTTTGCTCCTCCTTTTTCTCGTATTCAATCTCTACTAATTTCTTTCGCCCTTCCGCAGCCGCAGTCAACTCTTCCTGTTGAGCAGTAATCAAATTTTGTTTGGAAACAGATTCTCTAGCACTCGCTTCAATTTTCTTTGCCAATTTTTCATTCACTTGCTCTTCATAATCAACATTAATGATATTGTGTGTCCGGACTGTTATGCCCATCTCTTTCAAATCATTTGCATTCCGAATAGGCGTACCTATTTCGTTTAATCGAATAAGATTTTCATAGGTTTTCTTCAACTCTCCAGTTAAAGAATCTCTTACGGAGCTTTCTAATGTTTCGACAACATATTGTCCATTATCTAATTGATCTCTAAAGTCATTTGAAAGTTTAGACATCCCCCCAGAGTAATGTTGTTCACTCTCCATCAATTGTGCAGAATACTTTAAACATTCTCTGGTATAAGGGGCCAAACCCGTTGATGCCAAATGGTCAACATTTCGAAAGTCTTCATGCAATTGAAGCATATCAGATTCCTTATTTGGAAGTCCATATTTCACGAAAATTTCTGCATGAGCAGTGGTTGCATCCATAAACCTGATCTCCACAAGATCCTGATTTACAGTTGCTTCGGTCTTTTGTTTCGTATATGCGATCGTCACCAAATTAGGGTAAATCGTAATTTTGCTCCCAGGTACTTTAAAGTAATAGCCATTTCCAAAAACGACATACTTTTTGCCTAAAGGGGTTTCTACAACTTGTCGATACCCCATAGAGTTTCGACTAAAAGGATTCAACATTCCAAGGATGAAAATTCCAAGGATAACGAAAATTCCACGGCGGATCCAAATTGGATCTAGATTGAGATTGCGTAACATAATAATTAGAGTTTAAGTGTAAAAATTAGGGTTAATAAAATGGTCTTAGGGGTTCGTTATGATAAGCATCAATCAATCTGAAATTGACTGATAGCAGATATTCCTTTTTGTATTCAAAATTTAAGAAAAGTGGTTAATTATTCGGTTGATCGGTAAAACATTGGCAATATGCGATAATTTTGCAAAAAAAGAACAAAAGCTAGATTTTTCAAGACAAAAGCTCGACAAACGGAATTAAATTTCATTTTTTAGATTTATATAAATTTTTATTTCGATTCAAGCAAGAAAGCAATGTTAAGTTTAGAATAAATTTTTGAATTATTTTTTTCTCTCACAAGGCAAAAAACGAAGTCATAGCCTTAGCTCTGGTGAGTATTTTTAACACTGTGAGTGGAAAAAAGAAACTAAAATTGGCTTTAGATAATATTGCTCTGTTACTTATACATGAAACAATTAATTTTTCCCAAAAACACTATCTTGGTGCCATGCCATTATATTTCAGAAAATATTTAGTACCCGAAGGCGAGGTAGGCATTTGGGAAATTGATGAGGAAGAGTCCTTTTTTCAAAAACGTCTATTATTAACTAGAGAAGAAAGAAAATCAATAAAAAAAATAAAAGGTGAGGGACGAAGGTTACAATGGCTTTCTTCTCGTTACCTTTTACACTACCTGTCAGGAAGAAAAGTACGTGGAAGCCTTTATAAAGATGAATTTGGAAAACCACACTTAACTGATTCGCCTTACCAAATCTCTCTCAGTCATTCTCATGAAATGGCAGCAGTAATGGCTGGCCCTATTCATCTGGGCATTGACATTCAAGTATTTGTACCAAAGATTGGTCGATTAGCATATAAATATATGCGTGAGGTAGAATCAGAAAGTTTGGAGGAGGCAACTCGATTACAACATCTTCACGTGTATTGGTCTGCCAAAGAGGCTATCTATAAAGCTTATGGTCGAAGAGAATTAGATTTTCGAAAAAACATTTTGGTTGAACCATTTAAATACAATGAAGAAGGGTGCACCTTTTCAGGAAAAATGATAAAGCCAGAGTTGAATCTTGAGCTTCATTATGAGCTTTGCTTCGAAAAATTTGGCGAGTATTATTTGGTTTATTGCTGGGAAGTTTAAAAAATCAATAAATCGAATACGCTTTGTAAAAAAGCCTCCACTTGACACGCAAATGGAGGCTTTTCAATAACTATCAGGTTCGCTATTAATGCTTCACAAAAACAGATTGAACCATTTCTTGTGCATTTCGAATAGACACAAAATAAGTTCCTGAAACAAAATCACTCGTTTGAATTGAAGTCTCATTTTGCCCAAGATAAGTCTCAAGCTTATTTTGATAAACTAATTGTCCAGCTGCACTAAATACCCTCATTTCGCTAACCCCTTCAAAGTCATTCGATTGATATTTTACTTTCAAAACATCTACAACTGGATTAGGAGATAAGCTCAATTCTAGTGTTGAATGGTGGATCACATCTGAAGCATTATTTAGGTCAGCCGTTGGGTCATTGAAGTTGTTAGGATCATCTCTGACGATTTCAATAAAATTAACTGACAAATCAAAACACCCAGTCGCCAAATCAACATCCGTCAAAACATCCCCTACTTCTACTGAAATTCCACCGGTATAAGCCACTCCCCAAACACGACAGATACCTTCTTCAGCTTCTTCAAAATCTGCGAAATCATCGGTTAAGACCGCTAAAACGATGTTGTTTTCATCCGTTATGACAAATTGATATTTTGAATTGGAAGCATCCGTTGAAATGAAATTAATTACGTCTGTTATTCCATCATTGACAGAAACCATGACAGTTGTTTCACCTGCATCAGTTGAAACAGTACCGCCATCAGGTAGGTCCTTATAAACGGTTACAAAATCAGAAGATAGATCAAAACAATCAGAAGATAGATCCTCTTCAAAAATATTATCTCCAACAAAAACATTCAACACTCCGGTCAAATCTAAACCATAAATTCGGCAAACACCAGCGCCACTATTTTCAAAATTATACAAATTAAATCCAATAACATCTAATAAAACACCATCTTCATCTGTAACTAAATACCTATAGTTATTTCCTGAGTTACTCGTATTGAAAAACCCTACAAAATCAGAATTGCCATCACCTGCACAAATAAAAATTTCATCTCCTGAAGGAGAATAAACCGTCCCTCCATCAACATAGGTTTTGTTGATTAACACATAATTATTTGATAGGCTAAAGCAATCATCTGAGAGTGGATCAAAATCAGCTAAGTCTCCAGGTTCAACTGTTAAATGACCGGTATAAGAAAGCCCCCAAACACGACAAGCACCCTGTGGTAAATCTTCAAAATCATAGATAATGTCATCATTCATAACCTCTATGACCTCATTAAACTCATCGGTAATAATAAATGTGTATTGAGCAAATGAAAAACTTCCTGTGATAAATGCAATCTCATCTGGTTGCCCATCATTGACGCAGATATTGATATTGTCACCTAGATTAGAAACAATTATATCTCCATTGGGTGTATCTCTAACAATTTCAACGAAATTTTCACTCAAAGAATAACAACCATCCGACAACGCAATTTCATCAATGACATCACCCACTTCGGCAAGCAAAGTACCTGTATAAGAAATACCCCAAACCTTACTGATACCAATCCCATCACCCTCAAAATCACGATTATCATCGGAAAGAATATCTGTAATAACATTCTGATTATTAGTCACTACATAGGTATATTCAGCAGTAGGCGCATCGCTATCCGTACCAAAATCGATGATATTTGGTAATCCATCTCCTGGACAAACATAAATAACAGTTTCACCTAATGGGCTAGTTGAAACTTCACCGCCATCCACCCTTTTTCGAGTGACTTCAATATAATTATCTGACAAATCATAGCAATCATCAGAAAGTAAAATATCATTGATATTCTCGCCTACAATTCCAAAGAAATTGCCTGTAAAAGAGACCCCATAAATTCGGCAAACACCTTCAGGAACTGTTTCAAAGTCAATACTTTCTATCGGCGAAAAGCTCAGAATTTCATCATTATAATCTGTAACAACATAAAAATAAGGAATGATCGCTGCGTCAACCGCTTCAAATTCTACTAAATCTGATGCCCCATCTCCTGAACAAACCTCAATATTGGTGGCACCACTTAAGGTAGCTACTGAACCTGCCTCTGGTAAAAAATGAATAACATCTACCCAATTATCGGATAAGTCATAACAGTCATCAGAAAGCATTGTAAAAAATGGATCATCACCTACCTCAACCGTCAAATTTCCTGTATAACTCAAACCATATACAGCCGAAAGCCCTTCTCCTAATCCATCAAAGTCATACGTGTCATCCGATACTATATCCAATACCATTAGGTTATCATCTAAAATGAGATAGACAAATTTCGCTAAAGAGGCATCGGTACTTTCCAATTGAAGTACATCCGCTTTTCCGTCGCCTGGACAGGTATAAACGAGCTCTTGTCCTCCACTAGCGAATACAAATCCACCTTCTGCAACGTCTTTGATGATGGTGATATAATCGTCAGAAATATCAGCGCAGTCATCAGAAATATCACTAATATCCAAAAACTGACCTTCTATTAGGCTAAAATTACCCGTATAAGCCACCGAATATATTCGGCAAATACCAATATCTGAGCTATTAAAATCAAAACTATTTGAATTCAGAATATTTAATATTTCTAAACTCTCATCAGTGACAACAAAAACAGCATTGGAATTAGAAAGTCCGCTTACTTCAAATTCTACCAAATCAGAATTTGAATCGCCCACACAAACATATACCAAAGACTCCCCTTCAGTAGTAAGAATGGAGCCACCATCAGGTATTTCTCGAACGACTTCAATGAAATTATTGGAAATATCCCAACAACCATCTGCTAAATTATCAGTAAAAATGTCCATATCCGTATCCGCCAACAGATTACCGATATAAGAAATTCCATAAATTCGGCAGGTCCCTGGAGAAGCTCCGTCAAAATCAAAATCATTACCATTGGCAACCTGAATGATCTTTCCAGCTTCATCAGTAATCAAAAATGCATAAAGCGCTGTAGAGCTACTTGAAGTCGAAAAACTAACCACATCGGCATTTCCATCTCCTGGACAAGTATATATTAATTCTGTCCCATCATCTAAGGAAACAAAACTACCATTTGGCTCACTTCTTAATACTTCGACATAGTTTTCAGAAAGGTCAAAGCAGTTATCAGTAAGGTTGGTTGTGAAAATATTTTCTCCGTTTTGAATGGTGAAGTTTCCAACATAGGCAACTCCATAAACTCTGCAAGTTCCAGCCGGCGCACCAGCAAAGTCATGACTATCAGAAAACTCAATTCCTAAAAGGTTATCGGCTTCATCCGTAATCACATAAGCATAAAACAGATTGGAAGTATTGGCAGCTGAAAATTCAACGATACTTTGACTTCCATTATTCACACAAATTTGTGTAAAAGCATTGCCATCAATGGTTGCAACTTGTCCACCTTCTGGCTCATCTTTGATGATTTCTACAAAATTATCAGAAAGATCATAGCAATTATCAGAAAGCTTAGAATTGGAAATATCTTCACCAGGTGTAATTGTTAAGTCTCCAGTGTACCCTACCCCATAAACACGGCAAGCCCCCGTAACGACGTCATCGAAATCATAGCTCCCATTCACATCAGCCGCATCGATGATAATTCCTGAATCATCGGTAATCACATAACCATAATCATTTCCAGCTTGGCTAGTATTTGCAAAAGTCAAAATATCGGGAATTCCATCACCCGGACACAAATAAGTCTTTGTATCTCCATTATCTAAAGTGACACTTGCTGCATCCGGAACAACTCTTTTGACACTGACATAATTCGCTGAAACCACCCAACAAAAGGAATTAAAGTCGCCATCATTAATGTCTTCACCTACGGGTACTTGAACAAACCCAGCAATAGAAACACCCCAAACCCGACAGACGCCGGGTCCAGCATTTTCAAAATTATAGTTATTTCCATAAAAGAAGTCTAAGATGATATTGTCGGTATCTGTTATCACCCAAACATAACCTGATGCCCAAGTACTGGGTTTGAATCTCACTTTGTCCGCTAGACCATCTCCAGGGCAAGTGGTCACTTCCGTTTCACCACTAGTGGTAGAAACATTCGTCAACAAACATTGAGCATTGATTTCTGAGAAAGGAACGTTCAGAAAGAACAAAAATACTAGAGCAGTTACTAAGTACTTGTTGATCATGGAACCAGTTTTTTTTGAAGACATGAGTTACTCAATACAAATGGTCAGTCTGTAATAATCCGAATTTTTGAGTAGTTAGAATTTATCTGAGGTAGGTGTCTAAAAAATAAAAAGGGGGATGAATCGTTATTACTTAAGTATTAAGCCCTCATAGTCCATGTTATTATTTGTATTAATATTTGATTATTGCAAATATATGTAATGTGCCTGAAAAAATGTCGCTTTTTAAGGTCGAGTTCAAAATTTACACGAAAATGCCGAGTTTTAATAGACTTTATTTTAGGGATTTTTTTCAATTCGGAAATAAAGGGCAAAAATAAGCAGCCTAATCCCACCTAGAGATAATAACAAATTAAATACTGGAACAACTCGCGTTGGTTTGAAAAAGTATGTCTGAGTGGTGGCTGTATCTAAAAAAAACAGGATTAGCACCCTCCAAACTTAGAATCGTTAATTTTATTTTGTCCCTATTTCTTAATCCACAATTCCAGTTTCATATCCATCTAGGCTCACGGAATTCCGTTCTTTCCAATAATTCTTAATTCGATCTTCTCCTTGTTTTTCAGCCCATGATTTCAGTTGGGTTCTCTCCTCTTTAAAATCCATGAATGGTACCGCATAACCACAGGAAGTTTGAACTAAATCTACCTGCATCTCTATGATCTGACGAGCACCTTTAATGGGCGGAAATACCTCTATATACTTTTGGAATTCCACTTCCCCATCATGATATGCCTTGGCGTGACCATAAAGCCGCAAAATCATTGGTTTGCCTTCAAACGAGCAAAACATGATCGTCATACGGTCATTTTCGAGCAAATGAGCTGCTGTTTCATTACCACTTCCTGTCAAATTGAGCCATACAATCCGATTGGAATCTATAATACGAAATGAATCCATCCCTTTTGGAGAGAGATTGATAGTACCTTCACTTCTTGCGGTCGCAACGAAAAATATCTTTTGATTAGAAATGAAGGTTTGAATTGCTGAAGGAATCGAGTCGAATTTCTTTGCCATTTTCTTGTTTTGATAATAGATGAGAATATAGCCTACGAACGGTATTTACCATTTGTAATTGCAATGACCTCTTTCTATTTTTTCAGAATTCCATAGAATATATTTAGCACCTAATTACAATTCAGTGATATGTATTCCGTTTCTCATTTCCAATTCACTAGGGTTTTCAAACCAATCCTCCATAAATTCAAAATGCTCATTTGTTACTTCAAATTCAAAAGTTCCCCCTTTCTCAGCATTTCTCTTCATCACCCTTTTCAGGCGCGTTTCTTTTGAAATATCTAAAAAATGAGTGGTCAATTCAAAACCATTAGAATTTGCAAACTGCCTGAATTTTTCCCGATGTTTAAATTTAGAGAGCCCCAAGTCTAGAATAGCATCTATTTTTACATTTTCTAATTGCACAATCAAATTCATCATTATGGATTCCGCTCTATCAATTCGCTCCAAAAACCATTCGAGTCCATCTGTTGGTTTTTTATCAGGAAGAAACAATACATTATTCCACTTGTCAATAGAGAATATAACCCCGTTCGTTTTTGCCTTCAATTCATTTGAATAAGTGGTTTTCCCAGAACCTGTATTTCCGACTATCAGGTGAATCATTGTTTATAACGTTTGAAGGTTAGTGAACAGTCAAGAATAATTTAGTATCTATTCAATTAACTTTTTCGCAAATGTGGCAAAAGTTAATATGGGACACTTGTTGGCATTGGAGATTTTGGTGTTAAGAAATTCAATTGAGTGAAGCCTAAAATATCACCCATGTCTGAGCCTCTGCGTTTGCTTGAGCCAAATGGGCTCAAAGGTTCAAGCAAAAACAGTCGGCGAGTTTGGGTGTGAGTGCACAAGGAATTGAATTTTAAGCAAAATATCCACAGCCTTGATTTTTTTACTTCGTTTTTCATTAAGGAAAAATGAAGAAATATCATTTAAATATATGGTACTGACTTTGCCTGGTTAGGAATAAAAATTACATAAAGTATCATTTCTGACTGCTTATTTTAGTTTTCATTCCTAAAGAACTGTATTGCAATCCATTCTTTTATCGCAAAGGTGCTCCAATACCAATCGTCGGATATGCACTTTCCTCATCAGAGAAACCAATACCTAGAGAAATAGTAAATGTCTCACTAAGCGGCACAACATAGAACCCAAAACCATAACCCTCTCTCCAACTATCACTTTCCTCAATTTCTTCAAAAAATACTCGACCTCGATCATAGAAAGCTTTCACACCAACCTTTACAGGAAGAAAAGAAGTATATTTTTCAAACAATTGGTAACGTAATTCAAAATTAAAATAAGCACTAGACTCCCCTGCAAACCGGTTTCCAAAATAACCTCGAAGACCATTTGCATTACCCAATGTCGGTAATTTATACCACGGAATATCTCCATGACCAACTGCCCCTCCAACTCTAAATCCAAAAGTAAGTGGATTCTTAGTTTTCGTCGAAAGATAATATTCTAAGGAGCCTTTAGCTACGCCATAATTTTGATTATCTCCATTCAAGATAGTTCCATTTTGATAAGCAACTACTGCTCTGATTCCACGATATGGCAGTCCTTTTGAATCTCGAAAATCAATATCTAAATTCGTTTCAATAGGTAGAATCGTCAGTTTTTGATTGGCACCAAAAATAAGCCCAGCATCTTCGTCTAGAATCGTATTTTCTAACCTTTCTGAATTGTTTTGTTCAATTCCAACCGTGAAATCAACCTTACTTTTTCGCCAAAAGTCTTTCATAATTCCAACAGAAAAATGCGCCTTATTCACTTTTGCCTCATAAAAATCATCATCAAATAAATCATCCTGTTTGTCAGAACTATTTCCCAGACCATAGAAATAATTATAAAAATCACCATCCGCGAAATAACCATTCACTTGAAGGTCCCAATCTTTAAAAATTTGATGAAATTGCCCCCTATATATTGCCGTTTTATTGCCTCCTGTAGTGTAAGCAATTCCATAGCCGTGCTTACTATGGTAGTCGTCTTTCCCAAATTTTTTGACTGATGTTTGTGCCCCCAAACTTACTCCAAAACCTGAAAACCGACTATAACCAATGAAGATCAAAGGCAATATTCGGTTATATTCATAGCGTGTCCGATCGTATTCGTATATATTTTTATTCCAGTGATTGACGATCTTACCGCCTCCATTTAATTCATATTGGGTATCTTTTCCTTTGTCATAAAGTAAGGATCGGGCATTCTTGGCATTATCCTTCAAAATATCATCACCTGGTCCTCCAAATAGTCTAATTTTTATAGTAGATTCTCCATTTCCTCTAATATCAAAAACATCCTCACCTCCCAGACCATATAACCGAATTTCTTTGGTTTCACTTGGCAAAAAGGCCCTTTGATACAGCAAAACATTTCCTCTCTCCGTTCCTTTTTTATCAAAAACCTTCACCTCTACATTAGTATTTTCTAAATAATTAACCTCAAAAAACTCCTCCTCAATAGATCCAACGACTTCTACTTCTTTTGCCAATAAAGCGTAATATTCTAAAGCTGCACTTTGTAGGTTTTTCAATCGATTTTTCAATTTATCCGCTACTTCTTTTCCAGATTTCCCATAAACTTCAGATGGCATTTTCTTTATTGCCTCTTCAATGTCTTGTTCCGAAATATTCTCCTGAATGAATTTTGCTTCTTGAATAAAAATAGTTTTTTCAGCCTCCGTTGCTAAGAATCGATCCATATGTCTTGCTTGCCAAGTCAAGCTCAAAATGTCTTTGTAGTCTTTATCAAAATTTTCAATATTGGTCAAGGCAAATCGGCGGTCAGCCAACCATGGAATCACCCCATCTTGGCGAGAAAAAACATGATCTCGATCCCTCGGAATTGGGCGATAAATCCGCCATCCATCTGGTTTATCGTAAGCCGCCCACTTCCAATTGTCTTCATGTTTACTCCAATCTCCAACCAAAATATCAAACAACCTTGCACGTACAAATTCTGATTGATTGACCCTCCTTTTTTGATGCTTATAAAAATCGCGGAAAAGCTTATTACTTCGCTCAATATCGTCAGCATCGCCAAATAGTTTTCCTTCATTATTAGGCTTTCCTGGATTTTCTTCAAGCATCCCGAATAACCCTCCATATTTGGCCTGGAAAGGGCCTAATTTCGAGTCATTAGGCAAAGTATATAAGACTGGATTGGCGTGCAAGATGTCAATTTTATCTAAAAGTGGCGCCACAGCAATTGCCCCATACGGATGTTGAGTAGAAGTTTGATCTCTAAAAACTCTAGCAACAAAAGTCGGCCGAAGTTTATAATTTAATGCCTTAGAAGGGTCTTTATTCACTGACCGGAAGGTATATCCTGTACCATTTCCAGATTTAAACTTTAGAGAGGTTGTTTGTCTACCCCCACCTTTTTTATAAATATTAAGTCCCCCAAAGGTGTTGTCTAAATCCAAATAAGGAACGGCTATAGGTGTAGTCCAAGTCGTCCGATAATGCTTTCCATACCAAAATTTTTTCCATCCATTTACCTCATACTCTTCTCCCGCAGCTAAGGTTTTCAACCCTTTATAAGTACCCTCCATTTTTTGAGCCACCTCCATTTTTGGGCGACAAGGCAGATAAGACGTATTGATTAATTCCTCTTTTCTATAGGTATCTCCTGTACCACAAACAGGATAAAACAATGTTTGATGCTCAGCTTCTTTAAAGGATATATTATCTAATTCCAAAAAAGAGGTTGTCACCTTTCCATTGTTATAATAATCAATTGCCATGATCCCCACTGCCTTTTTACTCAAAAAAGTATGCTCATCTCTCGTCACATAATCTGCTTTAGCAGGTGCCCCACTATTAATTAAGAAATTCATTCCTCTTCGAATGACTTGTTGGTTTTTTTCGTGCGAAGAAGCATAAATCAAATTGCTATGAAAAAACAATAAATTGTTCATGCCCTCTACATATTCGTTTAAATGCTCATTTGAAATATCTCTTTTACCTCCTATATTCGTATGAAATGCAGTTCTAAAACTTCCCGCTATTGGAAAGGGTTTAAACTGATCTCCAAAAGAAAAATAACCGCCATAATGACCTAATGAATGAATCGGATGGTGCCCAACAATAAGAATATTTTTGTCTTGATTTTCTTCGACTACATCCTCCAGTTCTTCCTTTAAATTTTCGGGTGTTATTGCATCACACAATCCATCTGCTGGTCTTGGTTTATCAAAAGAATGATTCCACCATTGAGAATTCAAAGTAACAATAGTTAAAGCCTCATTGATATCATAAACTTTAGGCCCAGGACAGCCGCGCTTAATAGTCCATTTTGTTTGACGATAACCTTTGCGTTTTAGGTATTTTTGAATGTTCGTTTCTAAATTTCTTAAGCTCTTTTCGCCACCTTTTCCCCCATTATTCCAATCTCTATCACCTGGTAAAAGAATCATTTTACCATTTGGAAATTGTTCCATCATATCTGCCAACTCATAAATCTTTTTGAGACTTTGTGAAGCATTTGATTTCTCTATTTTCTCATTCACCAAATCACCATTTATTATTAATGAAAAAGGGGTTATTGCATTGGAGAATTCCTTTTTCAGTGACAAAGAAAATTCATTTACATTGTCTACATCAGCTAGATTCCCAAAGAAGTAAACGGTATATATCTGCTCTTCCTGTTGAGCGAAAGCACTGAGTATTGAAAAAAAGAAAAGGGTTAAACTAAATAGAATTCTTTTTATAAGATTGGTTTTCATTTAGCTACATTTTTGAAGGGTGGTAAAATAGTCTTACAATTTCATGATGCGATTATATACAATTCATCAAGCTAATAAGTTACGAACAGTTAGTTTTTTTTAGAAAAATTAAAATGGAATAAACTGGCGCAAAAATTAGGCACAAATTTTCAGGAAAAAAAGTGATTGGAACAGGAACAATTAGAAAAAGACGCAGTGCCAATAATAAATAGGAATGATTCAATAGAGGCTAGGTATTTTTCTTGAATTAGGGAGTAGGTTTTTCATAAAATACGTTTCTTAAAATCTCAACTGTACTTTCATTCCATTCAAACCACCATAAAAACTTAATCCCTTTTCCTTGAACTGTTTTTTTCGATGCAAATGCGGCACTAACCATCCAATCCCAGCACCTACAACATAACCAACTATCACATCTGTCGGAAAATGTTTGCCTGCCTGAACACGCATTAAACCTGTCGCCGCAGGGATGGCTGCCGCCACCATCCACACAAGGGGCTTCCATTTACTATCAGGATATAAATCAGAGAAAATTTTAGCAGTAAAAAAGGTGTTGGTAGCTGTAGCTGAAGTATGCCCCGAAAAAAAGGAAAGCTTCCCGCTTTTCCCTTCTTTCTCTACTATATCAATATCTTCATTATATATTAAAGGTCTAACTCGTCTAAAGGAAAACTTTGAAAAAGCGGTCAAACCACCATTAATTAGATTAGCTTGTAAATAAAGGACGGCAATGTCTCCGAAATGCTTATGCCCTTTTTTGGTCGCGAGTAATAAAACCTGACCACCGAAAGAACTTAACCATAAATAATCGCTTACTGTATTAGCAGCTGCCGATTTTTTTTTAGTGGCAAAACGGTCAAAATCATTTACATTATTGGGATCGAGATTTGCTATTTCATTTAGCGTTAATGGAGATGTTTGGGTTTCTAAATAGAGTGCTAATCCATTTAATAATGCTCCTGTTCCAAAAAAAGTCAACTCCTTTTTTAACTCAAATTGATAAGGAGACTGGGCAGTTGTTTTTTGAGAAAAAACGATGGATAATTGTAATAAAAAAAGTAGGAATAGGTGCTTCATTAGGTTGATGTTAGTGCTAATTGTAAAGGGAAATGATTCAATTATTTTTTATATAATTTCATAATAAATTAATAATCCAATTACTTATTTGAACTACCTCCAAAATCAAGTCAAGTAAAATGATGCATTGAATTTTATCATTTTATCGAACAAAAAACCCCACACCAAAGCTAATCAATAAGGATTCTTCCTTTGAATGGGCAGTCGTAAGTACTAAGTTAAAACTTTTTTGATTGAAAGGAATTAGATAAACTCCACCTCCATAGGAAGTATGCCATGTGTCAGAGGTCTCTGTTTTTAAATACGTTCTTCCTGCATCATAAAAACCGAAAACTCCCCAATAAACAGTTGCTAAAGGCGTAATGAATTTGCCGATATGCCAGCGCAATTCTGAATTCATATAAAGAGTAGAATTACCAGCGAAACGATTCTTTCTGAATCCTCGTAAATTCCCTGTTTGTCCTAAAAAGCTTTTGTAATAGAATGGAGTTTCTCCATAAGACTTACTTCCTCCTGCTTTTACCCCTAATGTTAAAGGCGTTTTTGCACCTAATGACCAAAATGAAGAAACTTCGCCCTCGACTCTTCCCCCTAACCCGTCAAGCGCTGAGTTATAGAATGTATAGTTTGTTGTTTTAAATTGAATTCCTTTTGTGGGAAAAGCCTTACTGTCTCTAAAATCAATATCTAGGCTAATCTTCGGACCAATTAGTGTTGTTTTAATATCATCAGGAAAAAGATCATAAATGCTCTCTTCTAAATTATCTTCAGAATTAGGGAATACATTATGAAATTCGGAAACGACTTCTCCAGAGAAAAAGGATCCATTCCAAAAATCTCTATTCAAACGGACATTTAAAGAAATTGAACTCATTTCATTATCATAATAATCTGCATCGAGTAAAGTGTCATCAATCACTGATTCATTTCCAAGTCCAAAAAATCTAGGGAAAAAATAGTTTGGACGACCTAAACTTAGACCAGTATGCAGATTCCATTCACCAATCACGTGTTTAAAATCTGCTGAGGTATTAATATTATATTTCCCATTAGTTGTAGTAAGGAAAGAATAGGAATATTTACTTCCATAGCCAGGTTTATTAAATTTTTGGAGTGTTGTCGACCCCCCCACAGAAAAAATGACTCCATCGTCCGCATTAAAAGCAATAAAGGGAAATACTTTAAAATGGTCATCATCATAAAATTTGTCCATTTGAAAAGAAAGTGCTTCAGTCATTTTTACCACTTTACCTTCTTTTCCTAATTGTAATTCATCTTTTCCTTTGTAATCATAAATCTTTGTCTTTTTGCCTCCAGATGCTTTTGAACTATCAATAATTTTATCACTACTCTTTCCTCCAGCGATTCTAATCGTTATACTTTTTTTAGCTTCTCCATCGATATAAAAATCATCTTCCCCCCCCAGACCATATAAACGAATTTCCTTAGTCTCGCCTTTTTTACAAAGTCGCTCTTTCAAAAGTTTTCCTTTCCCACCATCCTTAGTCTTATCATACATCGCTACATGAACATCTCCATTTGCATGTCTTTTTATTTCAAAAACTTCTTTTTTATTACTCCCTATAAAATGGATATATCTGGCTAAAAGATCGTAATAATTAGTTATTAAATCTTGCATCTTATCACGTCGAAGTTTTAGGACTTTAGCAATTCTTGGGCCGTCATAAGGATAAACTTCTGGTGGAAGTTTTCGAACGGCTCTATTAATAACTTCGTCCGTCATCGTTTTCTGAAAATCTTTCGTAGCCTTCAAATAATCTTCTAATTGATAGGTCATTAAATGTTGCCTGTCCATGCTTCGACTTTTAAAATTGAGTGGCTTTAAATTGTAGATAGCTGGCCGTAAACGATGCATCCGCGATGCAAGCATTGGCCAATCTAAAACTCTAAAAAATCCATCTAGCCGAGTCAATGCTTTATCACGGTCTTTTGGAAAAGCATGAAAGGTCATTTGCTTTTTATCACCGTAACCAAGCCAACTGATATTCTTACCATGTCTATCCCAATCAGTCACCCACATATCAAATAAACGTGCTGCTAAGAAAGATCCAGGATCAACAAAATGATCATGATCTTCAAACATCATTTTATTAATTTTAGCGGTTGATAAAGCCTTGTCTGCATTTTTATAAATTTTACTGCCATCCTTTTTGCTTTTAGGTCTTCGCTCAAGCCAGCCTAACATTCCTTTAAACTCATCTCGATAAGGTCCTAAATTGGGATGATCAGGCAAAAGATAAATTTGACCTTCTGGATTTGGGATTTCAGCCTTGTCCATCAAATCATATAAAATATTACCAGCATAAGGGTGTTGAGTAGCCGTGATATCCTTATTAATATCACCAACAATTCCTGAAGCCATATCCTTGTCCATTTTCTGGGTCGGATTTTTATCAACCGAACGAAAAGCAAAAACTTCCCCATCGGCAGATTTTAATTTGACTGAACGAGTTTGGGCTGCGCCTCCTTTTGCATAAGCTGTTAATCCCTCAAAAGTATTGTCAAGGTCGAGATATTCTATATCTTTCACGGGCTCATTCCATGCTTTCCGATAATGCTTTCCGATAAAAAATCGGGTAAGAAAATTCGCTCGATAATCTCCAGCTATTGCGGTTCCTGTTTTTGGTAATTCTTTTTGAATCGAAGTATTTTCTTTATATAAAGATTCTCGACAAGGTTGATAATATTCATTAATAGGTGTATCAGAAAAGACAGATTGGCAAGGACTATCATACAAACTTATTTTATGCGCTACATTAATTATCTGTCCTTGTCTCTCATGTACTAACATATCAATTGCTCCATCTTTAAAAAAACGAAATTGTATCATCCCTCTTTTAGAATGCCGATAAATATTATGTTCTCCTTTTGCAGTTGGAGTCATTTTCATTAACGAACCACTATTAATATGATAATTATCTTCCGCAGCATTTACCTGAATATCATATTCATGACCTGAAGCATAGATAATTCCATGTGAGCGTTCTAATAAGTTTTCAAGATTATTAGCATAATTATCCATCTCTTCTCTAGCTAAATCCTGTATACTTCCTACATTTTGATGATAGCCAGCAATAAAACTTCCAATAATTGGAGGCATCAAATGTTGTTTTCCTAATTTATACCCTGCATAGTGACCATAAGAAAAAACAGGATGATGACCAGCTAAAACAATATTCCGATTATCATCTTCTCTAAAAATATCTTCCAACTCTCCCCAAAATTCATGCTCTGATATAATATCACAATCGGCATCTTGTTCTTCAGGTCGTTTGTGTTCATGAACAAACCAATGCGTGTTCAAACCAACTATTCTAAGTGTCTCTCCTATATCAAGGACATAAGGTCCAAGGCATCCATCTTCTGTAATAAAATGATGGCGTTTATCACCATTTTTACGAATAAAATTTTCTAATGCTTTTACTTTTTTCAATCCTTTCTTACTGCCATTACTCCATTCTTTATCGCCAGGTAAAAATACCAATTGGGTTTGTTGAGTCCCTAAAGCCATTAATCGACTCACTTTTGCTATTTCGTCTGTTTGAGGTTTGGTTTCAAAACCATCTTCATCCACAAAATCACCTGAAAACAAAACAATAACTTCTTCTTTTTGCTTTTTTATTAAGGCATCAAGTTCATCAAATAATGGGTCGTTTGCTTTTAGATTTTCGATGTTGCCAAGAACAAATAAATTTTGGGCAACAGTATGTTCGGGCGTTTGCCCAACTAATGAAGTTGAAAGACAAAGTATACCAAATAAAAATAAAGGCATGAAAACATTTGATTTCATCTTTAGAGTCTTTTAAGGTTTTAAAAAAAAGCAATTTATCATTCTAATCCCCCAAACTAGTCTTATCTTTTTATTCTAAACACAACAATTTCTTCCTCGCAGGTACGAAAATTAAGAGTATGTTGGGAAACTTAATTTAGTAAAAAAGGTCATCGGGATGTATTTTTAAAGTGACTAAACTTACAAAAGAAATGCAACCAAAATTTGAAAGGCTATCCGATCACCAAGGGGAAGTTATCAACTATTTTTAAACTGGCAAAGAAAGCGGAAATTAGATTTGCCAGAGGTTTTTGATACTGTATTATTTGTAACAAGAACTGGCATGCAATGGCGGAACTTGAGTGAGACTAAATTTCCAGATTGCCAAGAAGTATATTACTTCTATGATAAGTAGAAGAAGAAGGGAACAATCGAAAAAATAAATATCCCACTCAATATTTTAAAGCGAGTACAAAAGAACAAAGAACCTACACCAAGCTCAGGTTTTGTAGATGCACAAAGCATCACCTTAAAGTTCTATGAATAAAAATAGAGGGTTAGATAGAAATAAAAAAGTGGAGGAAGGAATAGACCTATTTTGGTACTTGTATTAGGAAGAATTTATGAAACCCATGTCAACACAGCTAACCACACAAAAAATCAGAAACAATCTTTGATTTCGTTCATTGAAATATTCTTCACCGTCATACCATCTAATAAACCAATCTTTAGAAAGGTCGGTAGGTGAATAAATCTTAAATCTGGGCAGAAATTTTTTTTCTACTGACATGGTAAATTCTTCCCCCAAAAGGGTTAGTCAGTAGTAGGATAGAGAATATGTTGGGACAACACTAATTGTCCCTAAATTTTGTAACTAATTGCTTATCAGTTAGTTACAAGCCTAGGTGGAGACGGGGGGAGTCGAACCCCCGTCCAGAGAAAGCACTCAATAGCTTTCTACATGCTTAGTCACCTATTTAGATTTTCGAGTGTCAGAAAGGTTAGTTGACCCACCCATGCTGACACCTTAGCCCCAAAATTTTCGCTCGCTGAACGAGACACCTCAGCAAACTAGCTCAAGGGTTGGTTGATGTGCGGTACGCTATGTATTGAGCATCAAGCGCAGGGCACAATGGCGTTCTAAGACCTGGTCTTAGGCAGCCATGGCATACGAAGTATTGCCATTTGAAATTGGTTGATTGCCAGTTGGTACGAAGTTGAACAATCTTGCTCCGGCATGCTTACTAAAAAGTAATCGTTCCTGTCGATTCCATTACGTCCCCATTTATTTTCTTGATAATAGACTAACGACTTTTCGTAGAGCCTAATCAAGAGTCGCAAATGTAATAACTTTATAATGAGGTAAAAAGTTTCTTTTTGAAAGAGGCTACAATAAATTAATCTAAATTAGGAAACTGAGTTACGGAACAATAAAAACTAGATTAGGCACTTTATGATAAAATATTTTGGTATTAGCAAGGTAAAAAGCTGAGGTGATACCATCCACCTAGAATCCTTAGACGCTTAGGCAAAACTCAAAACCAACATATTGTCGATAATTTTTTCTTTTAAGATTGCTGCTTGCGCCGAAAAAAAAATCTTTTTTGCAGTTAGATGGATAAAAAAGTGCTTTATAAAACGGAAGCTTTTGGGTAGTCCCATGGTTGAAACTGTGAGTTAGAATGGTCTTTTTGAAACTAGAATTGAAATCGTGAGGCTTTTTTAAATTTTAAGTTAGAGAGCTGGCAAAAAAATTAACAGATCTGTAGGAACATGATGAGTAAATTTCTAAGTTTTTTTGTCCTTTCTAAAAGTTAATTATGAAATGCAATATTTTGTTGGAGGAATAATTGAATTAAGCAAGAGTCGCTTTCTGTAGTTCTTTTTCGATCTTACTATTGAGTTTATCTAATGCCATCGAACCTTTCTTTTCCTCTTTCTCTACTGTAGATGAATTAGCCAGACCATCATCTGATCTGAATTTAAATATATCAAAAAAACCTGAAAGCTTGCTTCCATATGGAAATGACCAATCAATTAATCTTGACCATTGAATAGCTTCTCTTTGTTTTATTTCGACACTTTCACTATTTAAAGCAGAGAAGAATAGTGCCAAAAAAATAATTAGCAAACAAAATGTGTACATTTTCTCTATAATAAAGGGGGATACCATAAATAGAATCAAAAAGGGGGATGTTGTTTTTAGTAACTCGGAAGGTTTATAACATAATAACAGAACAAAATTAATGGTTATCTAGTACTTAAGCAATAAAAAAGCAGTTTTTTTACGTCACACTTTAACCTATTTATTTTCATAATATTTAAAGACCTCATAAAAAGAGGTTTCTGTGACATCGAATATACTTTGTTTTGTTTGGAAAATTCTAGTCAAATATCAATTCTAATTTTGGTTCTAAATGAATTCATTTGGTCTGATAAAAAAGGTAATTTTGCCAAAAATGAAAATATCCGTTTACTAATATTTTTAGCCCTACAAATTGAAAATTAATAACTAGCGACCTAATTTCTTTTAATGAAAAAGAAATTAGGTCTTTATTTTTTCGTCTGAACGAGGCATAAAGCACATGTATAACGATAGTTAAAACGAACATTATTAACCATTATCCATCAGTTTTAGCTTGAATAACTACTTAGCTCCCAAATTTTTCTATTTGGGAAAAAGAAACAGATAAGGAATGATATTTGATCCTTACACGTTCATTTTATCACGTACTTTTACTCGATAAAAAAATCAGTATTCCTTTTTTATCTTTTAATATATTTCGCAAACACAACACAACCATAAAGCACTGTTAATCAACAAATTAAATAACAACCTACTGCCAAATCTTTCTTTATCCTGACAAAAAATAAAACCAGATATGAAATTAGGTGTCATTCAGGAATATAAAATTCCTCCAGACTCAAGAGTTCCATTAGTCCCAGTACAATGTGCAACTATTCTAAAAAATTATGACCTCGAACTATGTATTGAATCTTCTCTTGATCGTTGCTTTCCAGATGAAGATTATCAAAAAGCAGGAGTCTCTTTGGTTAATGACCTTACAGACTGTGATATTTTAATGGGGGTAAAAGAGATTCCTGTTAAACGCCTTCTCCCAAATAAGACCTATTTTTTCTTTTCTCATACCATTAAAGAACAAGCCCATAACCGAACCTTGCTCCAAGCTGTCTTAGAAAAAAATATTCGCTTGATTGATTATGAAGTACTTACAAATGAGTTTGGAAAGAGATTAATTGCATTTGGAAGATTTGCCGGCATGGTAGGAGCACACAATGCTATCTTGGCTTTTGGTAGAAGAACAGGAGAATTTACCCTAAAAAGGATGAAAGATTGTCACGATTATGAAGAGGCCAAGAGCATCTATAATAATTTAGACTGGCCTCCAATGAAGATTGTTCTGACAGGAACAGGTCGGGTAGGTATGGGCGCCGCTCAAGTTCTAATTGATATGGGCATTAAACAAATTTCGCCAGATGACTTCTTAAAGAAAAATTATGAGCATGCCGTTTTTACACAATTGTTGTGTGATAATTATGTAGCTCGAAAAGATGGAAAGGAATTTAATAAAAAAGACTTTTACAAAAACCCTCATTTATATAAAAGTACCTTTACGCCTTTTACAGAAGTAGCGGATGTTATGATCAATGGTATTTATTGGGATCAAAGGGCACCTCAATTTTTCACCCAAAAAGAAATGAATCAACCTAACTTTAATATTAAAGTTATTGCTGATGTGACCTGTGACATTGCTCCTGTATCCTCAATTCCATCTACATTAAGAGCCTCCACAATTGAAAATCCTATTTTCGGATATGATCCAGAAAAAGGCTGTGAAACAGCACCTTTCGCGCCCAATTCGATTGATATGATGACTATAGACAATTTGCCCAATGAATTATGCCGCGATGCATCCACATCATTTGGACAACAATTTATTCAACATATTTTACCAGAATTATTCAAGGATAAAAGTGAAATTTTGGAAAGAGCAATTGTTGCTGAAAAGGGGAGATTGGGTAAATATTTTCAATATCTACAAAATTATGTTAATGGCAAATAACAAAGAAAATCACTCCCAGTAAGGGATGTAAGGGACTTCTATTCTGCCCCGCTGTCCTTAGCTTAGAGCATGTTTAAATTTCACTTTCCTGATAAGTAAGAGAGCAATATTATCTGTAGCAAATTTTAGTTTCTTTTTTCCACTCACAGCGTTAAAAATACTTTTGGCTATGCCTTTGTGCCACTGGCACAAGTCAGCCCAGAGAGCTAGGCTATGACTGTGTTTTTTGCCTTGTGAGAGAAAAAAATAATTCAAAAATTTATTCTAAACTTTATATCGC
>JANSWP010000051.1 GCA_024743405.1 Bacteroidota bacterium
ATTTTTTAGGCGTTAAGTGCTTGGACAGAATTAAGTTCCATATTTGACGAAAACTATTTTTTTGCCAGACGAGGCAAAAAGCACAGGCATATCCATAAATATGGCGAGTATTTTTAACGAAATATGTTAAAAAAATAGTCCGTCATAATATGTGTGAGTTATTTCTGTCCAAGCACTTACTTAGTAACTATAATAAAATGTCTTTATGTGGGTGGGCTTTTTACACTAAAGCTTTGATAAATACGTTCAAAAACCGTTCATTCACCAATCAAAATTTCCATGAGAATATTTTTGCTAGCTATTTTACTCTTTACAATAAACCAACACTCTTTTGCTCAAGAGGAAATTAAATCAGCGGATATTAAAATTTTAAAAGAATTTGAAGATACAATTGGTTTATTGTCTTTTTTGGTGATTAATGATTCAATCGATGAACATCGATTTGCGGCGTGCAAAAAACTGATTCCAACTTTGGTGAAGGCGCTAAAAGTGGAGAATTCCTTTCAGTATGCATTTTCAGAGGTAAAATCTATTTCTATACAATATCCTCAAGACAGTTCTTTCCGAGTCTTTACTTGGCAACTTTATGTCGATGTAGATGAGTATCGTTATTATGGTGCCATCCAAATGAATGAACCCCAACTCAAGTTATTTCCACTGATGGATAGATCGTACGAAATACAAGAGGAGGAGTATGAAATAGTATCGAACAAGAACTGGTATGGGGCATTGTATTACAACATTAAACAATTTGATACCCCTAAAGGGCGTCAATACCTACTTTTTGGGTTTGATGGGTTTTCTTTTTTTGATAAGCGTAAGATAATTGATGTCTTAACGATTAAAGAGGATGAGGTTACTTTTGGGGCTCCTGTTTTTATTACCTATGACTTGAAAACAGGACAAGAATATGTCAAAAATCGAATTGTCAAGACATACTCTGCTGAGTCTGCGTTTAAGCTAAATTATGACTTAGTATATGAAGTGATATTATTCGATCATCTAATTATGACTGGCGGGATGGCAAATCAGGGACCCTCTTGGGTACCGGATGGGAGTTATGAAGGCTATCGTTTGGATAAGGGCTATTGGTATCATATACCGAAGATGTTCAATGAAGTTTCAGAAGAGGCGCCACGAGATTTTCCTGTTTTAGATAGTCGAAAAGGAATTGGAATCATGGGAAAGGGGAAGAAAACTGATAATTAATATTTCCATTTATAAATTTGGAGAAGCCGTTTGTGAATATGAAATTTGCAAACGGCTTTTTCTATGCCTGCGATTATCGCCTCGCCTTAAACGAAGATTAACTATTCTATTTGTACGACATCAATACCTGAAAAGTGTATTATATCTCAACAAAGGACTAAATTGGCCAAAATTTTTATCAAAAGTGGAAATAGTTGAATCACATATTGTCCCACCAAGGACGGAGAAAGCTCGATTGAGTGATTACCTTCCCAAAATATTTGTCACCATCTCTTCTCGAAAGGGGATAAAAAAAGCGATTAAGCGAGGAGCTGTTTTTATTGATGGCAAACCTGCAGAAACTGGGAGATGGGTAATACCTGGACAGCAGATTCAACTAGTTGAGTTAGATGTGAAACCGATCCAAGTTTTTGAATTTCCATTTGAAGTGATTTATGAGGATGAACACATAGCTGTTATTAATAAGCCTGGTGGAATTGAAGTGAGTGGTAATAAATTTCGCACCATTCAAAATGCTTTGCCTTATAATTTGCAATATTCGAATGAGGCAGATGCCTTAAAAAGATTCTTGCCAGTGCATCGGTTGGATGCGCCTACTTGTGGACTTTTATTGGTTGCAAAAAGCAAAAGTGCGAGGATTCATTTAGGCAAACAGTTTGAAAAAAAAGAAATTCAAAAAAGGTATCAAGGGATTGTTATTGGCAACATTCCAGAGAAGGGAAAAATTGATTTGGCAATTGAACGCAAAGCTTCGAGGACTAGATTTGAAAAAGTGAGACAAGTTGAATCTTTAAAAAATAAATACCTTTCATTGGTAGATTTATTTCCTGAAACGGGGAGAACACATCAATTGCGAATACATTTGTCCAAATTTGGTTTCCCCATATTAGGAGATAAACTATATGGGGAAGACGGGATGATATTGAAAGGGAAAGGTTTGTTTTTGTGCGCAGTAGAACTGACCTTTGAGCATCCTAGTACAAAGAAAAATATCACCTTAAAAATAAATCCACCTCCTAAATTTCACAATTTCATGAATGGTGAAAAGAGAAGGTGGGATCAATATCAATCGAATTTAGCTGATTGACAATTCCCTTGGGGTTTGTAAAATCAATAAATTAGAATTTACAACGCTGATATATTGAATACTTTATCTTCAAAAAATAGAGCTAAGGTCATCAACAAAATGCAATCTAGAATTTTTGACATAGCTGTCATCGGTGGAGGAATAACCGGTGCAGGTATTGCGTTGGATGCAGCCTCAAGGGGTATGAAAGTCGCTTTGGTCGAAATGAAAGATTTTGCTTCTGGTACTAGTAGTAAATCAACAAAATTAGTGCACGGAGGACTTCGATATTTGAAGCAATTTGAAATAGCTTTGGTGAGAGAAGTAGGTCGAGAACGGGCAATTGTGCACAAGCTTGCCCCTCATTTGGTAACCGCTGAAAAAATGCTTTTACCCATTATAAAGGATGGGACTTATGGAAAAATTGGGACTTCTTTTGGGTTGATGGTTTATGATTATTTGGCAGACGTAGAGGACGAGGATAAACGACGAATGTTAACCAAAGAAGAAGTTGAAGAATTGGAACCACTACTTAGAAAGGATATTTTGGAAGGAGGAGGTATTTATGCAGAATATCGAACGGATGACGCCAGACTCACCATTGAAATTATTAAAGAAGCTGCGGAACAAGGTGCACTTAGTTTGAATTATGTTAAGGCTGAGGAATTTATTTATGATAATAAGGAAGTAATTGGTTTTCGGTGCCGAAATTTACTAGAAAATGAATTATTCGAAATTCATTCAAAATTCATTGTTAGTGCTGCGGGGCCATGGGTTGATCAATTGCGAACTTCAGATAATTCATTGACCGGCAAACGGTTATTTCATTCTAAAGGTGCCCATTTAGTGGTTTCGAGAAAACGAATGCCTATAAAACAGGCTGTTTACTTTGATATCCCAGATGGTCGAATGATGTTTGCTATCCCTCGGCATAGAATAACCTATTTGGGAACTACAGATACCCCGTACAAAGGGGATATTGATCAGGTTTATGCTGATAGAGCAGATGCTAATTATATTTTGGATGCAGTGAATAACATGTTTCCAGATGTGAATTTGACCATTGACGATGTAGAATCTAGTTGGGCTGGACTGCGGCCTTTAATATTTGAGGAAGGAAAGTCTGCCTCTGAAATGTCTCGAAAGGACGAAATATTTGAGTCTGAAAGCGGTCTAATATCAATAGCCGGTGGAAAGTTGACTGGTTACCGGAAAATGGCTCAAAGAGTAGTCGATTTGGTGGCTAAAAAATATGAGGAAAAATATGAAACAGACTTTGGCGATTGTTTGACGGATAAAATTTCATTAGGTGGATTCCATTTTATTGATCAAAGTGAGGTGGCTATGTATCAGTTAGAAATTACGGAAAATGCCTTAGCAAAAGGGCTTAATGAAGCTCAAATTACCTATTTGGTTGCTAATTATGGTAAGCAAACTAATATCATTTTAGCCTACTTTAATTACTATAATGATTCAGCAAGGGTAGCTCTTGCAAGGGCAGAGTTAAAGTTTTGTTTTGAACGAGAATTGGTTTTCTCTCTCTTAGATTTTTTCATTCGCAGAACAGGGCGGTTATTCTTTAACATTAATAGTATTTTTCCTGTACTAGATCCCATATTGAGGGATTTTCAAAGTGAATTTGGATGGACGGAGGACCAAGTTGATTCGGAAAAGGCAAAGCTTTTAATGGCAATAAAGAATAATTCAGATTTTAGTAAGTAACCTTTTATTTGACCTTAAATCTGTAAACTGTAGTAGTCTTATAAGTTTCTCCAACTTCTAATATGGTAGAAGGAAAGTTAGGTTGATTAGGAGAGTCAGGGTAATGTTGAGTTTCTAAACAAAATCCAGCTCTTTTTTGGTAAGGTTGGTTGCCACTTCCGATTAATGTTCCATCTAGAAAATTACCTGTATAAAATTGAACTCCGGGTTCAGTTGTCAATATTTCCATTTCACGACCACTTTCTGGCTCAGAAACTTTTGCAATTATCGGTAAGGATTCAGAGTTGCCTTTTAGAATAAAATTGTGATCAAATCCACCTCCGTATTTTATTTGCTCATTATTTGAATCAATTTCTTCTCCCATTTTTTTCCCTGACCTGAAGTCAAAAGGTGTCCCTTGTACTGCCATAGGCTCACCTGTTGGGATTAAATGTTCATTTACTGGGGTGATGGAATCAGCATGGATGACTAATTGATGATTTAATATATTCCCTTTGCCTTCACCAGCCAAATTAAAATAAGAATGATTAGTTAAGTTGCAAATGGTTTTTTTATCTGTAACTGCTTCATAGTCAATACTTAATTCGTTTTGGTTGTTTAAGGAATAAGTCACTTTTACATTCAAATTGCCTGGATAACCTTCTTCCATATCTTTACTTAAATAGCTTAATTCGAGGCCTATTTTTTCGTTATCTTTGAACTCTCTGGCTTGCCAAATTACCTTATCAAAGCCTTTCAAACCTCCATGTAAATGATTCGGGGAATTATTGGTTGCTAAGTTATATTCTGTTCCATCAATATTGAATTTTCCATTAGCGATTCGGTTTCCATATCTGCCTACAATTGCACCAAAATAGGGGTGAGTTTCCAGGTATGGTTTAAGGGTATTAAAGCCTAGTATTACATTTTCAATTTTACCATTTTTATCAGGACAATAGATCGCTTTAATAATGCCTCCGAAAGTAAGTATTTCAACAGACATTTGGTTGGCATTGCTTAATGTATATAAATCTACAGCGCCTTCAGGAGCGGTGCCAAATAGTTTTTTTGAAATAGATAATACGGATGTTTTCGACTGAGGCTTAGACATAGGTTTTTCATTGTTTTGGCAAGAAAAAATAAGAATAGATAAAATGATTAAAAAGGCGTTTTGTTGCATAATACCAAAGATTATCCGTTAGTTATCGGTTGAATGACTGCTAAGTAAGGCCTAAATAATAACTCCGACATTTGCCGATGTATCTTTTGAATTTTTATGGCGTTAAAAATACTTTTTGCGTTCGCCTTTGTACCTTCTGGTACAAAGGCGAACGCAAAAAGTATTTTTGCCTTGCTAAAATCCAAAATCTACTATTTCAAATTGTCGGAGTTATTTTTTAGCCGTTACTAAGATTAGCTGTTAGTTCCTTCTTCTTTCCAGGATGCCCCATATTGTTCAACTAATATATTGTCATAAAAATCGGCTCTTTCAAACAGGTGTTCAAATAATTTTAAACCAGTTTCTCCATTCAAATAACGATCATAAATGAGTAAGGAAATGATAATATCTTGCCCTTTGATACTCAAAGTAAGTCCTTCGATTTCATAATTTTGCCTTAATATATATTCATACAAGGGTTTAATATTCACTTTGGGAAGTAGGCACAAATAAGCATCTCCAGTGATTAAGCCATTTTTTTCATAATAGGTGATATTGATGTTGGCACTACCTTGTGTGATTTCCCAATAATTAGGTCCCCTTCTGGACAATCGAACATTATGACCCAACTCTTCCAATATTGACTCGATGGTTTTTGGAATTCCAATCGCTTCATATTCTTCCACCCGACTAGCCAATTCAATTGTAGAACCACAATGCGGACAATAATTCTCTTCTGCAGTATCTTCAAATACCATGTTAGAGCAAGAATAACACCTTGCTCCCACTTTCCCATTTTCCTTTTGGTATTCCTGTATAGTTTGAATTAAATAACTTGCTGGCAGAGAGAATCCTATGTTATTACCATTTTTGATAATAAACGTATTGACACCAACAATTTCTCCTTGTGTATTGACCAATGGTCCTCCACTATTACCTGGATTCAAAGCTGCATCATGCTGTAGGTAATTGATGTCTCCTTGTTTATGTAGCGTGTTGGAAATAATGCCTTTTGTTGCAGTAAATTTTAATCCAAAAGGATGCCCGATAGCTAATATGGTTTCCCCAACGATTAGGTCGTTTTTTCCATTCAGATCAATACTTGGCATTAACGATCCATCTTTAATCTCCAAAAACGCCAAATCTAATTTCGGATCTGTAAATAAAACTTTTGAAAGTTGTTTTTTGATCTTTGTTCCCTCAACAATTACCTCTCGGTTGTCTCGGATCACATGCTCGTTTGTAATAATTAAATTGGGCTCATGGAGATAAAACCCAGTGCCTGTGCTATAAGGTGTGGCTATTTGGATAATGATATCCTTATATTTTTCAATAATTTCCTGCATAGACGTAGCTCCGTAGTTTAAGACGGGAAATTATAAAAAAAGTATGAGGGGCGGAACGATGTGCTGGGAAATGTGGAAAATCAATTGGCTGAGCTCGATTTAACCACACTTTGATAGAGGATAAATGAACACGGCCAATTGAAAGCTAAAATTACCACTCCATAGCAGGAAAGGCTCGTTGCATAAATTGCAATTCAGAAAGAATGTGTCCCATATGCTCAGAGTGTTTACCGATTTTGCCACCTGATTGAGACCAATTTCCATCTGGGATTGTTAAGGTGGCCTCTTCAAAGATCACTTTTAGTTTTTGATCATAAAGCGATTTTATTTTATTTAAATCAGCACCTATTTCTTCAGAAATCATCGCTTTATCAGACGGTGAAAGTTTAAATAATTCGCCTTTATATCTCCATAATTCATTAAGGGCAGTTTGCATTTTTTCATGGCTAATATCCGTTCCGTCCCCTAATCGAATGACCCATTCTGAACTAAACCTCAAGTGATAGGTGATTTCTTTTAAAGATTTGGCAGCAATCGCAGCGATTTGCTCATCCTTGCTCTCTGTCAATTCTTTGTGCAAATAATAATTAAACGCATCAAACAAAAATTGCCGAACAATGGTGAATGCCCAGTCTTTATTGGGGTATTCAACTAATAAAACATTGCGGTATTCCCATTCATTTCGTAAAAAAGCAATGTCATCTTCTGTTCTATTTTTGCCTTCTGTTTGAGCGGCAAAATCAAGCCAATTTCGAGCTTGGCCTAATAAATCTAGTGCCATATTAGTGATGGCTATATCTTGTTCCAATACAGGCCCATGACCACACCATTCGGAAAGTCGTTGACCTAGAATTAGGGCGTTATCGCCAAGTTGGAGAAGGTAATTTAGTTTATGGTTAGGTTGCATGCTTATTTTATAGATTAGAAAACGCTAAATTCAAAAAAATTAAGTTGGTACAAATCCTACATATGTCCGACTTCATCTGGTAAAACATAGAAAGTCGGATGTCGATAAACCTTATCCTTTGCTGGTTCAAATAAGGGATCAGCATCTGCGGGATCAGAAGCAGTGATGTGCTCACTTTTTACAACCCAAATACTGACGCCTTCATTTCGACGGCAATAAACATCTCGTGCATTTTCAATTGCCATTGCTTCATCAGCCGCATGAAGGCTACCAAAATGTTTATGACTTAAACCTGCTTTACTTCTAACAAATATTTCCCAAAGTGGCCAATTTTTCATGTTGTATTATTTATGTTTTCATCGTTTATTGATTCCAATAAATGATGAGTGATTTTTAAAATTTTTGTAGCAAAAAGTAAACACTCTTACTGCAAAATGATTAAGCAACTTTAGCTTTTGATGCAGCTTTCCTTTGTTCTCTTTTCTCTGCATAAGCCACAGCTGCATCTCTTACCCAAGCACCTTTTTCATATGCTTTTTTTCGATCTTCTATTCTTTGGCGATTACATGGACCATTTCCTTTCACAACATTCCAAAACTCTGCCCAATCAATTTCACCAAAATCATAATGACCACGTTCTTCATTCCATTTCAAATCCGGGTCAGGTATCGTTATTCCTAAAATTTTCGCTTGAGGAACAGTGGCATCTACAAATGCTTGCCTCAATTCATCATTCGATTTTCGTTTGATTTTCCAAGCCATACTTTGGGCTGAATGGGTGCTTTCTGCATCATTTGGTCCAAACATCATCAAGGAAGGCCACCACCAACGATTTAAGGAATCTTGTGCCATTTGTTTTTGGATTTCTGTTCCTCGACACAAAGTCAAAAGGATTTCATAACCTTGTCTTTGGTGGAAACTCTCTTCCTTACAAATTCTAACCATAGCACGGGCATAGGGTCCATAGCTTGCTCGGGTGAGCATCACTTGATTCATAATCGCAGCACCATCAACAAGCCAACCAATAGCTCCCATATCTGCCCATGTCGTCGCTGGATAGTTGAAAATACTAGAATATTTTGCTTTACCTGTATGGAGTTGATCCAATAGGTCGTCACGTTCAGCACCCAATGTTTCGGCAGCAGAATAAAGGTATAATCCATGACCCGCTTCATCTTGAACCTTAGCAACGAGCGCAATCTTACGACGTAAAGAAGGGGCACGTGTTATCCAATTTCCTTCTGGAAGCATGCCTACTACCTCTGAATGGGCATGCTGAGAGATTTGACGAATTAAGGTTTTACGGTATTTTTCAGGCATCCAGTCTTTAGGCTCAATTTTGACTTCTGCATCTATTTTTGCCTGAAATTGTTGTTCGAGCTTTTCGATCATAATGGTTTTATTTGATTATACAGAGATATAATAATTCTAAAATCTTTGACAAAGATAAATATAAAAACACAAAAAGCGAACACTTGTTCGGGTAGATTATTCTATTTGTATTTCTTCGGTCAAAATTCCATAACAAGTCTTTATTCCATCTATTAAATTTCCTAGCCTTAAATTCTCATTTGGACTATGTTGGTTATTGTCCATATTGACCATTGGAACAATAACGGCACGAAGGTTTAGGCTTTCAATGATTGGAGTTACAGGGACTGTTCCGCCCATCGTTCGAATGCGAACAGGGTCTTGATGATGTACCTTTTTTATGGCATTGGAAAGCCAAATACCAATATCCGAATCTAAATCCGTTCGAAATGCATTAACCGATTTTTTACCTACCATTGTACAAATTTTAGGATATTTCAATCGTTCTTTGTCGGTAGGTTCTCGGTTGATTACATAATATCCTCTACTTTCGATATGTTTTTTTACCAACTCTAAAAGTCGTTCGCCGTCGCTTTCTTTGACTAATCGAATTCCAAATTGAGCCGTTGCTTTGTCTGGTACAATGGTTCTGGTTTGACGGCTTATCCAAGCCGAAGCCATACCACGAATATTTAAAGAGGGATATTGCAAAGATTCTTGATAGTTTCGGCCTACTTTTTCGGCTTCGGCAACGCCAATTCTATTTTGAATGGATCTTTCGTCATCTGGAACATTATCCAAAACAGCTAAAGTTTCTTCGTTTAAATTAATGCCGTCATAAAAACCATTAATTAATACTTTCCCATCTTCATCTTTCATAGATGCTAATAAATGCGACATTCGAAAAACGGGGTTTGGTGCATAATTCCCAAAATGTCCACTATGTTGAGGAACTTTGGGGCCATAAACCGTAATTGCCCCAGAAGCAATGCCTCTACAACCGAAGGTTAAGGTTGGCTGATTGGTTGGGTGTGCAGGTCCATCCATGATAATTAAATAATCCGCATCGTATATTTCCTTATATTGATCCAATGTACTTTTTAAGCCTTCAGAACCTCTTTCTTCCTCTCCATCAAGCAATATTTTTATATTAAAAACGGGCTTTTTATTACGCTCCTTCATTAAATCTAAAGCACTCAGAAACATTAATATGGGGCCTTTATCATCTGCAGCAGCTCTACCATAAATGCGCCATTCGGGATTAATTTGGTTTGTAATAGTCCTATAATCAATGACTTCCCACTCCTTATTTTTATTTTGAAATTTTATCACCGGAGTGAATGGATGTTCTTGATTCCATTTTGAGGGGTCAATAGGTTGTCCATCGAAATGCATATAGAATAGAACAGTTGGTAAATTGTCATCTACTATTTTTTGGGCAAAAAAGACAGGAATAGTAGGTGTTTTCAATGCTTTAGTTTCAAATCCTCTTTTTTGAAAAGCTTTTTCTAGCCATTCAATATTCTTAAGCATGTCCTCCGTTTTCCGATTATCACATGGAATGCTAACAAAGGATCGATGTTCTTCTAAAACTGCAGGGATTTGTGATTGTATAAATGGGTCGAGTTTGGAAGGGGATTGGGCATTAGAAGATTGAGGCAGAAAAAGCAGAAAAGACAGGAAAATAAGTGAGTAGGAGTATTTTTTCATGTTTCTAGGTTTAACAAAGACCATTAAAAATTGATACGAATTTAAGGAATAAGGACATAATAAATTGACCATTTGAACTCGTCTTTTTTGCACCTGATTTCGTTAAAAATGCTCGCCATAGCTATGATATGCCTGTACTTTTTGCCTCATTATTTTCAAAAAATTCTGACCTCAAATGGTCAATTTATTTTAGCCTATTCCTAAGTAAGTTTGAGGATACCATGTATCCGGGTCAATTTTTATAGTCATCTGTTAAACTATATAGGAACTGCCTTATAGCGCATAACGAATTCCTTCATTTCATCTACCATATCCGGCGATCCAATCGCTATCGTGACTCGTTGATGCAAGTCAACAGGCGAGATGTCCAATATACGGTCTAAGTTACAAGTCATTGCTCTACCTCCAGCTTGCTCAACGATAAAGGACAAAGGATTACATTCATACAATAACCGAAGTTTACCGTGTGGATATTTTCGAGTATTTGGATAAAGAAAAATACCTCCTTGAAATAACATTCGGTGAACATCAGAAACCATTGAGCCAATGTATCGAAGTCGCAAATTTAAATCAGAGCAATGGTCAATATATCGACGCATTTCTACATCAAATTTTAGATAATAACCTTGATTAACCGAGTAATAATTTCCTCTACTGGGTATTTGGATGTTTTGGTGAGATAAACAAAATTCACCAATCGAAGGATCCAAGGTAAATCCATTGACGCCTCGTCCTGTTGAATAAACCAATAGGGTAGAGGTACCGTAAAGGACATAACCAGCCGCAACTAATTCGGTGCCTTTTTGGAAGAAATCTTCTCTTTGAACAGGTCCATCGACGTCGCTTACACGACGATAGATACCGAAAATAGTACCTACGGATACATTTACATCAATGTTAGAAGATCCATCTAATGGATCAAAAACGACCACATATTTTGAAGGTTTTCCAACAACTGGCGGGATAGGTACAAAATCTTCATCTTCTTCGGAAGCAATGCCACAGCATTCTCCACTGTTTCGAAGACATTCGATTAGTTTTTCATTGGCATACAAATCCAATTTTTGAACCATATCGCCAGTAGCATTTTCAGCACCTGCGACACCTAAAATGTTGACTAATCCTGCCTTATTTACTTCGCGATTAACGATTTTGGCGGCAACACCAATATCTCGTAAAAGTCCGGTTAATTCCCCAGAAGCTAGGGGGTAATCTTTTTGACGACGAATAATGAATTCGTCAAGGGTAACAATTCTATTCATTTAAATGGTGGTGATATAATTTGGTATAAAAAACTATTGTTTGGGCATTTTTGTCATTTTAACCAAAGTTAATGACAATAAAATCAAGGTAAAAGTAGGCATTCCAAATCGCCCATTCAAATTCTATCGAACAACAATAAATCGTTTTATTGAAAAGCCTGTTTTGTGATGAATTTCTGCATGAAAATCCCTTGCCACTGCATCAGGTATTTGGATGGACTATGTATCAAAAAGGATTCAATGAATGTATGGATAATCATTCCACAGGTATCTTTAATGATTACTTTATTATAGACATCTAATTTAAGTGCTTGGACAGAAATAACTCACACATGTTATGAAGGACTATTTTTTCACCATATTTCGTTAAAAATACTCGCCATATCTAAGGATATGCCTGTGCATTTTGCCTCGTCTGGCAAAAAAATAGTTTTCGTCAAATATGGAACTTATTTCTGTCCAAGCACTTATTTAAAGGAATATGAACCTCATTAAAAACAGCCTAAATTTGATTAAATCCATTTAATTTGAATCCCCTGTTTTTTATCTACTTTTGTAATCGAAAACAAAATCTTAGTCAAACGGTTTTCTTTATTTGAAATTGTAAAATGGGACTTGGGATTTGGTCATTTTATTTAAAGCCTAATCACAAATCACGACTAACAAATCACCAGATTGAAACATCTCGCAGTACTCAATAAATTCTTTTTAAAATATCGGTGGCTCTTTTTTTGGGGCGTCGTTTTTGTGACGGCATCCAATTTTTTTAGAGTACTTCAGCCTCAAATGATAAGAGAGGCGCTGGATTTGGTTTTTGAAAATATTCAGCTTTATAAATTGTTTAATGGTACTGAAAATCAGGCAGCTGTATTTGCGAGTCTAGGTAAAGTATTAATGCTTTTTGGTATTGTAGTATTGGTTTTAGCCTTATTGATGGGGGTATTCATGTATTTTATGAGGCAGACAATAATTGTTATGTCTCGATTGATTGAATACGATATGCGAAAAGAGATATTTGGGCATTATGAAAAGCTGACGCTTGCCTTTTACAAGAGAAATAATACGGGTGATTTGATGTCTAGAATAACCGAAGATGTAAATAAAGTTCGGATGTATTTGGGACCCGCAATTTTGTATGGGATTAATCTGGTAACTTTATTTGTTTTGGTGATTTGGTCTATGTTGTCTGTAAACGTTGAGCTGACTTTGTATTGTCTTTTACCAATGCCGGTTCTGGCCTTTTCGATTTATTATGTGAGTAATTTGATCAATAAAAGAAGTGGGATTATCCAAACGCAATTGGCAAGTTTAAATAGTACTGCTCAAGAAGTGTATAGCGGAATTAGAGTAGTAAAATCCTATGTACGGGAAAATCCTATGGCTGATTTTTTTAAAGATCAAAGTGAAGATTATAAAGAAAAAGCAATGGGTTTAGCAAGGGTTGATGCTTTATTTCACCCTACTATGTTGTTATTGATTGGAGCTAGCACGATTTTAACCGTTTATGTAGGTGGTTTGAAAGTAGTGAGTGGAGCTATTACCCCGGGGAATATTGCTGAATTTGTAATTTATGTAAATATGTTGACCTGGCCCGTAACGGCCTTGGGGTGGATTACTTCTATTATTCAGCAAGCTGCAGCTTCCCAAAAAAGAATTAATGAGTTTCTTCAAACAAAGCCAGATATATTGAATGAAGTTTCTTCCAATGAAAAGATCAATGGAGATATAAAGTTTGAAAATGCTACGTTTGTTTATCCTGATTCAGGGATAAAAGCCTTGGACAATGTAAGTTTTGAACTAAAGCCCGGTGAAAAAATGGCTATCGTGGGTAGAACAGGCTCCGGGAAAACCACCATTGCTGACTTATTGACTAGAATGTATGATGTGACTGATGGACAAATTTTGGTTGACAATAAGAATATTAAAGATCGAGACCTTAACAACCTTAGACAACAAATAGGTTACGTGCCCCAAGATGTTTTTCTTTTTTCAGATACCATAGCAAACAATGTCCGTTTTGGAAAAGGGGAAGCTTCAGATGAAGAAGTTTATGAATATACCAAGCATGCTGCCATATATGATGAAATTAGTGACCTTCCTGAGGGTTTCAATACGATGGTAGGAGAGCGGGGCGTAACGCTATCGGGTGGACAAAAACAACGTGTATCGATAGCTAGAGCATTTATTAAAAATCCAAATATCATATTGCTTGATGATTGTCTTTCTGCAGTAGATACGAATACTGAGAAGCGAATTATGACTTATTTTGACAAGTCTCTTGCTGATAAGACAGCTATTATTATTACGCATCGAATTTATTCCTTACTAAAATTTGATAAGATTCTCGTTCTAGACGAAGGAAAGATTATCGAAGCTGGAACTCATGAGGAATTAATAGAAATGCAAGGTTATTATTTCGATCTAGTTGAAAAACAACAAGCGGAAGAAGTTTCAGAGAGTGATGTCGCTTGAATGGAGACATAGATCGGTTATTAAAGGATAGATTAGGTCATAATTTCTGAAATTGTATGGTTTTTTGCCAATTCTGATAACGTTCGACTACTTCAGGGGAATTATCAGTTACCAGAATCCGAATTAACATCAACCCTTTTTTTACTGGCGATTCTGCTATGTCCGAACTTCTAGTTACAGTTAATTCAGTTCCTTTCTCTTTTAAAATTAGATCTAAAGTACTTGTTTCAAACTCTATGTCATTTTTTACAAACCAATTGACTGTATTTGGCTGATAAAAGGCGATAGACCAATAAGTGGAGTCAGGCATGTTTCCTGTCAATCTAAGTGGTCCTTCTGATAAATCATAAAAAGCGGTAGCATATAAAAAATCTGGATTAGGCATGACCACGAATTTAGAATCATCAGTAGGTAAGGCTATATGATTGACTTTATTTACTTCCTGACGATCTCTTTCCATAACTTTAGAATAGAATATTTTGTAAATAATATTGGGTAGGAAAGTAATCGTCAATTGATAGGCCAAGAACCCTGAAACTAAAAATATAAGAATGTATTTATATAGATTTTTCATTGAAAAATGATTGATTGTCTCGCTAATTAAAGGATAAAATGGAGCTTAAAAATTATTGCTCAACACGTTTTATTTTCGGTAAGTAGACTGATTCCAAATGTTGATACACGCTAGGTGAGGGGTTGTACATTCTCAGGTTTATATAAAATTGTTGTTCATTACCACAAGGCAACCAATTGTCTCCTTTAGGTTCTGATGAAATCGAGATTTGATGGTTTTTTCGAGTATTTTTTGGCAGCTCAGGTAGATTAGATGAATCAGGTAAATATTGAATATTGTTCAAATTGAAACCAAATTTATTTGCTTCATTTTTTACCAAAAAATAATCTTCTCCGTACAAAGTATAACTCCAATATCTAGTATCTGGAGCAGTTCCTTCGAGTATATAATTATATTCTGAACTTAAAGGTTGACCATCGCTATCTTGGCTCGCTATAAAATATAAAACCTCACTTTCGCGCAATGCAAAAAGTCCAATCATAGATATTAATGCTCTTTGATAACGGTCAGTTAAATCCATTTTTGGATTGACACTCCAACATCCATTTTGAATCATGAAGTTCTTTTCCTTGGTATTTGTTCGGATCTTATGAATTGCAAAACTTCCTCCAGCAACACTTGAAAGTAAGATGACCAAAAGTAAAATTAAGATTGACTTTAACTTTTGCTTTATTGGGTTTGACATTGATCTTTATAATTTTTTTATATAGATTATACCGATTTTTAATAAAATATTAATGGCAATATTCCTAACCAAAAAGGAATCTAAAGTTCAACCATGATTGGCGAATTAACCAATTCATATTTCAAATTCAAAACCGATGCATTGACAAAGGTGGTGGCTTTATTCTTGGAGATTCCATAAGATTCATGAATGTGCCCAAAAACATGAAATTTGGGTTTTGTTGTTTCTACCTTTTCTAATAAGTCTACACAACCTACTTTTTCATTTCTAGCTGTCATATCTCCAAATCCGAAAGGTGGCCCATGTGTTATTAAAATATCCAAATTATCTGGAATCCTGTCCCAATATGCTCTAATTGGGGCTCCCCGATGAGCATTAAATGCCCAATTAAAAAAGAATGGAGATATTGGTGATCCCCAGATTCGAATACCTTCTATTTCAATTTCACTATTTTCTAAATAATGAAAATTTGAATAATTATCTAATAATGATTGTAATATAGTAGGTTCATTTTCCATTAAAAAATCATGATTTCCAGCAATAAATACTTTGTGTTTGATTGGAAGATTTTCAAACCAATCCATAAACGAAGCAATTTCAGGAAGGGTACCTAATTTTGAAAGATCACCTGCGTGAATTAATAGTTCTGTTTCGTTGGGAATATGCTTCGTGAGTCTTTTGTATTGACCATGCGTATCTGAAATAAAAGTAGTTTTCAAAACAATTCTATTAAATATCAAAATCCCAAAATACATAAAATCACTTACCTTAGCAATTTAGACTGTTTATGGATTTTCAACAAACAAAATTTACCAATATGAAAAAAGTGTTTTATTTATTCTTGGCAATGGCTTTCTTAATGCCATCCAGCCATTTATTTGCGCAAAAGAAGAAGAAAAAGGATGAATCCAAAGATAAAACGGAAACACCCAAGTATTTTCTGGATACGGTTTCTCTTTCCGGATTGAAATGGAGGAATATTGGACCTGCTTTTACTTCAGGACGTATTGCTGACATAGCAGTTCATCCAGATAATCGTAGTGTTTATTATGTTGCCACAGCTTCTGGTGGCGTTTGGAAAACGACAAATTCTGGTACTACATATCAACCCATTTTTGATGGACAAGGTTCTTATTCGATTGGTTGTGTGACAATTGATCCCAGCAATCCCAATATTATTTGGGTTGGAACAGGAGAAAATAACAACCAACGGTCGGTTGGATATGGGGATGGAATATATAAATCAGAAGATGGTGGTCGAAGTTGGAAACATAAAGGTCTGAAAGAATCAGAGCATATAGGGAAAATTATTGTTCACCCGGATAACTCAGATGTGATTTGGGTAGCTGCTATTGGCCCACTTTGGTCAGGTGGTGGAGACCGGGGCGTTTATAAAAGTATAGATGGTGGCGAAAATTGGGAGGCTGTTTTAACTGTTGATGAAAATACGGGCTGTACAGATTTGGTTATGGATCCACGTAATCCAGATATATTGTATGCGGCTATGTACCAAAGAAGGCGGCGACAATTTACTTATGTTGGTGGTGGTGCCGGAAGTGGTATGCAAAAATCTATGGATGGAGGTAAAACTTGGAAAAAGATTAACTCTGGATTACCTAGTGTGATGGGTCGAATTGGCTTGTCTATTTCGTCTGCAGATCCTGAGATAATATATGCAATGGTAGAAGCGGAAAAGGGTAGTGGGTTTTATCGCACAACCTCTCGTGGGGCTAGATGGGAAAAGAGAAGTTCTTATTTTACTAGAGGAAATTACTATTCAGAAATCGTGGCACACCCAACAAAACCGGATGTCGTTTTTGCGATGGATACTTATATGCAAGTCTCAAATGATGGAGGCAAGACCTTTAGTTCTGTAAATGAAAATTATAAGCATGTTGATAATCATTCAATGTGGATCGATCCGAATGATACCAATTACTATTTGGTGGGTTGTGACGGTGGGATTTATGAGAGTTTTGATGCTTCAAAAACTTGGCACTATAAAGATAATTTGCCTGTAACCCAGTTTTACAAAGTGGCGGTAGATAATTCAAAACCTTTCTATTATGTATATGGTGGAACCCAAGATAATTTTAGTATGGGGGGACCTTCAAGAACTCGAAATCAGCACGGAATTGTAAATCATGATTGGTTTGTTACACAGGGAGGAGATGGATTTGAGTCTGCTATTGATCCAGATAATCCCAATATTGTCTATGCTCAGTATCAATATGGGGGGATTACTCGGTATGATAAAGCAACAGGGGAGAGAATGGGGATCCAACCTAAACCTAGAGATGGAGAAGATGCTTATCGTTGGAATTGGGATGCTCCTTTGGCAACTTCAGTTCACAAATCAGGTAGAGTATATTATGCCGCAAACAAGGTATTTCGATCGGATGATAGAGCTAATACTTGGGAGGTTATTTCGCCAGATTTAACTCGACAATTGGACAGAAATACTTTTAAAGTAATGGGTCGGGTGCAAAGTATGGACGCCGTTGCAAAAAATGCTTCGACTTCTCAATATGGAACCATAGTTTCATTTTCAGAATCACCAATCAATGAAAACTTGTTATATGCCGGAACAGATGACGGATTGATTCAAATCACAGAAGATGGTGGCAAAAATTGGACGAAAATATCCAGTTTTCCTGATGTACCTGATCAAACTTTTGTTTACATGCTTTTGGCAAGTCAACACGATGAAAATGTCGTATATGCTTGTTTTAATAATCACCGAAACGGTGACTTTAAACCATATTTCTACAAGAGTTCAGACAAAGGAAAAACATGGAAGAGTATGAATGCCAATCTACCTGAAAGAGGTTCGACCTATTCAGTTGCTGAAGACCATGTAAATAAAGATTTATTATTTGTAGGGACGGAGTTTAGTTGTTTTGTTACTGTTGATGGAGGAGGGCACTGGAAGAAGCTTTCAGCTGGTTTACCGACCATTGCCGTTAGAGATATAGCTATTCAACAACGAGAAAATGATTTGGTGATTGCAACCTTCGGAAGAGGATTTTACGTTTTGGATGATTATTCTCCATTACGGCGCACTGACAAGGAAACTTTTGCAAAAGACGCTGACATCTTTCCTATTAAAGACGCCCTAGTTTTTGTAGAAAGAACTCCATTAGGATTGAGAGGAAATGCATTTCAAGGGGACGCCTATTATTCTGCCAAAAATCCTCCTGTTGGCGCAACTTTCACCTATTTTGTAAAAGACAAGTACAAAACTTTAAAAGCTCGTCGTCAGGCTGCTGAGAAAAAATTAATTAAGGAAGGTAAAGACGTTAGATATCCAACTTATGAAGAGCTCAAAGCTGAACGGGAAGAAGAAAGCTCTTATTTAGAGTTCACGATTAGAGATAATGCTGGGAGCATCATTCGAAAAATGAAGACTGGACTTAAAAAGGGCGTTAATCGGATTGTTTGGGATGGTCGTTTAGCGGATTATCGTCCAGTAAGTTTACGATCGTCCTCTGGAAGTATTTTTGGAAATCCAAGCACGGGTCTTCGCGCTATGCCTGGAAAATATTCAGTGAGTTTATCTCAAAGTATCAATGGCGAGATGAAGGAGTTAGTGCCTCCAACCAATTTCAATTTGGAATTTTTAGAAGGTACCACCTTACCAGCAGCGGATAAAAAAGCTTTAGCTGATTTTCAGGCTGAAGTTGGTACTTTACAAGGTAAATTCTCCGCTATGGGATCTCAAATGCGAGATGTGAATAATAAGTTACGTCATATTAGAAAAGCAGTTTATGCAATGTCAACGCCTACTAATGACTTAACAAGCGATTTGAAAAAAATGGAAGATGAAATGGATTCAATCAGCACATCGATGTATGGAGACCGTTTGAAAGGTACCTTAGATTTGCCGGCTGATTATTCAATCGCTTCAAGAGTTGGCTCAGTTTTAGGAGAGATGTGGGGTTCAACTTCGGCACCGACAAATACTCAAAAGGAAGGTTTCCGAATTGCCAAAAAAGCTTTTACACCGATTTTGGAGCGATTTAATAAATTTGTTTCAGGTGACTTGAAAAGTATGGAGGATAGATTGAATCAGTTGGGTGCTCCTTATACGCCTGGAAGGAAAATTGAAGAGTAATTTGTTGAATCACTAATTATATAAAATGGGCTGATTTTTGCTATTTTATTGGCAAAAATCAGCCTTTATTTGAACAATTAAGCATGAGTTTATTAGACCCAGAAGCAGAAAAAAACAAGGAGACTCCCCAACCCGAATGGACGGATTATGATGAGACGATGTTAGAAAAATCCATTAAAGAATTAGAAAAATGGAAATTCGCTGAACATGAAAAAGTAATAAAAAAAATCAGAAAACAATACTAAAATGAGCCTACCCCTTTATTGGACTCCAACCGCAAAAGACGAATTCAATAATCTTTTGAAAATAATTGAAACAGAAGGAACACGAGATTCTGTGTTGCGCTTCTTGGATAAAACGGAAGAAGCAATCGCTATTATAACTGAATCACCAAGGTCCTTTTCGAGTTTTGAACATAATGACCGATTTCGAATTGCTGCTATTGATGAGAATACCTTTATGATTTTTCAAGTGGCTAGAGTCAATCTCCGATTGATTTATTTTTGGGATAATCGAAAAGGAAAATGAGTACTATTTTAGGGTTTCAATTGGAGCGACTTTATCTGTTTTTATTAAATGTGATATGCAGCATCCATATACATCGTTGAGCCACTCTCTTTTTCTGCTTTCGTTTTCAATTCCTTCAAAATACCCCCTACTTTGATTGATTTTTCTGGTAGTTTTTCCTTCCCTTTTATATGTGCTATGACAAAAGATTCACCTGAATTTTCATCTGTTAAATCATAAACATCATATTGATCCATTATTGGAACCATCATAAAAGAGGTCACATCTCCAGCTTGGATAGGAACATAAATAAAGCCTGAGAACTCAGTTTTCGATTCTTTCAATCTTGGAACACCAGTTAGCAATACACTTGAAGAAACCGTGGCTGTGGATTCAACTTCAGAAAGGGGAATTTCTTGAGCCTTAAATTTCTGATATTTCTTTTTTAATTTATCATTTAACTTCGAAAGAACTTTTTGTTGACCGAATTCATCCAATTTCGATAGAGACATTTGAAGGAAAAGCATGAGGGATTGGTAACTACGACCCAATCCAACAGCTTTGCTCAATTCTGCCCCAGAAATTACTCCGTCATTGGCTTCTGTGAAAAAATTGAAGAATCGACCACCGTTGTCTAATGATTTCATTGCTTGGGTAACAGAGGCGAAAGGCGTTATCTTTTTCATGTTGAGATTTTATTAACCTTAGAGCTTAGTGTTCGCATTGAAGTCTGAATGTAGGAAGGTGCAACACACAAATTCTAAGAAAGCCTCGAAGTTGAAGATTTCTATTATCATTAGCCAGTCCCTTAGACGAATACTTGTCAAAAGCCGATTGGGAGGTTTATTCTATTTTGTCATTTCATTCAATAATTGACGAACCTCCTCAACTTTTCTTACGTGAAATCGAGCGTCCGATTTTTCTAATCCAACTTTTACAGTGAAAGCTTCATTAGTTAAAGCTTTAAAAATATCCTCATCGGTGTGGTCATCCCCGATGGCGAAAATGAAGTCATATCTACCCCCATTAAGCCAATTAAACAGTGCTTTACCTTTGTTTACACCAGCGCTTTTGATTTCGATTACTTTATTTCCTTCCAAAACCTGTAAGTCCAAATTAGCAGTTAAATAATTCAATACGTCTCGAAACTCACGAACCCGTTTTTCTCCGAGTCCTTTGTCAATTTGTCGATAATGCCAAGCCAATGAATATTCCTTTTCTTCAATGAAAGTACCGGGTGTTCTCTCAACAACATTTTCTAAAACTAATCTAATTTCGTTTTTCCATTGGTTGGAGATTCCTGGGTTTACAGACCATTTCCCATTTTGCTTGATATATACACCATGACCTGCTGCAAAATCAATATCCAAATAACCTAACCATTCTTCTAACACAGGTTTATCTCGACCACTATTTACAATCACACAATTCTTTTTATCTTGTTTAAGTAGGGTTAAAATTTGAATGACCTCATTATCCGGAGATACGGCTTTTGGATCATTTTGAAAACCCATTAATGTGCCATCATAATCAAGTACTAAAAGACGATTTTTGGCATTTCTATAAGCATTTAGTAGTGCTTTTTTATCTTCTGAATTTAGTGTTTTGACAGCTTGATTTTTTTGTTGTTCCATGAGATTCATTTGTTCTTTCATAAAGTTTTCTGCCCAAGACTTTACCGTATGTATTTTGAGCCTTTTTTGCATTTTTTCTAATCTAAATGCTTGCTCTTTTTCATTCATTTCTAGTGCCTGAATCATAGCGGCTACTAAGTCATTTGCATCTTGTGGGTTAACGATAAGTGCATCGGTCAATTCATTGGACGCACCAGCCATTTCGCTCAAAATTAAAACTCCTTTTTTTGTGGCTTCTTTGGAGGCAATATATTCTTTGGCGACCAAATTCATCCCATCACGAAGGGGGGTAATCATTGCTATATCTGCGACTTGGTAGAGGGTAGTCAATTCTGCCCATGTCAATGATCGATACATATAATTGATAGGGGACCAATTAAAAGTCGAGTATTTAGAGTTAATGGCTCCTACAAGTGTATCTACTTCATTTTTGAGTTCTGAGTATGTGTCCACATTTGAACGAGAAGGCACGACAATCATGACAAAGGTAACTTTGGATTGATATTGTGGATTTTCTATAAGAAATTTTTCAAATGCTTTAATTCGTTGAGGAATCCCTTTGGTGTAGTCTAATCGGTCAATAGAAATTATTAACTTTTGACGATTGGCCAGTTGCTTAATAATAAATGTTTTGTCTTCTTCAAAAAGGTTGGTCTCTGTTGAGGCGTATTTATTGTAATCAATCCCCATAGGAAAAACATCGACATTAATCAAGCGGTTTTCAATTGTGATTTTTCCAAATTGATGCTCATGACCAGTGATTCGATATGCGGCACTCAAAAAATGTCGCATATAACCGAATGTATGAAATCCAATTTGGTCAGCACCTAAAACGCCTTTTAAAATCTCTTTACGCCAAGGCAGCATCCTGAAGATTTCATATGAAGGAAAGGGAATATGTAAGAAGAAGCCGATGGAAATATTCGGGAAGTGTTCCCGAATCATGCCAGGCAATAGCATTAATTGATAATCATGTACCCAAACATAATCATTAGGTCGAACATTTTTGATCACAACTTCGGCAAAGGCTCTATTCACTTGTTGATAGGCTTCCCAATATTCATCTTGATAGGTAGTGAATTGGGTGAAATAATGAAAATGAGGCCAAATGACTTTATTACTAAAGCCTTCGTAATATAATTCGATATCCTTTTTCGATAAAAAAACTGGAATCAAACTATCCTTTTCTAAATCAATTTTTATGTCTTCTTTTTGCTTAGCATTTTTGATAGGAACACCTGGCCATCCAATCCATAATCGTTCAATAGAGGCATCTAAAGAGGCTAAACCCGTTGCTAAACCACCAGCACTTGGGTGATAAAACAATTCGCCATGTTTTTTATCAATGGTTACAGGAAGTCTATTTGAAATTATTATTAGTCTAGACATAAATTAGTGAAAATAAAATGAGCGGTCGGAGATGCACCGACCGCTCATTAAATACAATAAATAAGATATTGTTTAAGCTACCGGCTTTTTCCTTTTTCTTCTTGTTTTAAACAATTCAACAACTTCTTTTTCTTTCAAGAATTTCAAATCTTGGAAGGTAACACCTACGAATTTTTTAATGTCTTGATAATCTTTTCCTCGTTTATCTGTATAGAATTTAAGCAGCTTACGAACATAAGCCATAAATAGATCTTTCACATCCTGGTTAAACTGTTGGTTTTGGAATATCTTCATGTAAACTGTGAAGGTTCTAGTCAATTGAAAAAATTCACGATATTCTCTTTGCTCCAAGTTCTTCATCAATCGCGCAATATAGCTGTAAATAGTTTTACGAGCACATTCATTCAATAAAGAAAGACCTCTATGTTGTGTATAAAATTCCTTAACCGCTTCTTGTGCTTCTTCATGGACGTAACCTTTGCTATGGATAATATCTAACAGATTATAATATTCTGACAATTCATCATTTACTGACTTATCTAGAAGGTTAGATACTCTATCGTCCGCTTTATTATCCAACTTTAACTCTGGGTCATTGTGAAATTCAAGATTCAATCTTAACCAAGATTCTTCAAAACCGTTCCAGTCTTTCCGAGTCGTATTGAGTACTGAAGATAAGTGTGCTTGATTTTCTTCATTTAGATCAAAGAAATTGGCATATAATCCTAAAATTTGAAGATGTTCCTGGGTGCCCTGGAATTCTTTATTTGAAATGAGTTCTTTGATGAAAGGAATAACACTTGAATTATCGGCTTTCAAGTTAATTCTATACTTCATGAAAATTTTCACCTCAGACCATAAAACTTTAAGTTCGGACATATTGGTTGGAAAGTCAGCTGTCATGAAATTGTGATCTCGAAACTGTCTTTTATACCGATCATGTAAAACTTTACGAACTCGAATATCACGATATTTTTCTAATTTTTGACCCTGCAAGAAATACATTATTCTTCGATTCTCGATAGGTGTAATAAGGTTAGTTATCCATATATCACTACTTAAAGAGAATCCCATTTGGATGGATTGTCCAATTCGTTTTTTTAGAATATCAAAATTGGCAGAATTACAAATTGCCATCAAAACAGCTTTAAAATGCTCTTGCGGTCGCTTGTATTTGTAATTTTCGTTTATCTCTCCCCGCAAAACAGAATAACCCAGAATTTTAGGTAAATACAAACCTTCGAAATCATCTTGCAACAGCCTCTCTTCGAATGGAATAATTTGTAATGGGTGGAATTCAGAAAGTTTATCGTAAAGTAAGCCGATTTGAGGCTCAAACATTTCTTTTAGGCGAGTATACTGAGCTTCTTCTTCCTCCTCAAGATACAGCGCTAATTCTTCGGAAGCCTGCAATTCTTTTGCGATTCGTTCTAATTCGTCGCTGTACTCTTTGTTTAATGCTTGCATTATATGGTGATTTGTGAATGGTGATTAAAGATTGGTAATTTATTAGGAATGAAGGTTACATAAAGTTTCTTCCCTAATATCGAACAGCCAATAATATAATCCCGATTTACTATTTTTTAAAAGAACCTGATAGAGCAGTTAAGCTCTATCAGGTTCTAATTTTCGGCTGAATTTGCCGAATCAACTTATTTAAATCAATTTTTCGAGGTTCGCAAAAGTAAGTTTTACTTATGGAACATTCAAATGAAATAAGTTAAAGTTTTAAACCATTATTTGCTCTATCCTTTCTTTAGTTTTTCCATCAGCATCTCTTTATACGTATTAGCTATAGGCAACTTTTCCATTCCGATTTTAACCAAATTACCTTCAATAAATTCAATTTTATTTAAAGCAATAATGTGAGAACGGTGTATTCGAAAAAATTCACTTTTCGGTAATTCATTTTCTAGTTGGCTTAATTTTTCTTTCGTTAAGAAGGTCTTTTTTGGAGTAATTATTTTTACATAATCTCCATACGCTTTAAGTGCAGTAATGTCTTGGTAATCAATTTTATATAGTTTTTTATCTGATTTGATAAATAAAAATTCAGATGATTTTTCATCTCGATTTAGTGACTGAATGAAGGCTAACTTTTCTTCAACTTTTTGAACCGCTTTAATAAATCTTTCCAATGAAAATGGTTTCAATAGATAATCGACTGCTTCTAGTTCAAACCCTTCGATAGCATATTCCGGATAAGCAGTTGTAAAAACAACCAACGGTGGGTTTGTTAGGGATTTCATCAAACTTAAACCAGATAATTTAGGCATATTTATATCTAAGAAGAGTACATCTATTTTTTCCTTTTTCAATATTTCCATCGCTTCAAATGCGTTTTCGCAAGAGCCAATAGATTCTATATTGGGCATTTCTTTAACATATTTTTCCAAAATTCTTATAGAAAGTGGTTCATCATCAATAATCAGGCAACGGATTGAATTCATAAATTACAAATTAAGGATTTCTAATTCAATGGAGAAAATATTGGGATCATCTGAAATTTTCAAGTTGTGTTTTTTAGGATACAATAAGGATAATCTTCTTTTGACGTTCTTCAGTCCAAAGCCCTTGTATTTTTCGGGGCTTATCTCATCTAATTCCCCTTTATTGTTTTCTGTATTGAATATTAATTTTTTTTCTGTAATTGTTAGTTCTATGCTTATATAAGCATTGTTTATATCACCCTTGATTCCATGCTTAAAGCCATTTTCCACAAATGGAATAAAAATCATCGGAGGGATTTGAATATTGGTTGGATCACCATTAACGGTAAAGTGGATTTTGGCTTTATTATTTGTCCTTAACTTCTGTAATTCTAAATAGTTTTCAAGGTATTCAATCTCTTTTTTTAACGGTACAAAATGGTCGTTAGATTCATATAACATATAGCGCATTCCTTGAGATAACTTGAGGATTAATTCAGGTATCCGATCATCCTTATCTAATGCCAGTGAATACAAATTATTGAGACTATTAAACAAAAAATGCGGGTTTATTTGCGACTTTAATGCACTTAGTTCTGCATTGAGTTTTTCTTTTTCAAGATTATTGATAATAGATTGATTTTCAATTAGTTTAAACCATCCTTTTGATAGTTTTAAGAGCATCGTAATCACAATATAAGCGATGATAAACTGAGCAATATCTTTGAATTGGTAATAGGAAATAAAATAATAGTCTGGAAATAATTTATTGGACAGATAATTAAAGGTAAATAAGTTAAAATATATGCCAACTAATATAGTGGCGATTAAGGAGAGGAGGTATAAGAAGTATTTTTTTTTTTGTAAAAAACGGGGTATGAAAAATAATAAATTGGGATAAACGACAAGGAATAAACTCAAATGAAATAGGGCTGTATAGACGAGGTTTATTCTCAATAATTCATCACCATATTCCTTTGAGAAAAGTCGATTGAGAACATAGAAGGAAAACACCCAGAATAAAGCATGTTGAACAACTCTATTCTGGGTGAAATATTTAATAATTAGGTATTTCATTATCTATAATTGTGATAGCTTGAGGCTTTTATTATTGCGCGAATGGGTATTCAAACTAAAACTTTCGGTGCAATGTAGTTGGATCCAAAAAGGCATCTTCATCATCACCATATTTCATCATAAATTGTTGCAATTCTTCAGGTTGAGCAGTCAAAACAATGGTACCATCAACATTTTCATGTTTTAATCGTATCCTTTTTTCTTTGAAAAGCTTCTCTAAAAATTCATGATCAAACATACTAATATTGACATGGGAATCTGTAATCTCCAATTTTGCGAAGGTATGGACAGGCATTAGATGAAAGGCTTCCATATCATTTATTTGATCCCCTTGAAAGGCAAAATTGTATTTTTCTAGGTCTTTTTTGTTTGGATCCTCTCTAAAAAAATCGATGAAATAATTTTCTCCTAGTTGGACAACATGAACATCAAATCTTGCAGCTCTGCCATTAAGGTCTACATGAATTAATTTATAATAATCATCATCCGCTTTTTCAAATGACCATAATTCTGGAAGATTTTTTTCTTCATCGTTTAGGGTGATTTCTAGTTTTTTCTCCTCTAATGGCATATCCGAATTAGTCCATATTCCTAGTAAGTCTTCAATAAAAACTAATTTATCTTTTGTGTAAAGGGGATGAAGCGAAGGGATACATCCTTGAATAAAAAAACTAGATACAAATAAAAATAGGACAAATAATTTCGTATTCATTTTCTGTGATTTATGAGTTCGGAGCGTTGATTTGGAATTGCCAAATCTACCTCTCCTTTTTATGAAAACAAAACTATTTGGTATGGAGATTAATGACAAAAATGGTCGTTGAAATGAGGGTTTTTGAAGTTGAAATATAGGCTTTTCTTAGTCTTTTAGTTTATCCCAACAATTTTTTCTTTTGCAAAACAAATTCTTCTTGGGTTAATATGCCCTTATCGCGAAGATCACCAAGTTTTACTATTTGATCTAGTAAATCTTCTTCTGTTTCGTTTGTTGTGTCAAACTCAGATTCAGGCTCTGGGAATGTTTCTAAAAGTCCAATTTTTGATTCTGGAAGAGCAGCAGTTAGACGATATCCGTTTTTGACGAATGTCTCAAATTGAGGATGAACCCGCAACCAAGCAAGTGACTCGTGCTTGTATATCTTTTCAAAATCGACAAAACCAAACTCTACTGCTTTATTGAGGTGAAAAAAAGCAGCGTCACCATCTTCTAAATAAGAATAACAACATCCTAAGTTAAAGTGAGCCGCAGGATCTTCATAATTTACTCCAAGAGATAATTTGAAATCTTCAATGGCACCTTCAAAATCAAAATCTTTAAATTTTTCAATACCTTCTATTTTGAATCGATTGTGTCTAGGTGATTTTCTTGAAAATCGATTGGAAAATGTTGATTTTTTAGGCTGTTTTCGACTGGCATATCCTACATATTGCCTATTGTATTTAGCATCAAAGTCTTCTTTAGACATTGCCCAAAATAGCATCGCATCAACAAAACTGATAACAGCAGGAATCAGTAGAAAAGGAAATTCGATCCAATAAATAGCTTCAGCAATGTAAATACCCCAAATAAAGGAGGCTAAGTACAAAATACCAAAAAGTCGCTGTCCTAAATAAAAGCGATGTAACCCAAATACCCCAAATGGGAAGGCAAAGAAAGCAGCTATAGATTTTTTCTTCATTTCAACCTAGATTTTTAAATAATCGAATTTACGAAATTTTGAAGAAAAGATAGAAAAGGTTTTCGACGAATGGCGGAAGAAAGGGGAGAGGAGTCCTCCCAAATTATGTTTTTGGTAAAAATGGGTGGTCTATATTTTAATATTGATTAGGAACCATCACAAAACCATCAGTGGCGTATTTTGCTAAATCGTCAAATTCCACCCACATATATCCATTTCGTCCCCATTCACTGCCGTAAGTGCTTAATATTTCAAACGATTCTAGGTCTTGGTCAAAGCCTACAATAACGAATGGGTGAGTCTCGGTCGGTTTGTCTGTTGATGGCATCCAATATTTTGTGTTTTTTAAGTCTTTAAAATTTTCAGGTATTTGCATTTCAATGATCACTGGGTTGCCTCGCATCAGTGCTTTTTTTGCCTCAAATACCTTTTGTCGAGTTTTCATTTCTGGTCGAAATATGTGCAAGAAATTAGCAATTTTATATTTTTCAGTTGCAAAGACACCAGCCGGAATTGTCTTGGATTCATACGGCATTATAGCTGCACTTACGGTACCTGTGGATGACATAAACGTGAAAGCATCTTTGATGGGATAGTTCTTTTTTTGTCCTAAATTGAGCTCAATAAAATCAGGACTAAGATTGACTTTGTAATTTTTGTCAAAGTTGACATAAAACTCTAAGCAAGAAGCAATGGCATAACTAGTTGCCGAACCTTTTGCCGCGATTTTTCTTGGGGGCATCATATATGGTTTGACTGATTGCTCCGTCAGCATATCTCGGGAACTGCTCCCTAAACCAGGCATGGTAAACATTAATTCGTCAATTAATTCCATTTCAGTAACCCCAAATACAACACCTTTACTTTGAACAATTTTCATTTGTAATTCTTCAATTTGGGCGGCTGCTTGGAAATGTAAACCAATGAAAAAGAGAAGCGCAATTTTGAATAAAGAGTTTTTCATAGTTGATGATTTTGAGCGAATATAAGAAGCAAAAACTAGTAACGTAATTGATTTTTCTTTTCGTCTATTGAAAGGACGAATATTACCTTTGGTAACCAGTGTTTAACTTTTTGTTAGTAAGTGCTTGGACAGAATTAAGTTGCACTTAAATACTGCAACATCGCGCCAATGGCGCCGGTTGCTGTAGAGGAGGCTTGGAGGGGAGACAAATTAAAAAAGCTGACTTTCAGATTTTTAAATTGGACTCCCCTCCATAACCACCATTTACTGGAGCGAGCCGCTTTACGGCAATGCTCCAGTAATCTATGACTTGATTTTGTCCTAGCACTTAGCTTAATTAAGTAATGCTTGGACTATAATTGCCCGCCGTCGACTGCCCTTCAACATTACGATACGGGCGCATTTGGCGCGATGTTGCAGTAAATTAAGTTTAAAGCATTTATACCCAAACACTTACTTTAGTAGGTTGTACCCAAGAAAATGGAAAAAAAGTGGAAAGCTATATGATTTTTTACCGTTCTTAATCGAAAAAAGAGCATATTTCTAAGCTCTGGGTTCTACTTTGTTCAAAAAAACTTTACCAGGAATGCAGTCGCTAAAAGAGGTTGTTCCCTTCCAACTTCCTCTCAAATGCCATTGATTTTCAATTTTGGTTAAGGTTAATATTCCTGTTTTTATACACCATTCCATTCCATCTTCAGCTTTGAAGTCAATTACCTTCGTTTCTTGAAATTGTAAATACTTACCATCTATTAATTTACCAACCAACTCCATTTCTGCAAAGATACTGCCCACTGTTGCATAGGTGCGTCCGATAACGACACTGTCCTTTTGGTTGATATAAATCTCAAATTTATATTTGCTGCTATAACTACCATCAGATTCTTGGGTGTTGTATCCAACCCAAAGTCCGGAAATATTGTTTTCTTGAGAAAATGAGCAAGTAGGTACAAAGACCGCCATAAAAGTTACTACCCAACTATACCAATAAAAATACTTTTTCATTTGATTGAACTACTTTTGATATGCGTTTTTCTAGATACAAAAATATAAAAACTTTATGCGAAAATTTGCGATTTCTGATATTCATGGATGTAATCAAACATTCAATGCTTTGTTGAAAAAAATTGAATTTTCGAAATCTGACCAATTGTTTCTTTTAGGAGATTATATAGATAGAGGCCCAGATTCAAAGGGTGTTTTAGATACCATTTTTAGATTGCAAGACTCAGGACATTCCGTAAGTTGTTTGAAAGGGAATCATGAAGAAGGTCTAATGAAATCAAGAGTCGACAAAGACCAATTAAAGACATGGTGTAACTATTGGGGTGGGGAAAGAACACTAAGAAGCTTTGGAACCAATGACTTGAACGGCATAGATAGGAGGTATTGGCGATTTTTTGAGGAGCTATCTCCTTATGTTGAAGTTGATGATTATTTATTGGTACATGCAGGGCTTAATTTTGAAAGGAAAAATCCATTGGAGGACTTACATGCAATGCGGTGGATTCGGTCTTGGTATCAAAATGTGGATTATGGATGGTTGAAAAATCGAGTTATTGTGCATGGACATACGCCCAAAAGTAGGACAATGATTGAGACGGATTTAGAATTTTTAGATACTATTCAAGTCGTTAATATTGACAATGGTTGTTTTCGGCGGGACATTGAAATGGGGCAACTTTGTGCTTTTGAATTAACTCAAAAGAAACTTTACTTTCAAGGGAATATTGATTCAATGGAGGCTAATTATACCTAAATAATGAGAGCCAATTAATCGGGTAATTTATAGCTATCTTTTTCCGCCATTTTTTACAAAAAAATAAATCCGTAGCGGTGCTATGCATTGATTTTTTGGTAAAAACTATCAAAAAAATCTTAACTCTAAATTTTACCCGATTAATCAACCCAGATTACTTAATTGCTATATCATAGTTTATTCAAAAAAGCTAAATATAGTCGTTCCATAATTTCTTGCCATTAGAAAATGCTCATGATCTGTAAAATCATGATTTGGGTTGTGTTCCAGAACGAACCATCCATTTTCCTTTAATAATTCATGCTTAAAAATTTCATCCGGAATGGTATCCAAGGTGGGTAAGGGGTAGGGAGGTCCAGCGAATATATAATCGTATTTTTCCTGAGTTCTTTTGATGAATTTGAAAACGTCTGCTTTAAATATTTTTAAATTATCTTGTATATCTAGTGTTTCCGACGTTTTTTTTACAAAAGAGACACAGCCATAAAATTTATCTACATAAGTGACATCAGAACAACCCCTGGAAATGAATTCATAAGAATGATTGCCTGTTCCACCAAATAAATCAAGAACCTTTAAATCTTCAAAGTCTAAGTTATTTTGAAGAATATTGAACAAGCCTTCTTTTGAAAAATCAGTCGTGGGGCGAGTTGGCCAGTTTTTGGCTGGTGGATAAAATTTTCTTCCTTTAAATTTTCCTCCTATTATACGCATGTTTAGAATACTGATTTTTTATTGTTTAGGATCGATGTTCTCATTTTCATTATTTTTTAAAATTCCTAATCCTTCTGCCCGTTTTTCCCAATTCCTTCTTGCTAATTGCTGCATATCTGCCGTATTATCAAACTCATCGACAATTTCCATTCCGAGTAGCGTCTCTATGACATCTTCCATGGTTACAATACCTGACATCCCTCCAAATTCGCCTACAACTAAAGCGATATGCTCCCGAGATTCCATTAGTTTATTAAATAAATCAGGGATATTTAACCGTTCGTGGACAATTAAGATTTCGCGTTTTATTTCTTTTAGTAATTTGTTTCCGTTATTGTTAACTAAATTAATGAGTAGAATATCTTTCAAAATAAAACCATTGATGTGGTCTTTTGTATCATCATAGATAGGAATACGGGAAAATCGTAAAGTTTTGTTTTTATTATAAAAATCTTGAATAGTCATGTCGTCCTTTGCGGCAATAACGACCGTCCGAGGAGTCATGATATCCTTAGTACGAATTTCATTGAAACGCAATAAATTATGAATGATTTTGGATTCGCCAGCTTTAAACACCCCCTCCTTTTCTCCTAAAGCGGTCATTGCTGAAAAGTCTGCTCTACTTAATACACTTTTGGATTTATCCTTTTTTAATGATTTAGTTATTTTTTGTCCTAACCAAACAAGTGGCCACAAAAGCCATATGACCCACTCCAAAGATTTTACGGTGAATCCAATTAAATCTTCCCATTTATTGGCCCCTATGGTTTTAGGAATCAATTCAGATAAAATTAATATGGCCAAAGTCATCAATATTGCCACAATGACTCCAGCTCCAATATGCAAATCCGTAAAATATAAAGGGAGGTCTATACCAGATCCTTCAGGCCAAATATTTTCAGCAGAAGCTCCAACTCCAATTGCTCCAACCGTATGTGCAATCGTATTGAGTGTTAGAATAGCAGCAAGCGGTTGATCAATGTTATCTTTGAACTTTTTCAGCAATTCGCCTACTTTGCCTCCTTCTTGAAATTTCATTTCTACCTTGGAAGGAGGAATACTTAATAATACCGCTTCCCAAACAGAACATAAAAATGAGAATATTATAGATATTAAAAAGAAAATTACTAATGTAACCATATAATTATTTAGCTCTTTTGATTTAGGGCGCAAAGATAATCGCGGTCCCTGAAAGATCAATGATAAGTGGTTTAAAGTTTAAACTTGTTGAAAATTGGATTAAAATTAGAAATTCTGATACATATTTTTTCTTTTTCGATAAAATTGTAAATTCGTGCCGCTATACGCGATTTAGGGGCCTTAGCTCAGTTGGCTAGAGCGTTTGACTGGCAGTCAAGAGGTCAGGGGTTCGACTCCCCTAGGCTCCACTTTGGTATCTAACTATCTGATATTCAGGTGGTTATATATTAAAAAGGGACATATATGTGTCCCCTCTTCTTTACTACTACTGGCAAACAATTCAAAATGTCAGTAGAAAAAATTTTTCTGCCTACCATCAAACTGTATTCTCCAGAAGACTTATCAAAAGATTGGTTTCTATTCTATATATGGAATAACAAGAGGGTCAAAAGAAAAGCAGGTATCAATATTCATCGAAATTTTTCCGATCGTATGGCTGCAGCGATGGCTTTACGGGAGCAATGGGAAAAGGAGATTGAGCTTGAGAAACCTATTTCATATAAAATGATAGACTGGCTTGAAAAACATAAGCCCAAATGGCGGAGGAAAACTTATCAAGGAATGAAGTCAAAGGTTGATTGTTTTCTTCGTTTTGTGAATAGGAAAAGGATTGATGAAAAAATTGTATCTGAATTTTTTGTGGATTTGATTTCGCGTCGACATGCAACTACCCACAATTGCTATCGACGACATTTGGGGCGTATTTTTCGAGAGATTGGTCATGGTGAATTAATCGAAAAGATTGATAAAATTAAGTCTAACTCAACCCCCGCTAAATATTTCCAAAGACACCAAATTATTAGAATTAAGAATCGGTTGATTGAACAGGATTATCAATTATGGATGTTTTGCCAATTTGTTTATTACTGTTTTATCCGTCCGGGTGAGTTACGTATGGTTAGGGTAGGGGATATCCATTTTGATGAATGGAAAATTTGTGTCCGGGCTGAAATCTCGAAGAATAAGAAACAACAATATGTTACTATCCCATTTGCATTCCGCTTTGAATTAGAGAATTTAAAGAGCCGCTCTCCGAATGAGTATATCTTTTTCAATTTGGATGCAACAAAACCTGTGGGAATGAATTACATGACTCGCCGTTTTCGTAAGATTATTAATGAGCTTGGCTTTGGTTTAGAATATCAAATGTATAGTTGGAAACATACAGGCGCTGTCGCTGCTGTTCGGGCTGGGGTAGGGTTGAAGGAGCTACAAATACAACTTAGACACCATTCTTTGGATGAAGTCAATAAATACCTTCGCCAGCTTGGCGTCTGGGACTTAGCAAATTTGGAAGAAAGATTTCCAGCAATATAAAAAGCGGCTCCGCCGAGAGCCGCTCCAAATTCAAAACAGAAGCTTTGAAACTTTAAAAAGTGAAAACGGGATCAGGTTAGGTCTGTAACTCCAGCTCCATTTGCGTTGCTGATTACTGATTTGATTCCGTTTTCCATTCCTTGTTTCGAAGCATACATTTCGCTTTTACCGATGATTTGACCATTGCCAGCTTTCAATACGAAGTAGGAACTGCCATCTTTTGCTTCCCTACGGTCGAATTTGTCATCGCCTCCAGCAGTATTTTGAATGACTGAACGGACGCCATTGGTGGCGCCGTCTTTGTTTTCATAGGCTTCACTTGCTAAAATGACTTGCCCATTAGTTGCTTTAAGACGGAAATAATATTTTCCGCTTTTTTCACTTTGGAAGATTTCAAAAGCCATAATAAATTGTTTAATTATGAAATAAATACCTTCCTAATATACGTCATTATCTCGTTTAATGTTACTCTTTTTGCTTCTCTAATACTCGTCTTATCTGCATTTTAGTCTCAGATGGGAAATCAGAATTCAGTACCCAATTACAATAATCTTGAGTATTAGCTACAAGTTGGTCACGATGTTTGCCGAATCGCCAATATACTTCTCCATCTTTTTCATAGAGCTTGCCAGCGAAATCCACTCTCCTATTTTCGCCCTGACACAGTGCATCAATTTCAGCAGCGTCAGAGGGTAAATCTGGATTATTTTCCAATTGCTTCTGGAATATTTTGATAGTCGCATAGATGTCGATAAGGGCATCATGAGCACCATCTAGTTCTTCGCCAGTGTACCGTTTGTAGGTATTTCCTAAAGTGTGACTATTGACGAGTCGCTCGATCTTTAGGACATCAATGAATTTGGTGTCGGGATCTGGGAAGGTGATTCCTACTCGATTGAATTCCTCAATAAGCATGGGTACATCGAAATTGTCGGAATTGTAGCCTGCTAGATTGGAACCCGATAACCACCCCGCAAAGCTTTTTGCTATCTGCCGAAAGAAGGGCTTATCTTCTATATCCTTGTCATAGATACCATGCACGGCACTTGCACCTTCAGGTATCGGAATACCAGGATTGAGGAGTACATTTTTGACTTCTTCGGTGCCGTCAGCATGTAGCTTGATGGCTCCGATTTGGAGGATGCGGTCTTGGGTTATATTAACGCCTGTGGTTTCTAGGTCGAAGAATATTGTGGGTTTGGACATAATATGCTTTTTGAATAGCAATATTAGGGCTTTAATTATTATTATTAGAGTTGTTAAAGTGTTTATGACTTTGGAAGATTAGTAGCAATATTTTAATCTAAAGAAGTCCCTGATGCTTACGTCGGAAAAGTAATTTATGAGTTAAGCTTCGCGGAAGTTATACTGCATCCGCTTGTGGTGGGATGGTTCATTGGTTTTGATTCATCCTTGGCAAATTGGATTTGGTTAATTACTTTATACACTTTTTGGTGTCAACTGAAACTAACATCAATTTCATTTTGATCGTATTGAGTAAGAAGTCTATATGCATCAACTAAGAAATTCTGAATGCTTTTAAATTGCTTTGATGAAATCTTAGTGGATAAAGCTTTTATTATAAAATCTTCAGATTCTTCACTTCTATTGGAACCTATTCTCCATGGCAAGGATCTAAGTGTTAAACTTTCTGCGTCTAATTCGATAGTTTTATAATATTTGAAAGTCATATCTTTATGATTAATACTCAAGCAAAAACTCTCCTTGCCTGGGCTATTGGGCAGGTTCTTTATTAATCGCCGTGCTTTTTTTATTTCATGTTGAAAAAAGTCATTATCTGAAGTTTCTTTTTGACTCACTAAGTCAATGATTTCCAGCACATCATTAATGATCCCAATTGAAATGATTGCAAAAGGTTCTTCCATTTTAATTATTTTGAAAATTTATGAAAACGCTTGACTTCAATTATTCCAACAATCGCTTTTTCCAATAAAGAGATCAGAACCAATACATTTTAGTGATTTAATTTCAATGGAATTTACCCCAGTTTCAAAGTTATTATGAATTGTATGGACAGGGACTGCTTGTGACCCCATAGTTGCGTTTCCTTCTGTTCTGCTAGTTTTGTAGTGATACTTAACTTTTATTGTCTCTTTATCCTCAATGATATAAATCCAAGAAATAAATTTACCTTTTTCGATTTCGTAAATAGATGCACAAGAAAGAAAGTTTCCTATTTGACGCATCTCACAACCGAATCTTGAGACCATTTGAATGAATCCCTTTCTACATGCTCCTTTACTGTTGCAGTCGCCAAAAATGGCTATAAAGTCTCTTGCATTTATTGCCTCTTCTAATTTAGCCTCCAGATCACTTCTTTCTCTCTCGTCATCCTCGTCTACATCCTCAAGTTCATCCTCTAAGTCATCGACTAATTCTTTAGCCATCTCAAAATAGTATTCACAATATTCCTCTTTTCCTATATAGTTATCAAATTCCGAAATTAGATTTCCTATACTGTCCTCAGTACTTATAGTATCAGTAGAAATCATTGAAAAAGCAGTTAAGAAAAAAATGAAATAATAATTCATAAAATATGATTTAGATGTTTATAGATTATTCTTCCTTATCGAAGGAATTACCGATTCAGCTTTGACATCATTCGCCGAAGGAAGTGAATAAAAATCTCCCACAACTTTTTCGGGTATGAGAATTGGCAAATTTGGAACAGCGGTTTCTTGCTACTTGATGCCAGTTTCCTTCTTGAAGGGCTCCGTTCCAATTCATATTCTGATTCAAATTTTTTTATCTCTTTTTCAATCACCAGCCAATGATTGCGTAACTGCCTCTTAATTGCATTTCCTCCCATGATTTTATTAGCATTTAAAACATAAGAGTAATAATTTCCCCAAAACACTCGACCATCAATCTTCTTCCTTTTTGCTCCAAGGTGGGAATGCCTTTTGAAAATTCCTTTTCTAAAAATCCAAGCATTAATAGAAGAATCATTCATTTTTACTTTTCTGGACTTTGTAACCTTAGCATAAAATGCTCTTCTTCTAATCGCTCTTTTCAAGGTTCGGTAATATTTAGAAACTCCTTTATTCCTTAGACGGGCAGTTGTTCCATCAAACTCAAATCCTAGGTAGGCAAGAGGTTTATTGTGGATAATTCTTCCATTCTCTTCTGTATATACATCCCATTTTTGAGAGTAATTATTTCTATGAAAAACTACTTTTTGAGTTTTTTTATCTTGAATGTTAAGCTTTAAATCTTTGGTAATCTTATGTTTTAATACATAAGGAATAATTTGAGATAATCGCTTTGGACAAGCAAATACAATGTCATCAGAATATCTTCTGTAGAATCCGTCAAACTTTTTTGCTAATGCTACCATCTGCTTATCAAAATCCAACATATAGACATTTGATAATGCAGCACTTAATGGTGTCCCCTGAGGGATTCCAAATTTCTTCCAAACATATTTCCCTAATGATGTTTTTTCCTTATTTGACTTCACCAATCCTTTAAGCGAAATTTTATCTCTGAACACTTCCGGAGACTGGCAAAAGGTGTCTATATCTTTCAAACGAATATACTTATGCCCTTTAATGTTTAATTCAGGGAAAGCCTTAAAAAGATCTATTTCATCTAAATAAGCAAAATGAGTTATGGCTTTATAGACATTATAATGATGAGGAGGGAGGTTTCTTCTTCCCAGTAATTCGTACCAAGCTTTTTTCAAAATTCTATGGTCAAGAGTGTCGAAAAAGCTGGATACATCAAAACAAAAAACTACTAAATCGTTTTCGTCATAATCTCTAATGTAATCGAATACCTCTTTGGCAAAATCAATATTGCATTTATTCCGATTTTCATTGAAAGGAATGGCTCTATAGGCAATAACTGATTCGTTCAGAGCTTTATTCTTTTCATAAACTTTATCAAGACAATCGTTTAATAATTTGGCATAGTAAGCATAAATCTGGGCATCCAAATGATTGGAATAAAATATTTCTCTACACTTGAGTTTTAGTTTTCTTTTTTTTGTTTTTACATACTCTCCAATCGGATTTTCTTTATTTTCTCTTCTGAATCTGCGTTCTGTGATAGTATAATGTAGCAAAGGGTAAAACCGATGTTTTGCCACTTTCTCCTCATTCTTGACATATGACCGAATAAAATGCTTATCCTCAATTTTAGGAGAGAGATGTGGATAGGATTTCAGTTTTAACCAGTCTTTTTTTTGATTCATTTTTAAAATCGGATGCGCCAAGCCCCGCAACTATCCTTTTGATTGAACAAAGTCTTCTGTGAGCGTCATAACACCCTGAATATCAAGGCGTTGCTTTTGGAACATGAAAGTTGTTTATGTAACATTACTGGCAGTGCAATATTTGCTCAAACCAATTAAATTACTTAACTTTATGATAGACACCGTAGTTCACCAGCTCTGTAAATTCAGAGGATGGATAAACCAGATTGGCATCATCGCCGTTCTTCACCATATTTCGTGAAGGTAAGTCGATTCAGACACAGAAAACGGACACCAAAGCTTGAACACATCCTTATCTTTATTTAGGTTTAATAAATTCCAAATTATCTATTCTTCTTAAAATTCTCCGCCTGCTCAAATATTTCCACATACACCTCATCTCGTTCAACAGGAGGATATCCATGCTCATCCAACAATAATATCAATCCCACTTTCAAAGCAGATTTAATATCATCTCTTTTACTCCAATCAGGAAATTTAGCTTGCTCATCTACCAAATCCTTAACTGCTTTTGCCAAGTCAATCAATTTATCATCTGGGTAGGTGAAATCATATTTGACACATAACTCTTTCAGGATGTCATAAAATGCTTTTTCCTCAAAGTCAATTCCCAATTCGTCACCTGCTGAAAACTCTTTGTGGACTTCCCATATTAGATTAGTTAATTGCTCTGCCATCTCTTCGAAAACTTCACTGTTGAATACATCGTTCGCATCACGGTTATTATAATCTGCGACTAAAGCATTCATCTTTTTAGTAAAATCAATGCCTCTTACTCTATTGACTTTTCGGATTTCTCCAATGGCTTTGGACAACAACTGTTGAAGTAGTTTGATTTTGGTATTTGGGAGTTTGATTTTATTGATTTTAGCTAAATAGGCTTCATCGAAAATATCTTGTTCTACTTCATCTTCTTCGCCCATTTTGAAGATTTCTTCCACGCCTTCACTTTTCAACGCATCTTTTATCATTTCTCTGACTCTGGCATTCATTTGGGCGGTATCAGGTGCATCTCCTTTAGTGAGTTTAAATACGATGGAACGAACTGCCAAATAAAAGTGTGTATAATCTCGCTCTTCTTGTGTCAACTCTTCGGATCCTACGCAAATGTCATAAGCGGCTTTTAGTCGCTTAACCAAGCCCATAAACCTGGTTTCCAACTCTTTTGTTGCTTGCACATATTCAGCGGCTTGATTCAAAGTATTTAGTTGTTGAAGTGGTGTTCCTAAGAAATATTTAGAACTGTCAAATTGATGGAAAATATTCGCTAACAAGTCCAAATGGTTACGAACTACAATCAATGATTCTGCGGTATCTTCAACGTTGTCTTGGTCTCCTATGCTGTATTTGGCTAAAGCGAGATTCATTTGTTTTTTGATGCCGATATAATCGACTACTAAGCCCTTGTTTTTGCCTTTAAATTTACGATTGACTCTGGAAATAGTTTGAATTAAATTATGTTGGCGAATTGGCTTATCTATGTAAATAGTATCTAAAAAAGGAACATCAAACCCAGTAAGCCACATATCTACCACTATTGCAATTTTGAAATTAGACTTATCATTTTTGAATTGACGGTCGAGTTCTTTTCGATATTCTTTTGTCCCCAACAGGTCATACATTTCTTTTGGGTCATCTTTCCCTCTGGTCATTATCATCTTAACCCGTTCCATTGGTTTGATTTCCCGTTTTTCTTTGTTTGTCAATTCGACGCCTACTTCTGCTACTTTAACAGCGGTCCATTCAGGTCGGAGTTTAATGATGTTTTTATAAAGCTCATAGGCGATTTCTCGTTTGTAGCAAACGAACATGGCTTTTCCTTTGACGCTTGCTCCTTCTTCAATTCGCTTTTCATAGTGTTTAACAAAATCAGCTGCAACTTCTTGTAATCGGTCAGGGTCACCTATGATAGAGGTCATCGTTGCCATCGCTTTTTTGCTTTCTTCGATTTGGTATTCATTGGCGCCTGATTCGGCAGCTTTTTCGTAGTATTTTTCAATTTCTTCCAGCTTACTATTTTGCAAAGCTATTTTTGCCGCTCTGCCTTCATAGACTATCCGAACCGTGATTTCATCCCTTACAGATTCGGTCATCGTATAGGCATCAACCACATTTCCGAATACATCCATTGTCGCATCAATGGGAGTCCCCGTAAAACCTACATAAGTAGCGTTAGGTAAGGAATCATGTAAATATTTGGCAAAGCCATAAGTCTTTTTTACACCCTCTTTCGTAACTCGAATTTTTTGGTCTAAGTTGACTTGACTTCGATGTGCTTCGTCAGAAATGCAAATGACATTGTTTCTTTCCGTCAGTAGTTTGATGTCTTCCGTGAATTTGTGAATGGTAGTCAAAAACACTCCGCCACTTTCTCTGCCTTGCAGCAACTCTCGCAAATTTTCCCGACTTTTTACACTCACGACGGTATCATCTCCAAGGTATTTTTTGGCATTGGTAAATTGCCCTGAAAGTTGGTCGTCCAAATCTGTTCGGTCGGTAATTAGTACGATAGTTGGACTTTCAAAATGAAGGCTTTTCATCAATAGCCGAGTGAGGAAAAGCATGGTAAAACTCTTACCACATCCCGTAGCACCAAAATAAGTGCCTCCTTTACCGTCGCCTGTGGGTTTTAGAGATTTTTTGATGTTGTCATACAATGCTCTGGCAGCGTAGTATTGCGGATAACGACAAACGATTTTTTCATCTTTTTTGGAAGCATCAGGTATATAGATAAAATTGCGAATGATGTCTCGCAACCGATTGGGGTGCAACATGCCTTGTATCAATGTGAACATGCTGTCAAAGCCATCTACTTCTTTTGCTAGTCCCGCCACTCTGCGCCAGGAATAATAAAATTCATAATTGGCAAAAAAAGAACCTGCTTTATTATTCACCCCATCGCTAATGATACAAAAAGCATTGTATTTGAATAGTTCAGGTATGTCTCTTTTATAGCGGGTAGTCAATTGGACATAGGCATCGTGTATAGTCGCTTCTTCTCGTATGGCAGATTTGAATTCTAAGACCACTAAGGGCAATCCATTGATGTAAATTATACCATCTGGAATTCTCTTTTCTGTACCCACGATTTCCAGTTGATTGACAAATTTGTATATGTTGTTGTCTTTGCCATAAGTAGGTAATGGCTCCTCAATTATGTCATTTGAGGTGGAAATTTGGTCTAAGTTTTTTCCTTGTTTTTGTTGGTGTAATCCGCTGTAATCTATCAGTTGGATGTAAATATCCTTTTGGCTGCGGTCTTCCCGTTTGAGGATAAAACCATCTGATAGCCAACGCATGAGGGTCTTGTTGCTTTCGTAGAGGTCAGAAGAAGGCAGGCGTTGAATCTGGTGAAGGATGGTTTGTATTTCTATATCGGTAATGCCCTCGGTTTGATATTGCTGCTGTAAGAATGACTTTAGGTCTGCTTCAATAATTACCTCATCCTCTTTTCGGGAAATGGTATTGCCCAAATGATGAGGATAGCCTTCATTGCCTATTAATTCTATAAATGCCTGCTCTAATTGAGGTTCCGTGAATTTTTTTACCATTATTCCTGCTTTGATATATTTACAACAATCTTTTATTGCTCATTACTAATTACGTTACACTGTACCAATGTTGCACTGGTTTATTTTTCATTGGTTTTAATTTTAGGTAGTCGAACACCTATTTTATAAATACCATGATAATTTTTTATTGGTGACTGCCTAAGCTTCTTTTCGTGTAGGGTTTCTACCGCAAAGTCTTCTTTGTTATCATGTCTTTTTGGATAAATAATGAGACAATCAATTCTCGATGGATAAGTTAAGCTAAGTTCCTCATGCACTTTTTTTAACCTTGCATAACCGCTTACTTGTCTAACATCTTCAATGTGCCGACCATTTCCTTCATATTTCAATTTATATTTAGCATCTATCACCATTTTATAAGGTAAGCCATCATCATCCTTTTCTTCACTATTTAATAAATAATCGACCTCGGTACTATCTGCCGTAAAATGATACGTTACTGTGTTTCCAAATCTGTCTTTCAACAACCCTAAGACATACAACTCAAACAGGCGACTCATGTCTATCCAAAATGGTGGAGTGGTGATTTCCTGTTTAGAGGTTTTGGTGATGTTGTAGCCAAATCGTTTTAAGATGAGTTTGGCAAGGCGGAGACCTTCGTCATATTCTTTATAAAAAGCGTTGGATTTAAAAGTCTTGATCTCTCGAATACTTACATTGGTTCCTACTTTTTCAAAAGCAGGTGTGATGTAGTTAGACATACTTTGAAGGTAGGCGTTCCCTCTAAATCCAGTATAATTGGGTAAGTATCGTTTGATAAATACCAACGCCTTTTTGAGAATCCGATTTTCAAGGTGATCGATGCCAAATTCATCAAATGTACAGGCGGTTTCTAGCATCCGTTGTTTTGATAATTGATGCTTGACGGTTCTACCGATATTAATCTTGCCTTTTATACGGCTGTTGAGTTTTCGATCGACTTTGTAGTAGGATTTTTTTAGTCCCTTACGCACAATTTGTTTGAGAATGCTAAGAAATTCCGTAATTAAAAATGGCGTTAATAAGTCTTGTTGTTGGGTAATTGCAATCGGGGTCTCATTCCACTTTATAGTATACAATTCCTTTATTTTATCAGCGACAATTGGATGTCGCATGCAATCAAATAACATTCTGATAAAGTCTGTCTCTGGGCTATTGTTATTTAATTTTGGAGCAATGTATAAGGCACATTTTTCTTTTTCTAACCAATCCAATCCTACGAAGTAACTTGTTTGGAGATAGTAGGCATGATCTCTTTTTTCCAGCTTGTAGCTATAGTAATCTTGCTTTTTGTAGCGCTTGAAACGATGAAAATAATAAACCTCTGATAAGAGATCAACCTCCGCTGAATCCTCAAGGCTACTGTCAAAATGCTCGTATATTTGAATCAATGGCGTAATCATACTGCGATCTTTTCTATTGCTTCTTTTGCATTTTCTTTGAATATTCCATCTTTTTGGCATTCCTTCAAAATCGGTTTGATTTCATATTCCCATCTCATGGGGAGTTTATCCTCTTCGCCTAAAAAGTAGCTATGTCCGATCTGAACATCTTCAAAATTAAAATCTGATGATAAGAAGTCTGAATTTACTTCTTTGTCACTTTCAGTTTTGATGAACAATGCTTTTACCTGTTCGAAAAGGGCTTTTCCTTTATCAGTAGAAATAACTGATTTGTTTGGCAATATATCGACAAAAGCAAATCGCCTGCGAATGGCATAATCTATATGCCCCACACTTCTATCTGCAGTGTTCATCGTACCGATGATGTATAAATTTTCGGGCAGGGTAAGGGCTCTGTCTTCGTCTAATTCGTAAATAGATTGAACAGGTTCGTTGCGGTACTCCAATGCATAGATCAATTCTCCAAGTACGGAGGGCAGATTGGCTCTATTAATTTCATCAATAACCAGTACAAAATCTTTACGCTTTGCAATATCCTCATCTACAATGGGTAGGTTGCCATCTTTGATGCTTTCCCGAAATTTTTGTAAAATAGTATAGTAATATTTAGGTCGGCGGCGTGCTGTACCAGATACGTCTTGACATTCTTCTACTTCTTTTTGAGTAGCGATACCGAGTTGATACAGTTTTAAAATATCTGCAAACTTCATGATATACGGATTACGGGTATTCCAATTCTCTCCGTCATATCTAAATCCGTTACTCTCATAATCTACCTCTAAGATTTGCGCTTTGTTGGTAATCGAATACTTGCCCTGATCATCAATTACATTTTCGACTTCTTCACAAAATTTATCAAAATCTCTCTTGAGCTTGATTTCTTTTGATAGTGTTTTAGGTTCCTTTTTACTATTCTCCAGATTTTCCAAGGCTTTCCTTGCAAACTCTGCTAGTATCTTATCTTTCGTCTTGTAGATGGGCTTTCCCTCTTTGTCACTTTCTACTACAATCCCACGAACAAAATCCTCGTAAGTATAGGACGGATGGAATTGTATTAACTCAAATTGTTCGGAATCTTTTAAGTAGGTCGCTTGAGCTGCTTTATCACCTGATACCTGCCCCCTTATTAGCTGTTCTGCAACATTCTTAGCCTGATAGGTTTTTCCTGTACCAGGAGGACCCTGTAAGATGATTTGTTTTTTGAATCGAAGAGCATCGATTATTTTATTCATGGGCTGTTTTCTTTTGTGTTTTTGATACCAGTCATCTACTACTTTGTAGGAGTCAGAATTTTTATCTGTCAGCCGTTCAAGAGTACCCACAGGTTTTGGAAAATCATTATTTCCTTTATACCATTCCAGGACCTCTACGTTTCTGTACACATCGTGTTTGTAGATGTGCGTTAATTTTGGATTTTTATAAAAGTCACTTTTTACTCTACACAAGGCTAAAATGGTTTTCCCTGCTCTTACAAGGATTATATCTCCTGTTTTTATTCCTCTAGGATCTTCTCCTGTAAAATACCTATGTTGATAGTTATCCCAATCCCCCGTTCCGATTATAGGTTGAGGCTCTTTAAGCATTAAACTTGAATCTATTGGAGGTTTATCTCTTCCCTCAGGTAATTGCATTTGGATATGCCAATAAGTCATGTTATTTAATTTTTAATGTTACTTTTTTTTCGTCTGACTCGGGTTCGCAGCCCCTGTACGGTACGCTATTGCTTTGTTTATTTAGTCAATGACTTATCTCATATTGTAACGAACAAGTGAAAGTATTGCCCAAATGATGGGGATAACCCTCATTGCCCAATAGCTCTATAAATGCCTGCTCTAATTTGGATTCGGTGAACTTCATTTTCTTTCATTATAGACTTTGATAATACGCCTTTATCTTTTTTGCCATCTTTGCCCTTCTTGATTTTAAAAAATCCTTGTAATCGATATGGTTGGCTGAAACAATAGATTCTGGAATATCATTTAGCATTAAATTCTTTTGTAAAAGTTCCTCGCTGTCTATGGACGAAATATCAATCACTCCGTTTTGCATCTGCTCTTTTACCTTTCCCATATACTCTGCAGGAGGAAGTTTGCCGACCTTAATGTTTGTAGATTGTTCGGTATAGACGAAGTTGGCTACTTGATTGTACATTCTTTGAGCATAACCGTTTTCCGATAAATACTTTTTTGGGAAAATATGATGAATGTCTCCTCGCTGCTCAATCAGGTTGGTAATGGTCATGCTTTTGGATAAAAAGGCAACGGAATTGCTGTTGCATTGAGCCGCTAAATAAACATTGTACGCATTATTGTTGACGCTGGAGGTTTCTAAATCAGAGACCAGTCCAAAATCCCAAAATCCTTCTCCTAAATAGGTCTTTTCCATTTGTTCCAAATAATCCGCTATGCCTTTTTCATTGATTTGCTTGATGTCTTCATCTATCATGGATTCGGAAGAACCTGAATAGCGACCAATCAATAAAGACATAATTAACCACCGTTTGACATAGTGCTGCACTTCGGTTTCGCCCATGCCTTCTTCTCTTAGTTTTAGATACAAGGCATAAGAGAAATTAAGGGAGTTTTTAGAGGAAATCAATTTTCGACTAATTAAGCCCGTTGACTTGACCAGCATCAAAAAGCGTTGATAGTTCGTTTTATTGACAAAGTTGATTAAACCTTGTGACAGCTTTCGGTAACTCTCTTCGGCAATAGATTCCTCGTAGGTTCTGGTTTCAAAATTCCGACCGGATAAGAGGGCAACCAAATCACTAAATTTTCCTCGACTGAATTGGTAGGTAAATGCCACCCGCAGCACATCTACGTAGTCAGGAATGTATAAATCATCATGACCCGTAGCCATCCACTTCAATGCCTGGTAATATTCATGTGCCGCAAATGCCGCATCGTTGTCGATGATGTGTTTGTTAAAATCTTTATCTACGATTAGGCGGCAGAAATAATCTACCAGCTTGCGCATCTTATTACCTCCGTGCTGTTCATCAGCAGCAATTTTGGACATGACAAAATCTGCATTGCTCAATACCACACCTTTTTGGTTGATACGGATAAATATTTCCGTAACGGTATCAATATCTAAAGAATGGTCTAACTCAATGATTCCAACTTGTTTGTTCTTAATTCTTTTGAGGTTTTCAATACGGTCTTCCACCAGGTCTTCCTCCGCTTGGGGGTTTTGAGCCAAGTAGTTTCCGATGGCTTTGGTGATAGATATTTCGTCATTGATGATGGGATTGATGTTATTTATCCAATCACTACTTTTTTCAATAGCTTTGTTGAGGACTTCAAATTTTTCCTCTAACGGATTAAAGGCAATGCGAATATTGACTTCTTTATAGTTTTTATTCAAGACCCGTTGCCCGACGATGGCAGCGGTCAAGGCGGTAATGCGTTGCTGCCCATCTATCAGTACTTTTTTACCTGCGGAGAGTTCACCGTTTTTAAGTTTTACATCGGGATTGCGCCAGGTGATGATATAGCCGACTGGATAGCCCTGATATAAGGAATCAATCAAATCCCGCACCTTCGCCGCTTTCCAGACAAAGGGTCTTTGTATTTCGGGAATGGCTATCTCGCCTGCTTTTATCCAGCTGAGTAAGGTGTCGACAGGTTGTTGGTGTACGCTGTATTTTGCCATGTTTAAAGCTTTGGGTTTTAAAGTTTAGGGTAATGGTAGTTTTCTCATGGCAGTTTTTTATCGTGTTATAATCGTATGCTCTGATTTGGATTCGGTGAATTTCATGTGATTGGGACTTGTATTTGAGTTTGGGACATTTTGGAAAGAAAAATTTCTTTTAAATCAATTAACAACTCTAATTCTTCATTCAGATTTTTTATTTGATTCCAAATCTTATGACTCAAAGGATAATATCTATCAATCATTTTTTGATTTGGAATTAAAATATTTTGCTCACTTAATGTTTTAATAGTAATAGCACTTTGTGTTGAACCAATTGTTATTTCGTCAATTAAATCAAAAAAATGCTGAGATTGCATGAAGTCATATAAATAATAATTGTTGTATTTTTGCTTGAAATTTTTGAACCAGATAATATTTCCATCTTTAAAATAAAATGTTTCATTTTTGACAAGGTAACTTGATCCTATTGTACCAACCGCTGTTAAAAGAATATCACCTTCTTCAATTTTTCCGTACTTAGATATTAACTCAAAGTATCTTTTTTTAGAGATATAAATTGGCGAATTAATTTTTTTCCCAGACTTTTTTATAGTTATCTCTTTTCCTCTATAAAAAGGTATTCCTGTTTCACAATATTCAGACTCATAAATTCTTTTACTTGAACCAATTTTGCAAAAATCGGTAAAACTCCCTGATTCCCACCCCTCCGGAATCTCCTTCTCCAACTCCTCACACCAAACCATCTTCCCACCACTTGATTTATAATGCTGTCCATTTTCATCCGGAAATTCAAAATCCACAAACCAATGCTTATACAAAGCTTGGGCAGTAGCTTCCAGTTTTTGGTTGAGTTGTTCGTTGAGTTGGATGCGGTTGACGACGGTGTTGTATTCTTTGACGATGGCACGTTGTTTTTCGATGGAGGGGACGGGGAGTTCTACATCGCACATTTCGTCATAATCAAAGAATTCATGGGCAGAACCATGCGATTTGAACCGGGCATATCTATCAAATTCTGGTCTTCTGAACCACATCATTAAGTATTCAGAATTTAAAACATTTTCATCTTTTGATTGGAAAATCCGATATGAAGGTGACACTATACAATCTTGTTCTGATTGCAAAGCAATTGAAATTTTATCTCCATTTCTCGTAGTTGCTCTATTGAATGCAAATTGTCCTTTTCGAACAATTCTATATTTCGATAAGTCAACACCAATTGTATTAGTCTTTGCCTTTTGAAAATATTTCTTATTGCTTATCCCCTGTAAAAGCTTGATATGATTACCTGTATTCTTTTCATTACAAGGTAATATATAATCACCAAGACGCTTGTAATCATCTCTATAACTCATAGCCCAGATTTTTAAATACAGTATACAACTCAGCTTTTGACTCTTCTTCCTTTTTCAGTAAGTCTTTCATCTCACTTTGTAAAGATTTCATTTTAGTATCAAAATCTATATTTTCATCCCTATTGATAAAAGCAATATACTTACTTGGCACTAATGAAAAATCCTTCTTCTCAACTTCTTCTTTATTTGCTGAATAACAGAACTCAGGTATATCTTGATATCCACTATCCTCCGTTTGCCATTGATGATAAGTATTTGCTACTTGTTTGATATTTTCCTCAGAAAATTGAATGAATTTTTTCTCAAAAGGAATTCCTATTTGTCTTAAATCTAAAAATAAAATTTCCTCCTCTCTACTTCGATATTTTCGTGTTTCATTGCCAATACTTTTAATTTGGCTTTTTTTATTTTTATTGATTACCCAAATAGTCACCGAAATATCGGTGGTATAAAACATACTTCCTGGCAAAATTATAATAGCTTCTACCAGATTGTTTTCAATCAATTTCTTTCTTATTTTATATTCTTCACCACCACCACTTAAAGCACCATTTGAAAGGATAAATCCAGCCACACCATTTTCTGAAAGCTTCGAAACAATATTGAGAATCCAACCATAATTAGCATTGCTTTTAGGCGGTGTTGGGTAGCCTCTCCACCTTGGGTCATCTGTTAACTCATTTGCTGCCCGCCATGCCTTTTGATTAAAAGGCGGATTCGCCATGATATAATCCGCTTTGAGGTCTTTGTGTTGGTCATCGGCGAAGGTATCGGCAGCCTTTTCGCCCAAGTTGGCAGCAATGCCCCGAATGGCGAGGTTCATTTTTGCCAGTTTGTAAGTGGTATTGGTGTATTCCTGTCCGTAGATAGAAACTTCTTTTTTATTGCCATTATGCGCTTCGATAAATTTGATAGACTGTACAAACATCCCACCCGAACCACAAGCCGGGTCATAGATGATGCCTTTGTAGGGTTCTAACAATTCGGCAATCAGATTAACGATAGACTTAGGCGTATAGAATTCTCCTTTCCCTTTTCCTTCTTTGAGGGCAAACTTAGAGAGGAAGTATTCATAGACTCGCCCGACAATATCCTGCCCGGAATCGGCAATGGTATTGATTTCATTAATCTTGTCGAGGAGAGCAGAGAGTTTGGATTTATCCAATCCCAATCGAGAGAAATAATTATCGGGTAAAGCACCACGTAAGGCAGGATTGTTTTTTTCGATGGTATGTAGTGCCGTGTCAATCTTAAGGGCAATATCATCCTGCTTGGCGTTTTTGATGATATAATTCCAGCGGGAAGTTTCTTCGAGGAAGAATACATTTTTCATGTTGTAGAAATCTTTCATTTCCACATATTTCTCTTTGCCTTCAGCGATGAGTTCCGCCCGTCTTTCTTCGAATTTATCGCTGGCATATTTCAGGAAGATTAATCCTAAGACGACATGTTTGTATTCAGAGGATTCTACGGAACCTCTTAGTTTATCACACGATTGCCAGAGGGTTTCTTCTATTGATTTCGTTTTTTCTTGTTTCTTTTTTGCCATGTATATAGTTAGGTGTTTAATGGTTTGATAATGAATGATTCAATCATAAAAATACAGACCTCTGACTTAGGTCTTAAACACCATGATCGATAGCATTGAAGAATGAATCAGGAAAAAAGTAATTGCTTCTTTCATCGGTGTTAATAAATCCTTCCGACTGAAAGCAAGTTGGGGATTTTCCAAAGAAGTGAAGGTTTGGTAAATCGGGCTAAACTTTGTGTCATGTCGGTATTAAAATTCTTCTAAATCGTTCCCGAGCATCCTTAAACTTTTCGGGAGTGGTTATTCCTTTTGCCACAAGGTAGAAAAAACAACAAACTATATATATATTATATATAGTGATTTTTATCAATTTATCAATAATGATATATTTTGCATCATTTTTATTAATTCTGTTTTCTTAATTTCAATCTCCAACCCCTGTATCAAAAAAGCCTTCTCCTTCGGCAAAAACTCAACCGGCGACATCTCCGCATTTTCATACTGAGCTTTAGCCAATTGAAAAAGCTGCTTATCAATTTCATGAATCTGCTCCCTGGTCCTGAGTTCTAGCTTTAGGAGCTCATATTCTTGGAGCATGGAGGAAAGTTTAGATTTGAGTTGTTGTAATTCGATTTCGGCTTTGGCAAGGATGACCGCTCGACGACGTTCGCGTTCTTGTTGATTGCGTTTAGCGGTGATGATTTGGGCTAAGGAAAAGGAAGCAGTTGGGCGTGGATCTCCTGAAGGGGTATAACCGATACCGACTGATGGGATGTAGTTCATCCATTTTTTGGTGGTGGTTTCGTCGAACTCGGCAAGTTGGGCAGCGGTAACGGAGGCATGATGTTTTTCTAAGGCGGCAAATAGCGAATCAGTGGGTGGCAGATTCCAGTTGGTGGATTGCTGTTGGCAGTTTGCAAAATGGGTATATAGCACAAAGAGTGTGAGGAGAGGTAGAGCGCGATTCATTTCTTGGTGTTTTTACAAAGATCGGTATTTTTTCTTTTGAGGTATCAAACTGTCATTTAAATTCTTGAACATAATTCTAGGCACTTCCATAAGAAATGCCCAGCTGTTTAGTGATTTTCTTGATGGAGGTTTTCTTATCATATAATTCTTTGATCTTGTCCCGTAAATTCCCATTTAATCGAGGACGAGAAATACGCTTGCCTTGTGCTTTGGCCCTTGCCATTCCTGCTTTGACCCGTTCGCTAATCAAGGCACTTTCAAATTGTGCCAATGATGCCATGATGCTAAAAATCAATTCTCCCTGTGGCGTAGTGGTATCAACATTCTCTTGATAGGAAATAAAGTCCACTCCTAAAGATTTAAACTCATTAAGTGCATTGACCAATGCTTGAGTAGAACGAGCGAATCGGTCATATCGCCAAACTAAAACGACTTCAATCTGTCGTTTCCGTACCAAGTCCAACATCGTTTTGTATTGCTCCCGATATTCTGTTTTGCCAGAAGCATAATCTACATATTCGCCGGTTACTTCAAATCCTCTTCTTTGTGCAAATTCCCTAAGTTGTAATAATTGGGTTTCAGGATCTTGTCCTTTTTCTAAAGTCGAAACTCTGGCATAAATCGCTACTCGTTTTTTTGCTGGTGAATTCATGTCATAAAGGTGTTCCTTCTTGATAGGGTTTTTCGATTTCATAAACTACTGATTTTCAAGGGTCATTCCTCCCTTTTTTTAAATACCCTTTTTGATAGGGTAATAATTTGATTTTATAATGATTCATTCCCTATCAAGCTGACGGAGAAAATATCTCCAGTTCTATTTTTTTCTCTTCCGAGCATCCCAAGGGGCTATCGGTTTGGATTGTTTCCAGAGTCCTACCTTTCTAATCTTTGCTATTTTTTCGGCTCGTGCATAGCGTCGGTCTTCTGAGTATTTTTTGAAATGCCAAGCCAATCCTGCCCGAACCAGTTCGAGATTTAGAATTCTGCCATTAGCTTCGACGATGCATATTTTTCTTTTGTAGCGGTCAGTATCTGTTTGAGTAGCGGTGACGATGTGTCCCCAGACTAGGTTGGCAGCGAAGACTTTGGATGCTTTGCCATAGGGTTGTTTCTTTTCAGGAGCGTCCACATGGGCAAGACGGATTTCAATGATTTCATCTTCTTCTGTTAATAGTTCGAAGGAGTCGCCGTCTTTGACAGAGATGATTTTGCCAGTGTAGATTTGAGCGGAAATAGACCAAGGTAGAAGGAATAAAATAAGGAAATTTAGATATCGCATTTTGGTGTTTTGTTTAAAGTGGTAAAAGTCATTATTAGAAACGGTACTCTGCATGGATTCCTTGTTTTTCTTATTATTCTTAGATTAACATTAACTATAGATAAGGTTCAATTTTTATCCAATTGATCCATTTTACAATTCCTGTCAGTCTGGTTTCCTGAATAGCTGATTCTGTCGCTTGATTGGTACGTTCTATTTCCATTTTCTTAGCTGCACTTTTTATTGCATTTTCTTTTCTGATTTTTTTGATTTGGGTTTGTATTTCTTCTACTCGATTCTCGTGACTGGTTGGGGGTTTTACTCTTTCGAGTTCCTTGATTTCTTGGATTAGGGTTTGTTTCAGAGCGATG
>JANSWP010000145.1 GCA_024743405.1 Bacteroidota bacterium
GATTCTTTAATGTTGGTTGATTTTTATCAAAAAACCAATGGTGATGGGTGGATAATTAAATGGGATCTTAGTCAACCTATTGATACTTGGTTTGGGGTGGAGTTAAATGATTCAGGTTGTGTCAAATGCCTTGACTTAGATGGAGAAGCGGGTTGTAATGCTCAAAAAAAGGGTGGAAATGGTTTGAAAGGATCGATGATTGATCTGAATTTACCCTTTTTAGAACATATATTTTTGGCAGGGAATCAATTGAATGGAGAAATTCCTGATTTTACAAACCTGCCATATTTACTGACTTTACAATTGTCTTGTAATCGCTTCACAGGGACTATACCCAACTTTAAGAATATGCCCAGACTCAATTCTTTAGAATTAGATTATAATCAACTGACAGGTAAGATTCCAGATTTTAATCAATTAGGTAATTTGGAAAATTTATACTTGTCTAATAATCAACTCACGGGAGTTGTTCCAAACTTTGACAATTTATGGAATTTGAAGCGGTTGTATTTACACAAAAATCAATTGTCAGGTGAATTTCCAAGTTTTTCGGCAAAAGCATTGGAACGCCTTATTTTATTTGATAATCAAATTGAAGGATCAATAATTTCTCTTTCCCTACAAAAAGAACTAACACATCTAAACTTATCCAATAATAGATTAAGCGGAAAACTAAATGTGTTGACTCAATTGCCACATTTAAGGTCTGTAGTACTTGGTAATAATGATTTTTCAGGGGAGATGGCTAGTCTAGAGCCGCTAGGAAATTTAGTTGAAATAGATTTATCTAACAATAAGATGTCAGGTTCAATTCCGAAGTTCAAATCACCCATATTACAAACAGTTTTATTGACAAATAATCATTTTGATAAAAGTACGGACTGGAAGGATTTACCAGCGTTGTCCATATGCTCGTTATCAGGAAATTCTTTATGGTTTGATGATTTAATGCCTTACAAAAATTGGTTAAAAGTGGCTTCAAACTATGAAAAACAAACAATTTCTATCAAAGATACTTTAGTGGAAGTTCATCTTGGAGAAAAGATCATTCTTAATCCAAGTTCAAGAGAACTAATATCATCAAATATCTATAAATGGTATCATGATGGACAGCAAATCAATTCAATGGATGAAAGAGGGAATTTGATAATTGAAAAGACAAAATCTGCTGATTTGGGTACCTATTATTGTAAGATAACGAATACAAACTTTCCGAGTTTAGAGTTGAGTAGTCGCCAATTTATTTTAGCAGAAAAAAGCAATGTTGAAGTAAAGGTGGCTCCAATTCTAGAAAATGATCATTGGGTTTTTGATTATGACGAGCATAGCGTTTACAACTTTGACCTGACTGAAAATGATTTGTTGAGTTCAGATGAATATTGGGATATTCAAATCTTATCAATTCCTGATATTGGGGTTATTACTTCCTTGGAAGAGGGCTTATTTGAACTTAAAGTTCCACCTGGATTCTCTGGGATTATTGACTTTGAATATGAAGTTTGTAATGTGAAACATGGTAATTTATGTGATGCTGGGATTGTTGAAATTGAAATAAACAAACCTGTGAATGATCAGTACGATTTTTTACTTCCTGGAAATTTTTCACCTAATAAAAGCATTCATTCTGAAACGTATATCATCCCGGCTTTAGCACAAAATCCAGCACTATTTACTAATCCTCAACTGATTATTTATAACCGTAATGGGCAACCTGTATTCGATAAAAAACCTTATGAAAATGATTGGCAAGGTACTTATTTAGACTCTAATGTTCCACTGCCTATGGGTATTTATTATTATCAATTTATCTGGGAGGATGAAGGGCGTCAAATTAAAACAGGCTCCTTAATGCTTATTAGATAATAGAATTGAATAAATGGATACCGATATGACTGATAGAGAAATAAATAAGACTATTCCTAAAAGACCAGATGATATTTCTATTCGAGGCCTGATTTTAAAAATCAAAAAGAATATATTCTTGGTACTACGGAAATGGTGGATCGTTGGTATATTTTTGATAGGATTTGGGGCGTACGATTATTTTGAGACCAATAAGGCAATACCGGTTTATCCAGGAAAAACAGTATTATTAGTCAAACTCCAAGATTTAGCCAAAGAGAATAAATCTAAAATTCTTGTCTATTCTCGTTTTGCAAACGCTCAATCTATAGTCAAAAAAATATTATTAAAACCTATTGTTGAGGACAGTTCAAGATTACTTATTAATGTCTACCTCGATACCTATTTTAAGTTAAACCCATCTGGGCTTCCTGCATTTATTCCTTCAGGATTTAAATTTCAACATGGTAATTATGCTGATTTTTCCGATAAAGAATCTTTAGTATTCAAGAGTATAGTGAATAAAATGATAACTCCAATCGCTGGTTATGCAGATGGATTTATCAATGTTAGCGTAAATGAATCATTGGGAATGATAACATTGGCGATCGCTACACCAAGTGAGGCATTGACTATTGCCATTATTGATAGTTTAAGGGAAAATTTAGTAGAACAGACACTCGATAATGCTATTTATCCTGAAAAAATGGCTTATACTACTTTTAAGCAAGATGCTGATTCATTGGAGCAAAAATATAAGGAGACTTATTATAGGCTATTGAAGGTTCGTAATCAGTATGGAAATATTCTTTTGATGAAAGAGGATTCCTTAAGTCCAAAAATCAAGTCTTTACAACAGCAGATTGCTCGCCTCGAAGTAAACGCGGATATTTTTAAAATCAATTATCTAGCAACGATCGAATCTTTAAAATTTTCCCAAAATAAATTGAATCTAAAACTCCCTATTATTGAAGTTTTAGAACAAACAATGCCTCCTATATCAGCTAATAAACCTTCTGCAGTCACAGCAGCTATCAAAGGAGGCTTTTTAGGCTCTTTATTGGCGATGTTTTTGATCATTGTTGTTAATGTGTTTTTAGATATTTTGAAGGAGGAAGAAATGATGGAAGAAAACTAATTAATCTTGGATTTTTTCTTCAGCGATACATAAGAAAAAGTGGTAAGAGCAAACCAGAAAATCTGAGTATTTATATTGCAATTGGGCAGTATTAAAAGCATACAAATCCAGAATGGTGCTGGTAAGTTATAGGCACACGAAATAAAAAAGAGAATCAATAGAATGGAACCAATTATTCCATAATCAAAGATAAAAGCTGGAATAATACCAGTGTCCACTTTCTCTGCATCATCAACTAAAACACCAGACAAAAATTTGGCTAAAAAGTTTCCAGCTGCTCCAGCACCTGCGCCAAACCACAAGTTGATATTAATCTCATCTTTTGCAGAAAACAGCATATAAGTTGGTCCAATTCGTGCATAAGCACTTCCGTCTGCAGCTTGTAATTTTTTCATTTTATCTTTCGTGTCCAAGCCAGGATCACTAAGTACTTCTGTAACGGCTTGCAAACGGATAACCGTTTCCTGATCTGAGTTTTTTAGTAGTAGTGGAACCGAAATCAAAAATCCTAAACCAAAAAGTAAAAAGATAATTTTGATATTAAAACGGAGCTTTTTAAAAATAATCAAGAACCAATCTAAAGCATTAACGGCCACAAAAATGAACCCATAAGCAGACTTCATAAAGACAATTGTGACCAAATAGGCTATTGTCACTTGCAGTAATAATTTATCTTTCAGGTGCCCTCTTAGGTGGTTAAATGCCATATAAATTATACTCAAAATAAATGCTCCATAGGAGGGCTCAGATGAAAACCCCATAGGGCGACCGCTTTCTTCAGCTGCACTATAATGGACATTGATAATCCCTTGTCCAAATTCAGAATGAATAGTGCTAAGTAAAAACCCTATCAGGACATTTACCATATAACTGAACATGATGATCGTGATCGCTTTTAGAATGGTTTGCTGTTCGACCTTCAGTAAGAGCTGAGTTAATATCAGGTATTCAACGCTGAAGGTAACTGTATAAATAACAGATGTAACTCGCGTATTAGGAAAGTTTAAAGCATTGATAAATACAATATACCCAATAAGGGCAAGGAGAGAGGTTTGGATGTTATACTTTCCCTTTTTTTCAAATAGGAAAATATAGGCGATCATCATTCCCATACATGCATGGAAGGGTGTTAACATTGCTTTCCCAATCTTAGCAATGCTAATTCCTGTATAAGACATTAATACAAACAAGATGATGACAAGCTTATTCACGATTGTAAAGAGACAAAAATTCAGCCGAGTGAAAAATTATTTATAGCTCTAAATCAATTAGGATTGGATAATGATCAGAAAAATCGACTTTTGGTCGTCGATATTTTAGTGAGCGAATGAAGGGAGATTTGAAAAGATAATCGATGCGTAGCCCAGGGATTTTTGTGTAGGTCTGTCCTAAACCAACTGAATTTTCAATAAATGTATCTGAAAGCTTTTTAGAGAATAGTGAATAAATTTTAGAAAAAGGAGGCGCATTAAAATCTCCTGTAACAACAGTAGGATAAGGGCTTTCTTCGATGTGGTTTAAAATGATTTGTGCTTGGATTAACCTCCTTTCTTCTGCTTGATCCCAATATTTGAGCAACGAAAATATTCTTTCAAGTACGTTGGTTGTGCGGGCTAGCTCTTTCCATTTATAGGCAAATTTATTGGATTCAAGGTGGACAGAATAAAAGCGATAGATTTTATTATTAACAGCTAGATTTACCCATGTACAGGAATTATCGGTAGTATGAGGATAAGTCAGATATCCTTTTGCTTTGAATGGTTCTTTTGAAAATATCATCGTGCCTTTATGCCCAAAATAGTAAGGGTAATTAAGTTGGCTTGCAATAGGGCGGTAGGAGATAGAGGAAGTTTCCTGAACACATAATACAGGTACTGTTCCTACAGATTGCATAAAAGCTTTAAATGCATCAAAACTTTTTGCCTCTTTTTTGTCTTTGGAGACGAATATACTTCTGAGGTAGTTGAGGTTATAACTCATAATGGTTATCTCTTTCGAAGACTTAATAGTGTCTTTATTTGAAAGACTAATCAATCCAGGAAAAAAGACAATCAATAAGAAAAAACCGCTTATACTTCCGATAAGGTAAAGTTTATTAAAGTGCAATAACCCAATACAGAATAGTACACTGTTTGTCGCTATAAAAGATACAAAGGAAATGATTTGGATTAGGCTGGATAAATGAGAAAAAGGAATCAATAGAATGATGCCTAAGAACAAAGTGTTTATCAAAAATAATGAATTTCTCCAAAAAGGCTTATTCATGTTATTAGGGATTTATAGGCTGCAAATAAGGGATTAAATTCTTTTCTATGATCGGTATTTTTTCCCATTCAAAGTAATATTCAATGTCATCTTGAAGGATATAGAAACCAACCTTTTTGAAATGAATTGGAATCTTAATTTCAGATTGAAAACAACCATTTTCTGAAATAAAGCCTTGAATTATTAGGTCTTTACTACCTGTTTGGTCAATTCCAAATAATTTATAGAAAGATTTTCTTGAGAATTGGGTAGGAAGCTTTAGGTCAAATTCTATCTGTTGACGAGTATTATATTTAAATCCGTCTGGGACATTAAGGTGGTGAATTTTTAGATTAAGTGTATCCGATTGCCCCCAAAGAAGACCAACGAAAACGAAACATATACTAGTTAATATAGTTTTGTTCATATTATTAGATGTTTACTGGAGAGTTTCAAAACTGAATGATGAAAAAATCTGTATCCTTACTTTGAAGGATACAGATTAGTAGATTAAGTATAGGTCATATTAGACTTATACAATTAATGAACTCCCTTTGTATTATTGATTCACATAGACATTATTACTAACAACATTACTTCCATTATTTTGATACCAAGGTAAATTGGGATTGTTTTGTGCGAAATCATCGAAATCTAGATAAGCATCTAAGATTTCAACACCTTCTATTGGATATTCCCATTCTATTGGTACATATAAACCCCAAGGTAGATTAGTAGGTGTTAGAAAGTATTTATTTAAGCTTGGATCGGTGTCATCTTTACCTGTACCATATAGAGCCGTATTCATATTTGATGTAGGAGCGATACTGGGCATATGTATTTCATGGCCAGAAATACCTCGCTGTTCTATGAAAAATGTGGCATTATACCCTGATGGATAACTATAAGAGCCATCTAGTGTAACTTTGATTTGTATTTCCACTGGAGCTAAAAATGGTTCGTTTGGATCTGCATTGACTATACTATTTGTAAAAAACAGCTGCTTTGGCTTTTTAATAAGAACTACCTCTTTACCATCTCTTTGGAAAGTTTCATGTGTCGTATTCAGTTCAGAATAGACGGTGACCTCAGCAATATCATTAGGATCAGGAAGTGTTAAACCAAAGTTGTTATTGAAAAGACCTCCCATTGCCATAATTTTAAGCTCATAAACGACCTCATATACATCACTATTTCCATTTGTGATTATGTTCTCTCTTACTTGTACTACAAAATCATTGAAATCATAATCTCCTGTTTCTGGCCATAAATCCTCAAAGGCATAGGTTCCAAAACTATTTTGAGAAGGAATGTACTGAGTAAATGTGCAATTTGGATCAAGCGGGTATGGATCTGAAACATTAGTGACTCCATCATTATCAATATCATTATTGAGATTATCATTGGTAATAAGAGAATTTTGATCAGGTGCTTCACATTTATGAGTTATTTCAGAATAAATAATTTCTTGGTTGGAGCTTCCTTCACCAATAAACCCGAAGGATAAAGAACCACCGCAACCTCCCGCATTTATTAAAGGATCACAAGGATCTGAAGGGTTGGTGCCAGCAGTCAATTCTGCATCATCAGTTATTCCATCTCCATCTGTATCATTTGCACCAAATTGAATCGTAGGGGAATAGGGGCATGACATTCCATCGTTATTAGAAGTTGAGGCACCTGCTATCGCAACATTAATAGAAACGGGAGTACAGGTTCCTCCCATATCTACGTGATAAATATTTCCAGTTACATTATTGCTGAAAAACAAATCCCCACTTTCATCAGACCATGCAGCTCCATAAGCTCCTCCATTTAACCCAGAATAATTCTCTATGACAGTTACTTCTGGCGGCACTGCTTTATGATCTGCCATTAAAATTTTTTCACCATCTTTTGTCATAGCATAAAATTTATCGCATGTTGCATTATAGACCCAATCGTGAAAGGATTCATCTGCAGTTCCATTATTTGCTCCGGGTGTTACATCAAAAACTAAGGGTGATTGATCAACATCTACTTTTGACATATGCCAAAGCCCATCTTTATAGTAAAAATTCGTCCAATTACCTGAATCATCCATGTCACCAGTATAACTTTTTCCTTCAAACCCAACTAGTTCTCCTAAGTTGGTAATATTGGCATTACTATACATGCGTACCAAGTATTTTTTGTTTGTGCTGTTAATCTTTCCTGTACAATAAATGTAACCATCTTCTATATTATATCCCCCTCCATTATAGGTATCAAAAGAATTAGGTAAATCCCCGATGTGGGTATACTGTCCAGAAGAAGGATCCAATTGTTTTAGGGTCTTTCCCACAATTTGAAAGAATGAAGATATACACGCCATACCTCCATTACAGGTTACATTAGATCCACATTTGGGGTCGGCACAATCTATTAATCCGTCACCGTCATTATCTATTCCGTCATTACAAATTTCTGGAACTAAGTTATTGTATTGAGCATAATTGCCAGGATTATTAATAGTTTCTGAAGTTCCATCTAAGAAACCTAATTTGACCGCATCAATAGCTTTTGTACTCGTAATTCCGCATCTTTTGTGATCATTAGAATATATACCATTTAAATTTGGATAACAATTTAATCCTCTATCATCAGCTGCTAATAAATTACCGCCATTAGTTTCTATTTCAACTGAAATATCATCATTCACGGTAAAACTGTTACTTCTGAAAAATCCACCCTTAGAGGTTTGAATTATGATGTCAGTAAAGTAAGTAGGTATATTTAATTCAACTTGAACAGATCCTTCTTCATTTGACAAAGTAGAGTATATTTTTCCATGACTTTCGCCATCTGTCACTCCTGAAATTGTAGTAACAACATTTTCAGCCTCTTTACCTAAAGAATCAACTAAAGTTAGGTCGAAATTTACCGATCTTACAGTGTTATAATTGAATCCATCTGGAACCTCAAGATCTGTAATTTCTGTTTTATTGGAATTAGTGATTGTAACAATTTCTCTGTTTTCGGAATCCTTGGTGCAAGACCAAATTAGAGTGAAAGAAAATAATGTAAAAATAAATTTGAATTTCATTTTAAATGATTTTAATTGACCTACAAAAAATTGGTTATCAATTGATTATAGTTGAATATCTAATTAATTTATTTTGAGGGTTTTATTGATTTTATCACTTCAAAGAAAGAGGATATTTATATTTAGATTAATAATTATTCGTAAAATGGTAGGTTTAAAGCTGTCATTGGTAAATTTTGGGAGTTTATTTGTAATATTTAATCTCTTCTTAAATTAGTGATTTTAGAGGTAACATGTCTGATAACGTACCTCAAACAATGAAGGGGTTTCTTTTTTCCAAAATGAATAAATAAGGCTTTAAAACCTAGCAGAATAAAAATAGAACAAGTCAGATGATGAGGTACTTAATTTTTAAGCCCTTAACGGAATTTTTGCTTTAATGGAGTCGGTAAAAATTTCTTTAAGATGATGACTTAATTTTTCATATTGAAGGTTGGAATTACTGGTTTTCCATAAGTGAAAATCTTTAGGTGATTGTCCGAATTCTTCAAGAATTATTTGATCTAATTCTAGTCTTTTACATGTAATCTGATAAAATTGTTTTTGCATTATTTTACGGGCTTTAATTGACTCGATGTTATTATTTTGTAGAATCCAATTTTTTCCTGTTATAACCCTTTTTGAATACCAGCTAAGATTGTCTTTAGTCTGGATTTGTTCGTAATCTATGTGACGGATATCAAAGAGATCATGAAACAACAATCCTTTAGTATTTTTATAGTGGCAATATCCATAAAGCCCTATAAATTTTAGCGTTTTAAAAAAGAAATTTAGTGAATGAAATAATAGATTGATACTCAAACCTTGACCAAAATAATCTGGATTTAGGTAAAATCCCCATTCGCTTTTATCTTGGTGATAATCAACAATGTCAATAACTCCTAGGGCTTTTTCATTTTCTTTCACAACCCAATAAAATCGCTTTTGTTGATTGGGTAAATGCTTTATGAATGAAAGATGTTCTGCTTCAGATATTTCGTCTACTTGATACATATGTTTTCTTACCTGAGGGTTGTTTCTCCACCGTAATATTTCTAAAGAGTCTTTTTGTGTTAAATCACAAAAGTTGATAAAAGAGATGTCGTTATCCAAAAAATAGGATTGACGAAGTTGGTCAGGATTTAAGGCTGGTACAGATTCCCTTTTTCTTTGAAAGTTTTTCACTGGATATTTAATTTAGTTCTTTAGTAAATCTATCCTTATCCTATAATTCTCTTTAGTGTACTTTCCTTTAGTAGGTCTGAAGTTCTTTGAGGAATTAAAGGATGAGAGTAGTTATAATCTAGGAGGTTTGTCCTTTTCCTTTTACTTAGAAATATACCATTTAAATTTTATCGAAGGTGTTTAGTTTCCCTTTTTATATAGATCAAAAATTTGTGTTTTAATATCGATTTGTTCATAATTATTCAATTTTAAAGGTTGATTTTTAGGGGTGATAAAGTATAAATGTTGATGATTTAAAGTGTCAAGACTAATATTGTTATGTCGCATCAAATAACCAGAAATATAC
>JANSWP010000050.1 GCA_024743405.1 Bacteroidota bacterium
CACACATTATGACGGACTATTTTTTCACCATATTTCGTTAAAAATGCTCGCCATATCTAAGGATATGCCTGTGCTTTTTGCCTCTTCTGGCAAATAAATAGTTTTCGTCAAATATGGAACTTATTTCTGTCCAAGCACTTACTTACACCAAATTCATATAAAATGAAAATAGTTTTATTGGGGGTTTTTCTTGTCTTTTTAAACTTTGAGAAAAATAAAGAAGAGGATCATGCCTTATATATTTCCGTTATACAAATCCAACAAATAGCTGAAAAATCGCCCGTTCAAATAAACATTAAAGTTTTCACGGATGACTTGCAAAGTGCGTTGAGAAACGAATTTTCCGATTATAGTCCTGTTTTGGAAGAGATCTTATGTCAAGAAAAAAGAGTGTTTATCTCCGCCTATTTTTCTAATCATCTAACTATCCAAATTAACGAAAAGAATTGCCATTTAACATTAATGGATTGTCAAAAAGAAGGAGAAGTATATTGGTTAAAATTTGAAATGGAAAATTCAGAAAAGTGGGAAAAACTAAAGGTAAAAGCAGACTTTTTTATGGAATTATTTCCTACTCAATCGAATATTGTGAATGTAGCATATGGCGGAGAAAAACGGTATGCCAGAATAACAAAAAATGATATATTTTGCGAAACAACGTTTTAATAAATCACTTCCCACGACCCTGTAAAATCACCATAACTGTATAGATAAGGATTTTAAAATCCAAACTAAGAGACATATTTTCAATATACAATATGTCATATTTTAATCGCTGAACCATCTCGTCAACATTAGAGGCGTATCCATATTTAACTTGCCCCCATGAAGTAATCCCGGGTCTAACTTTTAAAAGATGCTTATAATGAGGCGCTTTTTCTACGATTTGGTTAATAAAAAATTGGCGCTCAGGGCGTGGGCCAACTAAAGACATATCTCCAACTAGTACATTCCAAAAATTAGGTAATTCATCCAATCGATATTTCCGCATAATTAGTCCCCAAGGAGTAATTCTAGGATCATTGTCTTGTGATAACTGCGGAGTACCGCTTTGTTCCGCATCTACCTGCATTGAACGAAACTTAATTATATGAAAGGGTTTCCCATTAAATCCAATTCTCTCTTGTTTATAAAAAATAGGACCTTTGGAAGAACGAATTACTTTGAAAATGATAAATAAATATAGGGGCGATAAAAAAAACAAGATACTCACTGAAATAGCTAAATCCAATAAACGCTTTAAAATCCGTTGCCACTTAGGCATTAATTCCTGTTTGATGGAGATGAGTGGAGCACCAAAGACCTGATCCATTTTCACATTACCAAGCAAAATATCATACATATCAGGAATGATTTTGATAAAAATTTGATCCTCAAAATCAAAAAGTATGTGAAAAATATCTCTCAATCGGTTGTGTTGAGAGGTTTCGATGGCCACAATGACTTCCTCAACTTTTAACTCAGGAATAATAGTTTTTAACTCTTCAAAACCACCTAAATGCGGTAGAAAAGTTGATAAGGTACTTTGTTCTCCTTCTTTAACTGCATCCACAAAACCCAAAAAATGATAGCCTAAATGCTCTCCACCATCCCGAATTTCATTATACAAATTGAGCGCTCTTTGATTGCCTCCAATTAAAACGGTATTGTATCGAACTTTCCCTTTTTTCAGACTATTATGAGCATATGTCAACACTATCATTCTAAAAAAAGAAGTCAGTGAGAAATGAATACAAAATAGCACCGCAAATGATCTGTAATAGGTCAGGTGGTCTACAATAAAATCATCCAAAATCAGAGTAAAAAAGAGAAATAACACCCCAAAAAATGTAAGGAAAAAAGTTCTAGTTAAGGTGCGCAGTCTGGACATCCGATAAACGTCCCGATAATCATCAAAAATGGAATAGAAAAGCAACCAACAAATTGGGATTATAGCAATGCCTAAGTAAAAATTAAAATCATTTAAGGAAGAAAGTTCAACTACGCCACCTTCTATTTTTTTACGAAATAAAAAAAATAAAGACCAAGCCAACAAGGCAGCTAAGTAATCGAAAAAAATATAAACTTGGGTGTCTCTTCTCCGTCGGCTATTCATTCAGATAGCAAGATTAAAAGGTATTTTGATTGAGCTAGTGAGTCTTACAAGGTACCTCCATTCTAGTTTAAAAATGTATCACTTTGATATTATCCAGAAGTACTTCTGCATTTTCAAGGGTAAAATCACCTAATGTAGGACTAAAAGGAATGATCCCTCTGATCCCAAATCGAAATTGGTTCTCATTTAAAAATTGGATAGTCTCGGTGAGGTTCAAATAGATTTTATTCCAATTTTCTTGTTCCACCAATACAAACTCCCATAATGGATTATCCTCACCCAATGCATTAACCCCAAATATCCCGACTTCAATTGGAATATCATTTTTATAATTGATCTCCATATAAACTGCACCAGTTTGGTTTAAATCAAGGCTAAAAGCAGCTTCTGTCGAAATAATAAAGCCTGCATTATCTTTGTCTAAAGCGATCCTTCCTGACTTCCCTTCAAATGCACCCTGCTCGAACCCAACTATTTCATTTGGGCTGGCAGGTTCAAGATCTCGATTAAAAAAGATGGCATCTCCGCCTTCAAAATCTTCTTGAAATTCTACTTCAATACTTTCCTTGTATTTGGTGGTCAAGTTCAAATCTATAATTTCGCCAGGGACCAAGGTCGTTGTGGAAATTATCTTCTCATAATATGGATATACTTCTAATGAGAAACTATTACCATTTGCTTTAATCGCAGGATCAATTTCAATATCAAAAGTCCCTTCCAGCAAAATCGGTATAGTAGCTGGCAAACTAAATGTTCCTAAGGTATTTGACACCCCTGATATTGGATCTGGAACGGTCACTCTAATCTGTGTTATTTTACTTGACAAAGTCCCAGTCAATGTTCCAATAGTTGGTTCTACGGTAATCTCTGAAATAGAAATATAAGAAGGAATACCTTCTGATGGATTAATCAGGTCACACCTTGTAAAAAAGAGGCCTACCCCAGTGACCAAGAAAATTTTTAATAACTCTAGTTTTTTCATATGCTTTATATAGATTGTTGGTGGTATTAACCACTTGATTGGTATCAACCAAACTTTTTTAATTATTGTATTTGTTCAAATCTCGTGGTCTAAACCGAACCCATTAGGGAATAAAAAAGCCAAAATGGATAAATGAAAATTACTAATGCCCAGTCACCATTTTTAACCGCTCTTCAATCTGGCCAATTATTAAATGTGCTAATTTTAATGCTTGGTAACCTTCCTCAATCGGTACGGGTGTCTTTTCATTATTCCATATACTTTGCGCCAGGGTTTTCAATTCTAACTGAATAGCATTAACCGCCTCACTTTCAGGCATTTCCATAGTAATCAACTTGGTTCCATTTTGGGTTTCAAGCTCCAAGAAATTAGCATTTTCAGGCACATTGGAAGCACCTTTATCATACATTTTGACAATCTGAGCTTCCTTTTCTAAAAAATCGAGGCTTATGTAGGCATCTTTTTGAAAGAGCCGAATCTTTCTCATTTGCTTCAAAGAAATACGACTAGCCGTCAAGTTTGCAACACAACCGTTTTCAAATTCTAATCGAACATTTCCGATATCAGGGCTATCACTCACTACCGCAACGCCACTCGCAGAAATATTTTTTATCTCCGAGTTGACAACCTTCAATACAATATCTAAATCATGTATCATTAAATCTAAAATGACCGAAACATCTGTACCTCTTGGATTAAAGGCGGCCAACCGATGTGCTTCAATAAACATAGGGTTGATCACCGAATCTTTCAAGGCCAAAAAAGCAGGATTAAAACGCTCAACATGTCCAATTTGAATTTTTACTGGATGATTTTGAGCTAAGATCAATAGCTTTTCGGCTTCTTGAATCGTATGAGTTAATGGTTTTTCTATGAAAAGGTGCTTTCCTTTCTGAATAGCGTTGGCTGCCAATTCAAAATGTGTAGTCGTCGGTGTGACAATATCGACTACACTAACGTTTTCTAATAGTTCATCGACACTTTCAAATCTCTTTAAGCCAAATTTTTCAATTGCATTTTGTGCATTGTGTTCATCTGGATCATAAAATCCAACCACCTCAAAAAACTCTTCCAATCCCAACAAACATTTAATATGGATTTTCCCCAAATGTCCGACTCCAAGCACCCCTATTTTAAGTTTAGTTTTGTCCATTATTTTTAAGTTTGTTTGTGTCTTGTTGTTCTTCAAAATTGTTAAACCACATAGAATCTTTTTCTAGCAATTGTAATAATTCTAACTCAATAGTATCAGAAGAAAGGAGTGAATCAAGATAAGCAGAGTCCTGTGTCAATAAAAATTCTAATAAAAATAATGGCGCAATTGGAGTAGTATCTTCTGGAATTTCAACTTCTGGTTGACCTGGTTTCCTAGGTTTTTTAGGTCGATTTTCTTCTTTCTCCATTCTTGCTCTGGCATTAGCAATCAATGTTGAATCTACTATTTTTGTTGCAGTTGTCATTACATCTCTTCGACATTTGTCTTCTACACTAGCCCTCCACTGATTGACTTTTTTTGATAATCTTTCTCTGATTACCTCTGCCTTTGTTTTCCCTTTAGGCCGTTCAGTACAAGCCGCAAAACATAGAGCAATTATCAACATGAAAGTAGAAAAAATGAAAACCTTAAAGCCTTTGAAACGCCTCATATGTTGAAGTAATTCTCCCATCAATTCTGTCTTTTTAACTGACTAATACGCGCCAATTGTTTCCGAATCTCAGCCAACCTAATTTCCATCATCGAGTCCACTGCAAACGCCACATCTCCATCAAAATTCAAGTCACAAAGACTATCAAGAAGTGGTCTCAATACCTGGATACTATCCTTATATAAACTATCAACAAGTCTTCGTTCTTTAGAATTTAAGGTTGGTGTAGGCGGCTCTGTGCAGCCGAATGCTAACAAAATGGAAAGCACAACGCTTAAGGAGAATATTTTTATTATATTGATTTTCAATTATTTATAAATTTAGGGCGCAGGAAATAAATAAGGTACCCAAATTTTGCACAGCTATTTTTTCTTCAGTGGAGGCAAAAAGCACAGACATACCCAAAGGTATGGCGAGTATTTTTAACGAAAAATGAAGGAAAAATAGCAAGTGAAATGGATAGGTTAATTATTTCCTGCTCCCTTATTTTGAATATTCAAACATCAATCACCTTTTTTTTCAATTCAAAATTTTGTCCTAAATACAACCGACGAACTTGTTCATCAGCCGCTAATTCTTCAGCAGTACCAGACATCAAAATTTCACCATCATACATCAAATAAGCTCTGTCAGTAATAGAAAGTGTTTCTTGTACATTATGGTCTGTTATTAGTATTCCAATATTTTTGGTTTTCAATTTGGCTACAATCGATTGAATATCCTCAACTGCAATTGGATCAATTCCCGCAAAGGGTTCGTCCAATAAAATGAAGTTAGGATTGGTTGCTAAAGCCCGAGCAATTTCGGTTCTTCTTCGCTCTCCTCCAGAAAGTGTATCCCCTTTATTTTTTCTTACTTTCGCAAGACCAAATTCATCAATTAAGTTTTCTAACCGATCCTTTTGCTCTTCTTTACTTATCCCAATTAATTCCAAAACCGCAGCTATATTATCCTCAACACTCAATTTACGGAATACGGAAGCCTCTTGAGGTAAATAACCAATACCCCGACGAGCTCGACGATACATAGGTAATCGAGTAATATCCTCACCCTCCAAATAAACATTTCCTTCATTAGGGCGAATGAAACCCACCACCATATAGAAAGTAGTCGTTTTTCCAGCACCATTTGGTCCTAAAAGCCCAACTATTTCGCCTTGGTTGACATCAATGGACACCCCTTTGACGACCTTTCTTTTTCCATATATTTTAACAAGATTTTCTGTCTTTAATATCATTTTATTGATAATTAATCATCCATTTTATAGGATAGCAACGACTGTATTGGCTGTTTCTTTAGTCTATTAACCTTTTGAAAAAAAAATAGCATCTAATTTCTTAGAAGCGGTTTCAAAGATTATAAACTCCTTTTTTTGAATTGTATTAATTGAAAAACTAATACACCCATACATATAAATATCCCCAAAAACTCTCTAACTAGTTCAATATGAGGTTCTTCAGTTTTCATTTCAGTAGCAATATTAGGGGTTCCTATCTTTATCCAATTAAAGAAATCAGGCAGTAATTCAATTGCCCAAAACAAACAAATCCCGAAACTAAATCCAATTATGAACTCATTGTATTTCCCAAATGCAGCAAAAGCGCAAATTGCTCCAATAAAACAATACATCAGTATCCAAGCCCAAGGATCGGGATCATTGTATTGAACCACCGCAAATAGTGCAAAAAGGAAAGCTAATATTAGATTTATTCGCTTCATATTAAAGTTTAGTAAGTAAGTGCTCGAAGAAAATCAAGTTATAGGTTACTGCAACGGGCGCCTTTGGCGCGATGTTGCATTATTAAAATGCAACTTAATTCTGCCCAAGAACTTAAGTAAGAGAGCAATATTATCTGTAGCAAATTTTAGTTTCTTTTTTCCACTCATGGCGTTAAGAATCCTCGCCAGAGCTAAGGGCTATGACTGCGTTTTTTGCCTTGTGAGAGAAAAAAATAATTCAAAAATTTATTCTATACTTAATATTGCTCTCTTACTTACTTACAAGCTTTTCTAAAATTCGATTTTATAACTTAAATTTGGAATAAGTCCTAATTGTTCTTTTAAGACAATACCATCTTTTACCACATCATGGTAGTAATAAGCTTCATTCTTTCGATTAGTGACATTCTGAATATCAAGCGCTAATGTAGCAGTTGATTTTGGTTTATTCCACTTCCAATAAAATCTTACATCGGATCGAAAATAATCATTTAATTTTCTAGAAAAAGGATTAGGATCATTAGGATCTGGTTTTAATCCAGTAAATGGAGTGTATCGCATTCCACCTGCCAGAACTGCCCTAAGATTCATTCCAAATATTCTTGTCTTTGTGATTTTAGTTTTGTGAAACTCCTTTCCTGTTGTTAAGTTCAAAACATAATTACCATTAAACCGAGTATCATGCTTTACATTATCAATGTCTTCATAGGTAGATCGATAAAGCGACCCAGATATTAAATAATAAAACTCATCAGAAATGAATTTGTGAAGGGACAGGTCTATACCCACATTAGATGCGATACCTGAATTTATCATAACTGACTCCCCCTCTAAACGTGAACCAAGAATGCCTAATCCCATCCAATCAGTTCCTTCGGCAAAATTTATCAAAGAATAAGTTGATTGATTCTTTTTATGGAGCGGAATTTGAAAAATATTTTGGTTGTATAATTCAACCGTAAGTAGAGTTTTTGAATTCAAATAATTTTGATAGGATAAGACGGTGTGGGCAGTCCGAATAGGTTCTAAACCAGGGTTTCTTTTAATAAATTTCTCCCAATCAACAGCAAAAACTTCAGGCATAAAATATTGACTATGTACGCTACTTCGGAAACTTAAACTTTCCTTTTCATTAAACTTATAAGTCAATTGAAAACTTGGTTCAAAATAGGAAAATTTTGGGAAAGTATAATAAGACAGCCCTGCTCCAGTCTGTAATTCTAATTTTGAAGTGAGTTCTTTTCGCCAATTTACGTATGGTCGAATAATCCAGCTAGACAGATTGCCAAAATGTTCATCAAATAAAGTAATACCCGAAATAAAACGAGCCTCGAAAGAACTAAAATCAGTTCTTTCATAGGTTATACCCAGTCCATATTTCAAGTGACTCCCTTTCAATTTGCGGTCCATATTGGTTAAAAATGATAACTTCTTCCGTTCGAAATTATCGCTTTCGCCGTCTACAAAAATCTGATCTGGAGCAGCGGGAAAATCGCTTAACCATTCATTTTGGGAAGCAGAAAAAACCAAACTAGACGTCCAAAAAGAAGATCCTATACCCAATTTGTGGCTTAAACCAATCGCTCCCATTTTAGAGTCGAAGCGAATATTCAACAGATCCTTTTCATACTCAACGTCTGCTGAATCTTTCCTTTCAAATATATTTTTGCTCTTCCCTCCCATTCCAAATAAAGAAAACTCCCCTGCTTTTTTAGTTGGTATGTTCACATTAAAAGACAAGTCTTGAAAATTAATTTCCTCATCTCCAAAATCAACCCCCATAGAAGTCAATAACCCCACAAAAGAATACCTGTAATTGATTAAAAAAGAAGCATCTGTCGAATCAGAAAAAGGACCTTCGGCTGCTAAAGTCAACCCAATCAATCCTATTTTTGCAGTAAACTCATGCTCTTCATCATTCCCTTTTCGCAACCTCATATCCATGACCCCACCAAGCGCATTTCCATATTCTACAGGAAATGCCCCTGTCCAAAGGGTAGAGGTACCTAGCATTTGTGCACTTAATATATTCACTCCTCCACCATTTAGTGTTGCCCGATCACTAGAAGCACCCGCATTAGAAAGGTGATTTGGATTGACTATTTCTACACCTTCTAACCGCCATTGCATTGCATTTGGAGAATTTCCTCTAATAGAAATGCCATTGGCTTGATCATTCAGACTTACGACTCCTGGATAAGACATTGCCAATCTAACGGGATCATTGAAGGTAGCAGGAAAACGAAAAGTTTCTTCCACAGTAATGGTATGAGCACTTAGCTTTTGTAAAGCTTCGACCTCTCTTCCTGCCGCCGTTATAATTATTGGATTCAGTAATTCTGGATTCTCCCTAAGCCAAATATCTTGAATGAATTCTTTGCCGGATTCCAACAAAATTTCATTGATAACTATTGTTTCATAACCCAAGAATCTAACCTCCATCCAGTATCTACCTAAGGGTAATTTATCAAACCGGTATTGGCCTTTTTCATCAGTAGTTGTACCTATGAAAACACTGTCTTTCCATAATTCTACCGTTGCTCCCACTAATAATTGATGGGATCCTAAATCTTGAATTTCACCTCTAATTGTCTGAGTCGGAAGCACCTGAACTTTATCTTTTTGAGCGAAAAGACCAAGTGAACTAAATAAAAGTGACAATAGAAAAATGGTAAATTTAGGACTTAGCCTATAACTCAACTGGATGCTCATTAATAACTTTTTTATCCGATGCAGCATATTTAAGATAATTCTTGTAATATATGTATCTCTTCGTGTACTAACTTTCATTAAATGTTTTTTTTGGAAAATTGGAAGGCGCAAAAGTAGAAAGGATTTGGGAATCAGAAATTGAAATAAGAAAGGAATTTAGTCGGTAAAGGTTTCAATCTTCAAATTATCAATAAGAATGGGTCTTTTACCTTCTGAATTCCAAAAATAAATCTCCACATTATCAACGGTGGGATCCGGTATTTCCACATCAAAATAAATAGTTCTGGTCTGTCCATCAAACAAGAGTCTTTGTAGACGAATAAGCCGCTCTTTGACCGTTTTTTCTCCTTGTTTAAGTTTCACCACCGTTTGGGTCATTTTCCAAGTTGTATGCTCTTTTTCTCCAATTCTACAATCAAAATTTACCCGCACCCAGCCTTTTTGTGAACCCAATAAAGAAACATTAAAACTAGGACTAAATTGGTTCTCCTTATTTAAACAAATAGATTTTTGTCCCGATATTGGCGCTAACTTACTATTCATTATAATCGTATCTGATTCAAAATCGTCCTCATAAATCACTTTTATTTGCTTTCTTTCACCAGTGAATGCTTCATCTGTGTCCAATAATTTCTGCGCGTCAATTCCTGGCTTAAAGGTGCCCAATATTCGCCAAAAATAAGCCTTTGTCATCACACCTTGTTTCAATAAAGCTCCTTCATGGGCTTGATGAGTCCACCATAAATTGTAAAAACAAAACAAAATGAGAACACTACCCAAAATCCATTTCAAAAAAGCTTTATTTAGCATCCAGCTCAGAAAGGCACAAAAAGGAAAAGCCAAAACCACATAACTTTGTACCATCGCCCGAATACCTAATCCTCCACCATAAAGCCATTCATTCCAGGCAAAAGTGATATAAATAAATGCCAATGAAAAAAGAAAAGTCACCCCAAAAATTGATTGCCTCTTTTTAAATAAAAAGTAAAAACCCACCAAGGAAAAAATCATCATCGGTGAATAAATTAACCAACCCGATTTATAAGAAAAAAGCCCCTCCAATAAATGCGGACTTAACCAGCTAAATCCTTGGTCTTGGTAACTATATACAATCCAATTTCCAGTAGCGTATTTCCAATATATTAATTGAATACTTCCAATGGTCAATGTTAAGAATGTCGCTATTAAATATTTGGGATAATGAGTCTTTAAAACTTGAAGTCGATTGGCAAATATGCTTCGAACTCCTTCATTAAATCCAAATTCTGAGGTCTTGTTAATCCATAAAATTGGAATCAAGCATGCCAAAATTTCAGTTGGTCGAGTAAGTGCCATCAAGCCTAGAAGCCCACCAACAAAAAAAGCTTTTTTGTAAGTCGGTTTTTCATAAAATTGAATGGTTTGCCATATCAAAAGCGCATAAAGGGTAAATAAATAATTGTGAGCCATTGCCCCATTTATGGCGGCATAATCCAAATAGTTAGTCCCAAAAACAATACAAAAAATAGTAATTGCGGTAGGCCATTCTTCAAAATATTTAAATAAAATCTTCCTTAAAAACCAAAGCCCGATAAAAGCAATTAGTAAACTCCCCAAACTAATTGCCATCTGATAAGGCAACGAAAATCCGTCTGCTTCAAAAGCATCACTTGAACTAGCAACTAAGTGGGCAATTCCAAAAAATGGCAAATACTGAATCGCCATGCCACTAGAATATTTCATTACATAATTACCCGATTGCTCATGTTGGAAGGCTTGCAGGAAACTCCAGGTTGGATGGTATTTCTTAATAATCTCATCTTTAAATTCTAGTTTCTTCGCGTCCTTATAAATCAAAAAAGCAGGTAAATAAAAATAATAACCTGACACATCCCAACTCAAAGTCGCCTCTGTCTGTGGCATTTTCCATTTTGGGTAATACACACAGGACACTAGCGTCATAAAAATCACACTAATCCAAAAGGCTGAAATGGAAGGTGTCAGGCGATTGATCATTATAATCCAATTATCTTGCGATTCAATTCCTCATCAGCTCCACCGCCTGCAAAATCATCGAATGCCTTTTCCGTTACTTCAATAATATGCTTTTGTATAAAAGGAGCACCTTCTCGAGCTCCTTGTTCTGGAGACTTAATGCAACACTCCCACTCCATCACAGCCCAACCATCGTATCCATATTGAGATAGTTTGGTAAAGATGTTTTTGAAATCCACCTGACCATCACCTAATGAACGGAATCTTCCGGCTCGATTAATCCAACTTTGAAAGCCTCCATAAACACCTTGTCGTCCAGTAGAATTGAATTCTGCATCCTTCACATGGAACATTTTAATAAAATCTTTATAAATATCAATGAATGCGAGGTAATCCAATTGTTGCAAAACAAAATGGCTCGGATCATATAATATATTAACCCTTTTATGATTGCCTGTGGCTTCTCGAAACATTTCAAAGGTCACGCCATCATGGACATCTTCTCCTGGATGAATTTCATAACAAACATCCACACCTACTTCCTCGGCAACGTTTAGAATCGGTTCCCATCGCTTAGCCAATTCTTTGAAACCTGTTTCAACCAATCCTTCAGGTCGCTGGGGCCAAGGATACATGGTATGCCAAATTAATGCGCCTGAAAAACTAACATGAACATCAATGCCTAAATTTCGACTCGCACGCAATGCCCACATAACTTGTTGCTTTGCCCATTCGGTTCTAGCTTTTGGGTTATTGTGGTATTCTGCAGGTGCAAATGCATTAAACTGGAGATCATAGGCTGGATGTACCGCTACTAATTGACCTTGTAAATGAGTAGAAAGTTCTGTTATTTCAAGTCCATGCTCTCCAACTTTCCCTTTGAGCTCATCACAATAGTTTTTACTTTCCGCAGCGGTTTTCAGATCAATAAGGCGAGATTCCCAAGTTGGAATTTGAACACCTTTGTACCCTAAGTCAGCTGCCCATTTACAGATGTTTTCTAATGAATTGAAAGGTGCTTCGTCACCCATAAATTGCGCCAAGAAAATGGCAGGTCCTTTTATAGTTTTCATTGATTGAGAATTTGATTATAAATAAAAAGAGGCGGAAAATAGGGATTTTTTATATTTTGGGTCGCTTCTTTTTTATAAGAAAATAAAACAAAATGAAACCAACTCAAAGACTCCTTTCCTTAGACGTTTTCCGAGGCATGACCATTGCTCTAATGATATTAGTCAATAATCCTGGTTCTTGGTCAACTGTTTATGCTCCATTTTTGCACGCCGATTGGCATGGATGCACACCAACCGACTTAGTTTTTCCATTTTTTGTTTTCATTATGGGGGTTTCCATTTCATTGGCATTAACAAAAAGGAAAGAACGAGGGGACAATCAAAAGGCTATTTATATAAAAATTTTAAAACGGACATTCTTAATTTTCCTAATCGGACTTCTTTTACATGCCATTCCTTATTTCAACCTTAGTTCATTACGCATTCCTGGTGTCCTCCAAAGGATTGCGGTCGTTTATGGTGTTTGTGCCATCATTTTTATGAGGAATAATCTAAAAGCTCAAGTTTGGATTACTGCTGGAATCTTGTTGGGATATTGGGCATTAATGGCGCTGGTTCCAGTACCAGGGCATGGTCCAGCTAATTTCGAGGTGGGAACCAATTTATCAGCCTGGTTAGATAATCAACTACTTGCAGGTCATATGTGGAGTCAAACCAAAACATGGGATCCAGAAGGAGTATTAAGTACACTTGGTACAATTGGTACAGGCATGCTTGGTGTTTTTACGGGTACTTGGCTTCGCCAAAAAATGGATGATTATCAAAAACTCGTGGGGCTATTTGCCGTTGGTGCAATTTTGATTGTTGGTGGACTCACATGGGATTTAGCCTTTCCTATAAATAAGAAAATTTGGACGAGTTCTTATACCCTTTATACTGGAGGCTTAGCTTTGCAAGCATTAGCCCTAACTTACTGGTTGACAGATGTTTTAAACTATAAAAAATGGACAAAACCATTCGTTATTTTTGGAATGAACCCCTTATTTCTTTATGCGCTATCTGGTCTTTTAGCAAAGCTTTTAATTTATACAAAATGGGATATTGGCAATGGAGACTCACAGTCCCTCTGGGGTTATATCTATTCGAACCTATTTGAGTCATTACTATCCCCTTATAATGCCTCTTTGGCTTTTGCAATTTCTTTTGTCTTGATTCATTTGGGCGTAGGATGGTTTTTATACAAAAAGAAGATTTTTATTAAGGTTTAGGCTCATTCGCCTGTTTGTTTTTCCATTTACATTGGCAAAAGTTTTTTCATGTATAAGCCATGAAAATCAAGAAACTCTATTGAAATTGGTTAGGATTTTGCTTTATAGAAGGACAAAATGACCATAAATGAAATTAAAGGTTCTGACCCTATTATATCTTCTTTCTTTTATTGGAATCGTCTTTTTAGCGAGTTCGGGTTCACCCTTAAGTTTCGTCATTTATGCAAAATTAAAATGCATCCCATTCTATGACAAAATCTTACACTTTTTCCTTTTAGGAGGGATGACTTTTTTAGTCAACACTTCTTTTTCAACAAAAAAAATAAACATAGGGAGGTTTGCAGTACTCCTTGGAACGCTGATTATTGGTACGATTATCACATTTGAAGAATTTAGTCAAATATTCTTACCACACCGCAATTTTGAAATAATGGATTTGATTTGTAATTATGCAGGAATTTTAGCGGGAAGTTTCATTTCCCAAAATAAAATAACCTAATAATTTGAAGAAATCAACACCTTTTCAATTCAAACAATTCTCCGTTTCACAAGACCGATGTCCAATGAAAGTTGGTACAGACGGAGTGCTTTTAGGTGCTTGGGCTGATGGTGATGATACCAATAAAATTTTGGACATTGGAACCGGTACAGGTCTCATTGCTCTTATGATGGCTCAAAGATCAAAAAAGGCAAAAATTCATGCCGTTGAAATTGATCAAAATGCCTTTGAACAAGCAAAAGAAAACGCTCAAAACGTTCCATGGAGTGAAAGAATTGAAATATTCCATGATTCAATTCAAGATTTTGCCAAGACTTCATTTGACACTTATGATCTTATTGTAAGTAATCCGCCCTTCTTTTCTGGTGGCACTTTTTCTGGTAATCAAGATAGACTTAGCGTGCGGCATACTATTAAATTACCTCATGGAGATTTATTGGCTGTTGCAAGAAAATTGCTTGCTAAAGACGGAAAATTTTGTCTGATCTTACCCTTTATGGAAGGGTTGAGGTTTCAAGAAATGGCAAAACAGTACAATCTTTTCTGTACGAAAACTTTAGCAGTAAAACCCTTAGAAAACAAGCCTGTAGAAAGGTTACTTCTACAATTTGAAAAAACCGAAAAGGATTTAATTCAGGAAAATTTAATTATTCAAACCGAGGGAAGAAACAATTGGACAGAGGCTTATATTGAATTGACAGGTGATTTTTATTTAAAAATGTAAATAGGAATACGGTCAAAATAAATTTATATTCTGTCCGCGTTCGTTACACTTTTTTCAATTTAAAAAGACTGGTGACCAATTTATACAAAAACGGGATAACCGTTAAAATCATGACTATTGAAAAAATCAAAACAAAATTCTCTCTTAAAATTGGAATACCACCAATAAAATAACCTCCAACAGTAAAAATCAAAACCCAGAGAATAGCACCGATTAAATTAAATTTATTAAACAGCTTAAAAGACATCGCCGAAAGCCCTGCAACAAATGGCACATAAGTACGCACAATAGGGAAAAAACGACTTACCATTACTGCCATATCACCATGCTTCTCAAAAAAATCGTGAGAATTATTAATGTATTTATGGAAATATTTATTCTTTGTTTTCATAATGCGTTCACCAATATAACGTCCAACAAAAAAATTAACAACGTTACCCAAAATTGCCGCAATAATCAATAAGGGAGTCAACCATAGGATATTCAGACTTCCAGTAGCCGAGATAACACCGACTGTCAAAAGGAGTCCATCTCCAGGGAAAAAAGGGGTAATGATCAATCCCGTTTCACAAAATATGATCAGGAATAAGATTAGATAAGTTAGCGTCCCATAATCCTGAATATAAGTTAAAATAGCAGTCTCTGTGTTCGTAATCAATTCTAAAATCTCCGTCATCAGTCAAATAAATTCATGGTGAATTGTAAAAATACGAAAGAATCATAGTTTTGAATTTAGGATTAATAATTCATTCGCATAATACAGGATATAAAAACATTCTCTACCAATATGATGAACTCGCTCATCATATTTCTCAGATTCTAATTCAGTATTATCAAATCGTTTTGGATCCTCAAAGGGGAGGGAAAACCGGGCATCGGCACCTGGTATAAATGGACAACCTTCATCCGCTTCGTTACAAACCATTATCGCCGCAAAATCTTTTTTAGGATTAGGATCCTCATCATATTTCTTCGAAAAAAGCTCATTCTTAGAATCATAATCCCAAACGTATATTGGGTTGGATCCTGATGTTTTCTGTGTTATTTTTAATCCTACCCTATTCAAAGCTGCAACTGACCGATAATTAAAAGCGGTCGCTTCTGTGCCTCCAGAATAGGTATCAAAATCCTCATATTCATACCACATAGACGCCATTTTCAACCATAATTGGCCGATATGACTTCTCCTTGAATTATGGGTACAAATGACAATAATTTTTACTGGTAGTTTATACTGTTTTTTATTAACAAGGTATTGGGAAACTTGTTGAAGGAGTAGTTTGCGTTCATTTGAAATCAACTCAAATTCAGACTCGAATTTTTTAATAATCTTTGTCAAACGCTCAGTAAAATGGTGTTGATTCATTATTGAATTTTATAAATCTCAAATGGTTGTTTTTGCCTCTACTAAGCCTAATACATGAACCAATTGATCTTCTAAATTTAGGTTTGAATTGTCAACAATGATTGCGTCATCCGCTTTTTTCAGCGGACTATGCTCCCTGGTTGAATCAATATGATCTCTTTCTACTAAATTTGATTTAACTTCCTCATAATCAACTTTATGCCCTTTATTCTTTAATTCTTCATACCTTCTTTTAGAACGGACTTCAACATCAGCTGTTAGAAAAATTTTCAACTCAGCATCTGGAAAAACAACTGTTCCAATGTCTCTTCCATCCATAACAACCCCTTTCCCATTGGCTATCTCTCGTTGTTTCTTGACCATCTCCGTCCTTACTTCAGATATTTTCGCTACAGGACTAACCCTTTCAGATACGTACATCTGCCGAATTTCATCTTGGATATCACGTCCATTCAGAAAAATTCGTGTCCCCAAACCATCATTTTTAAATTGGATATTAATCTTTGTCAAGGCATCCTTAACCTTTTCTAGATCATTAATATTTATGGCATTTTCTAATAGATAAAACGTGACTGCCCGATACATATCACCAGTACTGATGTAAGCATATCCGAGGGCATTTCCGAGTTGTTTGGCAAGAGTACTTTTTCCGCAAGAAGAGTGACCGTCTATCGCAATAATTATCTTATTCAATATTCTATTAATTTGAATTTTATGATTGTTGTCATGAAATTTGGCGCGCAAATTTAACTTTAATCTTCCTAATCACAAATCCAAATTATTGCTTTAGTCTAGATAAAATCATGTTCCATAGCTTTTCATATGGAATGATCTCTAATTCAGTAGAAAGACCTCTAAAGAAGAAAGGAGATTCTATTAGTCGATCATAATATTTTTCTGTATTACTCAAATTTTCGGTCCTAAAATCAGCTTTCGTCAATTGTTGAAGTAATCTAATAAATTGAATAACTCTATAATATTCTTCCTTTTTCAATTGGCGATTGGCATAACTTTTCAATCGCTCTATTCTCTCAAAAGCCTGATTATAGTTATTCTTCTCTAATAAGAATAACAATTGACCAATAACCATATGAATGGTGAAAATTCGCTGATCTTTAGGGTATAATATAGAATCATTTAAAAAGCGGTTCAAACGGAATACTTTCTTACGTTGAGTTTTCAAAACAGGATTTTCCTCACCTTGGCTTTCAATAATATAATTAAGATAAGTCTCATAAATATTCCATCGCTCCCGAGTCTCATTATTTAATTTTCGGAATTTAGAATTACCTTTTGCTCTGTTAAAAATCGCAATCGCATTGATATAATTATCTGTATGCAAGGCTAATTGGAAATAAAATTCCATAAAAGTGAACCAAGTTTCACTACCTTCTGGAAATGATTGAAGACATTTCTCTGCATTTATCTTTCCATTTTTAAAATCTCTAAGATGAAGGTAAGCTGACATCTTTTTCATTTGAAAAGTAGCTAATTTCTCATCTTGATAAAACAATGGATGTTCTTCAATATACTTTTCTGCACGGTCACATACTTCCAACATAGCTTCAAAATCTCTCAACATTTCAAATCGAAAAGTCCACACCAAGTACATGTTGTATATAATTACCGGCGAGTCATAAACTTCTGACAATCCGACCAAGGCATCACAATACGTATCAATTTTTTCAGCCAATTCGGTATTTTTCGACATGGGCTTGAAATAATTCATTATCACCCGTTGATACAATTCTTCTGAACGAATTTCTGCCTCTAAAACATTAGAATACTGCTTTATGTAGGAATCATATTCTTCATATTCTTTTTCGTCTTCATTATCTGCTGAATAACTCCTTAAGATTCGAGAACAATTTACTATAATGTCAGCGAATTTATACTTTAAAGAAATGGTCAAAATTTGTCGAGCTAATCCAGAGGCAGTTAAGTCAGCACCATTAGAAATTAATATCTTCACCAATGTCCAATCTTTGTTACAAGAATAATAAGCTCGATCATAATTAGACGTACTCGGCAGGTTGATATCAAGAAAGAACAAGGTATTTAACAAGCGTTTTCTGAAACGAGATTTTAACTGGCGATATTTATCATCCGTCGGACTACAGCTATACAAAAAACTAGCTGCATCTCGATCATTCTTAAATTTCCCGGCAAGTAGAGCCTCATAAAAATCGTTAAACTTACTATTCTTATGTTTCAAGGAATGATCATCAAATATTTCAATTTTTCTAACTTTCTTCTTGGTTACAATTCCAGCTATTTCGATTAGGTTTTTCATCCTTCCTGTTTATTATTAAAAAAAGCCTGCTACTTTATCTTAGAAACTCTACTAAACAAGAATTATTCCTTTTATTAAAATTTGATGTCACAATTCGAGGAAAAAACAAAAAAAATCATTTACATTCCTCATTCCTGCAAATTACAAATTATATAAAACATACATGTATTTCATCCTTTTAATCAATGATTTACTTTATTTGTTTTCAAAAAAACTAGGAATAAAACTTCAAACAATTGATAATGTGAGGATTGCAATTAAAGATTGAACATAATATATGTGTAATTATCGACTCAATTTTATATCCATATTTGTGACGTGGTTATTGTAATTGTACAAAAAAAATGGCGACCATGAAACATCATGATCACCATTTTTATTTGAAAATTTATTTTATAAATCTTATAAACAGTTTTTATCGTAATTCAATTTGTCATTTCGTGAGCGTTACATCTCCCTCATATAGTTCGACTGTACCATCTACAAACTCAATTAAGGCAAACCAAACATAAACTGCCGCATTGGTTTTTTGACCTCTATGTACACCATCCCATCCATGAGCTGGATCATCTGGCTGGAAATCATATTGCTCATAAACGGTTTCGCCCCATCTATTGAAGACTAAGAAAGACTCAATCTTTGCAACGCTTTTCCCATCAGAGAAAATCATAAAGACATCATTTGCTCCATCACCATTTGGACTAAATGCATTAGGGATATAAACGTTTTGATCTTTAGTTACTCTAATCAAAATATTACCTTTATCCTGGCAGCCATTTTCATCAGTAATCGTAACTGTATATATGGTTGTTTCCGTTGGATTCGCCATTGGGTCGAGGCAATCGACACAACTTAAACCAAAAGATGGAGTCCATGAAACACTTTGAATTTCATTAAGAGGAACATTGGTAATAGTCTGTATTTGCGTTTGATCTCCCCAAGAAATTTCTATTTCTGGAGTCAATAAATCCACATTCACTTCAGCTGGCGTAACGATCGTGATATCTTGGTCTTCTTCACATCCATTTGCATCTTGCACAATCACATCGTAGCTACCTGATGCTACCCCAGTAAAAAACGAATTATTAGAGAAGGATTGACCTCCGTCTATTGAATACATATATGGAGGAATACCACCAGAAACTTGATTAAAGGAAATGGCACCATTATCACCAGCACAATAGGGCTGATTAAGGAATAATTCTGCTTCTGGCGCATCTTCAAAAACTTCTACTTCATCTATAGAAGAACATCCATTATCATTGTCAGTAACGACCAGTTGATAAATACCACCTTCGGTAATTGCTGGAGTTAAAGTATTGTTTCCTGATGCGATTTCACCATTAGCAGATGTCCATTCATACGAATAATTACCATTACTCGATGAACCTGTTCCATCTAATGGCTGAACGTCATCCCAACAATTTCTAGTGAAATTTTGACCTGCATCAGCAGTCGGAGCTTCTAGCTCTTGACTGATGATAATATCTCCTATTTCTGTACATCCATTATCTGTATTGGTAATGACTAATTGGTATGTACCAGGCTCATCTACCTCAGGAGTTAACGTATTACCTCCAGTTACAATATTACCATTGACGGTTGACCACTGATAAATAAAATCATTTCCATTACTAGAAGGTGTTCCATCAATAGTCACTTGAAGTACTTGACAATCTAATTCATCTGGATCTAGAATTGAGATAATTGGCGCATCCATATCATCTAATACTGATACATTATCTGAACTTGAACAACCATTTGCAACATTTATGACAACTAAAGTAAAGGTACCCGATTGAGTAACCGTAGGTTCTAATGAATCATCACTAAAGATACTACCAGGTCCATCCCATTGGTAAATGTAAGTAGGTCCGGTGTCAGATCCCATGCCATTAAGAGAGACTGTTGGAAAAGAGCAAGTTAAAACAGCAGTTGTTCCTGCCTCAGCAATAGGCTCTGTCTTATCTTCATTAACGACAACAGAAAAACTATTATCGCATCCATTCGATCCATCCAAAACGACCAACTGATAAGTACCCGCTGCCCCCACAGTAGGAGTCAAAGAACTACCACCACTTATTATTATACCATCGGCCGTTGTCCATTGATAACTAAATGCTCCTCCTTGACTAGATCCTGTTCCATCTATTTGAACTTGTGAAACAGCACACGTGATTGGGTCAACAGCAACTGCCTGAGCTGTTGGTAGATCTGAAGATTGGGTTACAGTAACTTCATCTGTAGAAGTACATCCTGTCCATGTATTAGTTACTTCTATTTGGTAAATACCAGGTGCATCAACGACCGGGCTAGTAGTATTTGCTCCACCTACAATATTACCTCCAGAAACAACTGACCAATTATAAACATAATTGGTCCCGGCACTTGATCCTAATCCACTCAAAGAAAGGAAAGTAGAAGAACAATCTAATTGTTGATCATTACCAGCTTCAGCTGCTGGAGGAGCAACATTTTCATTGACGATGACACTCGCAGAAGAACTACAATTATTAGCAGCATTAAAGACTGTGATAATGTAGGTTCCTGGTGCATTTGCCCAGGCGGTAGTAGCATCTATACCCGATATGATGTTTCCATCAATTGTTGACCACTCATAAGAAATATTAGCGCCAGTCTCAGAAGATGTACCATCCAAAATCACTTGCAAAGCACCACAAGTTAAAGTATCTGAAGGAGCGATGGATGCCTGTGGAGCATTATCATCTTGAGTAATTTCAACAGATGCTACCTCCGTACAACCACTTACCGTATTTGTAACGATTAGGTCATAAACACCAGGAGCGCTAACTGTTGGATTAATAATGTCTTGGTTTGAACTAAAGACGCCATTAGCCGTCGTCCAACTATAACTAATGTTTGTTCCGGTTGAGGACAATGAACCATCCAATTCCAACTCATCAATCGCACAAGACAATTGCTCTGTTGATCCAGCATCAGCCGAAGGTGTATCAAAGTTTTCTGTAATAACTACATTATCAACGGTAGAGCAACCATTAGTAAGATCAGTCACCATTACTTCGTAGGTACCTGATGCACTAATTTCAGGATTTATTGTTGTAGATCCATCCTCAATAACACCGTCTGTAGTAAACCACATGATATCAAAAATACCTCCCAAAGAAGAGCCGGTTCCGTCTAAAATCAATGTAGAATTATAACAATTGATAACATCAGTAGGACCAGCTTCCGCATCAGGATAATCAATATTCTCCGTAACTACTACTTGATCAGTAGCCGTACAACCATTGGTAATATCAGTAACTAGAAGATCATAAGTTCCTGATGCATTGACGTTTGGTAGTAAAGTATTATCACCACTAACAAAATTACCTCCAGAAGTTGTCCATTGATATTCGAAATCTGACCCCAAACTAGATTGGGTTCCATTGATAATCACTACATCAGTGGCACAGGTGATTTCTGGCGGAGTTTGAGCCAAGGCATCTGGTGCATTGATATCTTGAATTACTTCTATTTCAAGAGATTCTATACAGCCATTATCTATGTTTGTAATCGTCAAAAGATAATCACCTGGCTCATTAGTAGAAGCCATCAAATCAGTTGGATTTGTTATGGTGTTTCCATCTAAACTTAACCATTGATAATCATAATTCCCATTTGATGAAGAACCTGTCCCATCAAGGGTTGCCGTCAAATCATCACAATCTAATGATCCTGCAATCGCTGTAACTGTAGGAGACGTTATATCTTGAATAACTGTTACACTAGTTGTATTTTCACAATTATTAGCATTATCAACAATACTCAAAGTATAAGTACCAGGTTGATTAATACTTGGTGTTAAGGTATTTTGACCACCTGTGAAGTTCCCATCGCTAGTAGACCAAACAGCTTGAACATTAGCACCAGCCGTTGAATTAGATCCATCCAATGTAATACTAGTCAAATCACATGTCAACACCTCTGGCATCATAATATCAGCATTAGGAATATTGGCATCTTCTCCTATTGTCACACTCGCGGTTGCGGTACATCCATTATTTGGATTAATAATATCTAATACATAGGTTCCTCCAGAATTTACAATTGGGGTTTCAGTATCTGATCCCGATACAATACTCCCATCAACAGTAGTCCATTGAATATTAAGTGGTCCATTACCTGAGACGACACCTTGCAATGTAACTTCAGGAGTTACGCAATCTATCATCATTGTTTGACCAGCATCAGCAGTTGGAATCTCATTATCTTCAACCACATTAATTGAAGCAGTTGAAGTACAATTACTTGCTGTATTTGTAATTAATAGATCATAAGTTCCAGCCGTATTGACAATTGGTGTTAATGAATCATCTCCAGAAACAATCGTTCCATCTGAGGTTGTCCACGAATATTGTAAAGGTCCACTTCCAAGAGAACTACTTGCATCTATCGTAATTTCTGTTGCTACACAAGTCAATGCTCCAGGAGGAGCAATTTGAGCATCAGGTGTATCTATATTCATCGTGACATTTACAGTTGAGACTTCATCGCAACCATTATCTTCATTCAAAATATGCAATTCATATGTTCCGTCAGAATCCACTTCAGGAGTCAAGGTATTTTGACCACCAACGAAGCTACCATCTGAAGTTGTCCAAGTGAATACTAAATTACCTGTATTCGTAGAGTTACTCCCATCAATGAAAACAGTAGGAAAGTCACAATTTATTTCCGCTGGCGGCAAAATCTCAATTTGTGGACTGATAATATTCTCGTCAACAACTACAGTTGAAACTGCAGTGCAACCATTAGCTGCATCTGAAACAGTTAAAACATATTCCCCAGGTGAATTAATTTCAGGAGTCAAGCTGTTTTGCCCAGAAACGAAATTTCCACCGTTGGTCGTCCAATTAAAAGTCACTGTACCTCCAGAGCTTGAATTCGAAGCGTCTAAAACAATATTAGAAATGTCACAATCCAACGTTTGATCATCGCCTGCATCTGCTACTGGGACATCAGAATTTAAATCGACATCTACTGAAGCGATATCAGTACAACCGTTGGTCGTGTTCGTCACAATAATATCATAAGTTCCAGCTTCACTTACTTGAGGAGTCATTGTATTTCCACCAGAAACAATAGTTCCATTATTTGTTACCCAATTATAAGTATATGTCCCACCTTGAGTTGAACCAGTTCCATCCAAAGTAACTGTATTGGCTGTACAGGAAAGCAATTGCCCTGGACCTGCATTGGCAGTCGGAGGGTTTAAATCAGAGGCAATAGTTACCATTTCATCTTCTGTACAACCATTATCATCATTGGTAACAACCAAGATATAAGTGCCCTCTAGATCTACTTCAGGAAATAAAGTAGTTCCTCCATTTACAATGTTTCCATCAGGTGTTGTCCATTCATATGTAAAGTTTCCATTTGAACTTGAACCTGATCCATCTATAGTAATCTGTAAATTATCACAATCAATAATTGGAGGAGATTGAATAGCCGCAGTCGGTAAATCCTCATTTTGGATAACAACTGTGACATCCTCTTCTGTACATCCATTGTCAGCATTAGTGACTACCAGTGTGTAAGACCCTGGCGTATTAACGATTGGATTCAAAGTGTTTCCTCCACTTACAATTCCTGGGCCTGACCATTGATAGGTAATATTTGTGCCTTCAGTAGATCCGTCCCCATTTACGGTAGTGGTAGAGTTTAGACAATCTATTAAACCATCCGTTGTTGCAATTGCAACGGGAGGAATCGTATTATCATCAATGACAACTTCGGAAAGTGCCGTACAGCCATTAAAATCTGTGACTGTTACTTCATAAAATCCAGGTATTAATCCTGTAATCGTTTGCCCATTCGCACCATTACTCCATTGGTAGGCATAACTAGGATTTCCACCAATGACATCTGCTTCAGCCGAACCACCTGACGGATTAAAACAATTAGGCGTACTTAATGATACTGCATTAGCCTCAAGCTCTTCTCCATCCTCTATAGTACCACTAACTTCAGCTTCACATCCAACATCATCTAGAACTGTAACACTGTAAAATCCTGGACCAAGGTTTGTTGCATAACTGGTTGTATCTGGTAAGCCATTGCTCCATAAATAAACAAATGGAGGTACCCCTGAAGTAGGAGTTACTTGAATTGTTCCATCATCATCTCCAGAACATCCAATATTTGTACTTACAATTTCAGCTTCCATAGGCACTTCACTTACCTGAAAGAAACCAGCCCCAATCCCTTCGCACAAATTATTGGTTCCGTTATTGACGCTAAATATTTCATATTGTCCTTCACCAAAAACCTCATAGGTATAAGGTGGAATATCACCAGGATTGATAACCAAAGGAGGAGAAAGAGGCACTCCATCTTGTGAGATCACAATTTCCATTGGCATACTCTCAATACCTGATTCAATATTAATTTCCAAAAACACAGACTGTGCATTTGCATCACAAACAAGTTCGACCCCAGATACCAGGGTGACAATTGGCAATGGATATACAGTTATTGTAGCTTGTGCTTCGTCAGTAGATCCACAAAAATCTGTAACCGTTACGGTATAAGTTTCTGTTTCTGTTGGTGCTGCAACCAATATAGGTGCATTAGTGCCATCATCCCACTGATATGTATAAATTGCTGGATTTTGAACGCCTCCACTTACGGACGGTTCCAGCACGACCGCCCCTCCACCACACAGCTCTTGATCAAAGAGGTTCGCGTCTATGGGAGGCGGCTCTTCAATATATAAGACAATTTCATCATTCGTACAACTACACGGATTATCTAGGGTTAAGACTATACTTTCTTGTCCTTCTATAATTCCATCTGAAAATACAGAAACTGGAAGAAAAAAGGATGCTGCGCCAGGAGGAATAATAACAAATGGAGGTAATGGTCCATAATCTACTCCCGGGGTTGCAGTACTACTTGGATCTACAGAAATATTGATCGTAATAAGACTATTTAAGTTATTTCCAATACGCTCAAAAAGAAATCCGCCATCCGGGCAATCTTCATATACTATATTAGTACCAGTAATATTTGAGAAAGCATCAGCAGAGGCAGTACCACCCGCATTAAAGGATCCTGCGCCTAAAAAAACAGCCGTATCATAAATTCCATCTCCAATATCAGATACGACTAATTTAATATGATAAGTTTCACAAGGAATTACATTCGCAGTTGAAATAATAACTGATGTATAACCATCGAATTGAAAGCCTGGATTTACAGAGCCTCCACATCCACCTGAGTTAGGTATAAAATAGGATGTATTCTGCGTTTGGTTAACCGTATTAATGGTAATTGGTGTAGCACCACCAGGAACTACTCCAATATTAATCCCTCCATTAGAAAAGGGGCCGCTAATCCCAGGTCCACTAATAAAGAACCCAAAAATATCGTTAAACTGAGATCCTACCCACTCACAATATTCCTCTGATGCAAATACAAACAAAAAATCCATTGTATTTATGGTAGGGGTAAAGTCAAATTCAATACCTTCTGTATCAAAAGTAGGATGAGATCCTGCATATACAGCTAGATCTGGATCACCTCCTCCACCTCCCATATTATTTCCTGCCGACCCACTATTATTAGGACCTGTTGCATTATTAATATTTCCAGTAGATAAAATCACTCCTTCTTCTAATCCAAAGGTGCCACCAAAAAATTGCCCTCTACCTTGAGTCGGCCCAATGCCTGTAACACCAGTGACATCAAAGCAGTTGCCACCAATAAATACGTCCTCAACAAGATATTGGTCAGCCCCGGGACTGACAGACAAAGCAAAATCTTCTAAAAAGGTATTATCCTTTTCACATGTTTGGCACCCTATAGAAACGTAGGTTGCCTCTTGACACATGCCACCATAATAGGTAAATTCTTGGCATTCCTCTTCAGCAACAAATTGAAGTACTTGTTCTTCGGAACCTCCTTCAAAAGAAACTTTTGGTTCGCAATTTTCCCCTTTTACTGCAAAGATTCGGTAAGTCTGACCTGGAATCAGATTACAGAATTGCATAGGCTGAGAGTTGCCTTTTGGTTTGACCATGAATCGCCCTCTATTATCCGCAGGTACAAACAAGGTTTCAACCTCCCCAAGCAAATTGTCACTATAGGGATTTTGATTTACCTGGTTTGGCGGCCTTTCATCAGGTGTAAAATTCAAAAAGAAAAACACTAACAAGAGTAAAAGTGCTCTCATCTTATATTTATTTTGTTAAAAAAATATTAAACATATATTAAATCAAAGTTATTGATTTCATTAAAATTAACTAAAAATTATTGATTTTAGCTTTCCACATGTCAAATTCACGCCAATATTAAATAGGCTTACACTTTTTCAAAAATCACATTTGCACTAAAATAATAATCTTTTTTCCCAAATAAAAAATAAACGTCATGCTCCGCTATGATCAGATTACGACATTAAACTTAATCATACCCTCTTGTAAAATTAGAATTTCTTTGTCCGAATAGGTATATTTCCTAACTAAACCAGGAAAGCCTATATTTCTTGAATGATTTTTTCCAACCGAAAGGAATCCGCCACTTTTAATATTTTTTTGGCAGACTTTGTAGCAGTGAGATTTTTAATGCTAAACAAAATTAGGTAAAAATTTATTCATTGTTCAATCTTTTGAATAAAAAGAAAATGTCAATTGATTTTTGACGTTAATTAAGTTGATCACCAAATAAAGATGCCTCTCTTTAGCTTAATTCCAAAGTTAATTTTAAAAGCCAAGTCCAATACACTGTAAACTAAATACCTTACTCTTTTGAAGGCTTCTTTTTCGAGATTACATCGTTGAAAAAAGAAGCAAGAGTTATGGTTATTCCTGATTTTTTCACCTCATTCGACTGTTTGATTTTCCCTTTGCTTTGGCAAAGGTTTTTTCAGGCACAAGCCTTGAAAGTCTAGTTTCTTTTGGATGGTATCAACGCGTCAATGTGACATCCCCTTCAAACAATTTCACCGTGCCATCAATAAACTCAATCTCCGCAAAATAAGCGAAAACAGCTGGGTTCATCGATTGTCCTCTATGATAACCATCCCAACCCGAGGCAGGGTCATTGGGAATGAAATTATAATACTCCCATACTATTTCACCCCATCGACTAAAAACTAAAAAAGATTTTACCTCCTTGACGCCTTCCAGTTTAGCATAAATTAAAAACTTATCATTGATGCCATCCGCATTTGGACTGAAAGCATTTGGTATATAAACTCCACCCTCTTTATCTACTTTGAACAAAATATTTTGGGTATCCTGACACCCATTTTCGTTCTTTACAGTTACTGAATAAATAGATGTATTTAGTGGTGTTATTATCGGATCCAAACAATCATCGCAACTTAATCCTTCCGAGGGTGTCCATACAATTTCAGCAATATCATCTTGTAATAAATTTACAAAAGTATTGACTTGGTAGGTGTCTCCTAATTGCAATTCTACTTCTGTTTCAATATCTACCACAACTTCATTTGGCTGATAAATATTGACGGTCTTTTCGTCTTCACATCCGTTAATATCTTGCACAATCAAGCTGTATTGACCTGCATTAATATTTGAAAAAGATTGAGAATCAAAGAAATTTTCACCGCCATCCATTGAGTAAACATACGGTGGAGTTCCACCTGTTACTTGAGCAAAAGAAATCGTACCCAAATCATTATGACAAGGAGGTTGATCGACTGCTAATTCAGACAGAGGGATATCTTCGATAATAACAACCATATCCCCTGCTGTACAGCCATTTTCTGTATTCGTTACGACTAAATTATAGGTGCCCGGAATCGTAATTCCTGGAGCATTAGTAAATTGACCATTCGCTATATTACCATCTTGTGTATTCCATTGATACGTAATATTAAAACCACTCTGAGATGCACTTCCATTAAGGTATTGAATATCATCAATACAATTGAATAAAAAGTCATCCCCCGCCTCTGCTAATGGCAAAACAATATCCTGAGATACGACAACTTGAGTGACCTCAGTACATCCATTTATTGTATTAGTAATCAATAAATTATAAATTCCAGGTTGATTGACATCCGCTATTAATTGATCAGTTCCACTCAAAATATTACCATCATTTGTAGTCCATAAATATTCAAATTGGCTTCCTGAATCAGAGCCTGTTCCATCTACATTTACCTCTAAAACTGAACAAGTTAAAATATCAGGTTGAGCGACTATTGCAATTGGATCAACATCATCTAAAATGACAGTTACATTATCAATTGTGGTACATCCATTGATCGTATTCGTAACCAAAATCTCATAAATGCCTGGTTCACTTATGGAAGGATAAAGTGTTGTTCCACCTGTCAAAATATTTCCATTAGTCGTTGTCCATAAATACTCAAATTCAGACCCTAAAGAGGAATTTTCGCCATTTAAACTGACCTCTAAGACTACACATGTTAAATCGTCTGCTTGTCCTGCCTCAGCAATTGGGTTTACAATATCTTGTGTCACGTCTACTTGAAGAATATTTTCGCAACCGTTATCATTATTCGTAACCAATAGTTCATAAGTTCCAGGCTCATTGACTGAAGGGGTCAATGAATTTTCGCCATTGACAATATTTCCGTTTTGAGTCGTCCAATTGTATTCAAAATTATTCCCTTGACTTGATTGATTAGCATCAATTTCAATTTCCAAAACAGCACAAGTCAAAATTTCAGGACTAGCAGCCAAAGCATTCGGTACATCAACACTTTGAGTAATATCTACAGCGTCAATAGAGGTGCATCCATTGATGGTATTCGTAACCAAAATTTCATAGGTTCCAGCTGCATCAATGACAGGCGCCAGCGTACTCGATCCAGCAAGGATGTTTCCATTTTGAGTCGTCCAATTGTAAGTGTAATTTTGCCCTAAACTTGAATTCATTCCACTCAATTCGATGGTTTGGACAACACAATTCAACTCATTTGTCTCGCCTGCTTCCGCCTGAGGATTGACTAAATCATTAACAACATCGACGGTCGAAATGCTAGAACATCCATTGTCTAAATTCGTAACCGTCAATTCGTAAGTTCCAATTTGATCAACGATTGGCATAATTGAATCTTGGCCTGAAACTATATTTCCATCTATTGTATTCCACTGATAATCAATATTTTGCCCAGTCTGTGAATTTGTACCATCTAAATGAACTTCGAACACCACGCAAGTTAAATCATTCGCTACGCCTGCATCTGCCAAAGGTAAATTTACATCTTGGGTCACCTCCACTTGTGCAATAGAGGTACAACCATTTTCGGTATTCGTTACTAACAAATTATAAAACCCAGGTTCGCTAACTGTTGGCGTCAATGTCGTTTCGCCATTAACAATATTTCCGTCATTTGTTGACCAATTAAAGACCATAACGGGGTCATTGCTTGACAATGTACCGTTCAATTCTAAAGTTGGAATTCCACAAGTTAATTCTGGTGAATCACCTGCATTTGAGATTGGATCAGTGATGTCTTGCTCTACTTGAATAGTCGCAATAGAAGCACAACTTGTCAGGGTATTTGTAACCAAAATCTCATAAGTTCCTGGTGCATTGATGACAGGAGTCAATGTCGTTTCGTTAGAGACGATATTTCCATCACTAGTAGACCATAAATAAGCAAATTCATTACCAACGTCTGTTCCATTTCCATCTAAGTTCAATTCTAATACATCGCAGGTTAGGATGTCAATTGGATTCGCAGCAGCAGCTGGCAATTCGACATCTTGGGTCACTTGACTTTGCAAGGTGGTGGAACAACCATTTACGGTATTCGTAATGATTAACTCATATTCACCCGGTTGATCAACAATAGGTTCAAGCGTATTTCCACCTGAAAGGATATTCCCATCTACCGTATTCCATTGATAATCAAATATTTGGCCACTTGAAGAATTTGTCGCGTCAATCACAACTTCTGTTACTATACAGGTTAAAATGTCTGGTTGATTAGCATCAGTTTCAGGATATTCAACATATTGAGTGACTTCAACAGAAGTTTCTGCTGTACATCCATTTACATTATTTAGGGTGGACAAGACATAAACACCAGGTGTACTCACTGTTGGCGTCAAACCATCATTTCCTGTATCAATTACACCAGTTTGAGCAACCCATGAGACAGACCAATCATCCGTTGGTAAATCCGGTTCAGCATCAATCGTAATATCCAAAACATCACAAGTTAAAATGCCTCCTGTGAGATCAACTAACGGGGACAGCGTATCCATTGGAATAGTTACCGTTTCGGTCGATTCACAATTATTATTCGAATCAAAAATGGACAAAGTATAAGTTCCTGGTTCATCAATTTGAGGGCTCAAAGTAGTTTGCCCAGAAAGGAAATTTCCATTTGGAGAAGTCCAATTATAGGTAATGCCTGTACCTTGGCTTGACGTTGTTGCATCCAGAGTAACTTCCTGAGAAATACAATTTAACCCACCATTTGGTAGAATCTCTGCTAAAGGGATATCTGCATCTTCGTCAATTAACAAACTGACCTCCGCAGAGCAATTATTGGTGGTATCTATTACTATCAACTCGTATATCCCACCTGCATCGATGATCGGATTCAAGGTATTTCCACCTGAGACAATATTACCATCGATAGTAGTCCATTGAATATTAAAATTTTGTGTCTGTCCAGTTGCAATAGCTGCCAAGGTTATTTCTGAAGTCGTACAATTGATCTCCCCACCTGGACCACTTGCGACAACAGGTGTTTCAGTGTTTTGTGTGATTTCAACTTGGGCAGTTGATTCACATCCATTGAAGGGGTCAGAAACGGTCAAAGAATAAATACCTGGTTGATCAATAATCGGGTTTAACGAATTGCTCCCTGCGGTCACATTTCCGTTGGATGTTGTCCAATTATAATTCAAAATAGGGTTGCTAGATGAAGCTGTTCCTTCCAACTCTAATTCAGAAACGCCACAGCCCATTATCTGATTTGGTCCTGTTCCGGCGATAGGAATTTCATTATTCAAATCAATAACTACATCTGAAGTATCAATGCATGTATTATCATTATTGGTGACTACTAATATATACGTTCCTGGTTCATCAATTTCAGGAGTCAAAGAAGTTGTACCATTTAGGATATTTCCATTTGGTGTACTCCATTGATATTGAATATTTCCTCCAGTACTTGAATCTTCACCATCCAATTCTAATGTCAAATTATAACAATTCAAAGTTGCTGTGGCACCTGCGTCTGCAATAGGGAAGATAATATCTTGAACAATATTTACAGAAGATTCAGCGATACAATCATTATCTAAATTCGTGACCGTCAACATGTAGTTTCCTGGTTCATTGACCATAGGAGTCAATGTATTCTCTCCTGAAACAATATTACCATTCGTCGTGGTCCATTGATAATCCAAAGTTCCATTTCCTCCTGCAGTACCCAATAGGGATAATTCCTCAATGGAACAATTCAAAATATCCGGATCACCTGCACTTGCAAGAGGTGTGGATAAATCATCTTGAACAGCTACCGTCGCTTCTGCCGAACAAGCATTTTGCAGATTGAGAATGGTCAAAGTATAGGTTCCTGATGAATCAACTAATGGTTGGAGACTATTCTGACCCGAAATAATATTGCCATCAGAGGTGGTCCATTCATAAAATAAATTATTACCTCCTGAGCTATTAGAAGCATCAATAGTGACTTGCCCAATGGTACAATTTAAGGTAGCAGGAGTAAAAATATCAGGAATTGGATATTCTAGATCAGCATCTACAAAAATGTTTTCGATAGATTCGCAGTTATTAAAGTTATTAAAAATAGATAAAGTATAAGTTCCTGCTTCGTTAACTAAGGGTTCAAGTGAATTTTCTCCAAACAGAATATTCCCATCGGAAGTTGTCCATTGATAAGTAAAATCCCCATTAGAACTTGAGTTAGTTGCATCTATAATTGTTTCAAAATTGGAGCAATCTATTATATCTGGTTGAAGCAACGTAATGTTGGGATATTGGAAATCTTCAGTAACCTCTACTGAGGCTAATTCTGTACACCCATTTATTGCATTAGTGACAACTAGTTCATAAATCCCTGTACCATCAACTTCAGGTGTCAAAGAAGTTTCTCCACTTAGAATACTGCCAGTTGCTGTTGTCCATTGATAGATATAATTACTTCCTGTAGAAGAATTTAAACCATCCAAATTAACAATCGGATTACCACAATTCAATTCTTGTATAGGACCGGCATCGGCTACAGGAAAATCAGAATCTAGATCTACTTGTACTAAATCAGAAGCCGTACAACCGTTTCCTGCATTCGTGACAACAATTTCATAGGTTCCAATTTGATTAACTTCAGGCATCAAAGTATTAGCACCTCCAATAATTCCAGGACCAAACCATTCAAAACTATTATTCCCAGTAAGAGGCGTACTACTTCCATCCAAGAAAGTTTCAGTAACTAGACATGTCAATAATTGGTTGGGACCTGCTTCGACTACAGGCTCTTCAATGTCTTGACTTACATCGACACTGGTCGAATTGGTACATCCATTTTCGTCATTAATAACAATTAGAATATAGTTTCCAGGTGCATCCACTACTGGAAATGGAGTATTTTGACCTGATACAAAATTACCGGTTGTGGTTACCCATTGATAACTAATAAAAGAACCATTCGTTGATTGACTCCCATCTAAGGTTATTTCCTCAAAATTACAATCCAAATAACCACCCAAAGCAATAGCTTCTGGTTCCTCCAAATCTTCTGGAACATCGACTTGAACCATCGCGGTACATCCATTATCTGTATCTGTAACAACCAAAGTATAAGTTCCAGGTGCATCCACTGTAGGTTGGTAAACGGTTGGATCGCTTACTATTCCTGGACCTGTCCATTGATAAGTTATATTTACGCCTGTACTTGTCCCAAAAGGAAATATTTCAGTAGTCGTATTGATACAAGTAATCGGCAAAGGTGTAGTTGCTGCTGCATTAGGAGGTTGATTATTCAATGGAACATCAACCTGAGTTTGGGCTGAACAACCTGTTTGCTCATTTGTGACAATCAAAATATAGGTTCCTTCTGAATCCACTGTTGGATTCAAGGTATTGCCCCCAGAAATAATATTTCCCCCTACAGGAATCCATTCATAAGTAATATTAGCACCTGTTGTCGATCCATTTCCATCAATCACAACTTGAGTAACTACACAAGTCAATGGATCAGATTGAGCAACAGCATCTGGCAAATCAATATTTGCCGAAACCAAAGCAAAAGCTTCAGCGGTACAACCGTTATCATTATTTACAACCGTCAAGGTATAAGTTCCACCCTGACTTACAGTAGGCGTTAATGTATTTGCTCCACTTACTATTCCTGGTCCGCTCCATTGGAAAGTTGTATTTCCTCCAGTTGTTGATCCAGTCCCATCAATCTGAATAACTTGATTATTGCAATCAATTTCTCCACCTGTGGCCACTGCAATAGGCGGTGTTTGGTCACCAGTTACAGTCGTAGTTGTCTCTGCTGTACATCCATTATTAGTATTTGTAACGACTAATGTATACATTCCAACTTGATCGACGACTGGAGTCAAAGTAGTAATACCACTCACAATACCAGGACCAGTCCATTGATAAATCACTCCCCCTCCAACGGTTGAACCTAATCCAGAAATTGTAATTGTTTGGTTGATACAATCTAATTGTCCTATTGCTGTCGCAACAGCAATGGGAGGAGTTGTGTCATCCAAAACTTCCGTTTGGGCAGTAGTCGAACATCCATTGGCATCCGTCACAGTCACATCATAAACTCCTGGAGGAAGATTAGTTGGATTTTGATTAGTTGAACCATTGCTCCAGTTGTAATTATAAGTTGGCGTTCCTCCACTTGGAGAAACAGATACAGAACCCCCATTTGGATTGGTACAATTGGATGGAGTTGGAGAATTTGCTGCCGCTATCAAATCAGGAGGCCCACTAATCGTGGCTGAAGTTTCCTCTGAACAACCGTTGACATCTGTTACCGTTACAAAATAAGTTCCTATAGGTAGACCATTTTGAGTTTGATTTGAACTTCCATTACTCCAATTAAAGGTGTAAGGGTTCATTCCACCGCCTCCATTTGCACTGACAGTGCCATCACCTTCGGCGAAACAAGTTTCATCAGTTGCAATAGCTGTTGGTGTGATCGAAATTTCAGTTAATGAGGCTTGACCACTTACTGTTCCTGGACAGTTTTCACCTGCGACACCCACAGAAATCAACGTATAACTTCCAGGCTGTATGGTAGTTAAAATATAAGGATTAGCAGAGGTTGTAATTGGTGGTTGTGGTACACCATCTATTGCAAAAGTAAATTCCCAGGGTGGATTTCCAGTAAAAGTAATAATCAGGTCAACAGGCTGAATATTACCTTGAGCACAAATTTCAAAATCACCTGAAATAGAGGCACTTGGTTCTTCAAAAAATTCCACAGAAACCGAAGTTAATGCCATATCTCCACAATTGTCAGTGATCGTCACAAAATTCGTTACAATCCCTGATCCATTTGGATTAACTGTTATGGAAGATCCTGAGCTTCCATCATCCCATAGATAAGTATACGGATTGACTCCTCCACTTACATTCGGTGTCAATGTTGTTGGGTTTAATCCACAAACGATTTGATCATCTGGAAAAGCATTTAAAGGCGGTGGTGGTGGTGGCTCTTCTACTGTTGCAGACGTTTCACCTTCACAGCCATTTGCATCTGTAACTGTAATAAAATAGGTACCTGTTGGAAGGTCAAACTGAACCGAGCCAGTCCCCCCATTACTCCAAGCATAGGTATAGGGGCTAGTTCCCCCATTGACGGTGATTTCAACTGAACCATCTGATCCTCCATTACAATTAACATCAGTGATTATGGGGTTTGGTGAAATAATTATTTCATTGACAGCAACCGATCCACTAACAGTACCTGGACATAATCCTGCTGGATCACTTACTGATTCCAATGTTACAGTCCCAGGTTGACTTAATGTAATTATATATGGATTATTAGAAGTAGTAATAGGTGGCTGTGGCACTCCATCCAAAACATAAACAAATGTCCAAGGAGGTGTTCCTGTGAAATTCACAGGAATATCTACAGGCTGAACTGCACCTTCATTACAAATATCAAAACTTCCAGTAATATTTGCAGTTGGTTGATCTAGAATAGTAACTGTAGCAGAGGCCGTATCCATACCATTGCAGCCATCTGTCACCGTTACTATGTATGTATCCGATACGGTAGGATTGACAGTAATAGAAGGTCCTGTCCCTCCATTACTCCATGTATAGGTTAACCCAGTACTAGGAACGCCTCCACTTACACCTGGAGTTAAAGTCACACTACCAGGTGGTCCACAAAATGTCTGAGGATCTAAACTAACTTCCAACGGTGGTGGATCTTCAATAATCAATTCAATAGTATTCATATTACAATTACACGGGTTAGATAGCGTAATTATAATAGTTTCGGGTCCTTCAGAAATACCATCTGCAAATACCGAAATGGGTAAGGAATAAGTATTTGTCCCAGGAGGCATTATGATTGAATCTGGCAACATAGCATAATCTACCCCTTCTGTCGCTGTACTATTTGGGTCTACATCAAAATATACAACAAAAGGAAGACTTGGATCCCCACCGACTTGTTCAAAATTGATCACTCCGTCAGCACAAGGTTCATAAACGATGTTAGTTCCAGTAGTAGCAGAAAAGGCCTCGCCCCTTGCCTGACCACCAGCATCGAATGAATTAGCTTCTAAAAAAACAGCCGAATCATAAATCCCATCTCCTACGTCTCCTACTGCTAATTTTATGTGGTATAAGCCACAAGGAACGACCACCGCAGTAGAAGTTAAAACGACCGTAAAACCATCAAACTCTATATCATTAGGAGCAAATGCAGGATTGTTTAATTCCGCGTTTGTACAACCGTTAGCATTCTGATTTTGACCAATCGGTACATTATCTACATAAAAAGCGGCATTTGTGGACCAATTTACATTATCAATGGATACTTCTCCGCCACCACTTGGTAAGACTGCTAGGTTTACTCCACCTCCTGAAAATGGACCACTTAGTCCTGGACCACTCATAAAGAAACCAAATACATCGTTAAAACCAGCATTTACATAATCACAATATTCTTCAGAAGCAAATACGTATCTAAATGTCACCGTATCAGAAGTAGGTTGAAAATCGAATTCAATCATCACTCGCTCCCTCACATTTGTACCACCAGCCAATTGTTGTAAATCTGGATCAGTAGATATACCAGGGAAGTTTGTACTCGCATTTGTTTGATTATTGGGACCTGGTGCATTATTAATATTTCCAGTTGAAATAATAACGCCTTGATCTAAACCAATAGAACTCAAACCACTTGAAAAAGATCCAATTCCATTAGAATTACCACTTAAATTAATACCGGAAACATCAAAGCAATCACCGCCTATTAATACATTTTGAATGAGGTTAGCAGCCCCACTTGCTGCAACGGAAATATTTGGCAATTCACTTAAAAAATTATTCTGTTGACCTTTAACCTTTGAAATTGCAAAATTTAGAGGTGCTCCATCATTGAAACCATCTTCATCTAAAACGATATTAAAAGTTTGACAAGGTTTTTCAGCCTCAAAGGTCAATTCACTAGCATATTTTCCTTTGGGTAGCTTCCCTATTTTTGGTTCAAAGCCTCCATCTTGATTTACCTCAATTATATATTTTCCACCTACTTCTAACTGACAAAGCTCAATTACATTCTCTTGATTTTGTATTGGAATCACCTTTCTGACTACATCATTATTAATGTTATACTTTAAAGTTTTGGCTTGTTGAAGCAAGCCTTGTCCAGGTAAATAGAAGGATCCAAATAAGAATGAGAGAGTTAAAAGTAAATGTGCATTCATCATAAAAAAAATTACGTTTATATTCAATGGTGGCTAATGGTTAACTCCATATTATGAAGAACCAAGAGAGAGCGAATCTGTATTGTTTTAAAAATATAAAGACCTAAATAAAAAAGGATCAGCTAAAATAAATAGCAAAATGTTAAGGGCTTAATTCGTTGAAAAGGTCTTGTAGTTATTAAACATAGCTAGAGAGTCTTCTCGATCTTCCACGATAAAGAAGAGAAAGCTCCATTATTGACATTTTCCAACTTATCTGACTTTGAGTTTATGAAATAGGTAATGAGATTCACCTAGAAAACAAAAATATTAAAAACCATTCTTTATCCATAGGTTTATAGTCTGTTATACTGAGAAAACAATAGAAATGAAACTTTTCTGACATTTAGTTTAGGGAGGAGGAAATAAATAACCTACCCAAATTTTAGGAAGTTAATTTTTCTTTAGACGAGGCAAAAAACACAAACATACCCAAAGGTATGGCTAGTATTTTTAACGATGCATGAAGGAAAAATAACAAGTAAAATGGGTAGGTTCTATTTTTCCTTCTCCCTTAAGAAAGAGAGCAATATTATCTAAAGCAAATTTTAGTTTCTTTTTTTCAATCACTTTGTTAAAAATACTTTTGGCTATGCCATTGTGCCACTGGCACAAGCCAGCCCAGAGAGCTAGGCTATGACTGTGTTTTTTACCTTGTGAGAGGAAAAAATAATTCAAAAATTTATTGTAAGTAACGAGCAAAGAATAAGTTCGCTATTTGGAGATAAAGATTTTGTTCTAATATTAGGCATTTTCTGAAGAAATAGCCAAGCTATTGCAGAGGCAAATAACAACGTATTAGGATAAAAGATTATCGGTGAAATGATGAAGTTATTCTTTATTTGTTACTAAACTTAATATTGCTCTCTTAAGTGCTTGGACAGAAATAACTCACACATATTATGAAGGCCTATTTTTATACCATATTTGGTTAAAAATACTCGCCATAATTAAGGATATGCCTGTGCTTTTTGCCTCGTCTGGCAAAAAAATAGTTTTCGTCAAATATGGAACTTATTTCTGTCCAACCACTTACTTACTTCAAAAAAAAGAATTGAATATCCTTAAAACTTATCCATCCACTCTGTCCCTAAACCCATTATTCCTAAAAAAAAAATACCTGTAATAATTGGTGCAAGAATCGATGCTATCATAACCTGAAAATACCATTTAGGTACTTTAGATGGTTCTATCCATTCGGCAATTAAAGAAACAATGAGAATGAAGATACAGATGACAGAAAAAATGGTTGATAGGAGTGTCGCCACATAATCATCCCAAAACCAAAATATTGAATAAAAAATAATTTGAATGAGGAATATTTCAATAATTCTTGGTTTTCGCATTAATATGTTCTTTGGTGAATAGTCTAGTAGAATTCTTTCAAAAAGTTGGGCAATTTATCAGATAATTTGAAAATATCAGATAAATTTCCGACCAAAAGCTAATATGATACTGAATAAAATTTTACCGTTGGGAGATAATAAACTCTACGAAACTTCCCACCCTGTATTAAAAGAAGAATTAGCTTCCTTAAAAACGACGATCGAAGATTTACATGATATTATCTTAGCGTTTAGAGCAAAGTATAATGCCGGTCGTGCGGTAGCTTCTCCTCAAATTGGCGTAATGAAACGAATCATTTGTTGGAATATCGATGAACCTATAACCATGATAAACCCTGAATTGAGTGATTTAAGTGAAGAAATGATGGAAGTTTGGGATGATTGCATGTGTTTTCCCAATTTACTGGTCAAAGTCAACAGACATAAAAGCTGTACGCTCCGATTTTTCAACGAAGCGTGGAACCTCCAAACTTGGCATTTAGTAGGCGATCAATCAGAATTGATTCAACACGAATATGATCATTTGAATGGAATTTTAGCCACCCAAAGAGCAATTGATAATAAATCGTTTTGTTGGAGATAAGGATTAGGTTATTCTTTACTCGTTATTTACATAAACTCAAGGATAACAAATCGTAATAAAAGTGAGGAGGTGCAGGAAAGACCTTTTTTCCATATTGAAGAAAATCAGGAGAAGAGATAAGTCTTATGTTTTTAATGTAGCGGTAAAAAAGAGTGTATAATTCAGAATCTTCCATTATTTGACCTGAAAGCCAAACAGGTGTTTCTTCATTATTCAATTTAAACTGAGAAAAAAGTAGTAATAAATAATAAACTGCATCCTTAGCTGAGAAAAAAGCATTTTGATTGAATAGCAACAAATTCTTTTTTTCAAATAAACTAATTTGAATATGGTTATCTCTGATATTTACATTTACTGAATAATCTTTTTGAGAATTGGTAAGTTTAAGTCCACCTAGAATTATCGCACTTCCAGCATGATAATATTTGGCAACAGGTTTTATATTTTTAAAAGCAACATGTATATTGGAATTCAAATTATACACAATATGAGCATTAATTTCCGGTAGCTCATCAGAGTGGATATTATCTAAACCATTACCACCAACCAATGCTTTTAGATAAGTGGATTTCTGTTCTTCTTGATATAATCTTGAAGGTACAATTGAAAAAGGAGCATTTTGAAAAGCAATTTTTACTTTTCGAAACAAAAGAGGAAGGATTGGATCCGTATTTAGTATTTCAATAATTTCAGCTTCTTTATCAGCTACCTTCTTAACTATCCCTAAACCGTAATCTCTTAAAAGAAGAATTTGATTGTTATCATTTACAACCAAATAAATCAAACTGCCCACCCCAACAAGGATGGACAGTTCATATGAGGATGTTGATTTTTTATCAAAATCAGGCTCAAGTATTTCTAAATTTAATTGTCCCAAGATCCGGCAACGGTTGGTTTATTTAAATCTCCAAACTTCATTGCTTTTCCAGGATTATAACGGTCGTCATATTTCTTAAATCGATTACTTGCGTATTCACCCATAAAAACTTTGTAGATGGTTCCAACCTCAACAACATTTACCATTGTTTTTTGGTAAGTCAGCGTATCTGATGCAATTTCAAACATTTCGCCTTTTCCATATGGAACATAACGAAGAGAATCTAATTGCAAGCCTAAAGCTCTAACAGAGTCTATTGCTGGAATTTTTGTTGTATCGTAAGTAATCTCACCTGTGAAATTGGCATCATCAGGGTCTCCAATAATACTTACAATCACAAAAGAATCCCTTTCAAGAACAAGTTGAAGAGTATCAAAATCACCGGCAAAACCACCAGTCACTCCCCTGAAGGCTTCTTGAGCCTCTCTAATTTGCATTAACTTGGCAATAACGGCATCTTCTCGTTTTTCCTTTTCAGCTTTGAAAGCAATAGGCTCTTGGATGCTACTAATTAGCACGTAAACAAGAACAAAAATTAGTAATACTAAAAGTAAATTGAAAATTGATCTTTTTTTCATTCCGATTTGTTTTGATGCAATGATAAGAATTTTGTTAAAAATTGCATGGAAAATTTATGCAATTTTATAACAATTGCCCGATATATGAAAACAAAGAGAAGAAAAGTATGGATAAGTTAGAAAAGAGATTGTTCAAAGTGATAAAGTTCGATCCTAGCTTTCTCTATCACTTCGAACTAACTGTTTTAGACAAAGTAAATCAGAATTTAATTGGCGTTACCTTTATTCTCACCACCAATTTTACATTCGCCTATATAGCGCGCTCCTTCGTCCACTATTAGATTAGCGGCTTTAATCGTTCCTTTTATATAAGCTGTTCCTTTTAAATGAATGGTTCCAATCGCCTCGATTTCACCTTCCACCGTACCCATTACTACTGCATCTTTAGTTTGTAGAGTGCCTTCTACCCTACCTGATTCTCCTAAAACAATTCTATTTTGACATAAAACCTCCCCTAAAATAATGCCGTCTAAACGGACATCTTCTTTGGAGGAAAACTTACCTTCGATAACGGTGCCTTTGGCAACGACGCAAGTAGTTTTAGAATCAGAGTTTTGAGCCGAAGAAGCAGTTGAATAACGGGCTTCGGCTGAAGATTTCGGTTTTGCTTTTGTACCTAACATTAATCTGGATTTTGTTATGGGTGTATAAAAAAGTATAATAATATTACTATTGTATTGGTTTTTTCTGGCTACTAAGGCTTGCTCAAAATACTAAAAAGCAAATGATTTGTATGTATGTTTGTATTCGTTAGTACCAAGGGAGAGTATAAGCATGGATAAATATATAAATAATTAATTTAAAAAAAACATATGAGTGTAATTATTTTGGCAATAGAATCTTCTTGTGATGATACCTCAGCGGCTATTATAAAAGATGGAGTTGTGCTGAGTAATTGTGTTGCTAATCAAGAAGTACACAAACTATATGGAGGTGTTGTCCCTGAAGTTGCTTCTAGAGCTCATCAAGAAAATATTATACCAGTTGTTGAGATGGCTTTGAAAAAAGCTAATATTCAAAAAGAAGAATTAAGTGCTGTCGCTTTTACTCGTGGTCCAGGATTGATCGGTTCTTTAATTGTGGGTGTATCTTTTTCTAAAGCATTTGCGATGAGCTTAGGTATCCCAATGATAGAAGTGAACCACATGCAAGCGCATGTTTTAGCACATTTTGCTGAAGATCCAAAGCCTAGCTTTCCATTTTTGTGTTTAACCGTATCTGGTGGCCATACCCAAATCGTATTAGTCAAAGATCATTTAAACATGAAAGTGCTTGGTCAAACAATAGATGATGCAGCCGGCGAGGCTTTTGACAAAACTGGGAAATTACTAGGTTTAGATTATCCTGCAGGACCTTTGATTGATAAAATGGCAAAAAATGGAACAGCAAAATTTGATTTTCCAGAACCCCAGGTTCAAGGCATAAATTTTAGTTTTAGTGGTCTAAAGACAGCAATCTTGTACTTTTTAAAACGAGAAATCAAAGAAAACCCAGCATTTATTACAGAAAACATAGAGGATATTTGCGCCTCCGTTCAAGATCGAATCGTGACTATACTAATGAAAAAACTAAGGAAAGCTGCCCGCCAATCTGGAATAAAAGAAATTGCTATCGCCGGTGGAGTTTCCGCTAATTCAGGTCTTAGAAATACACTAAAAGAATGGGGAGAAAAAGAAGGTTGGAATACCTACATTCCTAGTTTTCAATATTGTACAGATAATGCAGGAATGATTGGAGTCACAGGATATTATAAATTCTTGAATAATGATTTTACAAGCCATGATGCGGTTCCAGTGGCAAGATATCAAATCTGAAAAATGAAGATGAAAATCATTCCTTTAAAAAATGATTTCCATTTTCATTTTCGCTATAAAATTAACATGCTATCCCTTTTTCACATCTTCTCCTAAATCCAATACCTTACGAGGCAATTTTTCGTCTCTCTGAGCCGTATGCCATACAAAAGAAGCAATAATAGTCGCTGCCTGTTCTAAATCAGACTTCACCAAATGATCCCAATTATCCATATTCGAATGGTGGGTTTTTGCCCAATAAGAAACAGGATCTTGAATAAATTGAAAGCCTGGTATACCTACTGAATCAAAAGATCGATGATCTGTTCCTCCAGTATTAGAAAGTGTCAAGGTAGAAGCATCTAAATCTTTAAATGGATCCAACCATGCTCTAAAAATCGGTGCAACATCTCTATTTCCTTGCAGATAAACCCCTCTTATTTTACCAGTTCCATTATCTAAATTATAATAGGCCGATACAGTCTCTTGTTCAGGCTTTAATGATTGTGCATTTCCTCTTCTATCTGTCTCTGCAAAATGGTCTCTAACATAGCCCGCTGAACCAAGCAAACCTTGTTCTTCGCCCGTCCAAAGTGCTAAACGAATTGTTCGTCGAGGCTTAACGCCACTTTCTTCTATGGTTTTTAATAAGATTCTTGCTGCTTCCATCATTACTGCTGATCCAGCTCCATTGTCTGTCGCTCCTGTTCCTGTATGCCAAGAATCAAAATGTGCACCTAACATGACCACTTCATCCTTTAAGTCTGTTCCAGGTATTTCAGCAATGATATTATGCTCCATTCCATCTGGATTAGAAAACGATGCCTCTAAATTCATACTTAAAGTCACCGCAATTCCTTTTTGTAATAATCTGAATATCCGGTTATAGTGTTCAACTGACATCGTGACCTGAGGTAATACTTCTGCTCCTTCGTCTCTTGCGCTACCATTTTTTGCTCGGGCACCGCTTACAAATACTGTCCCCAAATCTCCTTTATAACTTCTATCAATATAGGCCAGTGGTTGCTCTGTGTAAAGTAATTCTCTAAGTTTTGAAACAAAACTACGCCCACTTCTTGGGAAGTTTCTAAATACGCGTGGCGTAGGTGCTGGTGCATTGGCCTTTTCCAAAAGTTCTTCAGGTGTAAATCTTGAAGCACTACCATCAAACCATTCTTTGACAGCTCTACTGGTATCTATTAAAACAAATTTTCCTTTCAATTTTCCTCTGAAGGTTTCCAATTCCTCTTCAGTCCCAGCATTCAAATAAATCACCTCTCCCGAAACCTCTCCTTTGGTAGAAGGTGACCATGCTTTCGGATAGGCTATTATTGGAAAATACATTGGTGCCTTACAATGCATCTCAAAATGGTTCATTTCCCAGCCTCTGCCGAAAGGTCCCCATTCTTCTAAATGTACATTTTTCATTCCCCAATTTTTCAATTCCTTTACTGCCCAATCTGTGGCTTGATCCAACATTGGAGATCCTGTTAGTCTTGGACCATGTACATCACAAAGCCAACTTGCGATATCCATCACTTTTCCTTCTTCCAATCCATGTTTTCTTATTATTTTATTAATGTCGTCATCTACTTTTTCTTGAGAAAAGGCAAACGGTAAAATTCCAAAAAATGCAAAAAGAATAAAGATGTTTTTCATACTTGACAGTTTAGTTAATTATTGTTTCTAAAATCCAATTGCCCTATGGCATGGTATTCCGTAAAAGATAAAGGTACTTTTTTATCAAAGAAACCTAAAAACTAAAAGAGGTGGTTGTCAGTTAGACAACCACCTCTTTTAGTTTTTTTCAAATTTCATATTTGCATACAATAGACTTGTTTGTAAGAAAATCTAATCACTATAAAAAGTTTAAATCCATTGTGTGAATACCATTTCTTAAGGAATCACGGGTATTAGGTGCAATTTCGATATCAAAAACCTCTAGTGTATTTCGGGAAGAAAAAACGCCTCTACCTTCCGAAAGATTAGTGTAAAAAGGTAAGTCTTGGGCACTTGTGATTCCGGTATTCGCATTTTTGATCTCAATAAAAGTGGCTAATTCCTCTCCTCCTCCTGTAATGATTACATCAATACCTTTATAAATCCTGCCTAATTCTGGGTTATTTTCCAAATTATCGCCTAAATAAGTAAAGAATGATTCCCCATTGATTTCAACTTTTACTTGCTGATCTCCTTCACTAGCTCTTGTAGCACTTCTATCCCAAATCCATTCTAAGGATTTATCCTCTAAAGTTGAACCAGGATCAGCTTTTTTAAATTCTTGATAGTTTATCCGCAATCTAACATCAAAAATTAAAGCCTCTTCAGGAGCTGTAAATCGAACGTCTTCATTAAATTCATAGGCAAATGAAAAGGTTCTAGAATCTCCATTTGAGCCTGGACTTTTCAATTCCATATCTCCCAAAACGACTGTATTTGCAGTAACTTGTGGTAAATTATCTCCTCTATTAAGAATAAATTTAACCAGCTCTCCATTTTTTAAATCAAGAGAGGTCGAATCAATGGTGTATAAAAAATTAGGCTCATCTACAAAAATACCTTCCTCTTTGTCAAAACCTATTTGGGTTCCATCTACTCTCTGCAATTCAAACTGCTCTCCAGAATTTACCTTTTCTAAAAATACACTCACATCTTCGTAAAAAATAGAATCTGCTTCTTGAGCAAGAAGCAAAGCACTGGTTTCCTCATCTAAGAAAGCTTTCTCCACTCTTATATAATGATTCTGATCACTTTTATTTATTAGACCATAAACAACAGAAATGTCCTTCCAATCTGAAGTCAAATTCAAGTCATTCGTACATGCATTAAGCAATAATGCTGTTACTAGACAGGTGAAAATTATTCTAATATTCATACTTCTTTTTTTCATGCCACAAAGGTAATTTTTTTGATAAAAAAACAAGGCGAAATAAATACCAGATTCAAGGAATGTTATTCACATTACATTACTAGAATTGATCGCATTTGTTATCTTGCGCAACTTTCTTTATAATACCCTAACATTAGTTTTGGATATATAAACTACTTATATTATTACTTTATTTTGAAATTTCATTTCCAATGTCTGCAATAAAAAAAGAAATTAAGCGCGTTACGACACACGTACTCCAAGCTATGAAAGCTAGAGGAGAAAAAATTTCTATGCTTACAGCATACGATTATTCTATGGCTACCATTTTAGATGAAGCAGGGGTAGATATATTATTGGTCGGAGATTCTGCCTCTAACGTAATGGCTGGGCATGAAACAACTCTACCTATAACGCTTGACCAGATGATTTATCATGCACAATCAGTGGTTAGAGCAGTCAAAAGAGCTTTAGTTGTCGTTGATTTACCATTTGGTTCTTATCAGGGAAATTCAAGAGTAGCATTAGAATCAGCAATTAGAATCATGAAGGAATCAGGAGCACATGCTGTAAAATTAGAGGGAGGCTCAGAAATCGAGGAATCAATCAAAAGGATTCTTTCAGCAGGTGTTCCAGTAATGGGGCATTTGGGCTTGACACCTCAATCAATTTATAAATTTGGAACTTATAAAGTCAGAGCAAGAGAACAGGAGGAAGCGCAAAAATTAAAAGAGGACTCCAAACTATTGGAAGAAATTGGGTGTTTTGCAATCGTATTAGAAAAAATTCCAGCTGTTCTGACTAAAGAGGTCTCTAAAAACTTAACCATACCAACTATTGGAATTGGAGGAGGCAAACATGCTGATGGACAAGTTTTAGTGGTACATGACATGCTTGGTATTACAAAAGAGTTTCAACCCCGATTCCTAAGAAGATATTTGGAGTTATTTGATATGATTAAGGGTGCTGCTCAACAGTATATTGCAGACGTAAAAAGTGGTGACTTCCCAAACGAAACAGAACAGTATTAAATACACTGTAACCTATTTTATTTCTAAATACTCATTTTGTTAATATTAGGTTTAAGAAACTGAGCATTTAGAAATGTAAATGAGCATTAATTTTCTTCATGATCCGTCGTATTATTTTCTTTGTAATTACACTAGCGTTCCTAGTTGCACTATTTTTTGCTTATCAAAAATATCAAGTCTTTTTTAAGGCAAATGTTCCTAATGAATTGGATAATAAATTTATCGAAATTCCAACTGGTTCCTCCTTCGAAGAAGTTATCCAACTATTAACCAAAAATGGGTTTCTAATCGATAGCACCGCCTTCCGTGAAACAGCTCAATGGATGAATTTTCAAAAGCCGAAGATGAGAGCTGGAAGGTTTGAAATACAACCCAATTGGAATAACCAAGATTTAATCCGGCATTTAAGAGCAGGAAAACAAGCTACTGTCAAAGTCGTTTTGACTAATGAGCGGTTACCCGAAAACGTTGCGGCTAAGGTGGCTAGATTTATTGAAGAAGACTCTTTGGGATTCATTAATATTTTCAATAATCGAAATTATTTGGAAGAATTAGGGTACACTTCAGAAACCTTTATGTCCATCTTCATTCCAAACACCTATGAATTTTTCTGGAATACTAATGCCAAAGAATTCATGGAACGAATGGTCAAGGAACACCAAAAATTTTGGAAAAAAGATAACCGATTAGAGAAAGCGAAAGCTAGAAATATGACCCCGAAAGAAGTCTATACCCTCGCATCTATTGTTGGAAAAGAAACGAATAAAAATCAAGAAAAGAAACGAATGGCAGGGGTTTACCTCAATCGGTTAGAAAAAGGAATTCCACTGCAAGCAGATCCTACTTGTGTATTTGCAACAAGAGATTTTAATACGCGAAGAGTTACAAATTATCACACTCAATTTGATTCTCCTTACAACACTTATTTATATAGGGGTTTACCACCTGGACCAATTGCTATGTCGTCTATTTCAAGTATTGATGCCGTATTAAATGCTGAAAAACATGATTATATCTATTTCTGTGCAAAGGGAGATGGAACGGGTTTTCATTCTTTTGCCAAAACATTGAAAGGACATAATCAAAATGCGGCTATTTATAAAAGGAATTTAAGAGCTCGAGGTAAGCGGTAAAACAACAAATAAAGGCGCTCATGTAGAGCAGGAAATATTTTATTAAAAAAAATTATTACTTTTGTAAAGTAATTATGAGATTATAAAAAAAGCGGCCCTTCCAGAAATGGGAGGCGCCGCTTTTTTATTTCTTTAAAGTTTATTTTATTATTTTGGGTCTTTAAATGGTCTCCTAGGCAACCAATCATCTTTTGGTCTCAATAATTCTAGGACTTTTGGCATCAGGTAGTTAATCCAAGACCGATTGGCGCGGATATATCCAAACATTTCTTCTGGCACTGCACCAACAGAGCTCTTTATCTCCATAGCCGTTCTTGCCAAAACCAATTTATTTTTGCCCGAGTCAATACTTTGTCTAATCATATCAAAAAGCATATTCAAATAGAGCTGAGTCTTTCTGTTAACAGGGCCATTCATTCCTAGAAAATGAGCTTCAATTTCGTGATCATTATCAATGGTTGTATAAAACCCTACAAGCTCTCCTTCTTGATAATAACCAAAAATTCTAAATTGATCACCAAGTTGGCGTTTCAGTTCATAAAAATAATCTTCCCCTAAACTCACCATATTGAAACTCGCTTGATTCGCCACATTCTGGTAAAGTTGATAAATAGCAGGATTTAAGGATTCAAAATTTTCTGAGGTCAACTCAATTCTTTCTATGGCTTTAGCTTTTTTGAAGGCTCTCTTAGCACGTACTCTATATTTTGAGGAAATTGCTGCTAAATATTCGTCAAAATTATCCCATGAAATATCCATAACCATACTTGGATGAAATACAAATTCATGGAATTTCAACTTCTCCAAAGTAGCTCCATCTATTGATTTATCGCCTTCTAAATCTTTAATAAAAATTCCATCAATTTTCAATCCAGTCTCCCCCAAATATTGGCTAATCAAAACAGAAGATTCCTCAATTATTTTAATCCAAGATATCCGGTCAATTATTGATTTGTCGTAATCAAATCCATGCTCACCTGTCAATAAAGAATTACCACAAACTAATAAATTGAACTTTGCCCAACGAGCAATAATCTTTTTAAAATATTGCCCTATTCTCCACCAAATAGAATGTCGAGAAGGATCATGGTGCAAATCCTGTACACTACTGGACGCATCAAATTTTGTGATTTGGAAGACTGCTCTTCCTATTGGATTTAAATCCTTATATATAATCAAATAGTTAAATTCTAACCCAAATGGTGGTGCATTTTCAACCGCAGTAAGGTAAGGTCTTTGTAAAAAAACATTTTGCTCAAATATTGCCTTTTCCCAGTCAAGAGGCAAATCACTGACAGAGGAATAAACCTCAAAAGAAAAACCAGCTTGAGAAAGCTGATGTTTAACTGGATAATTTGCCGATTTCGTGATTTTTCGCATGGTTTTAATACAGTGATTCATGTCTTGGGAATATTTTAGACGAGGAATAAACAGCCTAATAGCTATATTAGTTTAAAGCCAAGACTACCAACCTAAAAAATCTCGTAGTCCAATTTGCCAAGGCTTCCACCAAGATTTAACCAAAGTGAAATGCTGTTTGACTTTAAACTCTTTTTTAAAAAATACAATGCCAAAAAAGAATAAATCAATCGACAAAGTAACTTTAGGATGATTTTTTATCATTTCCCAAGCGTTTTCCATTCCATCTGTCCAATGAATATCATCAAAAACAAATACACTATCTGAATTGGCTTTTTCAAGGCAGGTTTCAAAATATTGTAATGTAGGCTCTTTTCGATGATTACCATCAATAAAAACATAATCTACACTTTGTACCTCTTCAAAAACAACCGGTAATTGTTCCTCAAATTTACCAGTATGCAGTTTAATGTTTGAAACCTTTAATAAATCAATATTCTGTTTGGCTTTTTTTGATATTCTAGGGCAACCTTCAATAGAATGCAACACTGAATTTTGGGCTGCTCTTGCTTGATAAAGACTTGAGATGCCCATAGATGTCCCTAATTCTAGGAGTACTTTAGGTCTTAAAAAAAGAACCAAACGAAATAAAATTCTACAAAATATTGGACTTGTGGCTGAGTATTTTACCAAACTTTTGACGGTTCGACTATTGCTTGTACTGACTTGTGACCCAGCTCCGTAGTCCATTATCTCAATAATTGTTCTTTCGGACAATAACAAACTTCGCAAATCTTCTACCTCTTTAAAAGCATAAAACCACCTATCATCGTCTAATACCTTTTCGGCAAATTCATACACAAATGGGGAGTGAACATTATACCTCGTCTGCGCATTGAAGTAGTACCTAAAAAATCTAAAAAGTAATTGAATCCGCTTCAAAATTATCTATATGAATTGCACTAAGGATATGGAAAAATGTGGTCAAAATCGGTTTTTACACAATTTACCATTACCATTTATGAAAAGGGGCACAAACTTAGACTTTGCAATTGAAATAAAAAAAGGTTTCATATGAAATAAAAAAGCAGCTTAACTAAATAGTTTGTTAAGCTGCGACTCTAAACTTTTCTTATTTGGAAAAAACTGAAATTTTTACGGGTTCATTCTTGTCAAGAGCAAAAAGAACCGTCCACAAATGGGACGGCGCTTCAATAGAGCTGCTTATGGTTTAATCTTAGATTCATTTAGTTCAAACTCAAATTGAAATAAATTTCGTTTTGAATTAGTGGATACGTTGGGGATTGATCTAAGGTGTTCTTTTGAAATGGTTTGATTGTTAATCGCCCCGCAATGAATTCACTAAATTAGAATAGTATTATTGAGTTTGCTAATCAATTGTGACGTTCCGCTAAAATTGTGATAAGAGAAGAAAATCCTTAAAAAAGTCTTAATTGCACAAGGATAAAGTTTGGGGATCATAATTCATTAATGAAAATATAAACATGATTTTGAATGTACCATTTTTATTGGTACTCACGTTTATTTGGCTATAGTAACGCCTAAAGAATAACTCCGACATTAGTCTATGAATCTTTTGAACTTTTGCGGCGTTAAAAATACTCGCAGATGCCCTGCATCCTGCATTGGCTTGTGCCAGAAGGTACAAAGGCAAAGGCAAAAAGTGTTTTTTGCCTTGCTAAAATCCAAAAGCTACTATTTCAAATTGGCGGACTTATTCTTTAGGCGTTACTTAATCTAGAAAAATAGCTCCTTTGCGCTACTTAGGGAGCAGGAAATAAATAAGGTACCCAAATTTTGCACAGCTATTTTTTATTCAATCGAGGCAAAAAACGCAGACCTACCCATAGGTATGGTGAGTATTTTTAACGAAAAATGAAGGAAAAAGAGCAAGTGAAATGGGTAGGTTATTTGTTTCCTACTCCCTTAACATCTAATTATTATCGACGATGAAAAAACTAATGATTCTGATCCTATTTTCAGTTGGTATCTTTTCTACGACTCATGCACAACTATATATGACTGCGGCAGGTCTGCGGATGGGGACAGATTGGGGCTTTACTATCCAACAAAGAGTTATGGATAAGGCTACCATCGAATTAATCATTCAAAATAGCTTGAATCGAGAAGAAGGGTTAGCAACCATTCTCTACGAGCACCATAACCCCCTTATTACCAAAGGATTAAATTTCTATTATGGTGGAGGACTTCATGCTGGATGGAATAATGAACCAGCAGAAAAGATGATTGATAATCCATTTGGTATTACTGGAATAGTAGGTGCCGAATTTACCCTTGCAAGATTCAATTTTAGTTATGATTTCAAACCTGCACTCAACTTATCTGGTGGGGAAAAAAACATATATGCCCAGTCTGGTGTCTCAATCCGTTATGCCGTATTGAAAAATAAAGTTTGGAAAGACATTCAAAAAGAGAAGAAAAAGCGAAAAAAAGAAGAGGTGAAAGCTCAACGTAGAGAAGAGCGAGGAAAAGAATGGTGGGAAGTTTGGAAAAAGAAAAAAAATGGATAATTGTCAACCCTTCATCCGTTCCTTCAAATGATTTAATAAAGGATTATAATCTGAGCATCACTAATTACTAGCATTGATGGTTTCTGTCTGTTCGTTTTCAAATGGATCGCCTTCTATGTTAGTATCTAATTGAGGGCTAACGTCTTTAAATTTCACCCTTAATACATATCGTTTGTTAAGGCTTGAAATAACTGGTGTGAGCATTGTCTCCATCAATTCATAGGCTCGCGACTTTGATTTTTCCATGGCATCACTTGCCAATACATCCTTTCTAAACTCTTTTCTCAATAAATCAATATTTCGATTAAAATCTATCGAACCTACCTCCCTCATCCAACCAATATCTAGGCGATCAACTCGAGGATAAACATCTGATGATAAAATTTCAGGATTAGGTAGTGTCACTGTAACTACTTTACGTTTAGAATTGACTTCTATATTAAAGTATTTGTCTAGTTTAAAGCCTATTTTTGTTATACTAATTGCCGAAATTTCAACATCAGAAGAAGAAACCTCCAAACCCCAAACTTTGGTTTGCAGTTGACGATTGATTGCCTTTTTATCTCTTACCTCCATAGTTGCTAGCTCTGCTATCGCCCGCTCCACTTTTTGTTCAATTAACCCTTTTGAACGGCTAAAATCATTAATAGCAGCTGTTTCTTCCAACCTTTTAATTAAAGGTTGTAACCCCTCCGTAAGAGCAACACCACATGGTGTATTGACTTTATTTCCTTTTACATACAAACTACCTTCATGTGTTTTCAAGATACTGATTAGTACCTGATTAATCATAGTACAAGTATATTTAGATGCCACCTCATTTAAGACCTCAACGGCATTTGTTGCCGCATTCTCATACCATACTGGAGCGATATTATCAGCCGTATCCTTTAAATGGACAAAATCATCAAAATATAATTTTCGTAGATAGGGATGTTGCCTTTCGTATTCTTCTCTAATTAATATTTTAGTACTATCTGGAAGGTTCATTCTAGTCGCAACATGATTTAACAAAGACAAGTTGAATTCATAAATCAAATCATTGAATTCACGATTATATCGGTAGGGATTTGCCAATATTGCCATAGCCATTTCCTCATCCAAATTAGCCTGAAAATCAGCAGGTACATATTTTATTTGAACTTCTTGAGGCACATTGGTATAACTCGATGTGCCAAGTCCACCGCCATCCTCACTAAAACTACCTACATTTCCAAATTTAAAATAAATAATTCCTGCAAGAATTAGGGCAGTCACATAAATCAGAATCTTTGCTGTTTGAGCAAATTTACTCGCAGGAATTTTTCGAGGGGCTTCATGATGATGTTCAGACATTATTTATAATAAATTGATAATCAAAATTAGAAAAACAATACACAAGTTCTTTCCAACTAGTATACTCTAATATATAGTATTGAGTATAATCATTAAGAATCAAAACTTAAAAAAAGTCACTCTTTGGGCAGCGAAAATAATACAAATACCGTTCTCAACTCGAAATAAAATACATGCTGATTCAATAATTTTTATTTCAAACTTTAAAGGTTAGTTATGTGTACAGTCCCGTATATCGGGACTTTTTTTTATCCTATCACTCCTTTTCCCTCAAAAAAAAGATATAATCTGTTGAAGGCATATTTTTCAATTCAAGTTGTCTTGCCATCATTAATAATTGCCCTCTATGATACGTTGAATGATTGCATACATGGTGAAGAATTTCCCTATTTAGCTGACTA
>JANSWP010000049.1 GCA_024743405.1 Bacteroidota bacterium
GCTATCAGTTAGCAACCAGGCAAGTTGAACGATGTGGTCTTTTTGGGCATTAAGACCCGTTGTTTCAGTATCTAGAAAGAGGTATTTTTCCATGAAAATGTGTTTTGGAATACATCTCTAAGATACGGAATTAATGGTAAATAAATTATTATTCAATGTAAAAATTTTACGATTTAATAAGGGCTCAGAATCTTATTATAATAGACTTGAGTAATCTGAAATTCGAGTTTTAAGTTGGGTTTTATTAATCAGGTAAGATTATTTTAGGACTTGAAAAGTCAAATACGCTGAACTGAAACCAAAGTCTAATTCAAAAAGAAAAGGTAGGTTTGTGAATTGCCTGTTACGTGATCCGCATGACAGGTGGTGTGAGAGGGCTGAGGTGGCTAATTCTGGTCACCTTTCCCTACTCTATTGTATGTCCGTGCTTTTTCTTCTTAAGTGCGTTGGGGCAACCATACTCTTTGGCAGGTTTTGGCTTGTGTGTCTTCTTCCAGCGACTTGCCAATGTGTATGGATGCAACGGGTTGGTCTATTCTCCATATTCGATTTTTTTCTGGAACACTTGACGATCTTTGAAAGGATGGGTGTCAAAGAATTCGGCTCTCCGTTCATTAGTCTTGAAAGACACTTGTCTTTCTCCCCATATGGTCCAAACAAGTTTCATTTTATTATCCTTTAAATATTTATCCAATAAATCTTTTCTGAGATACACAAGTGAATGATTGTTCTTGTATTCTTGATGGTAATGAATATTGACTGAAGCTATTTCACCGTCTTTGCTCAGCAAGTCAAAAGTTTGAGGTTGGTCAATTAACTCTAAATGTTTGACAATCTCTTTGGAAACAACGGTGACATGCCCAGCTTGGTTAACAGTAGAATGATGACCTTCCCAATTGTATTCCATTACTGGCATTAACGTTTCGAATTTCTTCATTTCTGATATTTCTATTTCGATCTCATCTGGAAAATCTTTTTTCCTTTCAAATCCTTCCTCGTTTCTGTCTAAAAATATTGATGGATAATATTCAGGATCACCTTGCTTTACTTTCTTTTTCCTTTTTGTAACCTCAAATTCTAATTCAGTATAGTTATCGTCAGTAGCATCATCAAATAGGTATAATTCACCTGCGTAGGAATAATAATTCTTATGCTTTTCAGGTAACCAGCGTCCACCAAGATGTTGTTTCTTTAATAGATGAATTAGTTTATCATAGTCTTCCTCTTTAATTAAAAAGCTACGAATAAATGTAAATCGTTCTCTTTCCGCAGGCATATCTTCCTGTACAATAAAGCCGTCTAAGCAAATCCATTCGCCTTCTCGTCCTATTAAATTCGTTCGTTTTAGATATTCTTCAAGATGAGGCATTCCACCTTTTTCATACCACTCTTCTAGTGGCGTGTCTCTATCACCTAATAAATCATGAGTTACGAAGACCTCATTTTTTGGTTTTTCTGGAAAACTAAGGTCAATATCCGCATCTGAAATTCTAAACCTGTCCCAATCTTTGTCTAAAAGACCCAAATCATCTCTCAATCCAGCATTTTCAAAAAATGCAATCCAAGAGTACTTTTTGCCGTAACGTTCAACTTTTACTCTTTCGGTATGCCCTGAGTAGTAATTATCATTACCAAGTGAGGTTTCAGCCTCTTTAAATATTTCCTCACTCCAGCCCAGGTCATGAATCCTCCAATAAATTTGTTTTCTTACTTTAATCTTTTCAGGTGGGTTTGCATAGGAGCCTCCATCTTTAACGATACGACCAATTGTGTAATTACTGAAGTCCATGTGAATTGGTCCAGAGTAGCTATACTCTTCATCTTCGTAATCAAATTCACCTAAACCTCTAATTCCTCCGAATGAATAAGGTGGTCTTATTTCTTGTATTTCATCTGCTGACAATAATGTGGGATGGTGAATTAAGCAAATTTCTATCGTTCTTCTTGCATAATCTCGAGCTAAAATTTGAGTGGTTGAAAATGGGGCATCATTTCTGAACATAAAATCATATAATGATTTTCCAATTTCTGGAAGAATTTCTTGTCTAAACTTATCCGAAGTTATGGAGTTGTGACTTCCCATTACAACCCCATATAAACATGCTAAACTACGTTCCCATACATAAGGATCATTAATTTGCAATGATTCAAAAACTAGCTTTGAAAATGAGGAAGGAAATTTCCTCCCATAATAATAAAGAGCTCTTGTGGACTTATCACGGAGGTTACGGTTTGTGCTCGTAAGAAACCATAGGATGAATTTTGCTAAAAGATGTTGTTTCCTAATTAAAATCTCCGGTTCGCTATTATTGAATTTACATTGTTGCTCAAACTCTTCAATGAATTCTTCTAAATCATTGGCTCGTTTTCTAATGTACTCTGTCCAACTTAGGTCTCTTTCATTCATTTCTAAAGAGGCAAGAAGCTGAAAAATAAATTCAGCGTTTAGTGGGTGATTAGTATCACTGACAGTTTTAAAGAAAAGATCAAGTAGTGGTTTATGATTTTTAGTTGAACGGTTGAAGAGTGACCTTACTAATTCTCGGTCAGTATCTTTAACAAATTGAGCTGGTAATCCGAATAATGCAGTTATTGACTGACTAAAACAGTAATTTGAAAATGAAATACGTTCTTTAAATTGTTTCTTAACAAACTTTGGCAGCTTTTCAAAAAAAGACCTTTTGGTAAATTGTAACTTCCAATTGGTTTCAAGCAATTCGTGCATTGCAACACTCTTCAACTGTGGCAATAACATGCACAATGCATATAGTACATCTTCATACAAAGGATGCTGACCTTTCTCTTGTATTATCTTGTTAATGAATTTGATGCTTGTAAAATACTTTAATTGGTTAGTACGCTCTATTAATCTAACACCAATTAGGAATCCAGCGAGCATATCGTAGGTAAAGCTGACAAATTCAATTTCCTCTCTAATATCGCGGGTCATAACCAATCCTTCATTGATTAGTATATCCGCTTTTGAGTTATCCTTATCGTACTCTTTATCACCATCAATTAAGGTGTAGAACTTATCTATAGGAATTTCGCGTAGATCATTCTCCCATAAAAACTCTGACAGAACTGATAGGCTGTTATTAATGAAAGGTTCATTAGCCCTTAAAAGGTGGTTGCTATTTGTTACCCTGCGATTAACTTGGTCTAGATATTCTTTAAAAACATCATAGGTAGACTCCTCCTCAATATTGACTTCTACAATCTCTCCACTTTTCCAATTCGGATTTTTAATTTCGCAGAATATCTTTAGAAAAATTGGTTCTCGGAATTTTTCTAATCGAGCGAAAAATAGGTCTGCTTTAATCAGGTATTTGTTGAAATATTTGTTGACTGCCTCATGAATAGTTTCATAGTCGTCAAATCCATCCAAATAGTGAAAGTTACCATTCGAATCAGCCCAAACTCTATCCTTGTAGGAGTTACGGCAGGTGGTAATGAGCACTAAATTTTCGCATTCTTTAATTTTAGTTTCAAAACTGCTAAGGTGGTTTTTCCACATAGGGGAAAAGTATCGACTTTCTATAGTTTCATTAAGCCCATCAATTATTATTGGAATTTTATTCTTGACTATCGAGCCATAAACATTGAGAGCCTTAAGGAATTCATCTGTCGTGAATTTATTCTCAACATCAAGGATTTTTTTTATCGCCTCAGAAATAGACTTTTCTCCTGAAAACTTGTCACCTGTAAGAAAAATAGCTGGTTCATTCTGCTGTATTCTCTTGAATGCTATGTCACACGAAAGATGAGTTTTTCCTTTACCTGCGTCTGAGATAAAGTGAATTGTTTTTTGAGAATTGTGGTAGTAATTTCTGAAGAAACGTTCATAAATTTCACCAAATTCAGATATGAGATAGGAAATTGAAGATGCATCCCTTGATGCTCTTGACTTTTCTTCAAAGATTGAATAATCAATCTTATTAAAGTATTTGAAAAAGTCCTTTCTCAGTTCTTCTATTTGAAAAGAAGAAAGTTCTATTTCTTTAAATTCAATGAAACAATTCTTGATAGAATCGAGCTTTTCAAATACTGATGAAATATGCTTTTGAAAATCTTGACAAACGATAACGTAACTATCTCTAAGACTATCTTCTTTTCTAGAGATCATCTTTTCGTCACGAAAATCGACTATAGCAGATTTTATTTTATTGGCTTTCTCGAGAAGCTCCTTTTTTAGACCTTCTAAGTGTTTCAAATAATCCGTACTTAGAAGAGAGAAGTCAATGACTGTTTGAGTGTATTGATCAATACTATGAAGATCTGGATCGTATTTATCCTTTACCTTCTGGTAGTTTTCATCAAATCTCCGTTTAAACCATTCGTTATTGAACTCGAGTTCACCAAAAAAGAAACTTCTTATACCAATATGTTTTGTACTATTCAGAAAAGTTAAGAAGTTCGATTCGCCCCAGAGTTCAAGGTTAACGGTTCTACCAGCATGTATTTTGCTTGGAAGTTCATTATCAAACCAGTATTGCTCTCCTTTTTGCTGCTTTCCAGTTTTAGTTATACTGTTAGCAGTTAAGTCAGTTTTTATACATAGAGTCCATTTTGTCAGATTAGGATGATTTCTACAAGCTGTTTCTAAGGAGCTTGCTATTTGGTTCTTTCTTTTACCATCATTTAATCTACCGGTACCACCAAAAAATTTACATTGCCAACCCCAAGTTTCCCCATTATTGTGTTTCAAGTAGAATTCAACGCCTCCATCACCACCACTACCATCGATAGGAGTGAATTTTCCAAGATGATCATATTCTTTTAATGCAATTTGATAACAAATATGTTCAAAGCACTGAGTTACTTTCCCATCATAAGGTTTGAGCTTGCTAAAATCTATGTTTTCAATTCCTGTCATTTATTTCATTGTGCATTGGCAAAGAATAGCTCTTTTGGTTTTTCAGCGTTTGCCTGTGTGTCTGCAAAAACCAAATTTGCTATTTGTGCTGTCGTTTTTTCAGCATGGCAGACAAGTTTTGACCCTTTAAGGGACTTAGACATGTATATGGTTGCTATAGGCTGATTCATTATTTCGTCTGTCCTATATTTGGATTATCAATCATTCGTTTCATGGTGTCAAAAAATGCTTGATAGAAAGAATCGTCTTTCGCCGTTAGTTTGTATAATTCCAACTCTTGTCTTCGTTGTTGATTGAGCACCTCTTTTAGCATGACATTTAGTGCCAAATCTCTTGTATGGCTGTCTGGATTATTGAAATACTTTTCTTGAATATCTGGGTGGTCTAATAATTTTTTAGACACTTGTATGAACTTCACTCGCTGATCTTCTGGTGTAGCATCCCAACCATGAAACCAGCGTTCATTAAAGGTTTTGATGATTTCATCCAAAAGGTCTTTGTCTTCCTCACTTCCATGAGCACCTCTTGGATTTGGGTTTTGTGGGTCTAGTTCTGTCAATGAATCATCCAACCCAATCGTGTAATTCAGTTTTGTCCGTTCTAATCCATAAGTAGATAAATCGACTGACTCTAATAATTCGTCAATTAATTCATCTTCTTTGGTCTTTACTATTAGTTTGGGAATCAAGAATTTTAAGAACCAAAATAACTTCTCCCAATCCAGTACCTCATAAGGCATAATGGAGGCCATTTGACCGTAGATTTTAACGAATTGTTTTGCCTTTATTTTGAAGTCTGCTTTTTCGTCATCTTCCAGTTCTAATTCCTGATTAAAGCGATCGGCTGCTACATCAATGATTGGACTTAGTTGTTGTGCATCAACCCCTTCAAAGTACTTCTCTACAAAAGACTCAACTTCAGACCATTCGTATACCGCTACATCGTCCAAGGTGCCTTTTATTTCATGCAGAACATTAATGTCTGTTGCGCCACCGAGTGATGTAGCGGTGTAAAATGGATCAAAAGAAGCTTTAATGTCCTCTACTTGGTTGAAAAAATCCAAGATGAATAGATCTTCTGTTTTCTTACCCAATTTATCGGCAGAACGATTCAATCTGCTCAAAGCTTGGACAGCCATTACCCCTTGCAGCTTCTTATCTATGTACATCGTAGATAATTTGGGTTGGTCAAAACCAGTGAGGTATTTATTGGCCACAACCAAAAGTCGGTACTCGTCAGAATCAAATTTGTCGCGAGTATCTTTTTCAGAAAAACCGTTTAAATCTCCTTCTGAGTATTCAATTCCATCCACTGTTTTTTTTCCAGAAAATGCGATGGCAATTTTAAAGGGATTGCCTTTTTCTTCTATAATGCGCTTGATGGCTAAATAGTAACGGATGGCAGAAACGATATTTTGTGTAACGACCATTCCTTTGGCTTTACCTTTCAGTTTTTTTGTATTGAACACTTTGCTAAAAAAGTGCTCTGCCATTATTTCTGCCTTGGTGGCTATGGTACGCTTATCGCGCTCTACATAAGCACGTAGTTTTTTCTGCGCTTTTTTAGAGTCAAATAATGGATTGTCCTGAATAGACTTTTCTATTTCGTAATAGCTTTTGTAGGTGGTGTAATTCGCCAGTACATCCAGAATAAATCCTTCTTCAATGGCTTGTTTCATAGAATACAAGTGGAACGGTTTAAAAGAACCATCTTCTTGCTGTGTGCCAAAACGTTCTAATGTAGCATTTTTAGGTGTGGCAGTAAAGGCAAGGTAAGAGGCATTGCCCTTCATCTTTCGGGCTTGCATGGCTTTCAAAATTTTGTCTTGTGCATCTTCCTCTTCTTCGTCACTTTGGCTCATACCCATCGCCTGATTCATTTTGCCTGCTGCGGTTCCGCTTTGTGAACTATGTGCTTCATCTATCACCACTGCAAAGCGTTTGTCGCTTAAATCTGATATGCCATCTACAATAAATGGAAACTTCTGAATGGTGGTAATGATGATCTTTTTGCCTTGCTCTAAACTATTTTTTAAGTCTTTAGATGAAAATGCAGGTGCTACAATATTTTTTACCTGTGAAAATTCCTTGATGTTCTCCCGAAGCTGTTTGTCTAACAACCTTCTGTCGGTTACAACTATTACAGAATCAAACAATGGATTTTGAATGCCTTTTGAACCGGGCAGTCCTTCCCGTTCCGGATAGGTTTCTATCAATTGATAACTTGCCCATGTTATGGAGTTGGATTTTCCTGAACCAGCAGAGTGTTGTATCAAATAGGTATGTCCCACACCTTTTTTAGACGCATGACCAAGTATTTTACGCACTACATCCATTTGATGGTAACGCGGAAAGAATAAGGTGCGCTTGCTTAATGCGTCTTTGGCTTTGCCATCGAAGCGAACAAAATGCTGAATGATATTGGCTAAACTTTCTCTGGTAAAGACTTCTTCCCAAAGATAACTTGATTTATGCCCGAATGGATTAGGAGGATTGCCTTTGCCGTTGTTGTGACCTTTATTAAAGGGCAAGAAAAACGATTTACTTCCTGCCAATTTGGTACACATGTACACTTCATCTGTATCTACCGAAAAGTGCACAATACAACGTCCAAAGTTCAGTAAAGGCTGGCGAATATCTCTATCGTATTTGTATTGCTTAATGCCGTGTACTTTGGCATTTTGCCCTGTCCATTGGTTTTTGAGTTCCAAAGTAGCAATAGGCAAACCGTTGACAAATACCACCATGTCAATTTCTTCTCGGGTATTTTCTAAATTATAACGTACCTGGCGCGTAACGCTGAACTCGTTTTTATCAAAATTGTCTTTTACTGTTTGGCTGCTACTTGCCATCGGTAATTGATACAGCAAAGTGAACTGCGCATCTTCTACTTCTAAACCTTTACGAAGTAAACGTAGGATGCCATATTTCTTGACCATACGGTCGTATCTTTGCAATATTTTGAGTTTCCAGTCGGCTGAGCGTTGTAGTTTTTCTAGTTCTTCCTTTTGAGTTGCTTCTAAAAAGTGCCAAAAACGAGTTTCGTCTATGGCGTATTTGGCATTAAAATCATTGGCAGTTCCGATGTAATAGCCATTGCCCGAACGATACAGGGCTTGGGGTTCTTGTACCGTGTTTTCAGCTGCTTTGATGTCTTCTAAGCTAGTACCTGTTAAGGCTTTTTCTATGGCAGCTTCTAGGGCCTGTTCGTTGGTTTTGCTAGGCATGGTTATCGGTATGTTTTATTTTTTCCAAATTTTCTTTTGTGTCCTTATCTTCAAAAGATGCAATGAGAATATCAATCATGTCATTATGATGTTTTTTAACCTCAGCTTCATTCCACGTTTTAGATTCAAAAATCTTTAGCAATTTCAAACTCTCTATACTCCCCCCTACACTGCCATTAACAAAAGATGTTATATGAGCTTTCTTGACTTCGTAAGACTCGTTTTTTAAGCTAGAGTTTTGACCCGCAGAAATCATGGATAGATTCCCAAATTTATGGAGTATATCGTCATTTAGTTTTATAGTACTTTCACTTTTTGGGGTTTGAGGAGCGACATGCTCAATAGAGCGATTAGGACGAAATATATATTGATTAGCTATTTTCTTCTTTGCTTCATCTTTAAAGAATTCTTCTCTCCTTTCCCACAAATAGTAATCTAAACGCCAAAACCAATACCTGTTGATTGAACCATAGTTTAAACGAATATCTCCCTTGTGCCTTTCATTATCCCATGTTTTTTGAAAGTTTAAAAACTCAAAATCCTTTAATTTATCATTTATAAAAACTTCGTGAAACTTCTTCATTAATGGTATTAACCAAATGTTATAAGCAGTGCTTACGTAAAGCATGGACTGATAATGAATCAATGCTTGTTTTGGCTGGTCTGTATTATCAGAATAATTTAAAGTATAGGTGGTTGTTCTGCCATCAAGGCTGGTGGTTCTTATGATGCAGTAATCAAACAGTAAGCGATATATCAATAAATTGTCAAAAAAGGGTTTAATTTTCTCTTGTTGCTTTTCTAATTGTTCAAAAGTGCTTAAAAGTTTATTTTTATCAAACCCTATGGACACATCCTCGCCCAAAGTTATGTCAAGTACTATTAGTAAAAATTCCTGAAAATCTAATAGGGCACCTTCCTCTCTATTTCTAGCATTGTCTTTAGGCTTCTCCTTTGTGGCTTTAATAGCTCTAATTTTAAGTTCACTTTTTTGAGGGTCTGTTGTGGCATCCTCTAAAGCTTTATGTGGCTCCTCAAAAGTTTCAAAAATCCGTTTGATATAACGGTCTTTTATTTCATCTTCTTTTTGTCGAACTAAACACTTATCCATTTGAGAGACAGCATTCCAAATTTTGGTACACCGGTCAAAATCTTCTTCTTTTAGTTTTTTTAGCAATTGAACTTTTAATATTTCGTGATTTTCCAAACCCTTTCCTGCCTCATTCATAGCCTCAAAATAACGGTTCAACTCAATGGATGAATAGTCTTGGGGTAGCTCTGATATAAAAAAAGTAGTTTGTTCTTTAATGTACTTTGTGTAGCCTTCCAAATTTTTCTCTTCAACTTCTTTTTTTAAAAAAGATTGAATAGTAACAATGGCCATATCCATTTTTACATTAATATAGTCTTTGGTTTCTACATTCTCAGCTTTTGCCTTTAAGTATGCTTCATCCTTCTTTCGAGCAAAAAAGGTGAGTCTTAATTCATTAGATAGTTGTAAAAAATCTTCCCACTCTAATACAACCCCCAACAGCATGAGAACGGTAAACCTTTGTTGACCATCGACAAGAGAGAACTTGTTTTGAGTTTTGTCTTTAAACACGGTCAATACACCAATATAATAGGGGTTTTCTTTATTATCTAAAAAACTATTATATAGGTCTTGCATGAGCTGTACTACTTGCTTTTCCTCCCATTCAAACAAGCGTTGATAGAGTGGTATGGTAAATTTATTTCCACCAATATTTGCTGGTGTGAATCTATTTACTCCCATGGTGTATTTGATTGATTTCAACAAAAGGTTCAAGTTGCTTTTCAATTGTATTTAAATGCTTTTTAAATTTTTTTCTTGTTCCACCAAGATCCTCTGGTATTTGAAACTTGTCCGTTGCTGTTTTCAATTCAGCAAGAAAAAAAGTAGGAGAGGTAGCTTGGTCTATCATCATTACTATTTCACTATGGCTTACATGTTTTAAAATGGACTTTAAATACGCACGAGAGGTTTCATATCTGTGTTGAGCTACATGTTTATTTATCAGTAAACAAGCATCGCAAAAATATTGACGACCAAACTTTAAGTAATACGCAAATAACAAAGCTTCCATTACATCTCTATACCACCAGTGTTTTTCCCAATTAAGATATTGATGCAATTGCTTGTATGGAATGGTTTCTTTGAATTCTTTGTATCGTTCTATAAAATGCTCAGCAAAGGCAAAAAAATGCGTACCGCCTTGAATGGACTCGTAAAAATTAAACTGCTCACCAAAAGGAGGAATTTTGGGAATGATGGCTGCTGCTTCAAAGTGATTTTTTACTTTACGTTTCTCATTGTCATTCCATTCTCTTTTTCGCATCCATTGCCTTAACCTGAATAAGCATAACTCAAATGTTCGAGCTAAGGCTTTATCTTGATTTTGGTTATCTGACTGTCGAATAAGATTGTCCCATCTGCCTGCTACATGTTCGGCTTGTTCAGGTAAAAGAATAAACCTAAGATGATGTGATTTAAGTAAATCATAATCACTTAATGATTTTCCTCTGCTGCTATTGGCGGTAAAAAAGGTATAGGCTAAATCCAGGTTTTTACTAGAAAGTATCAATACTGAAAACTGCACGTTTTCTATTAGTTTTTCCGCCTCTATTTCTTTTGAAAAATTCTCGATTAACCACTTGTTATAAGCAATATATTGATGTGCTTCTTCTGAATAGAAAGTTTGATCTGCTAAGGAAATATTTTCGCCTTCGCCAAGTTTAAGGAGAAGCAAGGTCAATGTTACCAAACGCTGCTGTCCATCTACAATATCGTATTCACCACTATTTCTTTTATGCAGGATAATCGTACCCATATGGTAAGGCTTACTTGTATATTGATGGACATCATTTAGCAAGCGTTTTACTTGTTTTTCTTCCCAAGAATAGATTCTTTGGTAATCAGGTATTTTTAAGGGAAAAGCCTTATTATCCAGCAATAACTTTTTGAGCGTTATTGTCTTTAACTCAACTTCTTGTTTTTCTTTATTCTCACTCATATCAATTCACTTTTATCTTCCCCGTTACCGCACTGTCTCTCATGCGAATACGCTCAGTTTTATGAATATTTGAAGAAATTTCTTCTAATTTCTTAATCGGAAACGACAATAGTTTTTCTCCGATACCTTTTCTATGGCTATACTCTTGGTGGATGTATTTCCCAGGTCCGTTGTAAATGACTTTATACTCTCCATTTTCATTCATTTTTATGCCGATGTAATAATCCGGTTGATGATTATAGGTCAGACTTTCTTTAAATGTCGCTTTAATCTGAACATTTAATTCTGGTTCATATAAGGTTATAGCATCATAATATTTCACCAGTTTTGTATGGAGTTTTATTTGAAATAACTCCTCTGCAATGACTTCACCAATATCGCCTACCAATCTACCATCAAGCGTAAAACCACTATGCTTAGAATTGAAAAGTTCTTTTAATATAGAAACTGATCTATGTAAGTTTTTTATTTCTGTTTTTAGTTTCTGTAAGCGCTTGTTTTCCATATCAACTCACTTTTATTTTACCGGTTACCGCACTGTCTATCAACGTAGCTTTGTATTCTTTGAGTTTTTCGATTTGGGTTTGAAATTGATTTATTGAGGTTCCTATTCTATTGGATTGAACTTCAATATATTTAAGTACTTCTTCTTGTTCTTGTTTTGGGACTTTTGGAATCCCCATTCTTTTGAAATCAAGAAAACTTAAATTTTGTCTTAATCCAGAACCAAATTTGTACAAGACCTTAGTAGTATCAAGGAAATGTAAAAAGGCATGAAGAAATTCTGATGTGTTTTCCCCTTTTATTTTAAGATTCAAGTAAGCACTTGTAATAATACCATTATCTTTTGCAAGACCTGTGCGAAGACTTTTTTGGTCATTTTGTAAATCTGTACATCTTATAATAATGTCACCAGGTTCAACAATTTGATATGTTTCAAAAGACTCGGGCACAAGACCAACCAGTTTCTCTTTAGGTTTAATTATTATGTTACCATAACTTAGGGATAGTACCGTACTTTCTTTCATCCCCTTATTGTTACGCTTGTTTTCTGAAAAGAATCGAAGTCCTGGAAGGATTTCCCAATGCTCCGGAATCTCCCCAATCCATTCCACCCCCGAGTCTTTCATCTTCACATTAGGGTCTAAACCCTTGGTTACCGAATTTTGAATGATGATTTGCTTGCGTTCTTTGAGCAGGGCTATCATCTTTTCTTTTTGGGCAATGGCTTGGTCTATTTTGGTAGTTTTGTCGTCTAGGAAATTGGCGATGGCGGTTTGTTCGGGGTAAGAAGGGATTGCCACTTTTATATTTTTCATTTCATCATAGCGAGTAGTCCAAAGGTCTGCAACAATCCCATGTCCAATACGGTAATTTTCTTCTACAAAAGCAGTACTTTTTAGAAGAAAATTACAATACATCGGTTCAATCCCTTTAGGTATCATTACGATATTTATCAAGGATACTGAACCATCTTCCTTCGCAATGCCACTTGATCCTTTTCTATCTGACCGGCTATTTATAACAAAATCACCTTCTCTTACTAATTTTCTATTATCACCATCATTACTTTTTGCAGCATTAGAAAGCTGGGGTACAATGCCGTTTTTTGTTACTGATAGGGGCGGAAAGTCCTTGTCAGAAACCTTCGACCTTCGCTCTAAAAACCTAGTACCTAACCTTGTTAACTCCCAATCTTTTGGAACTTCTCCCAGCCAATATTCCCCCGAATTTTTATAAGCAGAATATTTTTGAAAGGTTGTTTTTGTTGTTACCATTTCCATTAGCTAAGATTTAAAATGTCCATAATTAAGCCTTCGTTTTCCTTTTCTAATTCAAAGATTTCTGCACTTACTTCTTCAATTGGTCGTAAGGGCTTGTGTTGGTAGAAATACTTGTTAAAGCTAATTTCATAGCCAATTTTTGTTTTCTCTAAATCAATCCAAGCTTCCTCCACATGAGGTTTTACTTCACGCATGAAATAATCGTGTATGCTTTCAGCTAAAGGCACACTTTCATTATCCCGTAGGTCGGTTTGGTTATCGTAAATGATGTATTCATTGGGCTTCCCGCTTGGGTAGTAACCATAATCAGGCAGTTGCTCTACCGTGCAATCCAAATGATGCAAGAGTTGGTCGAGCTTATCACCACTTAGTTTTTGTTTTTTCTTAATGACCTTTTCGGCTGTCTCGTCATACCAAGTCACTGCGCCATATATTTGGTTCTTTTCGCTGGCAGATAGTTTGATTTTTTTATCTTTAAGAATAGCATTGACTTTATCTGAAAATAGATTAAAGTCGTTAAATACTTCTGTGCCAATAGCCTCCAGCAATTGCTGTGCAACCTCTAATATGTCTTTATGCTTTTTCCAAGTGGCAGCACTAGTCAGAGTTTTTCGCTTCTTTGCGTTTAAATCAAGGTCATTTTTCTCGCACCAATCCAAGATTTCTTTTTCTTTGGAAACCAAATCTGTGTAAACTAATTCGCCATAGGTTACATAAGCCCACTCCATAGCTTCTTTGATACTTCTGTCAAATCTTAAATCGGCAATCTTTTCAGCAGTAAATTGAGCTTTTAATCGTGAAGGTCGATCTATAGTCACTTTGTAATACCCAAAGTCTGTATTGTCAAACACCTTTGCCGCTAGTCCATCATCTCCCTGACGTTCTATTGATTTGAAATTCAAGTAGGCATCAAGGATTTCTTTAATGTGCTCAGGAGCTAATTCGCAGTTCTTGTTCCCCAGGTTCTTGCGAAGCTTAGAGAATTTTTTAGAGGCATCTATCAGTAAGACTTTACCTTTTCGTTTAGCTTCCTTATTATTATGCAACAACCAAATGTAGGTGGTAATTCCTGTGTTATAAAACAAGTTGTTTGGCAACTGAATAATGCAATCCAACATGTCATTTTCAATGATATATCGTCTAATGTTGCTTTCCCCACCCCCTGCATCACCGGTAAATAAGCTGGAGCCGTTATGTACAGAAGCAATACGAGAACCAAGTGTACTTTGATGGAGCGGCTTTATTTTACTAACCATTTCCATTAAAAAAAGCAGCTGCCCATCTGAAGAACGAGGTGTTGCATCAGCTTCCTCTTCTGTGCCCCAGTAGTCTTTCAAAGTGATCACAAAACGGGGGTCAATAATGTCTTTACCGTCTTTGATGTATTTCAACTCAGTACTCCATGATTTGCCATAAGGAGGATTAGAAAGCATAAAGTCGAAGGTATTTCCAGCAAATTCATCCGTAGAAAGTGTAGAGCCTACTCTGATGTTTTCAGGATTGTTCCCTTTAATCATCATGTCTGACTTACAAATAGCATAGGTCTCGTCATTGATTTCTTTTCCATACAAGTAAACATCACCTGTTGCTTTGATTTTGCCTTCTTCATCTTTGATAAAATTCTGTGCTTCGGTCAACATACCACCGGAACCACAAGCAGGGTCGTAAATGGTCATGACCGGTGGCAATTGGTCTTTGATGGGATCGAAGACAATATGGGTCATAAGGTCTATTACTTCACGCGGGGTAAAGTGCTCTCCAGCTTCTTCATTATTTTCTTCGTTGAATTTTCGAATCAGCTCTTCAAAAACATACCCCATTCCCAAATTAGAAAGCGGAGGTAGTTTCCGTCCGTCTGGATCTTCCTTTTCAAAAGGAGTCAGATTAATATGGGGTGACGTAAATTTTTCCAGTACATCCAACAACACATCCTTGGATGCCATGTGTCGGATTTGAGTTTTGAGTTTAAACTTCTCAACAATTTCTTTTACGTTCAGACTAAAACCATTGAGATAATCTTCAAAATTGGCTTGAAGGATTTGTTGACTATTTGTAGCCGTATTGAAAAGACGTTGTAATGTCCATTCACTGGTATTATAAAATACATAGCCACTAGCATCTTTCAGCCCTGTTTCATCCCATTCGGTAAACCCAGCTTCATCTCTTTGAAAAACAAGCTCTTCCATTACGGCCTCTTTGGTAGGTTCTAGTAAAGCATCTAGCCTGCGCAAAACAACCATTGGCAGAATTACATCACGGTATTTGCCTCTTACATATACATCTCTTAGACAATCGTCTGCGATTGACCAGATGAAACTTATTAATCTATTGTGTACGGATTGGTTCATTTATTTTATTAGTTTTCGGTTTAATTTGTTGTAGGCTCTAATATAGGAAATAAGACTATATGTTTCGATAACAACCATGGGTTTTGACCTCCATCAGTTTTCACCTTTTGTCTTAAAGAAGATTAAGCTAATCTTTAGAACTTCCATTCTTCTTGATTTTCTTTCTTTCTTCTTCCAACCAAATATCTAATTGGTCTTTGACTAAAACATGATGTGCATCTGAAATAGATTTTATTATTCGTTTATTATTGTCCAGTTCTTGTGTGATTTCTTGTCCATCAATGCTTTGAAGAATCGAAATCTTTTTATTGAGTAATCTATTTTGCTCATTAATAGAATCCATTGCTTCTATTTTAATTTTGTGTTCCTCAGCATCAAGTAATTCGTCATAGGGGCCTCTAGGACTTATCAATTTTACGAAAATTGGAACGGTCTCGACAATGATAAAAAGCAACATAATAAATATACTTATCCAAGAAACGACTGAGTTCTTGTCACCAGCAGAGGATAAAGCTACTATTAAATCTGGTAGAGAATTTTCAGTGTATAAATTACCCCCCTTTGCCAATGTTGACTGGCATTCTGCCATTTGTTTATCGCGTTCTATTCGCAGACGGTCTTTTTCTGATGTTACTTCTGTTTTTAAATTAGCCATATCTGATCGGTAGGTTGCAAATGCGACATCTATATCCTTCTTTACCTTTTGCAATTCTTCAGACTTTCTCCTAATAGGACGCTTGTTTCTATAAATTTTTCGATTCAGTTGTTTAATCTCATTTTGTAAAGAGGTGGTTACATCTAAGAAATCATCAGACTCGCTGTAGGAATCTAATTTTTGCTCTAAAGATCTTATCTCTTTATAATATTTTGAATTTTTCTTTCTTATAGATTTTTCAAGGGATTTAATTTCACTTTGTAGTCCCATCTCTTTTCCTTCCAATTCAACCATCTCTAATGGCTTTTGATTCTCTTTTGTAGTGACCTTCTTATCTTCGGCATTTATTTTTGACTCAAATTCATTTGCTATATTTTTACACTCTTCTGAAAGTACATCAGTTTGTTGTTTTTTAATATGAAAAAGTTCTTTTTCAATTTTAGATTCTAACAGCTTTATCTCTAAGGGCTTTGAAATCACGATAGCAATGATTAGTGCAAGAAAGATTCTTGGAATTGCCATTTTGAATTGACTCAAAAAATTTCCTCTTTTCCTCATACTAGATACAATTAAGCGGTCAAGATTAAAAATCATTATGGCCCAAGTAATACCGAAAATTATTGCAGTAGGATAATTTTTAAATATGGTGAACAAAGCATAAGAACCTGAAAAAAAAGCCAAAATAGAGGTGAGCAGAATGGTCGTTCCTATTCCAGCTTGTTTTATAATTTCAGACCGAGGGCAACTATGTAATATTTCTTTATTTGCTCCGGAGCAACTCACTAAAAAATGTTCAAATTTATTTTTCATTGGGGTAGATTTTATCTTTTAGCAATTGAAATAGGCTTGTTTCTAGTTCGAGAATCTTTCGCCAAATCGTTTGCATCCTCGTAATAAATCTCCTTTTTAAATTAGGCATCTCAAATGCATCACTAATCTGAATAGGTTTAGGAATACTTGCAATTTGGATAGGGATATGATTAGCCTTTAATTCTGAGATTGAAGGTATTTTTATTCTTTTTTCAGGTATGGTAAAGTCTTTAATAATAGGTATAGTAGGTACAGCAACATCTAAAAAGTCAAAAGATGCATTTATATTAATATTTGTAGGAATTGAAATATTAATTTTATCAAGCTTGGGAATTTGGGAAACAACTAAACTAAAGACTTTCTCATTTACTAGTCCATGATTCTTTGCTTCAATAAAAATAGTTCTAGATGAGTTGGTTGATAACCCTATACTTCCTTTCAGTTGAGTAACTTCTTGATTATCAATGATTACTTTGTCAGCATCCATGATTTCCCAATGTAATGAAACCTCTTGCCCTTCAAAGATTAAATATTTTTCTCCCCAAGAGGGGGACATTTTTTCAAATTTTCCTGTTACAATATTCTTTGCTTTTATGGAATAGGATATTGTAGGTCGATTATAGACATTTACAGTTATGGATTTAGATTTTGTGAATCCATCTTTCGATGCCGTTATTGAAAAAGTTTGAGAATTTTTTATACTCTTTTTAAGGCTGCCTTTCCGTTTTATTTCTCCCTCTACATTTAGTTCTTGGAGTTCCGAATTTTTTATTATCCAACGAAGTTCAAATTCTTCATCGGGACTGACATAAAACTTACTTGTTGAAAGGAAGATATTTGGTGTCTCGATTGAATGAGGGAAAACTTCTGCTATTTCAAGAAGGTCTATGAAATTTTGAGTATAAATATTAGCTACCTCCTGATTTCTGATTATTACAATATTTTCGGAATTTCGACCTCCGTTATTTGTCCAATTATATGAGCCCGTAATAACAATTTTCTGGTCGATAATGCAAAATTTATTGTGCATCATTGCCATCCCGCTTTTAGATATTGTGTAGGAATCACCTCCGGCTTCTAATAAGTTTTGATGAAATAAAGGTGAAAGTTTACTAGAATCTTTCTCTTCTTCACTCCAAATTAAATCCACCTGTAATCCCTCCGCAGCTTTTTTGATAAGTTTCTCAATTAGAGATTTAGAAGTAAACCAAGCTACAGCAACCCTAATACTTAAAGTTGCTTTATCAATTTCTTTAATGATTTTACTTTCAATATCATTAAAAACAGGTTCTATGTTTCTATCTCTTAAGATCATCTAAAAATTTTATTTTGCCTTTTGATAGTGTACAAGCCCCCTAAATAGGGAGATAAAAATTACAGATAAAAACTGTAATTTTCTATATGAATAAAAGAAGAGAAGCTCAAAATTTGAAAACAAAATGATCTCTATCATTCTATTTTCACAAATCGCTTAGAAACGATCGTTCCATTTTTTGGAAAAAACACTAACTGGTAGATTCCATTTTGTAGATCACTAACTATTAGAGTTTCTTGTATTTGCTCGATCTCAAAAGAATTGATTTTTCGCCCTGAATTATCTATTAGTTCTACACGAACAAAGCCTAGTTCTAACCATTCACTCGAAGTCTTGATATTTAATTCACTCTGGGTAGGATTAGGATATAAGCTTACTGGATTCAGAACTAATTGTTGGCTATTCAATTTCTTGAATTCAGTCTCTCCAAGAATAACTGTAGGCGCTACATCATCATTTATTAATTCCGCTTCTCCTTGTCCATCTGAGATTATTGCACCTCCAGTTGGATTACTCAAATTGATATAAAAAACTTCATCCGGCTCATAAACATTATCCTTTCTGACTAGGATATTGAGGTATTTAATATCTGAGCCACCATTTGACCAATTAATAGAGCCACTTTGAGCAATATAGTCATTGTTGGAGAGTGTAGCGGTTCCATCTGCAGTTGCATAATCAACCGAAACGGCATTAGTTCCACCAGATCTTTCTAGCTCAAATTGATAGAAAGTGAATCCCCACCAATTACCCTCTAACTTGCTAACATCATTAATAGAAATAGAGGTAGATCCAGACTGAACATTGAAAGAAACCAAAGAGGTACAATCATCGACATTTCCAGAGTCATCCGTTGCCGTTAAGGTGACTGTGACCGGAGTGCTAGAACAAGTTAAAACTGTTTGATCCAAGCTCAATGAAAAAGTACAATTATCAGAGCTACCATCATCAACCTGCAATGGATTTATTGTAACTACTCCACCTGAACATGTAATGGTAATGTCTTTACAATTAGCCTCTGGATCAATATCATCTGCTACGGTAACATTGGCAGTACAACTTGAACTATTTCCATTGGCATCTGTCAAGGACAATGTGACCAAATGAACACCAATATCATTACAACTAAAAGAAGATGGTAAATCAATACTTGAATTGGTAATTCCGCAATTATCTGAGGAACCATTATCGACATCACTGACCGATAAATTCCCTACACCACTGCTATTTAGGAGCACAATATGATCTTTACAGATTGCCACTGGAGCCAAATTATCTTCTATGTTTACCGTAGCCGAACAATTTCCTAAATTACCATCATAATCAGAGACCGTCAAAGTAACGGATTGTGTTCCCACCTCTGTGCAATCGAACATATTAGGACTGACAGATAAAGCTGCAACTCCACAATTATCAGAGGTTGAACTGTAAACTGTAAATGGTGATAAAGTCACATTGCCCGTAGCATCCAATTCAATTGTAGCATTTTTGCACGTAACTATAGGTGCAATATTATCTTCTACCGTTACCTCAGCTGTACACGTAGCAGTCAATCCACTAACATTAGTAACCGTTAAAGTCACTGTCTGAGCACCTAAATCGTTACAATCAAAATTGGTTTCATCCAGGCTCATTGATTGTATTCCGCAATTATCGGTTGAGTTATTATCAATATCCGATACAGAAATTGTGGCTTGTCCACTTGAATTCAATTCAGCAGTATGATTTTTACATTGAGCATTTGGAGTAGAATTACAGCAATTTTGAGTTGTTAACTCCCAAGAAAGGATTCTCGTACACCCTCCAACCAGATCCTCAACTTTTACATATAGTGAATTTACTCCCAGTGAAAGAGATGGATTAGCAGTAAAAGTATTCGTGGTCTTATTAAAAGAACCTGCCGAAATGGTACCAGCAGCATCTGAAAAAACAGAAATATTAAAGTTCTGGACATTATCCAACTCAAAAGCAGGATTGATAATTTGGCAAGAGTTGACAAGAGCAGGGGCAACGATTATTTTTGGATTAGCATTAGATCCTAAATTATTTGCGCTTCCATGAATATCCTCAATTATGCCAATACTAGTGAATGTACCGAAAGAATGGTTCTCCAATGTTTTGAGACTTAATAAACCTTCATTCGAAAAACTACTGTTATTCTGTAGTTTGTCATAAAGGAAAATCTCAGCGCACCCTAGATTATTAATTAAACCAGTGTTGTTGATACCATCCTTTACTGGTTGTTTAACCGAACCGATTGTGATGATACCACTATTGTCAAAAGTTCCTTGGTGATTGTAAATACCATGCTGCCCAGCTTCTTCAATTTGAATTTCGCCGTATGAACTATTATTAAACGAAGCCTGGTTTTGGATACCAAAATTATTTGGCTTTTTATTTAATCCAATTGTTATTTTGCCATTGTTTGTGAAAGTACCTGTGATATTGCGAATACCTGAGCCTGATGTTTCTTCAATTTGAATATCTCCTGTCATTTCATTTTTAAAAGAGTCTCTATTATGAATACCAGACAAGCTTGGTTTTTTATTAACACCAATAATTATTTTTGAACTGTTTGTGAAAGTCCCATCAAGATTATTTATTCCCAAAAAATCGGATTCTTCAAGTTGGATTTCCCCTCCGACTTTGTTATAAAATTGTGATCGGTTGACCAGACAACTATGAATTGTCTTTTTATTTAAACCGATTATTATTTTCCCATAGTTATTAAATGTCCGGTTAAAATTATTATACAATCCAACCGAGATAGTACCGTTGATTTGAATTTCTGCATTTTGGTAATTATTGATTAGACCATCATTATATATTCCATTAAACCCAGTACCTTGTATGGCACCAATAACTATAAGACCAAAATTATTTAGGTTGCCATTATTTAGTATTCCATTACTTGGAGAATCGTCAATTGTTAGACTAGCTCCATTTTGAATAGTTAAGCTGCTATTTGCATTAACAGTAACAGATTTGGCAAAAGCTATAACTCCATTTGCTATTTCAGGGTCATTGGAAGCAACATTTGGAATAATCGCATTTTTAGTTGCATCAGGGGTGCCAGATGTCCAATTTGAACTTATTTCCCAATTAGTGTTCGTTATTCCAGTCCAAGTAGTTGTTTGAGCCGTTAGGATGTAACACCAACTAGAAGCAAAAATGAATAATAGAAATTTTAAAATTTGGAGATCAGAAAGACAAGAACTCACTTGAAGTGAGCGGTTGGGGTAATTTAGGTTTTTCATGAGTTAAATTTAGAAACAATGCACAGCGCAAAGTTTTTGAAAAATATGACACCAAATATACAACATCTATATACATTATTCATATTATTCATATTGATAATAATCATCTTTTTGTTGCTGTTATTTTTTATAGTTGGATTCATCTTTGATTTTTTGCGTGTTTCTTTGCTCTTAAATTCACTGAATATTTGGTGTAATTTTCGCTACTTTGCTTCCTACTTATCCAAACATACCTGAGTCATAAACCAGGTAATAATGAAACTCAAATCTTGGTGGCTTAATATCGCAAACAGGTATCCTCATTCTCTTCAAAATTGTAAGGGGTGGTTCGAACGAAATCACCGTGCAGATTGGCGGATAAAAATGAAAGAGGGTGAAAGCCTCATTGCCTATTTTCAAACTGTTGAAATCAATATTGAAATACTGAAAAAATCAAAACGATATGGCTATCGGTTGAGAGGAAAGGAGGTACGAATGGATTATGGGTTCAAATTCAGTAACAGAGAAGTTGCTGTTTTCGATGCTTTAGAAATTGCTTTTCGGTTACACGAACAAATCATTTTGAGAAAATTGGCAAGCCTAAGGAAATTTGAAGCTGAACGTAAGCAACAAAATCCGGATAGGGTTCGAGTTAAACGGGGGTAGAAAAACGGTGGCTTATTTTTGTTAAATTATTCGTTTTTATGTGGTACCTCTTCGAGTAACTCCAAAAGCAAGAAAAGGTAAGTTATTCTATGAACTGTGTAGTAGGCGATCCGTAAACATCGTGGGGTGAGGGATCTCCGACCAGGCTAGTTTTTTATTCTTCAATAATTTCCATAATTACTCTAAATCCAATTCTTGGATCTGGCGATTCATATTTTGAAATTAATTTCGCTTCACTAGGATAACAAAACCAACTTCCTCCCATTGATTCTCCAGTTTGAGTAAATTCACAGACATTGCCAATAATAGAACAAATTTTTTCCTCATTCTGAATATATTCATGAACAGAACTTGTGTATAATCCACCATCAGCAGGAAAGTTACCTTCAAACCTAAGATTGAAGTTAAACTGTGCATAATCAGAAATATCGTCTGAATCAAATTTTATTTCAACAGACTTTATTAATTGTTCGAACTCTTGATCTGTGGGTAATCTAAAAAGCACATTTCTATATTTTCTTCTTTTCTGAGAATTATATTTTTTCGTTATCCATTTACAGAATTCTAAAGATCCATTGTGTGAAATACTCAAAACGGGAAAATTTTCAAAGGCTGGATGATTAAAGTATCTCCTTTGAAGCGGCTCATTATAAGATAAAGGAAATTTCTCAACCCATAGAGTTGAGTCATATAAACAATCTCTCCATAGTTTTTCATCTTCAATCTTGAGATGATAAAGAAAATTATTGTACTCCTTATTCGTAGTTTCACTTCTACAATAATAAATTGAACTTGAAGTATCAATTTGGACAAACCTAGTATCGATTCTTTTGCTATACGGAAAGTGCTTTGAACTTCCGCAAGAAAATAAAACAACTATTATCGTTATTGTAAAAATATTTTTCATCCTATTTTAATTGCTCATAATTTGTGTACTTCAACAAACTCATTCATATACCATAAATCCATAAGTCGTTACATTTATATTGATGTAATGTAAAGAGACAGGAAGTTTAGTCATATCATTTGGGGTAAATTATGGTGAATAGTATTCCTAAAAGATATGGCATAAATATATGGTACCTGAGCCACTAAGGCAAAAAAAAATCTCACTTAACTTTATATTACATTCTTTTAAGTGACCCTTGTAAGTAACTGTAAATCATTTAGATATACAAGACAGGTGGCTGCATTAAAATATTTCACTTATATAAACGTGATTATATTTAATTATTATTAAGTGAAAATCTATCTTTGAAGGATTAGTCAACTAAAGATAGTGTCCATGAAAAATACAGTTAAGAAAGAAAGAACAACCAAACCACTCGACTGGAAAGAAGCAAAAAAATGTCTCGCATACCTTGAATCAGAAAAGGAATACAATCTACTATTGACCTTTGCAGTTGGCATCCATACTGGTTTTAGGGTTTCGGACTTGTTGGAATTGAAATACGGAGATTTTTCAAATGATAAAGAGGTATTGAACATTCAGGAAAGAAAAACCTCAAAACAACGAGCAATTAAGATATTTAGTGAATTACGAATGATTGTGCAGGTCTGTAAAGATGCCTTAAAGAAAAGTGATAATGACTATCTATTTACCCGATCTAGATATAGAGTTAATAAACCAATCTCAAAAGTGTCATTCATCCAAAGGGTTAAGGATGCTTTAGATTTCTGCGGCATAAAATACGAAACAGCTGCAGCCCATACATTACGGAAAACCTTTGCCTTGCACTATTACAAGATGTTTGAAAAAAGAGTTGGTAGTCATAGAGCATTGATTGAGACGGCTAAACAATTAAACCATGCGAGTACCGATGTCACCCGCCGCTATATTGGAATTGATGAAACAACAAAAACGGAAGTGTTGGAGAATTGGGATATTGAATTTTGATCCTTTAAACTTTAGATAAGTGATATTTCGTTAGGGGGAAGTTATATATTACCCTTATTTGGGCTTTTTTAAGTGTATGTATCCACAAAATTTAAGGGGTCAATGAAAATCGTAACGTTATTAACATCCCTAAATATTTGGGGGGTCAAACCTCCGGTATGGTGGGGTCAGTATAAATCGTAACGGGGGGGCAATGGCGTCGGAATATGCATATACAGCGTGAAATGAAAGAGCAATTTCAAAATTCCTATAAATGGGCATGTTTTGTTTTGGTGGAATAATGAAGGCATAATTTAGAGCCTCATTTCAGCAAAAACCGAAAACCCTCAATCTCAACCCACTTTCCAGCTTCAGTTTTCAATTTATAAGAGCCTGCATCGAAATGATCTCTCACTTGCACATAAGAAACAAAGTCCTCTTTGTTTAATGACAATTCAAAATTAGAATCAAACTCTATGATTTCTAATAAGGTTTCGAATATGCGTTTTGCCATCATCTCCTTTCCAGTGACATCTTCAATAGAGATAGTAATAATTGGGTTTTCTTCAAAGTCACATTGCACTAACGCATTTAGACCTTCTTTGTACAGTATTCCAAACTTCCAATATTGATTGGGTTGTGAATGGAAGCCTTTTCGAGCAATAAAACGAGCTATGACACTACGTGGCAAGAAATCTTTAAATCGTAAAAAGAAAATAGGTTTGACTTTAGCGAAGTGCTTAAAGGATTCAAATTGTTCGGGTGGTTCATGATGCAAGTATTGAGGAGCGATATAGTGGTCAATTGTATAGTTATCCTCAAATATTAATTCGAACTCTAACATTAACTCAGTCATTTCAGTGGCTTCGCCTTTACCGATATTGAGGACATCCATTACGTGCTGAAAGTCGAATCTTCCAAAACGATTACGAACATCATAATCCAAAATGGTGTAGATTCTATCATTTATCCAATTAGCATCGATATAAACCTTGTTTTTTAGAATGGGATTGTTTGGATAGTGAAGCGCCACTCCGGAAATATCTCTAAGATAAATCATAGCGAGTTCCGTATCTGGAGTCTCATCATGATTGTGACAAAGGGCTTCGTATTCTGAATAAGTTAGAAACCTTTGGGTATTTGCTTTCTCTATAATTTCATCACGGATATCTACCCAATAGCGGATTAATTCATACCGTGCTGCTGAAGATTCTAAAACTTCAATCAATCTTTCCTCGAATTCTTCAAAGGCTCGACTCCATTTTTTAGTTTCCTTTTTCTCAGGCTCCTGCATTGATTCATACACACCTTTGATACTTATTTCAAAATCAAATTTACCTGACCCTAATTCGTATTTCTCTTTGTCCGATTCTTTTATTCGATAATGTTCAGTTGGAGATTTCTCGGCTTTATTTCTTGTTACTAGAATTGGACTTTTTTGGGCATAGTATCGAATGCTTGCAAGCCAGTAGGGATATGGGAAATGCTCCAATAATTCTTTTCGATTCCCAATCCCTTTGTAATGAATAGGAGTTGGATGAAACCCATTTTTATTAGTTGACTTATCCCAAAGGAGTGTATAAACTGCATTGTCACTTAAAAACAATCGGTGCGTTGCATGATAGAATTCTTGCCCTCCAAAGTCCCAAATATTTACTGTTAGGTCGGTATTTTTTGGCTTCCACCTTTGCATTAAATCTCCTCCATGAGTGGAAGATTGGCTTTCTATGAATGTCCTTTCACGTAAGTATTTGGAGAGTGAAGATTTTCCACTAGTAGAATTTCCAACTAAGATGAGTTTGATTTCTTTGTTGGGGATGGTTCCTTTTTGCCTCTCCTGAAAATAGTTAAATATAGCCTGATTACCTTTTTGTATTATTTCTATAGGAGGTGTTGTGATTGGATTATCCTGAAGGAACATTCCTTTTGTTCCTAGGTGAATATCTGGTTTTATTTTGGCTTTAACACCTTTTTTTAAGAGTGGGATTATGGAATGAATATTTGTGATTCTATTGCCTCGAAGGTGCAAGGTATCGAGCTTTTCCAGTGTTTTTAGGGGCTCAAGAATTTCAATTTTATTCCTACTTAGATTTATTTTTTTTAATTGTTCAAGGTTAGATAGGATACTAATGTCTGAAATTTCATTTCGACTCAATATTAGAGATTTAAGATTTTGACATCTTTTGAGATGACTTATATCTGAAATCTCATTATTACTTAAATTTAGCAAATTCAAGTTTAGGTGATTTCTCAAACAAGAAATGTTAGATATCTTGTTACTTCTAAGGTTTAAGTGATCAAGGGAGACAATTTTCTCTAAAGCATCGATTTGAATGAGGGAGTTTGATTCAAGATTTAAGTTTGTGAGATTTGTAAGGTTTTGCAAAAAGGAAATGTCCTTAATCTTATTTTTACTAAGAATTAATAATGTCAATAAGGTAAGATCACTCAGAGAATCAAAGTTTTTTATGATGTTATTATCTAAATTTAGTGACTGTAGCTGAGTTAATTTCTTTAAAGGCTCCACATTTCGAAGACGGTTTCTTTTTAAGTTTAGGTGGGTTAAACTAGAAAGGGTTTCTAACTCCTCAATATTGGGGATATGATTTTTACTAAGATTTAGTGATTTTAAATTTCCTAACTTGGAAAGCCAAGTTACATCTGAAATTTTATTTCCACTTACATTTAACTTAGTTAGATTTTTTAAAGATTGAAGGACACTAAAATCTGTTATTTCATTATTTGATAAATTAACCTCTTGAAGATGAGAAAGCCCTTTTATTTCTATTGGTATTTTTTTTAGATATAATCCAGACAAATCCAGCTTTCCTGTTTCTTCATTATATTCTTTAAGAATCTTACTAAAGCTCTGATCATAATTAAATTTCATCTAAAAAAATTAAATAGTGAGTTGGCCGTTTATTTTCGCCAAAGTAAGAAAATACTGTATAGGTGTGGAATATTCCACTAAATAATGAGTGGTCAAACAAACGTCAGTTTATTTTACTCCTATTTACAAGTAAAGAAACATCGATATTTTTCTGTCATGAGAGTAAAGAAACTTGTCAATTTTTCAAAGTTATTTTTCCTTTTGATTTAGTCGGTTTTCTTCCTTTTCGCTAATTGTGATTTTTGCCATTCGAGTTCCATCCATTCGGATGAAAAATTGGAGAATTCATTTTCTGAAATAATTGTTTCTACATCCAAAATTATGTCTAATGCCTTTTTTTTAAATTTCTTCTTCTTTGTCTTCTGATACTCGGAAATATTCAATGCTGACATTTTTAGCTTAAAACGGCATTCCATATCTTTGATGATTAACCCATAAGGTTGAATAAATTTCAAGTGATTCAAATATAGTGTTTCTAACTTTTCCATTTCATCATTTTTCAAATGAGTCTTTCCTTGTAATCTTATATAATATTCGAGTCTTTCAAAATATAATTTATTCTCTGCAAAGGGAAAAGAGCCTTCTTTTGTTGGAATTGATTCTATTGCCTTTTTTTGAGTTAAAATCGCTTTATCATATTGACCCGTATCATCATAAGCTAATGCAATATTTGAGAGATCATGAGCTATTTTTAGATGAATCAACCCGAAAATGAGGGTATTTATATTTAATGATTGATTATAGCATTCAATTGCCTTAAAGTGTTCTTTTTTGTCATCATAAGCTATCCCTAGATTATTGAAATCTCTGGAGACTTTATGGTGGTTTCGTCCGTAAACGAGCGAATCTACATGAAGAGCTTTGCTATGAAATTCAATAGCCTTCTCATATTCTTCTTTATAATAATAGTTTAGTCCTAAATTTGAAAAATCTTCTCCAACATTTGAGTGGACTTTTCCAAAAACAAGCGTGTCTATATGTAAAGCTTTACTATTAAACTTAATGGCTTTATCATATTCTCCTTTAGCCTCATGTGCAGCGCCTAACCCTTTAAAATCTATTCCAACATTTGAATTGATTTCTCCAAAAGCTAGCGTGTCGATATGTAAAGCTTTACTATAAAATTCTAAAGCTTTATCGTATTCTCTTTTGGAAAAATAGACCTGTCCAAAATTTTTGAAATTCTTGGCAATTTGGGGATGGTTCAACTCCAAAAAAGAGGTGTCAATTTCCATAGCTTTATTGTAATAATCAATCGCCTTATCATGTTCACCTTTGGAAAAATAAGCTATCCCTAAATTTTTTAAATTTCCGGCTACAGTTAGGTCAAATTCTCCATAAACGAGCGTATCAATATGTAAAGCTTGGTTATGAAACTCAATAGCTTTATCATATTCTCCTTTGTAATAATAGACTAATCCTAAATTTGTAAAATGTCCTGCTACCACTTGATGATTTTTATCAAAATAACAGCTGTCAATATGTAGAGCCTTATTGTGAAATTCAATAGCAATATCATATTCCTTTTTGGAACGAAAGGCATTTCCCAAATTTTGGAGATCTATCGCCACATTTGGATGCTTTATGCCAAAAGTGAGTGTGTCTATTTGTAAAGCCTTATAATAAAATTCAATAGCTTTATCAAATTCTCTTTTATCCTTATAGGCTACACCTATATTTCTGAAACTTGTAGCTACGTTTGGATGTCTTATTCCGTATATGAGAGTATCAATATTTAACGATTGGTTATAATACTCAATTGCTATATCATATTTTCCTTTGAAAAAATAAGCCATTCCTAAATTATTGAAATCTATCGCTACATTTGGATGTCTTAAACCAAATATTAGAGTATCTACATCTAAGCAATTACTATGAAGTCCAATAGCAATATCGTATTCGCCCCATGAGCAATAATAGGATCCTAGATACGAAATATGTCTAATAATCTGAGGGTTGAACCCCTCTTCAACTAGAGTGTCGATATGGATAGCTTGACTGGTAAACTCAATGGCTTTATCAATTTCTCCTTTTTGATAATAAGTTATTCCTAAATATGAAAAATCCCCTGCTACCTCAGGGTGAATGGCTCCAAAAACGAGGGTGTCTATGATTAATGATAAATTATGAAATTGAATAGCTTTATCATACTCTCCTTTGTACCCATAGGCTAAACCAAGGTTTCTATAATTTCCGGCAAACTTTGAATCTGTTAATTTCAAGTTAATTGAATCTATCTGTAGGGCTTGATCAATTACTAGAATTGCTTGATCGTACTTTGCATTTTGAATAAGACTACCGCCATAGGCAGATAAATATTCTGAATTGTTTTTATCTAAAGACATAGCCTCCTCAAATAATAGGTGGGCTTCTTGATATTTTGACTTAAATTCTTTAATCAAAGCTAATCGAAAGGCTTTGTATGCCAACTGTTTTTTTGAACGGTGATAATCATTATCCAACAGTTCCTCTACTTCATCAATTTTCCCATTATCCAATAATTCCTTGGCTTGTTCTGCAATTTTATCAAAATCAGACCTTCTATCCAATTCCTTTTGTAATGTCTTATATCGCTTGATTTGGTTTTTTAATTGGTTTTGAAAATCATCAATTTTTTTTTGTTTAGAAAGCAAGGAATTACTTATCGCTATAAATGCTTTTGGAGAAATGTCATATCTAATTTGGACAGCTCCTAGAGATAAAATTGCAGGACTGTTGTCACCTTGTGTACTAATATAAATATCCCATTCAAGCACATTCTCAAGATTTTTATTGCCCTTGAGTCCTAATTTATCTTTTGCAGAATTAGTTAGTTCACAGTCTTGAATTTCAGTAGTAGATAGATTTTGATAATCACAAATTAATGATTCCGTTTTACTTATTTGTTCTTCAAGCTTTGGCTCCGTTTGTTCAAATACTTTTAGTAACTGAATAACCATGTATTCAGAAACATTATACTTTATAGACACATTTTTAGCATAAATGGCTGGACTTTGGTTTCCGGTTGATAAAAGTGCTGTTTTAGATTGAGCTTGAAGTAAAAGAGGAGTACTTAAGAGTATAAAAAGTATAGTTGTTTTTGGGTGTTTAGATCTCATTTTTCTTAGTTTTTTAGAGGTATGACAATTTAAGGTTGGGTCCTAACTTTAACTTTCCTGTTTTACCATTAATAGTGGCACTCTATTTTCCTTTTGTTCTTGTTTTAGGCGTTTCTATAGGTGTTGAAGAATTATTTTCTTCTTTCATCGGAGTTGTATTTCCATAACTAACATTTACATCTCCTCCAGCTTCAATAGGTGGACTATTATCTCCGGTCGATATCATTATTTTAGTGGGTGTACTTGAATCGTCTTCGCTCTTTGGAAACAGGTCTCGAATAGGGACACCTATAAATTCTACAATACCTGCCAAAATCCCTATAATTAAACCCACATTACCTAGCCTTTTCCATAAACTTGGTTTTTGATCATTGTCTCCTATAGGTTTTTCCGGTTCTTTCCTCAACTCTAGGTGCTCAGGAAGTTGGTCAATAATTTCTCTAATAGCTTCAGTAATTATATTTTTTTCTTTGACATATTCCTCTTTTTCGATTTTCTCTAACAATTGCTTGGCATATAACTGTTTGATTTGTTTATCAATCGAGAATATATCTTTTTGAAAACTAGGAGCAGCGTCAGTAATAGCTTCAATTACTTGGTGAGTTTTATCTTCGTCCAAAAGGTTCTTTAGGTGAGTATTCAATTTCATTCCGATTAGATTTAATGAGACTCGAAACAAAAACATAACTGATAGCTAAAAACGATTTAGTCTTTTTGATCTTTAACCATTGGTAAAGACTCAGTTAATAGTAATTGTCCCAGAAAACTAATATTATATCTAATTTTATACCATATATAACATCGCTATAAAATGAGGACAATACCGGAATGAGGATCTAACATAGTTTTCCTTTTATTTTTTCTATTCGGTTGTGGTGAGGTTGTCTAGGAAAACATCTTCTTCTCCATTCTCCCATACATCAACAAACAGGTTACATGGTAAATATCGTTTTCATCTTTGGTCCCATTTCATTTTCGGATTGATGCCCTTCAAGATATGTCCTAACACTAAACAACTCATTTTTATGCAGTGTTCGATTAAGCGGGGTTACTAAAATCACCTCAATCCTGATGGATATCTGATGGAAATTGCTTCATTTATCGTTCGGTTCAGTGAAGTGTTTATTGTAAGTTATTATATGGCTGCCATATATAATTAAAAAAAGATATAGACTCCCTATATTCACCACAGAAAAAATTGTATCGATGAACCCAATAGATAAAAAACCATTACTTCCTGTTCTGACCTTCCCCCTTCCCGACCTTAATATGGTTTTGGTAGAAGCCCACTCCGCTGATGATTTTTTTATGATGGGCGATGATGATAATAGTAGCCCTAAAGATGAAAAACCTGCACATCGGGTCTCCATCACTCAACCATATTACATCGGTCAATATCAGGTAACACAGGCTCTCTATCGGGAAGTAACGAAAACGAATCCATCAAGACGAAAAGGCAAGAACCGTCCTGTTGAAACGGTTTCATGGGATGCTGCCAAGGTTTTCATTGACAAGCTAAATGATTCAGATGCGGTTAAAGCATACAAAGCGACTCATACCCTAGAAGGTGAATTTCGACTGCCAACGGAAGCTGAGTGGGAATTTGCAGCCCGTGGTGGCATTCACAGCCAGGGTTATCAATATTGCGGCAGCGATGATCTAAAACAGGTAGGTTGGTATAGAGATAATAGTGGTGGAGAAACGAAACCAGTTGGTTTATTACTGCCGAACGAATTAGGGCTTTATGATATGAGTGGAAATGTATTTGAGTGGTGTGAAGATGATTGGCATTCCAATTATAATTCACTAAATCGACCCGATGATGGTAGTCCCTGGATTGATTCGCCTAGGAATACTCGTCGTGTGGTTCGCGGCGGCTACTATTTCCTCAATCCGTTCCTTTGTCGTCCTACTCATCGCTACGATCGCTCCGGCCGCGGCGTCAACTTTTTTGGGTTTCGGGTGGTGTTTTTCCCTTCAGTTTAGGAAAGTCCATCCGACAAACCCGTGAGCAAAAAAGGAGCAAGCGTCGGAGCGTGAGAGAGTAGGGAAGGAGGGACGACTGACCAACGAAGGAAGGCGGAGGAAGCAAGCGGGAAGGTTCGAAATTTTGAAAAAACAAGGTACAAGTTTTCGTGTTTTGAAAATTATTTGATTGTCTTTTTCGGAATAGGGTATTAGATCTACCTGCTCTGAAGTTCGAAAAAAAAATCGCCAGCCTCTGAACTCAGAGACTGACGAGCATAAAATCAACACACGACTTATTATATTTTAGGATTGCTTTAGATACCTGTTACCAGCGCAAAAAATAAGCTGATAAATTATCCGGAGACTAGTTCTCTTTTCACTAGAAATTCGATCCGAACCCTTTGTTGATGGTGTAAAAAACACCTCATTGCCAATCAAGGCAATGAGATAATAAAAATTCAATTAACGGAAAATAGAGAAATCAACCCGTTCACCAATAGTAGGAAGATCATCTATTACATTCGTTCCAGTATTTCTAAATAGGTAACCTTAAAAGCCAAATTAATTTGAATTTCTTTTTTGGTTACCCATTCTCTTCTCAGAAACTAATCTTCATTTTGATCCCAAGGGCGAGCGGTGCGTTGGCTTGCGTTTGCGAAAATCAGTGACGATTGAGGTGGCCTTGCGGTTAGGTCGTGACTGATGCGCGTCGCCTGCCGTGTGGGTAGGTTCAGGGAAGCAAGACGGCTGGCAATTTGCCGAGTGGGCTATCGCCGCCCTGGCTTTCGAACCGTTCCCTTCTTTCCTTGTGGCGCTTGATTTTGATGATTGATTCCATTTCTTCTTTAGGCTCCAACTCCACTTCACTGGATAAGTAGTAAAGAGGTTGGCACCTTCCTTTGGAGTCAATAATTCCGATGGGAAAAAAATTATCGTTTCACTTCGGTCTGCTTCTGTTAATATCCAGATTCTTTCATCCTCATGGATATTTTTCAACTTGATTGGTAAAAGATAATTTGATTCTATCGAAAGTCCCATTTTCACAGACACATCATTTACCTGTTTATCCCTTTTACTCAATTCTCCCCAATCGCCAGTAGCGTGCCGTCGGATCGAGGTCTTTACGAATTCTGCAAATAGAGCGGATTCTTCAACTTTTTCACTGACCGTTTTGGTCCAGGTAAGTTTTCCTAATTTGAATTTCATTTGATTGTATTTTTTATGGGGGGAATAGGGTTTGGGGTTCTCCTATTATGAGGTTATATAATAAGGCTAGCTATTCCATAATTAGGAATTGAAAGCCTTGATTCAAAGTATTTTCTCAAGGGGTTTTGGAAACGTAGCGGCGACAAAACGACCAATCGCCGCTACTAAAAAAAACAGGGCAATTATGCGGCAACGGATTCGCCATTCGAAGAAAATTCTTCGATCAAAGCAATTGTCCGTTGCTTCTCATCCTCGATTTCCTTTTCTGTGAGTGTTTTTCCATCACTCCAATTTTCAAAAAAGAGGGTCTTTGAATCGACCGTATCACTGCGGTAGATATGGGAATGTTTGTCCAAAATATTTTGGTAAACGGTTTTCCATATTTTCAAATCCTCCTCATTGATCATTTCAAATTCGAAAAACGCCATGTAGTATTTTGCCCCGTCTTTATTCTGCTTTTGCTCCAATCTGATATTCCAAACCACTTCACACAATCCCCGATTTTCGTAAAATAAATCTCGGGCTGCTTCACTCAGGTTATTGACGCTAAAATCATGAAACATAAAAACGGAAAGATGTCCAGCTTCATTTAAAAAATAGACCTCACACCATTTCTTTTCTGGTTGTCCAAATAGTCCATCTTGGAGGCAACGAAAAGCAATTGGAATCACTTTGAAACCCTGCCCAGGCTTGGTGATTTGTTGACGACCTTCCAGATTCAAAACGCCTTTGCCTAGGTCCAAACGGTAGGAGCGCGGATTACCAATCATATATCGAGGTATTAAAATTTCACCGTCTTTTGAAACAAGATTTTTAGTGTTACATATTGGTTGTAATTTCTTTGTTGACATGATTTTTAAATTTTGGTTTTTTGAAAAGCAGCCGTGAACTTTTTATCAAAGTCCACGTACTGCATTCAATTAAAGAATGATGTTTTATCATTCCTATTAAAAAGAAGTTTTTTACATGGCTTTGAGTTCTTTCATAAGCAATTCAAGCCTTTTCAATTTTGCTTTAATTTCATTGAGTCGAATACATTCTTGATTCAATACAGCTACCTCAGCAGCTTCTTCGGGTGTTTTGTGTCCTCGGGCTCGGATATTCCGAATAGTTTGAGAATCGGCAAAACAGCCCCATTGTTTCAAGATTTCTTGCGTGTTTTTTGTGAAAGACATAACAATTAAATTGAGGGTTAAATAATAGTGTTTGTTATAGCCCCCATTCAGGGGGCTAAGCACCTGAGTATATATTATCGACACTTTGATCGAGGCTATTTTTTCGATAATCGAGGCAAAAAATATTTGAATAGCCTAGTTATTGAAATATTTTTTAACGATGAGTATTGGAAAAAGAGTCTGCTCAGAGTGCCGATCATATGTGCTCAGGTGCTTTATATTCAGAATGGCATAAATGCCGATTGAATCATGAATTTTACATCTTCTTCACTCAATCGTGAAAAACAAACGAGTGTCTTTTCATCAATGAGCGTCACATCATTGATACCTGGCAATTGATCAAAGGAAGTATTGGTTTGAAAATCCCCTTTTTCATCGGGGGGAATGATGGCGATGTAGCCACCATTAGGAAAGTCGTAAACGGAGAATTCAGGTGCAAAAGCAGAAATATCACCGTAACATTTTCGGGACGAATCGACCCATTTTTTGTTTTGAAGATATTCCCTGTTGTGGGAATTTTGAGCGGAGACGACACGAGCGGTCTCGACGCTGTCGGATAAGAATTTTTCTTGCATTTTTTAGCTATTTTTTTGTTTAAAACAATACTCTAATATACTGAATATCAGTGATTTAAGCAAATTTTTTTGTTTCTTTTTTTTATTGTTTCAAACATTTTTTTTTAAGTATAAACCAAATAAATAAGCAACATAACAATATAAATACAATAGGAAAATTCATCAACTTTTTGTATCTTAAAGTAAATATTTAAAACAAAAAAATAGCTAAAATGAAACTCCTAATCACTGGCAGCCGCGAAGCTGCAAGCCAAGAGCTCTTGCACATTGGCATCGCTCACATCGTAGCAAAATTCCAACTACCTGACGAAATCATCCATGGCGGCGCAAAAGGTTACGACCAACTCGCCAAAAAATGGGCACGCACCTACCAAAGACCGGAAACTGAAATCAAACCCGACTATAACAAGTACTATGGAAAGGTGGCACCACTCATCCGAAATACCGAAATGATAAAGCTGGCGGATCTGACACTGGCGATCTATTCGACAAATGACCCAAGCGGCGGAACCTGGTACACAGCCCAAAAAACCATCCAAATGAACAAACCACTACTAGAGGTCTTTCCAGACAAACGGACAAGATGGACACTACCCACTCAGGAGCTTCTTTAAGCTCCTTTTTTTATGCCCACCACAAAACCTACCAAACTGGGTACAAGTAAGAGCAGGAACAAGCCAGAGCAGCAAGCAATTTTTTTTTTTTTGCTTTTTTTTTATTTGAATTCGTGGTATTCCTTGAAACTTCCGAATCCCAGAAAACCAAATTGAAACTCCTGAACAAAGCCCATGCACTTAGTCTTATCGTGAACCTCTTTTGGAACTCGACGAAAAACCCGACTTTTTGACTTTCATGAGGAGGGTTTTTTCGCCCCGGGGTCTCTCATTCCATAGCCCCACTTAAGTCGATTCTGCCAAATTTTCAGTACTTTTGAAACAGCTATTTTTTTGTACAAAATATTTGTACACCAGGGCGTCGTTACTTGCATTACGGCGCTCTTTTTTATTCAATCCACAATTGTTAGAGTTTTTGAACCAAGTCCATTACAAGACCTAGTAGCAGCATTACCAACTAATCTGAAAATCAGCTAATTATACTAATCTCTACAAGCTGTTTTGAATTAATAACTTTTCTCTATTTTCCGATATATGGATTTCTTTTCTCAATTATGGTTTGGTGAAACGAGGTAAAAAGGCATCATGAAATTCACATTGGTGATATGCAAACCGGATGAATTCAACCTCAACCATTTTTTCTATGAGAAAAAAAGATAGGTAATTGGTTTTTTAAAATCGGGTTAAAAATACACCTGCGGCGTATATAGGGGCAATATATAATGTTTTGACAAAGAAGTCAATGGTATAATTAAAATTGCTAATTCCGATTTGGGATCAGCTATTTCACGATTGTTGTAGTTTATTAGTTTTTAAACAGTCTTACATGTCTTAGGGTGAGGGCTTTCAGATGGGACTAAGGAAGTAGTCTTTCCAGTTGCAACTCGATTCTTATTAGTTCTTATTTACTCGTCTTTAAAGTATGCAAATGATTGTGGTGGGTTCAAGTTGAACTCAGATTTTAGACACTTTGCTTTCCTATACTTTTTTTTATTCTTTACTTGTATTGCAAACCCTTTCTCTTTATTGGAAAAGTATTTATAAAAATATTCTTCTGATATTCCCGAATATTCTTTTGTTCTTTTCCAAAGTGTCCTTAAATCATCATTGTAAATCTTTCCGATTTCAAATTCACCAATTACTTTTTGGACAGGTGAGGAGGCGTAAACAATGACAGATTTCACATCTCGATTCTTAAAGATTGACCTACGAAACTCGAATTTCTTTGTGCCTTCAAAAATCTTATCGGCAAATTCAGGTTTTATTGATAAAACTACTTTCATGTTTTTTCTTCAATTAATTTTATAAGCAAATCTAACCAATTTGTTGAACTGCTTCAGACTAATTTCAATAAACCCTCTTGGCATATTCATTATGTCAGGAATGACACCAATTTTATTCAAATCATTAAGGGTCGGTTTTGGAGTAGGAAATGAATGAGCATGGAGAAATCTTATAACAAACGGTTTAACTTTTGGATTTTTGTTCCACCAATCATTTCTTAATTCTTCTTTTTTTATTAGTGTTCGTCGATTGCATGCTTTAAAGAATTCATCAAAGTCTTTAAAATTAGTAAGGACTTCTTCAACTATGCAAATTGATGTGACTGTACTTGTATATCTTTTAGGGCTTGTTTCCCCCATCCTATAAATAACAATTACATCTCCTGACTTTAAATGCCTATCCTGTGAATGAGAAATATAAACTTTTCCTATTCGATTTCGATGAGGTTCGTTTTCTACATATTTGGATTTATCTTCTTTCGTATTTATACTATCTGGAAAAAGCTCAGTGTGATATTTGTGTTCTATTTTGATGATATATTTTCTAGTGTCCCATGAAAGAAATGGAAAAGTAAATTTTGGTTTTTCTATATTTGGTGGGATTGATTTCCCAAATGGTCTAACCAAAACTATTTCCTCTCCATTTTTTGTAATCTTCTTTCCATGTTTGATAAATCCCCAAACTTGAAGCATATCGATCAGCTGCTGTTGTTCAGTCCTTTTATTAAATACAGTTACATAAATTTCAGATACTTTATATTGCAATGCATTATCAAAAATAATTTTCAGAAATCTTTCTCCAATTTTAAAGCCATTACTACTTACCTTTAATGTTCCAACTTTAAGCCGTTTCTTCTTTTCGAATTGTGGAGATATATCTGCATAATTTTCGTCTTCATCTTCTATTTTGATATAAAGAAAAGCTGTTAAATTATTCTCACTATTGCAGACATAACATGGGTTATTGGATTTTTTTTTGAACCACCTGTCAAACTCTGAATAATCTTCTCGAAAACTATCGAAAAAAATATCACTTAAATCAACTTCACCAAAATCTACTTTTTTTACTGCGAGAACATTATAATCAACTAATTCAGGATTTTCAAAAGTTACTTTTTCAAGAAATGACTGTATTGTAAACACTTGATTTTCTATACCAAGTTTCTTTGCCTTTGTTCTAATCTTTTTGTCCTCAGATATTAAAATATCTATTCTCTCTTCATAAATTTCATTCAGTAAATGGGTGTCATTTATATCATTTTGATTTACGTCAATTTCTTCGCTTACTTTTTGTATATCTCCTGAAAGTTCAAGTGGGTGCTTTATCTTGTTATAGCTTTCTAATTTTACAGTAAATGTTTTGACAACTTTAGGATCCTTATATCGTTCAATTTCCGAAATGGTTATTGGGTGAATGTACTTTTCGTATTTGAGTTTATCAATCCAGTGAAATATTTGTCCAATATCGTAATTAATAATTCGATTAGTTTCTCTATGGATTATTATATTGGTATCTAAAAGGGCTTTCATTACTTGATTTTTCTTTTCTATTGATGATTTTTTTTTCATATAACTACCTAAATAGCAATATATCATTAATACAAACATTGTCAAATTAGATATAGACTAATATATATGCCCTAGAGATTCAATTCAAAACCATAAAACTAAAGGAAATAAGAAAGGGATTTGGTTTCATGCTTCAGGGTTAATAATACATCTAGTTATATATCGTAAATATATAATGCATTTTCCAACAGAACAAGTACTGATAAAAAAAGTCGAGACTTTGGTGTGATTAATTATAAGGAATAGTTAGGAATAAAAGAAGCCACCTTTAATTGAATCAGCCTTGAAAATTGATGGCTTTTGGCGAGAATCCGAGTTTTTTTATGTTATACGATGGCAGATACTAAGTGGTGACAGGTGGGGGGGAGAACAATTGAATGATAGGAATCTTACTTTTTATGAAAAATATCCCAATTGTTCCTATAAACTTTTGGATCACTCAATTCAATTCTAAATTTCCGCATGGTAGTATCTTTTCCTTTTTTTAGCTCTAACCAATGCTTGTGTTGCCATTTTACATAATTCGCTACCTCCTTGCTTGGAACCAAAAAGAATAAAGGGAGCTGATTGGTCTCCTGAATGTAGACAAAACAATAAATTAGATTTTCATCAATTAAGTTTTCATGTTTTGACGACAATGTCCATTGATAGCATTTTTCTGTAGAGTGGATCTTGCTTACACCTGGTTTGCTGGTCGTAGTCTTCACTTCAACTTTGAATAGGCTATTTATTTCTTGGTTGGTTACTAGAATGTCTATTCCTTTTGTATTTCCTAGTGTAAGTGTTGCAATAAAACCTCTTGCGGTCAATTGGGCAAGAACATAATATTCTCCTGCAAGTCCTATTTGAGTTTTATCAAGTTTCATGTTTTTTACTTACTAGAGTCCTCTTAATTTATAGTATCAAGTACTATTATTTTTATTCATTGCTTCCAAGAAAGTAAATTGGATGCAACGGCAGTTTATTTTTCTCCTCATCGGACATCTTCGTAAAATATTCTTGCCACAAACCTATAAATCTTTCAAAATCAATCAATTCAATGTGTTTATCAGTTGACCTAGCTTCATTAATTGCTGGCTGTGTGAATCCTCCTGAAGTCGCAAAAATTCCAACATCAGAACTTCTCTTCATTGTCCCTGCTAAACGCTGTATATCATCTGATGAAATGTTTGATTCAGGGCGATGTTTTACTTGTACAATAATTCTTGGAGGTTTAACACCAAGTGGGTCTGTATAAGCAATGATATCAATTCCTCCGTCTCTTCCTTTTGGAGAGATATGAGAAATATGATATCCCATAGCCTTTAACAAGATGGCAACTATATCTTGAAATTCATATGGGTTTTTGTTAATTAGATAATCTCTCAATCCTTCCAAGGCACTAGTTTCGTATTGCTCTAATAATGCGCTTTGTTTTTGGGTTTTATCCTCTAAAGTTTCGATATCTAAATCATCGTCGCTTTCTTCTATGGTTTTTTCTTTTTTATTTTTCGCATCCCATTCCCTGTATTTTTTTGTTGCAGTTTCAAGTAGTTTTTCTGGACCTAATGTTATTGCTTCTTCACCTTCTTCTGTCAAGTACCAAATCCCCTTTTGTTTTCTTAGAAATCCAGCTTTCATACAATCTATGGTGTAAAAATGTAGAATACTTTCCCACCTTATATAGCCTGTCTTTTCATATCTATGCATCTCGTAATCATTGAATTCTATAGTTTCTCGAATTTTCTCAATGATATTTTTCCCCCGCATTTCTCCACCAGCTTCCTGAAGGATTCTAAAGGTTGCATATATAGTTTTCTGGGCAATTATTTTGGATTTGGATATTTTTTTCATGGAATAGCATTTCTTTTTTTTACTGAAATGCCAAGTGACTCACTATTTCCTACTAGAAGGAGCATTTTTTAAAGTGAACTATGGACTTATGTTATGTCATAGCAGGTTGTAATTTTTTCCTAAAATGATGGTTTTAAGGTTTGAATGTTTAGAATAGATTTATTCCTCTTCCTCATCATTCTTAAAACTAATAGGTGGCAATCCCAACTCCTCCAAAAATTTATTATGCTCTTCTGCAGCATTAACTATTTTTTCTTCAATTTTTTCCAATTCGTTGTGAACCTCCAATAAATCAATTTGCTTCTCAGGTTTTGCTGTACTCACATAGCGAGAAATATTGAGGTTGTAATCGTTATTTTTGATTTCTTCCATTGGTACCCGACGAGCATATCGCTCCACCTCTTCGGGACGATTTTTATAGGTATCTACAATCTTTTGAATATCGTTGGGTTCTCCATTTTTTCCTTCACGGAGAGTATTTTGGCGTTTTTCTTTCTTATAATGTTCACTAGCATTGATGAAAAGCACATCATTATCTTTCTTGCATTTCTTTAATACCAGAATACAAACGGGAATACCAGTCGAGTAAAAAAGATTGGATGGCAAGCCAATGACCGCATCAATATTTCCGTCTTTTAGTAGCTTCATTCTGATGCGTAGCTCAGCTCCTCCTCTAAAGAGTACTCCGTGAGGCAGGATAATTGCCATTGTTCCATTATCGCTGAGGAAGTGGAAGCCATGCAACAAGAAAGCAAAATCGGCGGCAGACTTTGGAGCTAACCCATAATTCTTGAATCGAAAATCTTCGCCCATCACCTCCGAGGGTGTCCAGCGTAAACTAAAAGGCGGATTGGCTACAATCGCATCAAATTCTATCTTTTTAGCAGGGTTCATTTCATTGAGAATGTCCCATTCATTTTTTAGAGAATCACCGTGGAAAATTTCAAACTCGGAATCTTTTACGCCACGCAAAAGCATATTCATTCGAGCCAAGTTGTAGGTGGTTATATTCTTTTCCTGTCCGTAGATTCTACCAATACCATCTTTACCTATTTTCTCGCGCACATTGAGCAATAGCGACCCCGAACCACAAGCAAAATCCAGTACCTTATTGAGCTTATTCTTAGGGCCTGTTTTTGGGTCTTGACAATCTAAAATAACAATTCTCGATAAGATGGTAGAAAGTTGTTGAGGTGTATAAAACTCCCCTGCCTTCTTTCCAGAACCTGCAGCAAATTGCCCGATCAAATACTCATAGGCATCACCGAGCGTATCGCTATCCGTAGAGAAGTCGGCAATTCCTTCGGCTATCTTGGTAATGATGGTACAAAGTTTTTTATTTCTGGTAGGGTAGCCTTTACCCAATTTATCAGAATCCAGATTGATTTCCGAGAATAAGCCTTTGAAGGTACTTGCAAAGGATTCGTTTTCAATGTGTTTGAATCCGTCTTGTAGGGTCAGTAAAAGGTCGTTGTGTTGAGTACGGGCTAACTCCGAAATACTACGCCACAAATATTGCGGCTCTATCACATAATGTACTTTTCGGCGCATCTGCTTTTCAAAAGTTACGACATCATTGGGGTTGGCTTTGTACCAAACGGATAGCGGGGTACGTTTGTCTTCTTCTTCCAGTTCAGGATAATCCGAGCCGAGTTCTTTTTGTACGGACTCCTCGTAATTATCCGATAAGTAGCGGAGGAATAAAAACGAAAGCATATAGTCACGGAAGTCGTCCGCATTCATGGCGCCTCGTAATTCATCCGCTATTCCCCAGAGGGTTTGTCCTAATTTATCTTGCTGTTGTTTTGCAGTCATTCTTCGTTAGTATTTAAATTTATACTTCGTATTTATTTTTTCAAAAATGTCTTTGAAAATTTCCTCTTCCGTCGGAGACATTTTATTGTATTGTAATCGATACGCATTTTTGTGAGATAAAGAATTGATTAAGCTGCCAGTTTCTTCATCATTCTCTATTCCGATTTCTTTTAGTGTAAAACCAATTCCTCCTCTACCTAAGAATGAAGAAATGTTTTCTAATAGTTGTCTTAGCAATACAAAATGATAAGCAAACAATTCTGATTCTTTCGCTTCGTCTAAAGTTTGCAATAAATGTAAATGAAAAAGGAAAACATCATTTCTCAAACTGCTTAAATTCAAGTCACCCTCTTTGATGTTCAATATATATGGCTTGGTGAGTTTATTATACCTTCCACTTTTTTGTCCCTTTTTCAACTTATCAAATAGAATTGAAAACAAGCCAATATGATGAGTGGTAATAATAATCCGCTTTTTGAGATAATTGTCTTCGATAATATTGTAGATAGATTCTGCGGTAATGAATATATTATGGTCATCCAAACTTGAGACAGGGTCATCAATAAAGAAATGAGCATCATGCTCATTTGCCAAACTATCCACATCAAATAAGGCTAAGAAAAAGCACCATACAAAAATGCGTTCCTCTCCTCTTGATATTTTTATGGGTGTTTCTAATTCTTCATCTACATAAAAGGTGATAGATTCAATACCTCTTTCGAGGTCATCGTAAAGGTTGAATCTAAACTTATATTTTGGATGGTATAAAGCTAATTTTTCTTCGATATTTATAATATCAAGAAAGGAGTGAAAAGCATTTAGACTACTATAGTTTATATTGAGTTTTATACCTGCATTATCATTATCTTCATCATTATCCCAAACAAATAAATCTTCACTAAAGGCATTATAATAAACACCTGTATGAGCCCCACTTTCAGAGTCTTTTGAAATATCTTTATAGCTAACAGACAATCTTGTTTTACCTGTACCATTGAAGGCATAGATGAGGACAATATTCTCATCCAGTTTTTTTATCTGAGTGGCTATTTCTGTATGGTTCATGGCTTATTTTATGTTTGGAAATAATTGCTGCATCAAGCCCTTCTTATGCTCCTCTAAGGCGGCTATCTTTTCGGATTGGGCGGCTATCCTTTCATCAAGGGTGGAAAGGGTGTTGGCTATTTTTTGTTGTTCTTCTTTATCTTTTGGGAAAAATATTTTCATACTTTTCAAATTAGAATTGTATAATCGTTTTATTACACCACCATCTGAAGTTTGCCAATTTAATGTCAAATAACAATAGTAAATAAAAGCGTTTGTTACTAACTCTTCATCATTACCTATCCAAACAATATTAGAATCTTGAAAATACGCATCAACTCCATCATAAACGACCAACCTACCAATAGTACCAGAAGCTGAAATAAGTATATCACCTACCTTCGGAAAAGAATATTTCTCTTTAAACTCTTTATATAATTCAATGGGAATATATGCATCTGCTTCTTTACCGAATGTTCCTATTTTGTAAAAAGGAATAGAGTTGGCAGGGTCGGTTGTAGTTTGTTCTTTAAAGATTCTTTTACACATCAACGGAGAACCAATCTCTCCCAATTCTTTCTCCTCCCACTCCCCCCGAAACTCCCCAAACCGCAACTTCGGCACCCGCTCCCCTTTCGCAGGAAAAAGCTGTTGCAGTAAGCCTTTTTTGTGGGCTTGTAAGGCGTCCCCTTTTTCTTTTTCGGCGGCGATGAGCGTATCTAAGGAGGTGAGGGTGTTGGCTATTTTTTGTTGTTCTTTCTTATTTTTGGGAACGTATAAATGAAATTTCCTTTGAGTAGTTATAGGAACTTGGTTTCTTGTAGACTGAGACATTACTCTCGTATATTGTCCTATAAAATAGGAACTACTTAGAGAATGTTTGAGGAAGTTGTTTAATAATTTTTTGTTGTCACATCTAAAATAAGTAGCTGTAGTGCTTAAAATTACAAAATCTAATGGAGTGTTTAGCATGGCAACAGGTCCGACAGTTGCGTTGTGAGCAAATAGAATATCACCATCTTTGGCAATCCCTTTTTTGAACTGCTTTGCTCTCTTTAAAGGAAGTCGTTTACATCTATCAAAATCTACGGTTCCATCAACAAAATCATTTGCAGAAATATATGGAATGCCTTCATCTGAAAATTCATTACTTTTTGGATATAAAGCCCCATGATTTCCATCTAAATGACTAATAATCCAATTGTCATCTATCAATTTTTGAATTCCTTTTTTAGCCCATTCCCCGTCCCGCTCAAACTCCGAAAACCGCAACTCAGGCACCAACTTTCTATGTTCTTTATTTTTATTCATAAGCATTCAATCCAGCTATTTCACGCCCTTCGGCACGTTTTTTTAATAAAGGCACGAGGTCTTCCATCAATGCCAATTCTACTTTAGACCGAGCTTTCCAACCCAAGTCCAATGGAGCGAGTAAATCGCTTAATTTTTCCCCATCAAAAATCATTCGGTACATGATGGCATCTACAAAGTCTTTTAGGCTATCGGGCGTAATACCATGCTTCTCGGCAATGGCTCTTAGTTCATTAGCCGATTTTTTGGCTTTGAATTTTTGGAAGCCTATTCGTATTTCTTTCTCTGTTAATTTATCCCCTACTTCCAGCGTTTGGAGGTAAGCAATAATATCCTCCCGTTCCTCCATCAGGTTGGCACTCGAACTAAGAAGGTTAATCAATTGCTCCTTGGTCATTTTCTCCTTCGAAGGCTGGTCATTGGTGTATTTGGTAATCAGCCCCATGATGTAGTCATAGTCAATCACCGCAGAGGCAAAGAGGACAAACTCAAAATCGAGTTGTTGCACTTCTTCGGGTGTCTGCTTATCGCCTTTGTCTTGTATGTCTTTTAAGCGTTTAGCCGTTTCGAGATACACCGATTTGAAAGAACGCAAATCGTCCGTAGGTAGCAAGTTTTCAATGGTTTCGACCTGCTCTTCCTTGAGGTCGGTGTATTGGTCGAGTTGGGTTTTTAATCGCTGTACCTCTTTGAAGGAATTGATAAACTCGGCACGGGCAGCATCGCCTCGTAGGTTATGGACTTCATCAGGACGACATTCCAAGCCCTTGCCTTCCATAAACTCTTGGAGATTGGCAACGGCAGCTTCGTATTCTACCATGACCTTATCAGCCGATTCTACCAACCAGATTTCTTTAGCCTTGTCTATCTCCTCTCCAGAGAACAATTCCATTGCCTTATTCACCGCATCCTCCTGGTACCGAAAGTCCAAAATATTACCGTAAGGTTTGGTATCATTGATGACGCGATTGGTACGGGAGAAGGCTTGTATCAGTCCGTGATATTTGAGATTCTTATCTACGTACAGCGTATTGAGGTATTTAGAATCAAACCCCGTCAGTAGCATATCCACCACTATCATTACATCAATTTTATTTTTGTGTGGATAGTCAGCATTGGAATATTTTTGGTCTTTGATGCGTTGCTGCACATCTTGGTAATACAAATCAAATTTGTTGATTTGGTGATTCGTACCGTATTGCTGATTGTAGTCGGCTATGATGTTGATCAAAGCATCCTTCTTCTTATTGGGTTCTACTGCATTATCCGCTTTCTCTTGTACCAAATCTTCTTGCAGTTGCTTGATATCCGCCTTATTTTTTTCATCCGTTAAAGCCTGCACAGGTGGTGAAAACACTGCAGCAACATTTAGAGGGCGGTAGTCTTCATCTTTGCCCTGCTTCTCGGCTTGTATGCTTTTAAATAGTTCGTGGTATTGAATCGCATCATTAATCGAGGCAGTCGCAAAAACGGCATTGAATCGCCTATGCGCCGTTGCCTTATCGTGCTTGTCAATGATGGCATTGACCACCGCCGACTTATGTGCATTGGTATCCACCTTGACCTTTACATCTGGCTTGAAATAGTCAATATGGAAAGGCAATACATTTTTATCCTCAATGGCATGGGTGATGGTATAAGAATGGAGTTCTTTTTGAAAAATGTCTTCGGTTGTTTTATAAGAAGCTACTTCATCTTTGATATTGATGTAGGTCGCATTTTTATCAAAAATAGGTGTCCCTGTAAAACCAAATAATTGAGCATTGGGGAAGAAATTCTTAATCGCTTTATGATTATCTCCAAACTGCGAACGATGACATTCATCGAAGATAAAAACCACCCGTTTGTCACTTAATGATTTCAGACGTTCTTTATAATTCTTTTTGTTATTGCCATCTAATGCCAAGCCCAATTTTTGGATAGTCGTTACGATTACCTTATCCGCATAATCGGTAGAGAGCATTCTTCTGACCAATGTTTCCGTGTTGGTGTTTTCCTCGACACTCTTTTCTTGAAATTTATTAAACTCAATTCGAGTTTGGCGATCGAGGTCTTTTCTATCCACTACAAACAGGCATTTTTCAATATCAGGGTTGTCCTTTAAAAGAGTAGAAGCCTTGAAGGAGGTCAATGTTTTACCGCTTCCCGTAGTGTGCCAGATGTAGCCGTTTCCTCTGTTTTGATGAATACAATCCACGATAGCTTTTACCGCATAGATCTGATACGGACGCATGACTAAAATTTTCTGCTCACTCTCTACTAATACCATGTAGCGGCTAATCATTTGCCCCAAATTGCATTTGGTTAGGAACCTATCCGTAAAATCATTTAAATGATTTATTTTTTTGTTGTCCTCTTCTGCTAGCTGATAAACAGGCAAAAATTGTTCATCAGCATTAAATTGAAAATGTTGGTTGTTGTTATTGGAGAAATAAAAGGTAGTACCTCTGTTACTGACAATAAAAAGCTGCATGAAGCAGAGTAGTGAATTGGTGTAGCCATTGCCTTGGTCACTTTTATAGTCTACGATTTGCTGCATCCCTTTACGGTAGCTTACTTGCAAGGTCTTGAGTTCTATTTGTACAATAGGCAATCCATTTATCAGCAAAATGACATCATACCGATGATGGCTATTTTCGGTATTGATGCGTAATTGGCTAATAACTTCATAGTCATTTTTGCACCAATCCTTTATGTTTACAAGTGTGTATTGTAGTGGTGTGCCATCTTCCCGTTGGAAAGTATTTCGTTCTCGTAAATATTTAGCAGCGGTAAAAACATCCGCATTAATAATTTCTTCGCGCAGTCTTTCAAATTCGGAATCAGTTAGTTTGACTCTATTGAGTGCATCAAACTTTTGACGGAAGTTTTGTTCCAGTGTCTTCCTATCTCTAATATCCTTTCGATAAGTATATTTTAGATTTTGTAACCTAGCTATAAGGTCTATTTCTATTTGGGCTTCTTTGGTCATTAATCTTCCTTTTACCAAATTTGGTTCTTTTACATTCAAGGTTTCAGCAATTTCAAAAAGGTTTCAATAGTTGATAACCTTCTATTCTTAACATCGGAATTTATGATATTGTAACTCTTTCCCAATTTTTCAGCTACAAAATTTTAAAGTTAGACCCTTTTCATCTGAAAAAACTCAATCCAAAACCATAGAGAATAGAAACGAAAAGAAAGGATTATGGTCGAAACAATCAGGGGCAAAAAGTATATCTAACATATATGCCCTAAATATATAGTAATGAACACTACCTATCTAATAAATCCCAAAAAAAAAAGCTGACTCTTTTAAAAATCAGCTTTTTTGGGTGCTATTTAATCTAGTACTACTGAACTTGAATTAAAACAAAGAACCCAGAATAATAAATGTGGATTGTTGATCAATAACTCTAATGCATAAGATTTCCGAACTAACTAAAATTTTCTTATTCTATATCAGCAACTCGTGTTTTGTAAAAACCGTTTTATTTATTCTTAGCTATCCTTACTTTTTGAAACCCAAAGTCCTTGATTTCCTTCTAGCCCCGCTTTGTTCAACAAAGCTTGGATGTTGGGTAAGTGCACTCGACTTTCAGCCTTTAATGTTATGACATGTTTTTTTCATTTGTTTCTATCTTCAGTTCAGACAACATTTATTGAAATTAAATTAGTTGACTTCAATTATATACACAAATCTCTTAATTATTTGTACCTGTTTAGTTAATGGTTTCCCGGTTACAGTATTAACGTTTTGTAGAGTAGGTGGATAATCTAATAAGTCTATTAAATTAGTTAGGTAACTTGATTTTACTGCATAAGAAGCATTTTCAGCTCCAGTATGTTTTGCATTAATAATTCCAATCAATTGCCCTTTGTTATTAAAAAGAGGTCCACCACTATTACCAGGTTGAACAGGTGCCGAAACTTGGTAGGAAGTAACATCACCTTGGTAACCAGTCTTAGAACTAACTATACCATTTGTTAATTTTACTTCATCTCCCATTGTGGCCCTTAATGGATATCCTAAAACAAAAATATTTTCACCAACACTTGACGTGCTTGTTTTTATAGTGTATGGTATTTCACCTAAACTCGAAAAACTATAATCATCAATTTTGATAATTGCTAAGTCATTATGCTGGTCTTTTATTATTAATTTTGCAGTATAGGTTCGGCTAAAATCACCATTAACACCTCTAACTTTGATTTTTTTTGCTCCCTCAATTACGTGGTTATTTGTTATTATTAAACCATTAGAGGTAATTGCAAAACCAGTACCCGAAGCAGGAATGCCCGTAACAGAAGAAATGTTATCGGATGATGTCGGATACATTTTAATATACATTGATTTCTCTTTATCAGAGTCAATAACATTCATCATTCCTTGTTCAAAGGATATATAAAACTCATCATTTTCGGACTTGTTAGCCATTATCCATTTTGCTTTGAAAAACAAAGGAGTAGCTGTTGGAATTAAGGTTGCTTTAATTTCCCCTTCTTCCCAATTCCCAGTGTTGTTAGCTCCAGATAAGTATATTAGGTAGTATTTTTCTTTAATCTTTTTTAGTGCTACACGATATTTTGCCTGAATGTTACTTGAATTTTCATATATACCTTCTATTCTGTCAGCACCATTGCTCTGAAAATCTTGCTTTATTTTATACTCACTCCAACAGGTCTTTCTTTTAGGTAATTCAATTCTGTAATATTTATTATAAGTTGGCTTTTGATATTGATACATATCCCGAAGAACCTTATAAAAGTTGCTTTTGGGATTATCGTACAATCCTGCCCTTGCTATTTTATAGCTGCTTAAATCCCAAGTATAACCATTACAAGGGCTAATGAAATGCCATTTAATATTGGAGAACTTCTGTAAATCATAGTCAAATGAAATATATGTCCAAACTTCATCACATAAGTGTTTAGGCTGTACATAATTCTCACTCATATATTCTACTTGAAACCCCATAGCTTCCAAGTATTCAAATAATGCGTTAAAAGCGGGTACATGTCCATTGATTTTTGGTCTATTGATTATCACTGCATATTTAACACCTGCTAACATATTTTTAAATGATGGCTTTGATGAACCTGAAATATATTTTATATCTTCACAATTAGCAGGTTTTGAGTTATTTGGTTTATAAGTTTTTGTTGTTGTGTTTGAAGATATTCCACTTGATTGGAAATATATTTCGTTTATAAAACCAATTTTGCCGTTGTAATTAACTTTATAAACTCCGCCATTTGGTCCAGAAATGACTTTAACCTGTTTCCCTTTTGGAATTATTGTAATTACATCGCTAAGTACGTGTTCAGTTTCTTTTAGTTTTCCATCACTTTTTAGTGTTTTTGTTTCGGTAATTTGATTTGATGCTGTTGACAAGGTAATCCCATAAAAATTCCAAGAACCACTATTCCCTTCAATTAAGTCAAATTTTGTTATGCTTTTAGGAATTGCTTCAAATGTAGCAGAAAAGCTAACTTTTTTATTTGGATATGCCGCTGTCACTCCATCTTTATTCCCAATACCATTAGTCGATTTTAATTTATATTTCTTGTCATTCGATTTAATAAAGTATGCACCTTGCGTATTTGGTGGACTTAAAAAAATATAGATACCACGACTTTCAGTTCGAGTGTATTCAAACTTAATGGTTGTTGAATAATCACTTCTCTCAACTGATGATATCACTAAATTTTTATCCGTTTGAGAAGAACAAGTCGGATAATTATATGTTTGTCCAACTGCATGTAACGCGAATGTTACTGTTAAAAGTAAAATTAATCCAATCCTATTCATATTTATGTTGTTCTTTAAATGTGCCATAACATCTTTGTATCCGCTACTTTATAGCGGATATCCAGATATATTATTTTCATATTGCTAATTAGGAAGCGATATACCTACAATGCGTAAAGTGTCAAATTAGATATAGTTTCTATACACCCTGCAGATATTCAATCCAAAACCAAAATGCCTAAATATAAAAGAAAGGAAAGTTAGTTTTTTGATCGGGTAAAATCTTACTTGGATTATTGATTATATAGGTTAAATATATTACATGTGGTTTAATTAATCAAGGATTGTGTTAGAAAAATAAAAAGCCGACCCTTATTAGAGTCAGCTTAAAACGTGGAGATTAAAAGGTTCCTATGCTTGAAGAGAAAATTACGATCTCAATGCAATCTCCCAAACGGTATCGCAAAATAAAACCCACCCCTTTCGCTCGTTGAACAATCCGTCAAAAAATTATCATCCAATTCAATCTTCAGGCAATATTGGTCAGGCTCCATATCCATCACCTTAGCTTGGTACTGGAAAACCTCACAATATTGATCGACCTCATAAAAAAGGTCATGTGTCCAAAAATGAATAGGGTTTTCACAAAAGTCGAAGTTTCCAGAAATGATAATCATATCCGCTTGTGGGAAGACTTCGAAATTGAGGATGCCTTCATTGCATTCAAATTGGTCCAGGTTACTTTCATTAAACCAGTAGGTCTGGCATGCTTCTAAATCGAAAAAACCAGTCAAGAGTCGTTTGCAGTTTGTTGTAGGCGACGGCTCGACTTGGGTATTCGGTTCAACTGGTGGTTTTTTGCAAGCTGTGAGTAGGGTCAATATAATTAGGATTCCATTTTTCATAGCTTGTTGATTTTTGATTCACGGATTTGATTGATTTGCTGCAAGTGTTCGCAGTCTTTGATAATGCTTACTGATCGAGATATGGAGTCAGGTAGATAGGTTACGCTGACTTGTAGAACACAGCTCTTTGCTTGTATCATAAAATCGTAGGTACCAAAAGTGGTTAAATGAAAGGGGATAATCCCTACTTTTTTAAAGGATTTTAAGTGGACGTAATCTGTGCAGTTTTGCTCGTTTTTTTGATTGAAGTAAACATCCACTTGTACTTCATTGGATCCAAAATAAAGAATGTGTTCACCGATCTCAATGGGATGTGCCACAGCCAGCTTCGCACAGTTTTTATGGTAAAAGATTTCAGTATCCCTATCCATGGAATTAATGATAAGTAAAGATGGCTTTCGGAGGGGGTCAATGACAGCGTAATAAACCCCTCGGTGCACCACAGGGACAGAAATATGCATACCTCGGCACTTACCCTTTGCGACCAAATAAACATTGTCTAGCCCATCAGGAGTGAAATAAATTTCAAAAGGACGGACAGTCATCATTTCCGTAGGATTGAAACCATAGGCCGGTGAGATTTCTGGAAAGCGTACTAGCGTGTAATCAATCTTTCGAGTGTAGGTTTTCAGTTCACAATTTCCGATGTAGTTGCCTAGTCTTTCCTTAAAGGAATTTTCATGTAGGTAATCCTTCGGGTTGAATGGTTTTTGGGCCACCATCATAGCCGAAGTGAGCATTAAAATAGAGAGCATTAAATACTTCATTTTGAATTACATTTTAGCTAGGGAGTAGGAAATAAATAACCTACCCATTTTACTTGCTCTTTTTCCTTCATTTTTCGTTAAAAATACTCGCCATACCTATGGGTATGTCTGCGTTTTTTGCCTCAATTGAAGAAAAATTAGCTGTGCAAAATTTGGGTATCTTATTTATTCCCTACTCCCTTAAAAAAACTGGAGCACTTGGAAGTAAAAAGTGGACAGTTGGCTGTTTGGGTTTATGCTCGATATTGGAGCCATCACCCCTGTTTTTTGAGTCAACTATTTACTTTCAAAATACTCCATAACAAATTGATTACAGGGGGTCTATTTTTTATTAAATATTATGACCACTTTGACCTTTTGACCTTTTGGGGATTAATAGATTGATAGTCAATGTGTTAGCCTGGTCATTTCCTGGTCAAAAGGTGGTCAAACCAAAATAGTTACTAATTTTTCATATTTGTGCATATATTGTTTTATGACCATTTTGACCATCAAATGACCTGATTTTGACCACCTTTTGACCAAGTCGCAGATAAGACATTTAGTATCTAATAGATTGATTATTAGTTTATTAATTATTATTATTTCTATTATTTTAATACTACTGGTCATTCTGGTCATTTTTTTCAGGATTTTTTATTTTTAATAAACAAAGCCTCAAAAGCCATAGAAATATGCCCTTGAAGCCCCGTAAATGCTAGGTTTATGCTATTTTCTGAATGATGATTAGATGAATTAGGAGTATAATTTCCGATAAGTGCCATCCTTATTTTGAGCAAATAATTTCTTGTTGTAGATGAGCCTACGAGCCGTCTTTTCCCCTATCCCCATCTTCTGTGCAACTTGCACCGCCAAGCTCGATGAACACACCTGAGGAAGCTTCTCATAGATCCAATATTGTTTGCGAGGAAGTGCAGCAACAGGGTTCTCGGATTGAGCTAAAATCCGGAGGGAATTTTCCGTAAAATAATGCGTCAAAATGATGGCTCGATTGACAGATGATATCGAGATTTTATGGTGGCTGATATCGGCATAAGAAAGATTTTCCCAGTAACCGTCATCAGACATGGTGGCTAGTTCAATGAGTTCCAGAATACCAGCCAGTCTTAAAGTATAAGCCAAGATTTTACCATAGAGAGATTTGATGTTCTCATCCTCGGTTTCATTCATGATATTTTGCTCGATATTGGTTTTATAATCTGCATATCGGCGAAAGCCTTTGGCATCCATTTTTAAAATAGTCGGCGTGAAATCAGGAGCCGTAGGCAATTCATTTAGTCGTTGAATGATTTTGTTGTACTCTTCAAAATATTCTTGATTAGGTACCTCTTGAGATGGCTTTGGAATCTTGACACTATGTGGAGCGCAAAAGAGCAATCGAAAAAGAAAACCGTTAGAAATCTTATTGGCATCCGTCAGACCAGAAAGAATACCAGGTTGAATAGCCCCCAAAATGCTAATGAACGGCGACTCAATAAAAACTGCATCTTCTAAACTTGATCGATTGAGCATAATTGGTGTTCCCGACCACATTGAAAGAAAATGTTCCAGGTCCTGTCCAGCAGATTTATAAGCATTCATTCCTTTCATCAAAGCAATAAATTCATCTTTGAAACTGAGCACCCCTTTCCAGTTATTAGGAAATATTTTTATCAAACTTTCGATTGTCGCATCCCCAACTATTCTTTGGGGTCTGATCGGTCTCTGATCATCTATTTTTCGGCGATCCTTTGATTCCGCATTATCACGTTGTCTTTGCCAAGCCACGAGATCTTCCTTATGTTGTTTAGAGTATTCCTTTTCCTTTTTAAAAAGAGGTTTGAGGCAAGTCCGCATGATCGGGGACTTAGCACTACTCGGTGGACCAACAATCACAATCCAAAGACTCATAGGTTCCACATCCCCTACCACATGTTCCACCTGAAAAGCATTCCCAATGGCACCAGAAGCAGCCGCTAGAATGCTACCACCATGATAATCGATTGGTCGCCGATAGACCGCATGCCAATGGCGAATAATCGCTTGAAGCGGCTTAGGAAAAGCCTGAATAGGAAAAGGATTAGGTTGAGTATCGTCATTTTTGATGGCTTGACGAGCCAGTGTAGCAATATCCTCCGCAGTGTAAGATTGCCCATTTTTAGTGTCGTTTTTTAGCGCATTAAAAAGCTTCATTTTGTCAAGTATTTTTGTAGAGCGTTAGAAAGTAGTTTAGTTTTTTTAGGTCTTCTTTATCGGTTAGATGGCGAGTGATTCCGCCAGAAAGAATCAATTGCTTAGTCTCCATATCGAGCAGCGCGATATGGCGAATATTGACCTTGCCAAAAGAAAGTGTGATGAAAAAGAAGTCAGGTGAATTTTGAATGGTAAGTACTTCAGGTTTATTAAAAGTTGGTGGTTGAGTATGGATGATCGGAATAGAAGAAGCTGATTCCCCTATGGCGACATCAAGATCAATATCAGAGAGTTTTTTAGCCTGATGAGAGATAGTATCCCGTTGCGAATAAAATTGTTTTCGCAATTCTTTAGAAAGAATAAGGTATTGATTGATGTTAGATTTGAGGGCATTATAACCGTTGGCCACTGCATTTTCATCCGTCGCATTTTCGATCATATCGAAAGCAGCCGCAATATCCTTTTCGATTGCAAATAGCGGTTTGTTCTTTGTATAGTTTTTCATTTTAGCGCATTGAAGAAAGCGTGAGTAGAACCCTCTTTTGGGCTCTACCACACCAAGATTAACCTACAAAGAATGCACCCTACCCTAAGGCGTGTGCATCTTTGCATTATCCAGAATTAATATTTACATGTTTAATCTTCCTCTCTAATGGCTTTTAAATGCGTACCTACTGTTCGCCTTGAGAGCCCTGTTTTAGTGGCGAGTTGAGTTTGAGTGGGTGACTTTCCGTTTGCGTTTTTA
>JANSWP010000146.1 GCA_024743405.1 Bacteroidota bacterium
ACATCCTGTACAGTTTGAGTATCCAGAAAAATACCGCTCAATTTATATTGATGAAATACTGAATAAATAAATACTACCGCCAACAAAGCATAAAATGTTCATACCTCCCATTCGGTCGGTATGCCATTTATGCGAACCGTTATGTGGGATAAGATAAACTAAAACGATTATGAAATTAATTTCCTTCTTGTTTTTTATTATGCTAGCACATTTTGAATCTGTGGGGCAAGAAACCCGCATCAGTGAAGTGCTGATTCACAGTCCGTCACTTGAAGGCAATCTATTGAAGGATTCGGCAGATAAATATGTATCCGTTTATCTCCCGCCAAGTTATTTTACTGATAACAATCGTAGGTATCCAGTCGTCTATTTTCTGCATGGAAATCGTGGCTCAGCGAGACCTCGGAATATATTGTCACTATTTGGTCAAGCAACGCTTCCATTGATGGATAGTCTGATAGAGGAAAAAATTATTAGGGAAATGATTATTGTACAACCAGATGGGAGGCACCGGTTTGGAGGATGCCAATATGCAAACTCATCCGTCTCTGGAAATTGGTCAGATTTCATCACCAAGGATCTTGTTGAATATATAGATAGCAATTATCGGACAATCTCGAGACCAGAGAGTCGTGGGTTGGTGGGTTCGTCAATGGGTGGTCGAGGTGTATTGGATATTGTACTTAAATTTCCGGGAATTTATGGTGTAGTGTATGCCATGTTCCCTGGTCAGATGGGCTTTCAAAGGTTTGGTGTAGCAGGCACTGCAATGCAATGGCGCGAACTCATTAATTCAAATGATCCTAATCCAACTAAGGGTTACCTAAAGCGGCTCTTGGGATTTGCAGTAGCCTTTTCTCCAAATCCGAATTCACCGCCGTATTTTACAGATTTTCCCATGTCCTTAAATGGGGAGTCTATGAAGATTAATGAAGAGGTTATACAGCGTTGGGCAGAGTTTGATCCCATAGAAATAGCAGCTAAAAACGCTGACCCACTTTTGAAATTAAATGCACTATATTTTGATTGCGGATATTCTGATCGGGGACTTAAAGCTATACGTTTGTTAGCATCAATTCTCTCTGAACAGAATATTCCACATGTTTTTGAACAATATGAAGGCGGTCATGGAGATCCGGGTGCTAAAAGAATGAAAAGTCGGGTGTTGCCAGTCTTATCTCAACGGCTTGTTTTTGAATAGAGAATATAAACTAGATAAGTGGTGAATAATCAATACCTCACATAACACTATATATGAAATCATAGAACCCTGCGGAATCCTACGCTTCATATACTAAACGTTAGTAACAATTTGAATTATGGAATGAAAAGACATTGAAAGTGATCAAGGCACAATTTTTAAAACTGAAAATACATCAACAATGAAAATAATTGCATTAAAGATCATGCATGAACGTTTGAGCGAAACTTGGTAAGCCCTTATCATTCTCATTCTTTTAAGGCGTAAGAAGATTCATCGTTCAAGTAAGAGATGCTTGCTTGTGTTTTGAGATAGAGTAATAAGTCATAGCAACGATTCAGACGCGACCGAATTTGGTTAAAAGATCCCAAAGTAATATAATGCTAAATAGAAAATATTTCTATGCATAAAATCATTTTAGTTTATTCTATAATTAATCTTCTAAACTTAAAAAATAAAATATGAAATCTGGATTTAAATCTATCGGGGTCGTAGCCATTTTCTTGGCCCTTCTAATTCCTCAAGCTAGTTTCGGGCAGACAAACATAAAAGTCGGTAATTTTCATGAAGGAGGTATTGTGGTATCTGTGGATGACTCGGGTCAATCTGGCTTAATTTGCCAAACTAAAGATTTAGGAGCAATGGACTGGAATGAAGCTGTTGCAGCCTGCGATAGGTTAGGAAATGGTTGGCGATTACCCACTAAAGAAGAGTTGAACTTATTGTACATTAATCTCCACAAGAAAGGACAAGGTAACTTTGAAGATGAATATTATTGGAGTAGTACCGATGAAAGTAATGAGAGGGATGTTTGGGATCAGAACTTTGACGGTGGCGAACCGAATTTCGGTGGTAAGGTAGGCTATAATGAGTATGTGCGTGCGGTTAAAGCTTTCTCACTCTTGGACCAAAATGACAATGAAAATAACCTTGATGACACATGGCCGCCTAAAGTTGGCGATTATAATTCTTATTTCGGAGGCACCCTCGTTTTTATTGATAAGACTGGTGAATATGGTTTAGTATGTAGCAAAAATTTAGGAAAACTTAATTATTATGATGCGTTTAAAAAATGCAAAGAAGGAGGATGGCGATTACCTAATTTATATGAATTATTTTTAATTTATACTAATTTGTACAAAAATAATATCGATGGATTTGTTGGGGTAGGTTACTGGAGTTCTGAAGAGTATGACAGCGAGAATGGCCTTATTTACAATTTCCAATATAACAGTATTGGTGGCAGTTACAGTAAGTCCAAAAACAAATTTAATGTTATAGGAGTTAGATTTGTATATCCATAAAGGCAGTCCTATGATAACCATCTCGATTTATATTTAACTATTAATCACATAGCGGTAGCAAAAGGTATAAAAACCTGATGTCATTCGTTGCTGAGTTTTATTATTCTTTTTGTAATCCAGATCGAGGAATAGCAATTGTAACCACTAATATGCAATGCTACAATTTTAGGTCATTCCCAGTAGGATTTGGGATTAAAATTGACTCAATAATAGATTTAATGTTTTGCGTAAAGAATAAAAGTAAAAAATTCTGATTTCATGAATTGGCGTAAGATCAATAGAATTTATTTGATCTTAAAAAAGCAAGAATTAACTTTAAGTAATTGCAAATGATAGCTCGCAAAAGATAAAAAACAACTGTCACTAACATTGGAGATAACGGTCATCTTCCCTTCGGTCGACGCCGCATCTCCACACCGTTAGCACCAATAAAAAAATCAGAAATATGAAAAACCACCTTCTAATATTATTAATCTGTTTCCTTTCGTATTGTTCATTTGGACAGATAAAAGAAAGCCAAGCTATTGATAGCATCTTTATTAAATGGAATAAACCTGATGTTCCTGGTTGTGCATTAGGAATTATAAAAGACGGTAAATTGATTTATGCTAAAGGATATGGGAGCGCTGATCTGGAACATGATGTAGAAATAACAACTTCCTCTGTTTTCGGAACGGGTTCAATCTCAAAACACGTTGTGGCCTTTAGCATTTTGCTCCTTGAGGAGCAAGGGAAATTGAACTTGGATGATAACATTCAAAAATTTTTAACGGATTTCCCAGAATACGATTCTCCCATAACAATTAGGCATTTATTATATCATACAGATGGTATTCGTGACTATGGATCTTTAAAATACTTTAGTGGTATTAGCGATCTTAACTATACTGATTCTGATGTGGTCTATGAGCTAATTAAGAGACAAAAAGAGTTGAATTGTGTACCAGGAGAAGAATTTGTCTATGGTAATTCGGGGCATTTTCTGCTAGCAAGAATAGTTAAAGAGGCATCAGGGCAGTCCATAAGAGTATTTGCTCAAGAGCATATTTTTGGACCACTTGGTATGAATAGCACCCTGTTTAATGACAATAATAGGGATCTGATAAAAAACAGAGCATTTTCCTATTCAGCCAAAAGAGGTAATGATGGATATAATAATATAATTAATAGGAACACTCATATTGGGGGTCTTGGTTTATACACAACTGTAGAAGACCTGGCAAAGTGGGATCAAAATTTTTATGACAATAAATTAGGAAAAGGAGAAGAGCTAATCATTCAAAAAATGCATAAAAAAGGCCTATTAAGCAATGGCGAAAGTACTGGTCGAGCCCTCGGGTTACAATTGAGTAGTTATAAAGGTTTAAGAGTGGTAGGTTCAGCTGGTTCAGGATTCGGATACAAAGCCCAATTGATGCGTTTTCCTGATGAAAACTTTTCGGTAATTATTTTAGCGAACAGAAGAGATGCCAATCCCACAGAAATGGCCTATCAAGTTGTTGATATATTACTCAAAGGGAAGTTCGTACTTGATTCTAATAAGGAAAATTTACCAAAAGAGTTTACATTAAATCAATTAGTAGGTGATTACGAAGTAGTCCCAGGTAGAGCAGTAGAAATAACTGTAAAAAATGATATGCTTCATGTTCTCCAAAAATGGGATGGACGTGCCTACCCTGTGGTAAACACCGTAGGTGACACCTATGAAATACCAAAATATTCTGGTATGCAATTGGTTTTCTCTGACTTGGAGAATAGCTTTACTCAAAAGCTTACCGTTTTTCTAAACGAAAGAGATTATGATTTTAAAAGAAAAATAAAATCAAACATTTCTACTTCGAACCTGGATGATTTTACTGGAGACTTTTACAGTTACGAAATAGATGCTTCATTTTTACTTTATAAAGAAGGCAAAGATTTATTTGTAAAAATTGTAAATGAAGAACCAATGAAACTCAGTTTATACGACTATCATAGCGATGCATTTTATTTCGATGATGACTTGCTTCGTTTTAGCCGTTCAAATGGAGTTATAACAGGCTTTGAGCTTGACGCCGGAAGAGCAAAAAAATTGAAATTCGAAAAGAAATAACTGGTGCTAACAATAACTACATGTCAATGCTCGCATTCGCTTTGCACTGCATGTAGCCGGGACGTTGGCAACCATTGAAATAAGAGAATGGAACAAAAAGTAGAAATAAAGGAATCAACTATAAAAAGAATTGGTGGCTATTTGCATAGGGTTGTTCCAATTGCGGATAAATCAGGAGAGATAATTAGTTATGCCCTGAAACCATTAATGCTTGAATTCAAGCCACGAGATATTATGCAAGTTATAATAGGTTCAGCTTTGCTAGCTATTCCTGTCTCACTGACCGAAGAAGCTTGGAATCTTGGCGAATCATTACCAATTATAAATGTTTCGATAATAGCTATGGTATCATTAATCCTGGTTTCAGTTTTTGTTTACTTCAATTTCTACAAGGTAACATTGAAAGGATATGTAATTGATTTCATAAAAAGAGTGCTTGGAACTTACCTAATTTCCTTTTTGGTAGTCGCATTGATTCTAACCTTAATTGACAAGTGTCCTTGGGGGATTGACAATGTACTAGCAATAAAAAGAATAATCATTGTTGCATTTCCAGCAGCAATGAGCGGAACGTTAAGTGACACGATTAAATAAAAAACGGTTGCCAACAATGGCTATAAAGCATAGGCCTAACCAACCAAACCGTTCCTACTTTTTATAGCCAGAACGCTGTGCTTCATTATAACCAACTATTAACCAATGATAAAATTCTTTAGAAAAATCAGAAAAAAACTACTCTCTGAAAACAAATTTAGTAAATACCTAATTTATGCGATTGGAGAAATTGTACTAGTAGTCATTGGGATTTTAATTGCTCTTCAGATTAATAATTGGAATGAACAGAATAAGATTGATAAAATCGAAAACACATACTTAACTAGATTGAGTCAAGATTTGGAGGAAAACATCACATCTTGGGAAAATTTAATCAAAAACGAAGAAAAGCGGTTCGAAGGAACGAAGCAATTCATCAAATTTAGTTTGAATAAAAACAAAGATTCTGTTCTTACTATTTTTCCTTACTTCAACATAGTTGGACGATGGGATGACTTAACTGTGAATCAGGTTACATTTGAGGAAATGAAAAGTAGTGGTAGTTTAGATATCATTTCAAATGATTCAATTAAAATTAGATTACTTCAACTTGACCAGTATTACAAAAAAGTTTTTGAACGCAATGCTACTATAAAGACAGGTCATGATAAAAATATAAATGATCCTATTTTTGATAATCTAAACGCTCTTAACTTAATAGTTTTAGATAATACATTTAGTGATCTTCACTCTAAAACTTATACAAGTGAAGAACTAGAAGCATATCTCGAATTAATTAGAAGTGATCTTTTCAAGCTAATTAATAATCAAAAGTTTATGAATTCAATGGTAGCTTCTATGTATAGTCACGAATTGGTATTGGGTGAAATTCAAGATGCTTATGCAAATGCTCAAAAATTAAAACAACTAATCGACTCTGAACTTGAAAAATAAAAAATAACGAAAGCACAACAATGGCTATAATTCAGCGCTGCTTATTTACTTATAAACAAAATCCCTTACTTAGTTCTGGCGGATTTCTACTTTGGACAAATCCTGCGGATTTATCCACGCCGAAATCATAGCCGAAACCGTTGTGCTTCATTATAACCAACCATTAACCAATGATAAAATTCTTTAGAAAAATTCGCCAGAACTTAATTATGGAAAACAAAACTGGAAAGTATTTAAAATATGCTATTGGAGAAATTGTACTTGTGGTTATTGGGATATTGATAGCACTTGGAATTAACAATTGGAATGAAAGCAGAAAATTTAAGAATGTAGAAAAAACTGTCTTAACCAATATTTATAAAAATTTAGCTACTGACTCAACTCAATTCAACTATTATACTAAAACAATTGAACAGATTGAAAAACTGCATTTAGAATTATTTCAAGTGGGTCAAGGAAACGTATCTCTCGATTCAATTTCAGAACCATCGCTGATAAGAAGAACCCTGTATTTTCAACAACTTATTAATTCTGATTTTGATGAAAAGGCAAACGAGATAAATAATACACGCATTAAAGAAGCACTAATCGCGTACACAAGAAGCATAAATGATATGGAGAGTATCTATTTAGGTCAACTTGTAGTTCTAATCGAAGACAAATTAAAGCCATTACTCGCTGAAGAAAATCTTTATAATATTAAGAATTGGATTAATTTAAAAGATAAAACATTTAAAGACTATTCACTTAAAAGACTCAACGGAACAAATTTATTGAATAAAAATGGATTAATTGAATTAGCAAAAACAGAGAAATTCCAACAACTTTTATTTGAAGTTAGTATAAAATGGAACGATTTCTACACGCGACTAAAAATAGTAATCGAAGAAAATAACAGCTTGAGAAAGCTAATTCAATCAGAATTAAAAGATTACTAAATAACGAAAGCACAACAACGTGTATAGCTCATTGCGGCTGAATTCCTAATCGGAATTCATTGCAATTTGCTATCTTTCGGTTACGGCGGAAAAATGGTCGCCCATTTTCCCGCAACGAGCCATACACAAAACACGTTAGGCTTTATATAAACGTGAAATTGTATTACAAATGAAAGTTTCTTTAGAAAAAACGATTTCGAAATACATAGACTTTACAGCAGAAGAATTCAAAAGTATTAGAGATTGCTTTAAAATAAAGACGCTTAAAAGGCGCGAAATTCTTCATGACATAAATACTGTCTGTAAATATGTTTATTTCATCGAGGAAGGAATCATAAGGTACTTTCAAGTAGAAGATGGAGAAGAAGTGACAGGGCAATTTTTTTTTACAGGAGGGTGGTATACTGATTTAGAAAGTTTTCTTTCGAATAGTTATTCTAGACAGACCGCTCAAGCCATTGAAAGCACATCACTACTTTACATATCTAAACAAGATTTGGAAAAATTGTATAAAGAGATTCCCCAATTTGAACGATTCGGACGACTTATGGCTGAACAGGCATTTATTGGTCTCAGAAAGAAAACGGATAACCTCACGCTCTTAGATGCCAAGGAGCGCTATTTAATGCTATTAAGACAGCGTCCCAAAGTAATAGAAAAAATCCCCCAACATTACATCGCCAGTTACTTGGGAATTAAGCCACAGTCCCTAAGCCGTATCCGTAAAAACTTGGTACTCTAATTTTTTCTTAACATAGGTGCACGATTCGAGCACCCGTCTATGTTCAACTTTGCATTGAATTTAAAACATAGATGAATGAAAAAAATGAATCAAAGTGCAATACTCTTACTTAGTATTTTATGGAGTATTTCGACAAATGCACAATCAAATCTAGATATTGGAATTGGAAGCTCACAACAAGATGATATTGCCATTCAAGTTAATTATGGAAAACAACTAACTCCAAAATTTACAGCGGGTCTACAGTTTCAATACGGTATGCCTAACTATCGCTTTATTTCTGCCATAACGTTTCAAGACAAGGGTTACTCAATAGCTATAAACGCACCGTTGTTATTTAAAATCAATTCCGAGAACAAGCTTCAATTAAACCTTCTCTTAAAACCAGGTGTGCGATTTCAAGGCGTAAAACCTGAAGAAACAAACAATACAAACGGAGACTACAAAAGCACCGCAATAATGTTTGAGCCAGGACTCCTATTGAACATCCCAATCAATGACAAATTGAATATACAAAGTGGTGTGACTTTTCCTATCATTTACGAGGTGGTTCCTATGGTTCTTTTTGAAAATCAAACGACATTGTTACACGCTGGTGGGAATTATAAAATAACCAACGACTTGCGTGTATTTCTGAATGGAAACATAGGGTCTGCATGGGGAGCTAGCGGAGATTCTCAAAAATTCTTATGGTCTGGACAAATGGGTTTGAGGTGGAATATAAACTCATCAGATGATAAGCCAATAAACCCAATCGTTGTAAATTATTTCTAATCCATAAATATCAGATATTATGAAAAATATAATTCCATTATTCTTAAGCGTTTTTTTTATGACCTCTAGCGCGTATTCACAATCAAATAAAATAGGTTGGTTCATTACTCCTGAAGTTGGCGGTATGATTCTAGAGAATGAAGTAGGTAAAACAGTTGGAGCCTCTCTTGGTATTAAAGTATGGAAGAACAGACTTAAACTTGGTATTTATACCTATGGTCGCCCTGGACCTATAAATTCTCAAACATATACAGTCGAAGCTTCAAATGGCCAGTCATACAAAGGTTCTACTACATTAACAGTAAGAGCGGATCAATTATCGTTTGGATTACTAATCGCTCCCACTTTTAAATTAGAAAACTGGAGTTTCGATATCCCTCTTAACATAGGTACAATGGGCGCTGGTTTTTATTTTGCTGGAGATGATCGCATTACACCTGATGGTGATAGAGTCAGTGTGTGGGAGAATAAATTGATGGATGAAAAAGACGCAGGATTTGGCACTTATTTAGAAGCAGGTGTTCGAGCTTTTATTCCATCAAAAAACGAGAACATTCAGTATGGTGTAGGCCTTCATTTCACAACTGTGCAAGGCTGGTCAACGTATTATGACCCTTCAGGTGACTTTTACAATAACAAGTTGAGATTTTCTTTATTTGTCAACTTTGGTTCTGGTAATGACGGTTAAAACACCATCTTTTGCACAAAAAAGATAAAAACAAAGCCTAACAACATGTATAATCAATAGCGGTTTGAGAGTAATCTCAGACCGTTTTTTGTTTTAATTAAGTATCTTGATCGCTGAAAAGTTTGTGGATTATTAATCCGCTACTGCTCATACATTAAACGTTGAACTAAACAAATTACACACTTATCGTTATCAACTCACATAAATCCTTGTTTTTCAATTGATTAAGTTATAGTATTATTATTCATTTGCAAGCGTAAAACGATTTCATTACATACGCAATCATTAAGCAAATGGAAA
>JANSWP010000103.1 GCA_024743405.1 Bacteroidota bacterium
AAAATATTTTGCAAGAATCCGCTCTTACATCAGTACTGCTCGTAAACAAGGGATTAATGCTTTTGATGCAATCCGTAGCTTGTTTACTAATGAGGATATCCCTCAAGTTTTAATCAGCAATCTTTATTGCTGAATAGTTACAAATTAACAACTAATAAAGGTTTTAGAAATTCCTAAAACCCTAATTCAAATTCATCAAATTACATGCATAGACGACCAAGAAGAAACCGCAGTTCCGCAGCCATTAGAGGCATGGTACAAGAAACCCACTTGACGGTAAATCATCTAATCTACCCTTTATTTTTGGTTGGAGGTTCCGGTGTTAAAAATGAAATTCATTCTTTGCCTGGCAACTTTCGATTATCTCTAGACAACATATTAAGAGAAATCGAAGAATGTATGTCCCTTGGAATCAATAATTTCATATTATTCCCTGCGATTCCAGAAGATAAAAAAGACAAAACTGGAACACATAGTTACAACCCTTCCAATTTTTATTTAAAGGCCGCTATAGCCATAAAAGCTCGCTTTCCTGAATGCTGTCTCATTAGTGATGTTGCACTAGACCCCTATAGTTCTGATGGGCACGATGGAGTGGTTCGCAATGGAAAAATAGTCAATGACGAAACGGTGGCAATTTTAGCAAGAATGTCTGTTGCGCAAGCAGAATCAGGCTTTGATTTGATTGGTCCATCGGACATGATGGACGGACGAATAGCTGCCATTCGAGAAGCTTTGGATGAAAATGGCTTTACAGATACTGGTATCATGTCTTATACTGCCAAATATGCAAGCGCTTTTTATGGGCCTTTTCGCGATGCATTGGATTCTGCCCCTAAGTCAGACTCCAATATCCCTAAAGACAAAAAAACCTATCAAATGAATCCTGCCAATCGAAGAGAAGCCCTCATCGAGGGAGAATTAGATACGGCAGAAGGTGCCGATTTTTTGATGGTCAAGCCTGCACTCAATTATCTTGATGTGATTCATGTGATGAAAGAAAATTTTGAATTACCGATTGCGGCATACCATGTTAGTGGGGAATGTGCCATGCTTATTGCGGCATGTCAAAATGGATGGCTAGAGTACGAAAAGGCAATGCCTGAAACTCTTTTGAGTATTCATCGAGCTGGAGCAGATGCGATTTTGACTTATTTCGCAAAAGATTTTGCAAAAATGGTGGCTGGTAAATATTGATCAAAAAAAAAAGGCGCCACTATTTAATAAAATAGACTTTATTCTAAAAGTATTTTTGAGATAGAAGTTTTGGATTTTGACCTCAATCGAGTAACGCACGGAGCCTAATAGCCTTAGTTATTAAGGCGAGTACGTGACGAAGAGTGAGGACAAAAGATTAAGTTCTAGCCATAGAATATTTTTTGGAATAAAGTCTAATGAACTTTCCAAAGGATTAGGCTTTTAAACCCAGTTTGAAACCAGCATGCTGGCGATAATTTTTCTTTTCAGACCACTGCTTTCGCCGCAAAGAATTCTTTTTGTAGGCATATGAAGAACCTAGTAAAGGTTAAAAATTAGTCCGCCAATTTGAAATAGTAGATTTTGGATTTTAGCAAGGCCAAAAACACAGGAGATGCAGGGCATCTGCGAGTATTTTTAACGCCGCAAAAGTTCAAAAGATACATCGGCAAATATCGGAGTTATTCTTTAGGCGTTACCTAGTCATTTGGAAAGTTCTTTTTGCAAAAAAACGAATGCTCTTCCCTTTCCTACGTTTACTCTTTTCCCCGTTTATTCAGCTTCTCTTTCCACTAATTTTACCATCGAATTAAAGATTTCATTCTCCAAAAGCTTTAGTCATACTAATAGTTTGCAGTAAGCAATTCTATTGTAAGAATTGCTTTTTGAAAACTGTTGATTTCTGATTTTTCGTAAGACGGATGATTCCGTCTTACTTTTCCTTTTCAAAAAACAGGCAATCTTTTTCCACAATAATTCCTAATCATGCAAAACAAATTCATCCATTTTTTAGAAAGACCAGAGGCTATTGTTCTTTTTTTATTTTTGCTGCTCGTTTTTAGTCATTGTGGCTAAAATCAATCCCCAACAATAACTCTATGCACACCAAAGTCAATGACTCTGTTTTCAATTCTTTTCCAGTCCTTACTACAGAAAGACTTGTTTTGAGAGCCTACAAATCTAGTGATGCAGGCTCCCTTTGGGAGCTCAGAAACGATCACCAGGTCATGGAATATTTGGATTCCGTCCGCCCAAAAGAAATAAAAGATGCCCTGAAAATGATTGAAGACATTCATTTAAGCTTTAGGCTAAAAACAGGCATCAATTGGGCAATCACCGAAAAAGGTTCAGATAGGATGATTGGCTATTTTGGTTATTGGCGATTAGTTAAAGAACACTGTAGGGCAGAGATCGGCTATTTATTACATCCAGATTATTGGCGAAAAGGAATCATGACAGAGGCTATGAGTCCGACGCTAAAATTCGGTTTTTCACAATTTCATTTGCATAGTATCGAAGCCAATGTGAATCTTGAGAATGATCGTTCAAAAGGTATTTTAGAGAAATTTGGATTTCAAAAAGAAGCGCATTTTAGAGAAAATTATTACCATGATGGAGAATTTTTAGACAGCATTATTTACTGTCTTCTGGAGAAAGATCTTAAGGGAATTGGCAAGAAATAAACTAAGGAACTCGGAGAATAAATTTGATTTTTTTCTCCCCCAAACCAACCATTCTAAATTCCTACCTACTCTTTAATGACATAAACAACAATACCCCAATCAAAACAGTCTTATTGTGAAATAACTATACGATTACGTTTTATTAAGCCCTTTTAAAGCATAAAACAATTCTTTTACTGAAAGTTAATTACCTATTTTCAAAAGGAAAACTTATGCCTATTTCAAAAAAATCCAATCATGAAATCACTCAATTTCATACTACCCGTTCATGCTCAAAAGTCAAAGGAAAAGGTTCCTAGCATTTGGAAAATATCAACGATAATAATTTTTGTATTTATTTCAATAGTTCAGATTTCAGAGCTCACTGCTCAAACCCAAGACACGCTCTCTCAAATCTCCTATGAGAACCCGAAAGATTACGAAATCGGCGGTATTCAAGTCGTTGGCGCGGCCAATAGCGATGCGAGTGCGCTGATTTCGATTTCGGGTCTTGAAGTTGGAGATAAAATTCGTATTCCGAGTGGGAAGACCCAACGGGCAGTTAGATCCTTATTGAAGTTGAGATTATTTTCAGATGTTCAAATTCATATTATAAAGAATATAGGAGAAGTCGTTTTCTTACAAATTGAAGTGGTTGAAAATATCCGATTGGCAGAATTTGACATTAAAGGAATTAAAAAGACTCAAGTCGAAGAATTGAAAACTATGGCAGGTCAATATTTAACCAAAGGCACCATCCTTACGCCAAATAATAGAACCAATGCCATCAATGCACTAAAAGGGTTTTATTTAGAAAAAGGCTACGCCGATATTCAAATAAAGATCAAAGAAAAACCTTCCAAAAAATTAGAGAATGGTCTAAAATTAATCTTTGAAATAGATCCGGGCAAAAAGGTAAAAGTTCAAAATATCCATTTCGCAGGTAATAATAATTTATCAGAAAGCAAATTGAAAAAGCTTTTAGGAATCAAAACCAATGGTCAATTATTTGGAGGATCAAAATTGATTGAGGAGGAACTGAAATTAGGTAAAACTGCTGTTATCGCTCATTATAATAATATTGGTTATCGAGATGCTAAAATTGAAGCAGAAAAAATCGTGAGGGCAAATAATGGAGAATGGATTCTATTTTTTAAGATCCAAGAAGGCAATCCCTATTATTTTGGAAACATAGAATGGAAAGGCAATTCTAAATATTCCAATGAAGATTTGACAAAAATCTTGAGCATAAAAAAGGGAGAAATTTTCAACTCTGAAAAATTAAATACGCGACTTCAATTTAGCATGGATGCCAGTGATATATCTTCTCTTTATTTAGATGATGGATATTTATTTTTTAAGATGCAAACCATCGAAAAAGCCATCCGAAAAGATACGATTGACCTTGAAATTAGAATTTCAGAAGGCCCGCAAGCAACAATAGGAAAGGTCATTATTAGAGGTAATGAAAAAACCAATGAAACCGTCATTCGCCGAGAGTTATATACAAAACCTGGTAAGAAATTTAGTCGTTCTGATATCATTCGCTCACAAAGAGCACTAGTTAATTTGGGTTATTTTAACCCTGAAAAATTAGGCGTTGAAACGGATGTCAATCCGGAACAAAGTACTGTAGACATCATTTATGAAGTAGAAGAAACCAGCTCTGATAAATTCGAATTGGCAGGTGGTTGGTCGGGTACAGGACTAACTGGAACGCTAGGCGTTTCATTCAATAATTTTTCTGTCAAAAACCTTTTTAATAAGAACCGATGGGGAAAATTACCAATGGGCGATGGTCAACAATTATCACTTCGACTGCAAAGTAGTGGGGTCAATTATCAATCTTACAATTTCTCATTTACAGAACCTTGGTTTGGAGGCAAAAAGCCAAATTCTCTTTCTTTTAGTGGTTTTTATAATCATTATGCCAATTCTGCTGATTCAGAAACAGGCATTAAACCCACCTTCAATATTTTAGGTTTTTCAATGAGTTTAGGTTCTCGATTGAATTGGCCAGATGACAACTTCATTTCTTCTACTGCTTTGAGTTTCCAAAAATATGATTTGAACAATTGGCAAAGTGGTCTATTCACGACCGACCATGGAACAACCGTTTCGGAAGGAAATTTTTATAATATTAGTTTGAATCAAACCTTCGCGAGAAGTACGGTGAATCATCCTACTTTTCCAACTTCTGGTTCTAAATTTTCATTGTCCATGAAGTTTACGGCACCCTATTCTTTATTTAATAAAAACCAAGAAAATGAAACCAATCCATCCGAGCAATATAAATTTTTAGAATACCATAAATGGCGTTTTGATGCAGAATGGTACACCGCTTTGACAGGAAAATTGGTACTCAAAACCTATGGCAAATTCGGGTATTTAGGTTCCTATAATTCAAAAATTGGCACCTCTCCTTTTGAAAGATTTAAAGTCGGTGGACATGGACTAGATGTCGTACAACAAGGGTTCACTGGTACCGATCCAATTTCACTAAGAGGATATGAGACTTCGGATTTGGAAAATAATTTTGTGGGTGGTACCGAAACAGCAACCTCTGTTTTTAACAAATTTGGAATGGAACTGCGTTACCCTATTTCGACCAATCCAAATGCTATGATATACGGTTTGGCATTCATAGAAGCCGGCAATACTTGGCAATCCATGAAAGACTATAACCCATTTGATATCAAACGTTCAGCGGGTATTGGTTTCCGTGCACAATTGCCAATGTTTGGGACAATTGGCTTAGATTACAGTTTAGGATTTGATAAAACAGGTGTAAAAAAATGGAATAATATGGTTCAATTGGGTGTTATTTTGGGATTTGAGCCGGAGTAAAGTTACCGCCTCCGACTCTTTCTACGATTCGCAAAAAATTCCTCTTTTCGTCGTTGCTTTTCTTTATTCCATTCCTTTTTCTCTTTAGCAGTCATTGGCTTATCTGTTTGCGGGAAAGGATTGTTTTTTATAACCTTAATTTTCTGTTTAATCAGTTTTTCGATGTCTTTTATAAATGCATTCTCTTCTGGTTCACATAACGAAATAGCCACACCTTCCTCGCCTGCCCGTCCTGACCGACCAATACGATGCACATAGGTTTCGGGCAAATTAGGAACATCATAATTGATGACATATTTGAGTTTATCAATGTCGATACCTCTAGCCGCAATATCAGTCGCAACCAATACTCTAAGTGCTCCTTCTTTAAAATCTTTCAGGGCTTTTTGTCGTTGATTTTGAGCTTTATCGCCGTGTATCGCGGCCGTCTTAATTCTACTTTTTATTAAGTTTTTGGCAATTTTATCAGCTCCTCTTTTAGTTTTACAAAACAACAACACATGTTCTATTTCTTTACTTTTCAAAATATCGAGCAACAAATTCATTTTAGTAGTTCTATTAGTATAGTACATGAATTGCTGCACTGTTTCGGCTGTCGAAGAAACGACACTGACTTCAATTTTCTTTGGATTCTTTAATATGTTATTCGATAGTTTTACAATATTATCAGGCATTGTGGCCGAAAAGAATAATGACTGGCGTTTTACGGGAAGTAATTTCAACAACTTTTTGATGTCATTGATAAAACCCATATCGAGCATCCGGTCAGCTTCATCTAGCACAAATATTTTTATCGTATCCAAACGGATATAACCCTGATCGATCAAATCCAACAAGCGTCCAGGTGTTGCTACTAAAATATGCACGCCTTTCTTTAATCGTTCAACCTGCTTATGTTGTTTTACCCCTCCAAAAATAACGGTATGCTTAATAATGGTGTTTTTACCATACCCTTTTATATTATCATCTATTTGGATGGCTAATTCTCTTGTAGGTGTCACAATCAAAGCCCTCAAGGTGGGTTTTTGCTCTTGATTTTTACCTTCGATTTGGTGAATAAGCTGGATGATTGGAATGGCAAAAGCTGCCGTTTTTCCAGTTCCTGTTTGGGCAGAACCTAATATATCATTACGCTTTAAAATTAATGGAATGGCCCTTTCTTGTATTTGTGTAGGCTCGGTATAATTTTTATCCTTTACAGCTTTTAATATGGGATCAATTATCTTCAAATCTTCAAATCTCATTACTCACTATGTTTTTCCCAACTTAAATCCTTTAGGGAAGATCTTTTGGGATATATTAAAAATGGGCGCAAAAGTAGGCAATATTAATTTGAAATAGCTTTTTCTTGAAAACAAATTGTTATAAGCAGCAGAATGCTAGATCCTCAATCTCCATAACTCATTCTATCCCTTATTGTTCCATCTTTCCGATGAATAATGACATCTGAGCCATAATTTTGAGCGATCTCCTTCGCTCTCTTAATAGCTTGTTTTTGATATTCATACACACCCGTATATCTTTCATTTCCTTCTCCCTTTACCGCCCAACCTTCAGGATGTGGCACCACATGCTGATGATGTGTAGGTGGACGAGAACTGACACCTAAGTTTTTCAAAATGATTTTGATGATTTTTTGAAGAAGATTAATCCAGAAATTGGATTCTTTGATATTTGACATATTAAATGTTGTTTGGTTAACTTAGTAACGACTTTTTTACTTCAAACTTTTTTTCAATTCATCCATTTCCTTTTCAGTTAGATCTCGCCACATTCCAACCTTTAAATTACCCAGTTGAACATTCATTATTCGAACCCGTTTTAGGGTAACTACTCTAAAATCTAAATATTCACACATTCGTCTAATTTGACGGTTCAAGCCTTGAGTGAGGATTATTTTAAAAACGAATCTACCTTTTTTTTGCACGAAACACTTCTTTGTTTTGGTTCCTAAAATTGGAATACCATTGCTCATGCGTTGGATAAATCTTGGAGTAATGGGTCGATCAACTTGTACGATATATTCCTTTTCATGATTGTTTTCTACCCTCAATATTTGATTCACAATATCCCCATCATTAGTCAAAAAAATCAGGCCGGAAGAAGGTTTATCTAATCTTCCAATAGGAAATATTCTTTTCGGATGATTAACAAAATCTATAATGTTTGTTTTGTCTTTTAAGTCTGTGGTACAAGTAATTCCTGGCGGTTTGTGAAGCGCTAAATAAACTAATTTCGGCTTATTCATCAAAGGTTTCCCATCCAATAACACTTTATCTTTTTCAAAGACTCTATTCCCTTTTTGAGCTATTTCTCCATTAATTTTCACACGGCCAGCCTCTATCCATTTATCGGCTTCCCGACGGGAACAAATACCAGTGGAACTAATGAATTTATTAATGCTTGTCGAGTTTTTTGTCATATAGTAAAACAAGTAAATTTCAAAACTCAAAAGTACAAAGGATATTAATATTGTGTACCGTGACCAACGAAATCACCTAAACCTATTTATTCAATAGTACCCTATAATACTGTTTAATTTTTTTAAGCATTTAGTTGAACAAAAAAATTAACGCCAGCTATTATAATGAGAATAAAATGCGAATCACAAGTATCAAATCTTGTCTTTTGAACTATATTTAAATAATACTAACAGTTAATCAAGCTAAATTGATACGAATCTTACCTTAATCAAAAAATATACGTTTAAATAATGAAATTTACAAACAATTGTTTTTCAGTTAATTACGATAAATAAATGCAAAAATATTGAGGGGCTTAAAAATAAAAATCAATTTTGTTTAATCATTTTTTGGTTTTATTAAACAAAACCTGTTTCTTTGTTATATCAAATTAAAATCAGCATTTAAACATCTAAAAAATATTATATTATGACAGCTACGGAATTCAATACAAATTTTAATGGTCTAACAAATATTTTAAGATCGTTTTCTTACAGCCTTACCAACGACTCTGACGACGCTAGAGATTTATATCAAGAAACTGCTTTTAGAGCCTATAAAAACATCGAAAAATTTAGACCAGGAACCAATTTCAAAGCTTGGTTAATGACCATTATGAAAAATATTTTTATCAATAATTACCGAAGAAAGGTAAAGCAAAATACGGTCTTAGACCATACTGACAATAATTTTTACATCAATTCAACTAAAAACATGGTTACTAATTCAGCCAATACCAACATTATGATGAAGGAGTTAACAGGTATGATTGAGGAATTGGAAGATTCAATTAGAGTCCCTTTTTTGATGCACTATCAGGGGTTCAAATACAAAGAAATAGCGGAGCAGTTTAATCTTCCACTCGGTACTGTAAAAAGCAGAATTTTCTTTGCAAGAAAAGCTTTGCAAGAAAAAGTGACAAAACGATACACTAGGGTAGAAATTGCTCTTGAAAATTAATTTTTTTTTGAAGCTGTCATACCTTTTTTTTATCTGATATTAGCTTTCAGAATAGCTTCTTAGGAAACTTCCATTATTATCTTTAAATCTAAAAATCATGAACTATTCAATTAAAGACCTAGAGAGGATTTCTGGAATTAAAGCACATACACTCCGTATTTGGGAGAAAAGATACAGCCTATTAACACCTCTCCGTAGCGACTCAAATATTCGTTTTTACGGAGACAATGATTTGATTAAATTACTGAATATCAACACTTTAATCAAAGGAGGTTGGAAAATATCTCACATCGGAAAATTAACAAATGAGGAATTGGGATTTGAAGTAGAGCGGTTATTCAATCAAGTTAATCAAGACACGGTTGATTGTACACCTTATATAAATGCATTGGTGGTGGCGATGTTGGATATGAATGAAAGAGAGTTTGAAAAGATATTTTCGACAGTAACTACCCGATTTGGAATCAAAGAGACAATGATGCGCGTCATTAATCCATTCCTTCAACAAGTAGGATTGATGTGGACGGTGTGGAAAGTCCATCCTGGGCATGAGCATTTTGCCTCAAATATGATTCGCAGAAAATTATTTGGAGCCATCGACCAGCTTATACCGTTGCCTCCTAAGCCTAACAAATATTTACTATATCTACCTGAAGGTGAACACCACGAAATTGGACTATTGTTTGCCAACTACTGGTTAAGATCAGAGGGTTTCGACACCATTTACTTGGGTCAGAATGTACCTTTCAATGCCATCCAACAAGTTGTAGAAAAAAATAAACCATCAAGCTTATTAACTTTTTTTATCGTCAATACAGAAAAGGAACAAGTCAAGTCTTATTTGAAATTATTATCTGAAAATTTTCCTACTCAGACTATTTATGTATCTGGATCACAATATATTTTTGCGGATTTAGAGATTCCCTCTAACATCAATATTTTAACATCTCCTGAAACTTTGGAGCGAATAATGCAGCAATAAAATTAAATTTCTTAATTTCGTAAAGTAATATTATACGATTACCTTTTTAATACAATTATTCATTCTGTTAACTATCAAGGGATTGCGATAAATTATGTATCGCAATCCCTTGATTTTTTCTTTAAATATTTTCAATTTCATTTCATTTTTTTTCTTGAACAAAAAATCTAAATTTATGTTCCATCCGTATCCAATACAGAATCACTAAAGATTATGAAAACCAAAATAAAGATTATCGGATCCGGTTTCGCAGGGCTCTCTGCAGCTTGCTCTCTAGCTCAGAAAGGATTTGACGTAACTATTTTTGAGAAAAATGAGCAAATAGGCGGACGAGCAAGGCAGTTTAAATCTAAAGGTTTTACATTTGACATGGGTCCAAGTTGGTACTGGATGCCAGATGTATTTGAAAGCTTTTTTAACCGATTTGATTATTCAGTAGCCGACTTTTTCGATTTAAAGAAATTAGATCCTGGATTCAACATATTTTTCGGGAAAGAAAACAAGATGCCAATTCCCGCTGACATAGAAAGTATCTACAAATTATTTGAAAGCAAAGAGCCAGGTAGTTCAAAACAACTCAAGAAGTTTCTTAAAGAGGCTGCATACAAATACGAAGTTGGTATCAATGACCTAGTTTATCAACCTGGGTTATCGATTACAGAATTTATGGATTCTCGCCTGTTGAAAAGCCTTTTCAAAATGGGTGTTTTCAGCTCCTTTAGCAAGCATGTTCGAAAACATTTCAAGAATCCAGAGCTTATACAGCTCATGGAGTTTCCTGTTCTTTTTCTAGGGGCAATGCCTAAAGACACACCAGCATTATACAGCTTAATGAATTATTCAGCATTAGCACAAGGTACTTTTTACCCTATGGGTGGTATGTTTGAAATCGTGAATGCAATGGCAAAAGTGGCCATCAATTTAGGCGTGAAAATTGAGACCAATGCTGAAGTAAACCGAATTCTTGTTCAAAACGGTAAGGTGGTAGGTTTGGAAGTAAATAGTCAAAAAATAGAGACAGACTATGTAATAGCAGCAGCAGATTACCACCATGTGGAACAACATCTTTTAGAAAAAAAATATAGACAATACACAGAGAAATACTGGGATAGTAGAACATTCGCTCCTTCTTCTTTGATATTTTATTTAGGAGTAGATAAAAAAGTAAAGAATTTAAATCATCACAACCTATTTTTTGATGAGGACTTTGAGCAACATGCTATAGAAATTTACAAAAAGCCTGCTTACCCAAAAAAACCGCTTTTTTATGTTTGTTGCCCTTCAAAAACAGATGATTCTGTAGCGCCAAAAGGCAAGGAAAATATTTTTGTATTGATTCCCCTTGCACCAGGATTAAAAGATGGGAAAGAATATCGAGAAAACCTTTTTAACCATGTAATGGATAGATTAGAAGGAATTATTGGAGATGAAATTCGCCCTCATATTATTTATCAAAAATCATATTCAGTAGACAATTTTATAGAAGATTACAACGCCTATAAAGGAAATGCCTATGGCCTGGCAAATACCCTTTTTCAAACGGCGATGTTCAAACCAAAAATAAAAAGCCAAAAAATTGAAAACCTCTATTATACAGGACAACTTACAAGCCCTGGCCCTGGTGTTCCACCCTCTCTTATCTCAGGTATAGTTGTTAGTAACTTAATAGAAAAAAAACTAAATAACCATTCTTTAACTACCTTAAATTCTCCTACGCATGAAAGCATTGTATGACACTTTTTCTTACAGTTCGAGTAAAACGATCACTCGATTATACAGTACAAGTTTCTCTTTAGGAATCTTTCTGCTAGACAAAACAATACATAATCCTATCTATTCGATCTATGGTTTTGTTAGAGTTGCAGATGAAATAGTAGATAGCTTTCATGATTTTGACAAATCCCAAATGCTTCAAGAATTAAGGAGGGACACCTATAAAGCAATCAATGAAAAAATCAGTCTAAATCCTATCCTCAATAGTTTCCAATCTGTAGTTAATGAATTTAATATTGAAAATGAGTTGATTGATACCTTCCTTGACAGTATGGAGATGGATTTGGAGGATATTGTATACGATTCTGAGACTTATGAAAAATATATTTTAGGCTCAGCAGAAGTAGTGGGTCTTATGTGCCTGCGCGTTTTTACAAATGGAGATACAGAAATGTATGAAAATCTAAAACCCTATGCAATGAGTTTGGGGTCTGCTTTTCAAAAAATTAATTTTTTGAGAGACTTAGAAGCTGATTTTGAAGGTTTAGGTAGAACTTATTTTCCAGGCGTTGACTTCGAAAGTTTTGATGAAAATCAAAAACTACAGATTGAAAAAGATATCAAAAAGGACTTTGATCATGCGTTGATTGGTATTAGAAATTTACCTAAAATAGCTCGACTAGGCGTCTATGCCGCTTATGTTTATTATACTGCTTTGTTTCAAAAAATCAGAGCCATCTCTGCTCAACGGATCATGAAAGAAAGAATTAGAATTTCTAACCCCCGCAAGCTTTGGTTGACTTTTTATTGCGCCATGCGGTTAAGGTTAAATTTAGTTTAAGTTAATTTTTTCTTGGCACTAAAAAAACAATAAGCTATTGTTACTTTTATATAACTTTTTTAAATATCAGGCTTAACCTCTAAACTATTTTCAATTATTTTAAGATGTTACTAATGGCTATTTCAATCACCGTAGGTACTTTCCTTTTCATGGAAGGTGTTGCATGGTTTACTCATAAATACATCATGCACGGTCTATTTTGGCATTTTCATGAAGATCATCACACACATGACAATGAAGGTTTTTTTGAAAAAAATGATTTCTTTTTCCTGATCTTCGCTATCCCTGGCATAACATTAACTTTTTTTGGTGGTCAGGTTGGCTATTCTGCTCCATGGTTTTGGATGGGTCTCGGAATTACCCTTTATGGATTTGCCTATTTTATGGTGCACGATATTTTTATACACCAAAGATTCAAAATATTCACCCGTGCACAACATCCGTATTTGAGAGCTATTCGAAGAGCGCATAAAGTACATCACAAAAAAAGAGGTAAAGAAGATGGTGAATGCTTTGGTATGCTTTGGGTACCCTTCCGATACCTCAAAGAAGCTTATATCCGTCGATAAATCTGCAATAATTTTTCACCTAATCGCGAGTAAAGAATAACTTCATAATTTTATCGATAATATTTCATTCTAATACGTCGTTATTTCCCTCAGCAACAGCTTGGCTATTCTTTCATTAAATGCCTAATATTAGCAAAATCTTTATTTCTAAATGGCGAACTTACTCTTTGTTCCTTACAGATTTAACCAATAAGTCAATTTAGCTACTATAGCTCGATTCCTTTCTGAAAATGGGTTGGTTCCATAATTATCTGTATAAACCAAAAAGAAGTCTGAAACAGGCTGAAACCGCCACTGAAATCTAGTATTCACATTGAGGTTCTCAGATTGATTGTTGTATTGAATGAAAGTAGTCAAGAAGAGCTTTTTCGTAAAGGTCAAATCAATTCTAGGTCCAATTAAAAATAAAGAACTCGATTCAAAAGGCGCATCTAATTTAATATAATTATAATTATAACTCAATGCAATTGAACCAAAAGGCTGGTATCTAAAACTAAAATTACCACTAACCCCTGCACGAAAACCATTGAAAAACTCACCAATAGTTGGCTCCACTCGATAAGAAAATATTTTTCGTCGGTCTGAATTATACTCCAATTCAAAGAAACTGTAATTATATTCTGTTCCAGCCGCCAAAAATACATCGTCCTCTTGTACTCTTGTTGGGTCAAAATCATCGAACAAAAAGACATATTGATGATTATATTTAATGTTAGCCCGTGTATTATTTTGGAACCTAAAATCCCAGTACAATTCTATCCCTTGGTCTGAACGTGCATAGGAGTCCAAATACTCGTTTCCATCTTTTCCTACCTTCAAATAAATATTATAATCAAACCCTGGACCATGCCTATTCAGCATACCCTTTTGTGGATAAAAATACCACTGTACCTCAGGACTCATTAACATGTAATCATTTCTAGGTACAAATCCTACTTCCGCATTGAAGCCATTTCCTACAAATAATTGAGCCCATTCTACTCTGTAGTTTCTGCGTAGGTATTCTAGTTGAATACCATGAGAAAAATATTGCTCTGTATTTTTTTCTGGTTCAAAAGATTGATAATAAAAAGCTTTGCCCGCCAAGCGATTATCTTTTGAGGCTACCCGATATTCCAATCCACCCACTCGATTATATTCACTAAAAACCTCTGGGTCGCCATTTTCAGGGTTAATCGCCTGTTTATTGACAAAAATAAAGTTGATACTGGATCGATCAAAAACCTTATGCTGTAATGAAGCAACCGAATAATTGAAGCTAGGTAAAGCGGCATTACCATCCTTAGCAGTTTGCATATTTAATACGCCTACTCTAAAATTTTCATTCAATTTTCCACTCAATCTAGCACCATGATAAATGGTATTTTGAATGTTTATTTCTGTAGAAGTATCTTGTGCGACACCAATTCGTCGAGAGAAAAAAGGATTGACCGAACGGAGACCAAAACCTCCAAACAAATCAGCATTTTCGAGAAAAAATTGTCGCCTTTCAGGAAAGAATATTTCAAAACGACCCAAGTTAGTGACTTGTTGATCTACCTCCACTTGCGAAAAATCAGGATTAACGGTTAAGTCCAAATTCAATCCCGAGGTTACTGCAATTTTTGCATCACCCCCAATGTCCCATGTTCCATCTGGTTTAGTTTGTGTTTCATCTTCATAATCTCGAATTATCCCTCCTCCAACATAAGGAATAATAGAAACATTACCTCCTTTTTTTGTTAATGGCTCATCCCAAATCATATCTCCCATATAAGTCAAATCCATGATGATTTGATTTTGAGGAATCCTTATCCAAGTAGAATATTCATTGATTTGAGCATCATTTCTGTAACAATTAAACCGCCATTTTTTAGAACCTTCATTAAATCGTAAGGTATTGAACGGTATTTCAAATTCAGCAATCCAATAGCCATCATAAATTTTAGAAGTTCCGTCCCATTTATTGTCCCAGGCAGAAGAAAAACTACCTCTGCTTCGACCACCATTTGAGATCAAAGCTTCTCGTCGTACACCCAAAGGATTGAGTCCAAAAAGAAAGGCATTAGTCTTATCATTATAAGTGTCAAAAAGGATACTAAGGTTGTCATTGCCTCCAAAACCATAGTCCCTTTTTAAAGAAGGAATCACAAAATCATTCCCCGTCGTATAAGATTTCACCCCTACATAAAGATGGTCTTCATCATAAGTCATATAAATTTCTGTCTGATTCTCAGCCTGTGTTGAATCCGTTGGAAAATATTGAACAAAATCTTTGGCAGGAATACCTACGAACCAAGAGGCCTCATCCAAAGCCCCATCCAATTTAATGGTTTCGGTAGTCTTCTTTAAATGAATAAATGGCGCTTCTGGCATATTGGAATTATCGCTAGGTTTACTTAGGTCTTGATTTTGTGCAAAAAGGCAAATTGCAGGATATAAAATGCAAATTAATATGGTAAGGGACTTCGCAAATAATAACCTACACATTTCGCTTGCCCATTTTCCTTTTCTCTTCGTTAAAATTTTAGACCATAGCGCTGCTGTACTAAAAAAATTTGCCTCGACTAAAGAAAAAATTACTAGACCAAATTTGCATAGTTTATTATTTTCGAAGTCCCTAAATACTTGTAATACGTGCTTCATGATTGGGTGTAAAGTAACTTGAAATTGTTCTTTTTTTAATCCTTATACTTTCAACATTCGCTCTCGATATGCTAAGGCAAACCGAATTTTATAGTAGGGAACTTCTTCATTCAACCCTTCATAGACCTCTTTTATGCCAAATGGTTCTCCCAAATCTTTTACTAATTCTAAAACCTGTTGAACCTCTTTTTTGGATACAAAATCTGTTAATTTTACCGCCTCTCCTTCCATATACATTTTGATCAAATGTCCCCCAATTGTCATAGGGGCAAGCGCTCTTTCTTGTGCGATTTGTTCTATACTCATACCTCTTTTATACATCTGAAAGCTTTCTAAATGAGTTCCGCCTTTGGTACTTATCCCCTCTTTTTTCTTCTCCAAAATAAATGCCTGAATAGCATCAATGAACAACCGTCCATATTGCCGTAATTTAGCCTCTCCTACTCCACTGACCTGATTCATCTCTTCCATAGTCTTTGGTTTGGTTGCAGCCATTTCTTCTAAGGTTGCATCAGAGAAAACGATATAAGGGGGCACTCCTTTTTTTCGAGCCACCTCTAATCTCAATTTCCTAAGGTATTCAAACATTTCATCTCTAACACGCTGACGTTCAGACTTTTTACGAGTAGCAGCATCTGCTTTTTTCTTAGCCTCATCCTTACGTTTTTCAATAGTTTCGGCTTTTACCAATTGAACTTTATCTCCATCAAATAGAACAGCTTTACTCCCCTCTGTTAGTCGAACTTTATTATTGTCTTCATAAGCAATTTCGATGAGTCCTTGATTGAGCATTTGCTCTAAATAACGCATCCATTCTTTCCAACTAACATCACTTCCAGCGCCATACGTTTTAATATTATGGAAGCCATTTTGAATGATTTCCTGGCGTCTCGAACCTCTCAAAACATCAATCAACATACCTTGTGGCACATTTTCATTTAAACGAGCAATAGCTGAAAGGGCCTTTTGCGTAATCACCGTTCCATCAATAACTGTGGGCGGGTTTTTACAAACATCACAATTACCACAATTATGACGCATATTCTCGCTAAAATAATTGAGCAACACTTTTCGCCGACAAGCTACTGAAGTTGCAAATTGATACATACGATCCAGCTTAGCCAACTTGATTTCACGTAACTCACTCTCTTCTATAAAGTCTCGATATTTGACTACATCTTGAAAAGAATAAAAAAGTAAAGTATCTGCATCTGCACCATCACGCCCAGCACGACCTATTTCTTGATAATAGCTTTCAATGTTTTTAGGCAAATTATAGTGAATAATCCAGCGGACGTTGGATTTATCAATCCCCATTCCAAAGGCAACGGTTGCAGTAATAACAGGAATTTCATCCTTAATAAATGCCTCTTGTACCCTACTCCTCTCTTGTGAACTCATTCCCGCATGATAGTAATCTGACTCTATGCCTTCTTTCAATAATTTAGCACAAATATCTTCGGTTCCCTTGCGGCTCAAACAATAAATCACACCAGATTGATTAGGTCTTTTTTTTATGAATTCAAGAATTTGTTCTATCCGTTTTCGACCTGGACGAACCTCCAAACTCAAATTGGGTCGGTCAAAACTAGAAAGGAAAGTTTGGGCATTATTTAAATTTAATTGTTCGACAATATCCTTTCGAGTCATTCGGTCAGCAGTGGCAGTTAAGGCAACCGTTGGGACATTAGGAAATTCATTCTTCAAGAATTTTAAGCGCGCATATTCTGGTCGAAAATCATGTCCCCATGAGGAAATACAATGTGCCTCATCAATCGCAAATAAATTGACATTAACCTTTTTTAATAAGGGCAAAAACTCTCTAGAACACATTTTCTCAGGAGACACATAGATCAAATCCAATCGTCCATAAAATAAATCATCCTCTACTTTTCTTTGTTCTTCTTGCGTCAATGAACTATTTAAAAATGCCGCTTGAATGCCATTAGCTCGTAAGGCTTCTACTTGATCCTTCATTAAAGAAATCAATGGTGAAATAACCATACATGTCCCTTCCATGGTAATGGCTGGAATCTGAAAGCAAATAGACTTTCCTCCTCCAGTTGGCATCAAAACAAGCGCATCTTTTTGGTCATAAATAGCTTGAATGATATCTGCTTGAAGTGGGCGAAAGTGGTCATATCCAAAGTATTTCTTTAGCGCATTCTTTGCATTGGATAGATTCATAAATTTGTTTTTGCATCTTTTAAAAAAGTGCCCGAAAATACGAATTCTTAAGGATGTAAAAGGAATGCTAAGACAGGAGTTTTTAATATTTCGCTCTCCTATCCTATTTTAAATTAGGAATTCGTTTTTTTGCAAAAAAATAAATAACCCAAGTTGCGGATATTGAATGGGAAACGGAGAATTTTGTGAAAGATCATTGCCGTAGGCTGATTTTGAAGTAAAATTGGACGATCTTCCATTCATCAAGAATTATCCGAAACTTGAATTAAATAATTGCTTAAAATCATTAGCTAAAATTTTCAATTGATGCCATTTCAGATTTCAACAATTTTGAATTATACGATATTGGCTTCCTTTATTTTACTCTCTAATTGTTCTAATCCAGATGTTCAAGAACCTGAAATCAAGCTTGAATCCTACCAAACTCAACCTGATTTTAATTTAGAGGTCATTGCTTCGGAATATCTAATTGAAGCTCCTGTGGCAATGGACTTTGATGAGAAAGGTAGAATTTGGGTCGTTGAAATGAATGGATATATGCCCAATATTGACGGCACCAATGAAGATAAGCCAACAGGTCGAATCGTTATTCTTGAAGACTTAGATAATGATGGACGAATGGACCATTCGAAAGTTTTTTTGGATAAGTTAGTTCTTCCTAGGGCACTCCTCTTAGTGTATGGAGGTATCTTATACGCTGAGCCTCCTAATTTATGGTTTATTGAAAGAAATGGAGATCAACCTGGACAAAAACAACTAGTTGATAATCAATATGCTATTGGTGGAAATGTAGAACATCAACCCAATGGGTTGACCCGCCATTTAGACAACTGGATTTACTCTGCTCGCTCAACTGCACGTTATAAAAAAGAGGGGAAAAGATGGATAAAGGAAGTCGAACCCTTGCGCTTTCGAGGTCAATGGGGACTCACTTTTGATGATTATGGAAGGCTATTTTATAACGATAATTCCAACCCACTTTACGCCGATTTAATGAATCCAAACATACTGACTCGCAATAATTATCACACTCCCAAAAAAGGAGTCTTTGAGTGGATAATGCCTGACCGTCGAATATGGCCCCTTCATTCAACAGCCGTCAATCGAGGTTACATAGAAGGAAATTTGGATTCCCTTAATATTTTAAAAAATTTCACCTCTTCTTGTGGTCCAGCCATCTATCGAGGGGATCAGTTTCCTGAAAAATATCAAGGAAATGCCTTCGTTTGTGGTCCTGAAGGTAATTTGATAAAGCGGTTTTTGATTTCTGAAAAAAATAACCAGCTCTACTGCAATCAAGCTTATGAAAAAGAAGAATTTTTGGCCTCGACAGACGAAGGTTTCCGACCTGTCAATTTATATAATTCGCCAGAAGGTTGTCTGTATATTCTAGATTTTCACAGAGGGGTCATTCAGCATAAAATTTATATGACGGCTTATTTGAGAGAACAAATTTTGGAGAGAAAATTAGATACTATTGTTCACTTTGGGCGCATCCTCAGAATTTCAAGTCGTAAAAAACCTATTCCCGCCATAACTGATTTTTCTATATTAAAAAATGAAGCCCTAGTAGACCTAATAGGTCATTCAAATGGATACCTTCGAGACAAGGCACAACAATTTTTGATAGAAAGAAAGGCTTTTGAGGTAGCATCACTAATAGAAAAAGAAGCCCTAGATTCAACAAATCCAAAAGGTCAAATTCATGCACTATGGACTTTGAATGAGTTCAATTTTTTGTCTACCAATCTATTGAGAAAAGTCTTTGAAAAGAGTAAGCCAAAGGTTCAGGCTCTTGTACTTTGGCTAATGCAGCCTCCCAAGAATACAGATCCATCTCCAGAACTCTTATCAACATACACAGAAGCTCATGAAAATAACCACCCGGAAACAAACCTTATGCTTTGTTCACTTTTAGGAATAATAGCTAATAAAAGACCAGACTTTTCCTTCCCGATTTTGCAAAAAATACTCAATAATAATCCACAGGATACCTTACTCCATGAAGCAGCATTAAGTAGTTTGTCAAATGTAGAGGAAAGCTTTTTAGCCTATTCAAAAGAACACACAAACGCTCATAACCAATTAATAACCAGTTATTTAAAAGCAACTATTCAAAAGAAAAATGCCCCACCTAAACAACAATATGCAGTGAACCTCAATAAGGATGGAGGAACCAATGGATTAGATTTATATCGAAAACATTGCGAAAGTTGTCATGGACCTAGCGGAGCGGGCATCCCTAATCTTGCCCCTCCCCTATATGGATCGGAGTGGGTAGAGGGAGACCCTAAAAAATTGATATTAATTGTACTTCATGGGCTTCGTGGCCCCATTCATGTAAATGAAAAATTATACAATTTTAATAATGTAATGCCTGGTTTGAAAAACCATCCTGATTTGACAGATCAGCACATTGCTAGTTTATTATCTTTTGTAAGGAATGCATTTGGGAAAGAGCCTTTAAATATAAAAAAAGAACAAATTCAAGCACTAAGAGAAATAGAACCTCCGAAACCATTATTTACGGAAGAAAGCCTAAAAAAGCAATTAGATCAATAGGATATTGTTACTTTTCCTAAGCTTCATTGTCAACATTAAGACAGCAGAATAAAAGTTTCTCTGTATATTTGCAACTTGATTTAAACTCAAGTTGTTTACAAATCGCGAACTAAAAAAATAGGGATTTAGAAAAGGGTAAAACGATTTTTTTCTAAATCAATAATTTAAAAATCTAATACAAAATGGCATTCGAATTCACAGATGCAAACTTCCAAGCGGAAGCTTTAGAAAATGAAGGTGTAACTTTAATTGACTTTTGGGCTCCATGGTGTGGACCTTGTAAAGCAATTGCTCCTATTGTAGATGAATTATCTAAAGAATATGATGGGAAAGTAAAAATCGGCAAAGTGAATGTTGATGATAATATTAAGGTTTCCACTAAGTTTGGCATCCGAAGTATTCCAACTATTCTTATCCTGAAGAATGGTGAAGTGGTTGATAAGCAAGTTGGTTTTACTACAAAAAATGGACTAGTTAGTAAATTAGAAGCTCAATTGAGCTAAGCATAAAGTTTTATATTTTTGATAAAAGCCTTCGATCAGTGTTGTTCGAAGGCTTTTTTTTATGCCCCACCGTACATTCATGAAATCCATGCGGCTACAGCGTGAAAATTTCTTTTGGAGAGAGCCTTTTTTTGTTAATGAAGTTTATTCGGCTGTTAATCAGTTGTCAATGAACTATTTCTGTTGACACATTTATGCAATCCTTGCATCCTACCGGGAAATTATTCAAAATTAAAACCTTTATTAACATGAAAAAAATTTCAAAAGTAATAGGTATCCTAATTCTTCTTGCTAGCTGTTATCAAGCTCCCTCAAACGAAATGGCTTATGATGAACAACCTCAACAACCTGATTTACAAAATCATCCTTATGAAGAAGAAAACCAAAAAAAATATGGTAAAGCGATACCTGCCAAGATGAAAATGGACGACAGCCCTATCCAAAATTTAAAAATCATCAAAACTGCCGAATACCGATTTCAAGTAAAGGATATCAATTTAAGTACGAAAAAGGTTCAAGATGCAGTAGCGGAATACGCTTCTTATATCTCTGGAATGAATATGACCGTGAATGGTTATCAAAAAAATAATCAGATTTCGATTCGAGTCCCCAATTCGAATTTTAATAAGCTCTTAAATACCATTGGGCAAGAGGCGGAATTTGTTGATTATAAAAAAATCAATACGGAAGATATTTCTGAAGAATATGTAGATATCGAAACTAGGCTTAAAACAAAAAAAGAAGTAAAAGAACGATATGTTGATATGCTCCGAAATAGTGCTAAATCAATGGAACAAGTTTTTCATGCGGAAGAAAAAATCAGGCAATTGCAAGAAGAAATTGAAGCTAAGGAAGGGCGGTTGCGTTTTTTGAAAGATAAAGTGGCCTTTAGCACCATCAAATTAGAAATATACCAAGTTGTTGATCTTGAGGCTATGGCGGCAGCTCAAGAACATGGTTTTTCAGATGATTTTAAAGATAATTTTATTAATGGGTGGTCTGCTATTATGAGCATTGTTTTGGCAATGGTAAATATTTGGCCAATTATTTTAATTGGATTAATGGTGTTGTTTTGGAAGAGAGATTTTTTGTCAAAAATATTGAATAGAAAGAGGGCTTAGTCTTTAGGATTAACTAATCAGATAATTTAAAATTATCTGATTAGTTATTTTTCAAAAGGCTCCTTCCAAAAGCCCCCTTATTAAACAATTTGTTTTTATATTTGTAATTATATAATTTGAAATAATTACAAACCTCCCAATTGATGTCGAGACTGAATGAAATCACCGTGCAAGTACATGCTCAAGCGTTTTTAGAAAAAAGATATCGAAGAAAAGCTCAAAAAGGCAAACTCTATTCTCAACTAGAGGCAAGAACTAAAAAGAAATATGGTGGAAAACGCGCTGACGGCTTAATTGCCTTTAAGCACTGGATTTTAGGCACTTATGTCATCTCTATGGAAGCAAAATCGTATAAAACCCTACCTGCGATCGTGCCAAAAACAGAAGTGGGCATACTCATTTGGAATAGCCTTCGAGCCGGTATTTTAATTAGTATTTTGACTGGTGCATTTTTCGCTTTTTTTAAAATGGATGATGGTTTTTTACAAATATTATTGCCTTTGAATACGCTAGGAGCTGGTGCCTTAACCTATGGAATTGTTACACGAAACCATTTCACCCATAAAACGGTAAGCGTAGTGAAACAAATTGGTCAATACCCAGCCAATGAACAATGGCTAGCTTTTTCTCAAGACAGTTTGAATGCGCTCTCCCTTATAAAAATCGGACAGTTAAAGACTATTTGTCAATCTAGGGGTATTGGTATTTTAATAGTAAAGCCAAAAGGCAAAGTTGAGGTATTAATAAAAGCTAAATATAAACTGAAGTGGTGGGGACATTTTTTAAAGTATTATAGTTCAGAGAAAGAGGTTGAAATGAAAATCTAGGAAGCTAAATGAAGTCAGGTGTTGTTCTATCAAAATAAGTCAAGGAAATTTTAATCCTAAATTTTCACCTAATGCTCAGGAGGATGTCACATCCGACTAAATCAGATGCGGTCGGATGTGACATCCTCCTGAGCATTATTTTTTAGTCAAAAAGTCTAGTGCTTGAGTCAAATACATTTAATAAGGGAGCAGGAAATAAATTCATTTAGCTCCACCTAACCTGGCGAAGCCAGTATCATAAAGACTATTTTTTGTCAATTTCTTCTTTGTCTTGATACAAAGAAGCAAAAATCAAGGCTGTGGATATTTCGGCTAAAATTTACTTATCAGGGCGCAGACGACCCAAATGCTCGCA
>JANSWP010000142.1 GCA_024743405.1 Bacteroidota bacterium
CAAACATATTTTTACAAAAGAATCACATAAGGGAGTAGAAAACAAATAACCTACCCTTTTCACTTGCTCTTTTTCCTTCATTTTTCGTTAAAAATACTCACCATACCTATGGGTATGTCTGCGTTTTTTGCCTCGACTGAAGAAAAAATAGCTGTGCAAAATTTGGGTACCTTATTTATTTCCTGCTCCCTAATCTCAAAAAAGAAGCCTTCAAAAGGGGAAGTAAGTGCTTGGACAAAATCAAGTTATAGATTACTGGAGCATTGCCGCAAAGCGGCTCGCTCCAGTAAATGGTGGTTTTGGAGGGGAGTCCAATTTAAAAAGCTGACTTTCAGCTTTTTAAATTGGACTCCCCTCCAAAACTCTTCTACTGCAACGGGCGCCTTTGGCGCGATGTTGCAGTATTTAAGTGCAACATAATTCTGTCCAAGAACTTACTAAGATATTTAGTTTACAGTATATTGAATGTAATTTAGTCTTTTGTTTGGTCAGGGAAGTATTTTTCCATCAATTTCCCCCACCTCGACTCTTCCTTCTTCATTTCGTCAAAATCGGGAATCGGGTCAAATGAATTAAGTCGTAACTGTCCCCCCTTTCCGATATTTTTTTCAAGAGCTTGCTCCAAGTATTCCCAAGCTGCCTCCGGCTGCTTTTTTTTCAATGCAAATTGACTTAGTGAGAAATAAGCCTGCGGGGAATTAGAATCTATTTCAAGCGCTTTGTTAAATGCAGCTTCGGCATCTTTGAACTGTTCCGGATTTTGCATATAAACCTCCCCAAGTTCGGTATAAAGTTGGGGAACTGGCGGACCGAGCGCTATGGCTTTTTTTGCCATATCTAAGGCTTTATCCCATTCATTCATCTTTTGGTAGGTACCGCCTAAATTAGAATATGCAACCCATAAAGTTGAATCTAATCGGATAATTTTTTTATAGTATTTTTCAGCTTTTTCATATTGTTTTATTGTACTGTAATATCTGGCTATAGTCATAATATTAACTATTGAAATGGTATCCAATTCAATAATCTTTAGGAAAAATTTTTCTCCTTCCTCGATGCGGTTTGTAATACTATATAAAGTTCCCAACCAGGTCAATGTTGATACAAAAGTAGAATCGAGTTTCAGCGCTTTTTTGAATTGTACTTCTGCTGCTTCCATTCGATTGCTCATAAAATAAACAAGCCCCAAATTAGTCAACACAATATTGTTTGTTGAATCGAGGTCGATTGCTTTTTTGTATTGTTCTTCTGCGCCGGCAAGGTTACCTTGGCTATTATAAACATTTCCCAAATTACCGATTGCCGAAATTTTTGAGGAGTCCCGTTCGATGGCCTTTTTGTAGGTCAAAACTGCTTTTTCCAATTGTCCGGATCTATAATAATAGGATGCTTGGTTATTAATATGGATGTAGTCTGATTGAGATGCAGTGGAGTCTACCTGATCGGCGAGTTCCAAGAAGTACTTTGCTTTTTCTAAGTTATTCCCCCTTACTATATAGGCCTCAGCGTAAAAGAAAGCCAAATTTGAGTAAGGGCGCACCCACGTCGGAGCTAAATTCATTGCCTGTTCGGCATAAAAAGCTGCTGAATCTCGTTGTACCATTTGATGAAAATGAACCATCTCCATGGAATAGTATGCTTGAGGAAAGTTGGGTTGCCAGACTAAGGCTTCTCGATATTTTGCCAATATTTTTTTTCCCAGCTCCGGGTCAGCATTCCGAAGATTGATATGCATTAGGTACCCTTCAAAATAGTGTTTTCGAGCCTGTAGGGAAGGATAGATATAATGCTCGGAGCCCAGTAACTCGGCGGCTCGCTGGAGGTAAGCAGGATAAGATTTGTATTTGGCTTCCAAAGTTGCTTTGGAGAGGTTTGATTCCTCCGGGTCATTTTCCATCATTTTTTTAAGTACCTGTTGTGCGTCATCCTGCAAGGCAGCTGCGAAGTTTCGACGCATACTATTGTGCAACTTTTCCAACTTAGGCTCCTGTATCAATTGTTTGTAATAGAAATCAGCGCAGGTGTTAGCGGGTGACAAAAATACCTTTTCTTCCAATGCCTTTTGGAAGGCATAAAACTGTTCTTGAATAGTAGAATCTACTGTTTCGAAGACGTCGTCCTCAATTCCTCGGGATTCCGTAGCGGTGAACAGTTCCATCTGTCCCTTTTTCCCTTGTTGGAGTTGTGCTAAAAGTTCAGGAAAGACGTAGGCTAAATTCTCCGTTTTGCTGCCGATAACCATAGGGTTTTGGTTTTCCGGAGCGACTTCAGTCGTTACATTATCCTCAAGGTAGCGACTGATTTCCTTGAGATTGATGGCGTTGTCGGCGTTGCCGTCTGCCATGCCCAAAAGTCCTTCGAGCAAGTGATAGCTGAATGCTCCGCGACCACCTCCCCACTGCTCGCCTTCGATACTGTACTCGTCGGGTTGGCAGGAAAGGATTTTGATTTCGTTGGCGAATTGACCGGCGAGGTTGGCAGCCGTAGCTTGAGCTCCTCCAATGGAGCTACCGGCCAATTTTCCACTTCTACAGGCATCTGTGATCAGGGTGACCTTTACTTTATTTTGGATAGAAAGTGTGCTGATGATATCTTTGAGAAAAAACAAAGAATAAGTGCCGCCGCCGGTGTAGGCAAGAGGAGGAGCATCCCAACAAAGTAAGAACCCTGGCTGACTCACAGATCGACGTTCCACATCTCCGTGTCCGGAGAAATAGATGATCACTTTATCTCCTTCCTTGCACTCGTCCACCAGCCACCAAAGGGCTGCATCAAATTTTCCGAGCGTGACCTGTTCGTTGGTCATTAATTTGAGGTGATGCTCATCCAGTTCACCCCCTGCCGGTGAGCGTAAGAAATTAGCAAATGCTTCCGCATCTTTATCTGCGAAACGCAAGTCGGGGATACCTTCATCTTGGTAGTCCGAGATGCCAACGACGACGGCGTAGGTGCTGCCACCTCCCATGTTAAGAACCTGGGAAGTAGAGCTTAAAGGAAGAAAAATGCCTATGAGCAAGGCGAAAAAGGAAAACAAAAAGTTTTTCATTTTTTTTTTTTGAGGTAACTGAGTACATTTCATTTTTTCGCGCCCAAAGTTTCTTTTCAATATTCAATATTCAATATTCAATATTCCCACCATTCAAATGGTGGGTTGAGAAACATCTTTCAACCGCCCGTTTGAACGGTTGGACGCTCCGAAACGAAAAAATGAAATGCACTCAAATGATCTGGTGCTATTGGATGGGTAGCTCAGATTAGGATGTAATTTAATCTTTTATTTGGTCAGGGAGTATTTTTTCAATAAGGTATTCAACTGTTTTGTCTTTCTCCATTTCACGAAAGTTCCCAGAAAACATTGAGTCTCTGTCTAAGGCAAGTAAAAATAATTTATTTCCAAGCACTTAAATGGGTAATAGTAGGTATTAAAAACGGTGTATAAATACACTTGATTTATACACCGTTTTTTTAAAGAAAAAGAAATTTAGATTTAGGCAAAACTACATATTACATTGACAGTTGTCTAAACAATCAATAATCAAAGAAATATCTCTTTCTTTAAGCGAATACATCATGCTACGTCCATCCCTTTTTACGCTCAAAAGACCTTTCAGACGCATATTTTGAAGGTGGTGAGAAGTTAAAGATTGTTCTGTACTTAGGGCTTCACAAATATCAGAAACATTCATTTTTGGATGAATTTCCAATAGACGAATGATACCTAATCGCACAGGATGTGCAACCGTTTTCAATATATAGGCTATACGCTCAAGCCTTTCCGCTTCTTCTTTATAAACAAAAGTTTCTTGTTTGGACTCCATGTGCGTAAAGATATGTTTAAGAATTCACACAAACAAAATTGGTCTTCATGAAAAGACCAATACATTGCCAATAAACAAATAATCAAAATAATGTTTGAAACATTTTACGAATTAATACATTTTCAAGTAGTGTCATTTCGTACCTTTGTCGCTCAATTAGAAAACTGAAATTAACATTTATGTTTAGTATCAATATTTATTTAAAATTCGCACTGATTGCACTTTGCCTAATTGGAGGCATTTTATTAGCGATTTTTCAAGGTTTTTGGTATGCTTTCCCTATCTTATTAATTGGTATCGGACTTTTAGTTAGCTACCTTTTATTGGGGACTATTCAATCTGCTGCTAAGTTTATTCAACTAACAGATTTTGTAGGAGCAGATAAAAGATTGAATTTGATTCTTTTCCCTAATCTTCTTTATGTTACCAATAAGGCGTACTACTATATTTTAAAAGGAACCATTGCGGAGCATCAAGGACGGTCAGAAGATGCAGAAGATTTATTAAATATAGCTCAATCTTTAGACCTCCCAACAGATAATGAAAAGGCAGCTGTCGCACTTCAATTAGCTAATATTTCCGCGAAAAAGAATAAGTGGAATCAAGCTAAACTCCAGTTTCGTGCAATAAAAGGAATGAAGGTGACAGAGGGTGCTTTGAAGGAACAAATTAAAGAATTCGAGAAAGCTTTAAATAACCGTGGTCAAATTCAGGCAGCGACTCGTGCTGGATATGGAGGCAGGAGCAAAGGAATTCCATTAAAGCCAGGCGGAAAACGTCGTCGACCTAAGATGAGGTAAATTTGCTTTTCTATTTAGTTGACTACTTTTCACAGTCAAAAAAGGATGAATTCAGTGATTGAGTTCATCCTTTTTTTTTATGATAAGATTATAAATTGGTAGTGCTAAGTAACGACTAAAATGGTAAGGTTGAAATTCATCAGATGAAGACACGCTTTCATCTGGTGACTTTCCGTCACTTGATGAATTTTGAATAGATTACACTGGAGCATTGCCGCAAAGCGGCTCGCTCCAGAAAATGGTGGTTTTGGAGGGGAGTCCAAGCCTCCACTACTGCAACGGGCGCCTTTGGCTCGATGTTGCAGTATTTAAGTACAACTTAATGCTGTCCAAGAACTTACTTAACCATCTGAAAAAAAATTATCGACAATATGATAGTTTAGAGAAGAACTAAGAGCATAAAATGAAAAAACGGACTATTCAAATCAAATTGAATAGTCCGTTTAACATGGTCTAATTATAATGAAGATTAACTAGGCCTTTACCATTCTATTTTTCATATAGAAATAAAGGATTCCGAAAAGGAATACCAAGACTATTGGAAAGAGTACTATATTTCCTAAAGCCGCTTGCCCTGCGGCTAAGTCAGCGGCATCTGCGGAAACGCCACTATCTAAGGCTACTTGACGAGCATCATCTAGCCATTTCCCAATTACGGGTTGCCACATAGCTGTTGCAAACATACCGACGCCACCGATCAATGACATCCCTAATGCCCCTGTTTTAGGCAAATATTCAGAGGTGAATCCAAGCATAGTTGGCCAGAAATACATCACCCCGATTGCAAATAAAATCGCTGCAAAATAGACCATTCCACCAGTTGCAATGCTCATTAAATAAATTCCGAGCACAGCGATAATTGAGCCTCCCCAAAGTACACCAGTTGGATTTAATCGATGGATGATGGGGCCTGCAAAGTATCTTCCTACAGCCATCAATCCGGTAACTAAGGCTAAAACAAGCATTGGACTTGCCCCAGCTTTCCCTAGAATTCGCTCCACCCATTGTTGAGTTCCTAACTCAGTAACGGCAGTCAAACTCATGCAAACGGCAACTAATAGGAATAATGGTGATAGAAGAGATTTTATATTGGTTGATGTTGAAGTTTCGATATTTTCGCCTTCTGGGAAGTTCTGTCCAAAAATCAAATAAGCATATATTAATGTAGGAATCAACATAATCGCAATTTGCAATTGCCAGCCCATACCCAATGTTGTCATTGCTAAAGAAACTAAACTTCCAATTACGATTCCACCAGGAAACCAAACGTGAAATTTGTTGAGCATTGTGGTTTTATTATTAGGGTAAAGATCTGCTATCATAGGGTTACAGGCAGCTTCAACCGTTCCATTTGCAACACCAATGAAAAAAGTAGAAATTAATAAAGTCCAAAAACCGGCAGCGAATATGGTCAATACTAAACCTAAAAGGTGTGCAAAAAAAGCGAAGTACATTAATTTCCGTGGACCAATAGAATTATAAAGTAAGCCTCCCAATACAGTCGCTACAGGGAATCCTAGAAAAGCCATACTGTTTACCCATCCTAATTCTTGATCATTTAATTGAAAGTCAGTTCCTAATTGTCCAAGAATTCCAGCTCTGATCGCAAAAGTCATTGCGGTAACAATGAGAGCGATACAACTAGCATTAAAAAGTTGTTTTTGGTTTACGTTTTGCATGATTATTCATTTTTTAGTTGGAAAAATACATGTTTTGTTTTCGCAAAGAAAAACAATTAAATGATGTTTTTTCGAAGATACTAGAATTGAATCTGAAAAGAAGAAGAAATAAGACAGGCTATAAGAACAGAATAATCAAAGATTATTATTAAAAACGCTGATTTTTATGAATTGAAGTAAGAAAATCATTTACTCCAATTCATAAAAATCAGCGTCGGAAATCATCAATTCACGACTAATTTTTTTGCAATAAACTTCCCTTCATTATCTATAATTTTCACCCAGTAAATTCCTCCAGTGAAATATTCTAAGTCAATGGTTTCTATATGGTTATTTGAGAATAGAACATCTTTGAAATAAACGACCTGTCCCAGATTATTAACCACTTCAATCTTCGAAATTTGAACCAATTCCGATAATTCAAATTCGAGACTTACTATACCATTTGTAGGGTTTGGATATAGGTTAAAGTTCCAATTAAGAATCCATTCGTTGGTTTTTGAAATGATAATATTGACCATATTTGATATAGTAGAACATCCATTTTGATCAATAATTTCTACAGCATAATCACCACTTTCAAATGCTTCATAAGTTTGATTATTAGCGCCTGAAATCGGATTTCCATTTAAAAACCATTGATAAAATGTGGCGTTAGACGCTGTCAATGTATTATTATCAATGTCGATGCTTGGTATTTGTGGATCGAAGATTTCGACAGATACCACATTAGAGGCATTTGAGCAGTCCATTAAAGTGACTTCGACATAGTATTCGCCAGCTTCATTGAGTTCTAAAGTTGGTTCTGTGGCACCTTGGATTGGCTCATTATTAAAGTACCATTGGTAGTTATCGAAAACATCTGGGATTTGGATAATAGCTGATTCGCCTTCACAAAATTCGATTTGATTAGGCGAAATATTGAAATCGGGCATTTCAAAAATATCTAAAAAGATGATTTCAGATGTATCTGCACAATCTCCATTTTTAGCAACTAAGAAATACTCACCAGGAAGGTCAACCTCGATTTCATTTTCATCCGTATTTATTAGGGCACCGTTGAAATACCAATCGTAATATTCTGCTCCAGTAAGCGCAGATATTAGGAGACTTTGTCCTTCACAAATTTGATTTTGTGTGGGTACATTTAATACTGCATTTGGATAATCGTGAACAATCAAGTTCACTGTTTCAGAGGTAGCCGAACAAATTCCATTGGCGGCTTCCACAAAATAATCACCCGGAACAGAAGTTGTTATCTCAAATTCGGTATTTGGAATGAGCGCTCCATTTAAATACCATTGGTAAGATTCCGCGTTTTCGGCGATAGCTATATTTAATTCCTCTCCTTCACAAATTTCATTTTCTAAAGGTAAATTCAAAAACACATTAGGGTAGGCGATCACAGCTAGGCTAACGGTCTCTGAAGTAGCCACACAATTCCCATTTGCAGCCTCAACTTGATACGCTCCGGAGACTGAAGTCGTAATTTCAAACTCATTATTTGGAATCATATTTCCGTCCAAAAACCACTGATAGAATTCTGCATTTTCTTCTATGGCAATATTTAATTCCTCCCCTTCACAAATTTCATTTTGTAAGGGAACATTAAAGGCTGCATTCGGATAAGTAAGGACTTCTAAAGCTACTGTTTCGGAGGTTGAGATGCAATTCCCATTGGCGGCTTCTACGTAATAACTTCCTGATTGAGAAGTTGTTATCTCGAATCCATTCTCAGTAATTAATTGGTCATTTACAAACCATTGATAGCTTTCTGCATTTTCTTCAATGCTAATATTCAATTCTTCATCTTCGCAAATTTCGTTTTGTAAGGGTACATTTAAGCCTACATTTGGATATTCAATGACCTCTAAAGATATCGTTTCAGAAGTAGCTTCACAGTTTCCATTTTGTGCTTCCAAATAATAATTTCCGGGCTCGTTTACTTGAATTTCTGAACCTTGGTTTGGCAATAAATTCTCCTCGAAATACCAATTATATGCTGATGCGCCAGTGACCGCTTCTATAGTTAAAAACTCGTCGGAGCAAATTGTATTTTGAGTCGGAACGGAAAGCGAGATATTTGGTAGGGTATTGATGGTCAAGTTAACCGTTTCTGACAAAATGGAGCATTCTGAATTTGATATCTCAACAAAGTATTTGCCTGCAAGATTTACTTCAATCTCGTTCGAATTCTCATTTAGTAAATCACCGTTATAATACCATTTATAGGAGCTAGCTCCGAATGGAACAGCAATGTTTAAAGTCTCATTTTCGCAAATTTCATTATTAAGGGATGTTGAGAGTGTAGGATCTGGAGCGTTCAAAACAGCGACGGTGAAGGGAATAGAAGTGGACATGCAATCTCCATTCGCTGCTTCTAAATGGTAGGTTCCATTTTGAGAAATTTCTATTTGTGCTTCATTTTCTGAAATGGCATTCCCATTCAAAAACCATTGATAGGATTCAGCATTATTTTGCACTTCTACTATCAAAGTTTCCCCTTCACAAATAGTATCCTTTGGAATTTCAAAATAGGCAACAGAAGGATAACTATTGACTTCGATGGTAACCGTTTCTGAGGTACTGACACAATTTTGATTCATTGCCAATACATAATATTCGCCCGCTTCAGATGCTTCTATTTCAAAGCTTTGTTCATTTAGTGCGTTACCGTCTTTAAACCATTGATAGGAATCTGCTCCCTTTGGAATTTTTATGATCAATGTTTCTCCCTCACATAGTGTATTTTGAGTTGGCACGGAAAGGGTCGTTTCAGGGAATGCAATAACCTCTAAAACCACTGTTTCAGAAGTAGCACTGCAGTCTCCGTTAACTGCCGTTACATAATAATTTCCTGATGTTTGTACGGTGATTTCAGGAAGGTTTGAAGGTAGTATAGGTTCATCATCCTCAAACCATACATAGCCGTCTGCCCCAGGCTCCACTGAAATTTGAAGGTTTTCCCCTTCGCAAATAGAATTTTGTAACGGAATATTTAATTCCACATTTGGATATTGAAAAAGAGTGACTGGAGTTTCTTCAGAGGTTGCTATACAATCACTATTAGAAGCAATAACAGAGTAGTTGCCTGTTGTTGAAACGGTCAAAGCATTTATTCCTTCTTCAATTAATATTCCCTCATCAAACCATTGATAGTTTTCGGCACCAATTGGAACGACGATATTCATTGTTTCTCCATCACATAAGGACTGGTCTCCAAAAAGAGAAATTGTCACGTCTGGATATTCGACCACCTCCAAATGAATGCTTTGCGAGGTTGCTTCACAATTTCCGTTAGCGGCTATAACAAAATAATTTCCTGTTTGATTGATATTAATCAAATTAGCATTTTGTCCGATAGGTACATTATTCAAATACCATTCATAGTTTTCTGCCCCACTAGGAATCGAGATTTCTGTGGTCTCATTCTCACAAATTTCTAAATCATTATTTGCAGAAAGCGTAACATCAGGATAGGTTTTAACTAATATTTGAGTAGTTTCTGAGGTAGCTACACAACTGGAATTGGCTGCTATGACAGAATAATTTCCTGCTTGATTGACCGTGATCGAATTGGTGAAAATACCTGTAGAGTTGCCGTTTTCAAACCATTCATAGGTGTCAGCGCCAGCAGGCACAGAAATGGTGAACTGATCTCCCTCACAAATTTCATTAAACAGTGGGACATTTAAATCTACATTAGGATAAGGAATGACGCTCAAAGTGACCGTTTCGGAAGTTG